>JACAEQ010000092.1 GCA_013388755.1 Chloroflexota bacterium
CCCCCGCCGGGGTAGGGAGTCCGACTCCTCCCCCCGCCGGGGGGAGGTCGGGTGGGGGGCTGTGCGGTGCATAACGCCCTATTTGAAAGGTATTGAGGCTAGAAGAGCTGTTACGCGGGTCGTCTGCAAGACGACCGCGTACCTCGGATCAATTACGGCATCGTCGCGACATATTCGGCGACGACGATCAGCCGCCGTTCATTCGTTTGCTGTTCAGGAATCCAGGGGCCGCTGCAGGTAATCAGCGTCGCAATCGGCGTGCCGGTGGGAGCCATCGCCGTGACATCGTCCGGGGTAGTTTCATAGCTCAACAGCACACGGTAGTGGTGGAGACCGGCCTGTGTCCGCACCAGCACGTCGTCGCCCTGGCGGAGTTCGTGGAGGCGTGTGAACGTAGCATACTGGCCGCCAAGATGCCCAAACAACACCATGTTGCCCGGCATACCGGGGAAGGCGCTGCCGAAGAGCCAGCCAACGCCGCGAAACGCCGGCAGATGATCGACATCCGCCAGCGTGACCGGCCAATCGACATCGATACGCGGAATCATCAACCGCTCAGGAGGAAGCAGCACCGGCGCGGGTGCCGGCGTTGCCGCGACCGTCGTCAGCGATACTGCGGCATCCGGTATTGCCGGCGTAATCATCGGGACGGTCGCGGCCGGCGCCGCTGGAGTGACACCCGGCTGTTCCAGCGGCAAGCGCCGGCCATCGGCCAGCACAAGCACGCGTTCAGTGGAGGGATCCGCCTGTTCTTGCCGGCTGAGGACGCCGATCCACACCGTGTATGTAACCGCCGCGATCAGCGCCGCCAGGCCGGCAACAATACCGGTCCATTGCAGTCGTCGCTTCATCGAACAGGCCGATCATTTCGCCCGAAAGCCTTTACCATATCCAGGAGGGCCGGCTGTATTCGGCAATGCGGTGATCGGTTGTACGCCGCGCCCGGCATTTGTCACCACGAGCAGCGGCGCGCTTCCCGCGCCCGGCGCTTTATACGCGCCCTTGACCGCCAATGGCACGCCGGCAACCATCATCAACCCGTTCCATCCCGGCGCAATCGTCACGCTACGCGCCGGGAGTTGATCGAGGGTGAGAGCCGAACAGTTGAACGCGGTCAACTCGACAGTCACGCTCCCATCGGATGACCAGCGCTCAATCGCTGTTCCATATGCCTTACCGGGCTTACCGTCGAAGATACCGTTGAATGTCCAACTTGCAAGTCCACTACCGTCGGTGGAGCGTTTGACAACATACGTACCGGTCAGGCGATGCCCCAACCCATCTACATCCACCTGAACCGTTACCGTCTCGCCTCCCGGCAGCGCTGCCGGCGGATTCGACCGGGCGTGCGCCGCGGTGCCGCCCAGCAGCATCAGAGCGAGCAGAATGACACTGACACGAACGATTGCCATTTTCATGCATCCCTCCGAAACATACCTTTCCAGCACGCGCCGCCGCGCCGGTTCTCTCGTAAACGCGTCGCCGCGGCACTACTCGCCGGATGCTGCTCACCGAGACGTTCGCGGTAGAGCGCGGCGGCGCGCTCAAGGCAGTATTGTGCACTCTCATGATCGCCAAGCCCGGCCAGCACCCGGCTGAGCACATCAAGGCTCTGCGCCGTCGCCAGGTGCTCGCGGCCCAGCCGGTCCTCGCGTATCGCCAGCGCCTGTGAGAGACACACCCGCGCACTACGCAGGTCGCCCAGCGCGGCAAGGGTCAGGCCGAGATTATGCAGGCTCTGGGCCGTTGCCGGATCGCGCGGGCCAAGCGTCGCTTCACGCATGGTCAAGGACTCTTGAAAGTGGGTGCGCGCCTCGGCATACTGCCCCTGGTCGAACCAGAGCGCGCCCAGGCGCGTGTGAGTGCGCGCGGTCGCAGGATGCACACCGTGCAATTCCGATTGCCGGCGCAGAGCGCGTTGCAGATGCATCAGCGCCGCAGGATAGCGGCGTTCGGCGCGCAACACGTCGCCCATACCACTCAACGCCCAGGCGATGGCGTCGTTATCGCCCGTTACGCTGGTGCGGTGAGCGGCGAGCACGAGTTCATACTGCTGGCGTGCCCGGGCGAGGTCGCCTTCAGCATGCCAGACATCCCCGAGGCGGCAACGCAACGCGGTCATCACGGGGTTCGTCTCACCCAGTTGCATGGCACACGCCCCAGCAACACGCATAAGCAACGCGGCAACGGTCGCAGCATCGGCACGCGCCGGGCCGGCGCCAACCGAGCGCAGACAGCTGATTGCCAGCATCTCCGCCGCCGCTGGCGAGCTGGCTGCCTGCGCCAGTGCCTCGTCGATCACGGTACACGCGCCGGCATCGTCGCCACGGATGAGCAATGCGCCGCCGAGCGCCATCAATGGGCCGATCTCACCATCGTCGCCGGCAGTGCGCGCCGGCACCAGGCTCAAGGGTTGTCGATTGATTGCACAATCAGTCATCATGGCCCTCTCTCAACCAGCACATGCGCCGGCCGCGGCACACGCACCAGCACCGCCTGTGCAGTCTCGTTCTGCACAGGTGTTGCCGCCGTCGCCGGCACGGGGCGATAGTCAGGCAGGAGTTCCTGGAGATATTGCCGTACCGCTACGGCATCATTCGCCGCCGCCGCTTCCTCGAGCGTCGCAACCTGTGAGCGCAGGGCGTCCGGCAGGCTATCGCCGGCACGCGCGGCAATGAAGAGCTTGCTGTGCGCCGTCGGGCGGTAACACTCACCATCGGCAAACAACTCCTCAAACAACTTCTCGCCTGGCCGGATTCCAGTGAAGCAAATGTCAATATCGCGCCCGACCTCCAGACCCGACAGGCGGATCATGTCGCGCGCCAGGTCCACCACCTTGACGGGCTCTCCCATATCGAGCATGTAGACCTCGCCGATTCGCCCCAGGATTGATGCCTGCAATACGAGTTGCACAGCTTCAGGAATGGTCATAAAGTAGCGGCGCATTTCCGGGTGGGTAACGGTGACCGGGCCGCCTGCCGCGATCTGGCGCTTGAACGTCAGCACAACACTGCCACGACTGCCGAGCACGTTCCCGAAGCGCACTGCGACATACGGCCGCCCGCTGACCCGCGCCGCATCGAGCACCAGCATCTCGGCGACACGTTTGGTGGCGCCCATCACACTGGTCGGGTTGACAGCTTTGTCTGATGAAATCATGACGAAGCGATCCACACCGGTTTCGAGCGCGACATCGAGCAGGTTGCGTGTACCGACGACATTGGTGCTGATCGCCTCCACCGGATGTTCTTCCATCAATGGCACATGTTTGTGCGCGGCAGCGTGGAACACCAGTTCAGGGCAATAGGTACCGAAGATCCAGCGCAGGCGCTCCAGTGAGCGAATATCCGCAATCACCGGAACGATACGTGTCGCCAGCCCGAGCTGCGCGTCAGCCAGCCGCTGCAGTTCGTTGCAAATCTCAAACACACTGTTTTCACCATGGCCGAGCACGATCAGGTGCGACGGCCCGCAGCGCAACAACTGGCGGCACAATTCACTGCCGATTGAACCGCCGCCACCCGTCACCAGCACTCTACGACCACCGACCAGCGCGCGCACCGTGGCGGTATCCGTCTGCACCGGAGCGCGGCGCAGGAGATCTTCAATCTGAATGGTGCGCAACTGATTGACGCTGATAGCGCCATTGATCAATTCATGCATCCCCGGCATGGTGCGCACCGACACACCCGCCTGATCACAGATATGCACGATCTCGCGCACGGCCTTACCGGGCGCCCCCGGCATGGCAATGATGACCTGCCGCACATGATGTTTTGCCGCCAGAGCCGGGATGGCATGGCGGTCACCCAGGACCTCGACACCATGCAGGCGAAGTCCATGCTTACCGGTGTCATCGTCCAGCAAACCGACGACCTCCATGCCAAGCTCGGGGTGATGCTGAATCTCACGTACGATCATCGAGCCGGCATCACCCGCACCCATCACCAGCACCGGCGCCGGCCGATCGGTGGATCGCCTGCGCCGTTCCCGCGCCGCGCCGATGCGTACCAGCAGCCGAGGCAGGCTGACCAGCGCCACGGCAAGCGGCAGCACAATAAATGGAATGGATCGCGGCACACCCGGCGTCAACGGCACGACCACGCTGAACAGCGCGTTTGCGATCCCAACCAGCGCCATTGCGCCGGCAGTCGCGCCGGAGAGTAACTGCATCTCTTCGAACGACGCATACCGCCAGTACCGGTGGTAGACGCACACCTGGTTGAACACCAGCGGGATCGCAACCATCGCCAGCAGACTGAACTGGACATATGCCGGCCAGTAGCTGCCGAGGCTGAATGACTCCAGCCGCATGACAAAACCAAGGTACACAGCCAGCGGAATGAAGACAAGGTCGAATGCCAGAAAATGCCGGTTACGAAGGTGCTGCATCGTCGTGCCTTTAAGAGCCTATCCGAAAACCAGATGGTCCATGTCATTGCGAGCGCGCGCGAAGCAAGCTCCTCTCGGGCCACTCGATGGCTTCAGCCACGCTGCGCTCGCTGCACGCGGTCGCTGGCGCTCCTCGCCATGACCGCATGCCCATGGGTTTTCGGATAGGTACTAATCACTGGCGGGGGATGCCATCACACTGTGCTTCACAGCCTCGTGGAGCGCGCTGCATACCGTGTCGACCTGCTCCTCGGTCATCACCCCCGAAAAGGGCAGGGCGAGTGATACCGCGCCAAGGTGCTCGGTTACGGGGAAATCACCATCACGGTAACCAAAACGCTGGCGATAGAACGGCTGCAGGTGGATCGGCGTGAAATAGGGGCGGCTCGGAACGCCGCGCTCAGCCAGCAGACGAACAACCAGGTCACGCCGCGCCGGCGGCAGAACGCGCACCACATAGACGAACCACGACATGCGGGTCGTACTCGCGGCGCTACGCGGCGTCTCGACGAATTCGGCACCGGCCAGGCGCTCCTCATACCATGCCGCGACGCGGGCGCGCTTCTCCAGGAGTTCATCAAGCCGGTTCAACTGCGCCAGTCCAAGCGCGGCGCTCAGTTCGTCAAGCCGGTAGTTGTACCCCAGGCGCGTGTGATTGAGCCAGCCATCAAAGACATCACGACCCTGGTTGCGCAGACTGCGAAACAACCCCGCCCAGGACTCGCGGCTGGTCACGATCATGCCGCCCTCACCGGTTGTCACCTGTTTGTTCGGGTAAAAGGCGAAGACAGCAGCATCGCCGAGGGATCCTGCCGGGCGACCCTTGTATGCGGCACCGATCGCCTCACACGCATCCTCGATCACCGTCAGATCCTGGCTGCGCGCAACCTCAATCAGCGGATCCATATCAGCGGGCTGACCAAAGGCATGCACCGGCAGAAGGGCGCGTAGACGCCCTTCAGGGCGGCGTATGCCGCGGAGTGACGGCGGCAGCCAGTGATCGGCCGCTGTCCCGCCCTGAGCCAGATCTGTAGCGGCGGCAGCGGCGAGATTCGGATCGAGATTGCCCGTCGCCGGGTCGACGTCGACGAATACGGGGACGCCCTGTTCGTACAGGATGCAGTTCGCAGAGGCGATAAATGAGAATGGCGTGGTCATCACCATATCGCCCGCGCCAACCTCAGCGGCAATCATGCACAGATGCAGCCCGCTGGTGCCTGAGTTGACGCCGATGCCATGGGTGACGCCGGCCACCGCCGCTGCTGCCTGCTCAAACGCATTGAGCCGTGGGCCGATGCTCAGCACCGGCGTGCGGAGCACCTCATTCACCGCGGCGATCTCCGCCGCAGTGATATCGGGAGAAGACATTGGAACATGGATCGCCATGCGAATCGCTCCTTTCGCAACGGCGGGTGCCGTTTCTGTAGCGACTGTAGCATCATGCGCTCCAGTGCGCGTCTGCCTGCCGGCTATGCTGGAATATGCCGCATGGCGGATTTGGCGGTTGGAGGTCAGGGGTTAGATTCAGCGATTCCGTTGATTCCCATGTTCGGCCGTCCCTTTGATACATCATGAATCCGACACATCATGCGCTACCAGATCACCTTCTCGCCCGACGCGGCTGGCGATTTTGACTACTTTGCGGCGTATGAACCACAGCGAAGAAAGCAAAGGTGAATGGGGAATAGTCCGTAACCGAGTAAGCGCACAAGGTAGAGTGTGGCTTAACATCGCTTGCTGGTAAATCGTCACCAACGTACCTGGTTCCGGTGACGATTCGCTGGCGGGGGAGTCCCGCGAGCGGGATGGTTGGATGCACCTGACTCGCCTGGATCGGGTCGATTTTCAAGGATGGTGGCGTACGAAAGCTCAACTGCCTGGGAACAGCTATCACAATCTGTCGCGGCAGATGACGCTTACCGTCGATTGTCTCCCCCTCACCCCCTCACCCTCTCACCCCATACACCGTCCGGTAGTAAACAAGCTTGACCAACTCCCCCGAGGCATAGCGCCACGTAAACACCGCGCAACGAAATTGGTCCGCGCAGGTGAAGAGAAACGGCGCTGCGCTGACCGTAATACGCATCTCCGGAATAACCGTGTGGAATGTCTGCGCCGAACGCCGTGTATGGTATGGATCGGTAACGACCACCAGCGACGTCCATCCCTGCCGCGCCGCCAGGTCATGCAGCAACACCGCTTCATCATAGGTGCTTTGCGCGTTGTCGACTACCAGCGCGGCGGAAGGGGAAAGGCCGCGGGCAAGCGCTTCCTGTAGCGAACGATATGCCGACGAGGCTTCAGCCGGCCGTCCGGGAGGCGCCCCACCGGCAAATACAATCACCGGTGCGATGCCACGCCGATAGAGCGCGAGCGCCTGGATCGTGCGGTTCGGCGGGTGCCCCTCGCCGCCCAGCACCACAATCGCGTCTGCCGGCGTCAGGGTATCATTGACGACTAACCAGGGGGCGGCAAGGAGCGGGATCAGGATAGGCAGAACGATCAGATAGCCCGGTCCAATCACCTTCCAGCCAGGATGACGCAAAAGGCGAAAGTGATGCTTGTCGTGCGGGTGTGACATGAGGAGGCAAACCTGCTTTGCACGTTTCAGTGCCGCAGCGGTCGCGCCGGAACCCCCGCCACGACGGCGCCGTTGGCGACCGCGTCGGCAACCAACGCGCCGCCGCCGACAATGCTCCACGCACCGACTGTGCGTTGCGGCAAGACTGTCGCGCCAATACCCACCAGCGCGCCGTCGCCGACGATCACATCGCCGCCAAGAACCGCGCCCGGCGCAATGTGTGCATGCGCGCCGATGCGGTTGTGATGCTCGATGATACAGCCGGTATTCAGAATCGCGTTTGCGCCAATGATCGCTCCGGTATTCACGACAACCCGCGCCCCGATCACCGTTCCGACCGCAACGATCGCGTCAGGAGCGACGATTGCCGAGGGGTGGCAGGCGACGACAAACCGCTCGCCGCAATCAAGCAACCGTTCATATACCCTGCGCCGTGTTCGATTATTGCCGATGGCAATTACCAGCGCATCATGCTCGACCGCGTTGATCGATGCAAGGGGACCAATAACCGGCAGGCCGAGCCGTATTTCGCCAGAGAGACGTGGATCATCGTCCAGATACCCAACCGGTTCAATGTCTGCCCCGGCATCGCGCATTCGCAATACCGTATCGGCAACGACCTGCGCATGCCCTCCCGCGCCGATGATCAGTAAGCGCTTCACTGCAAAAACCTTTCGGGTCTGCCAGAAACAGCTGGCGCAACCGGGTGCAATCCGACAGGCGATGTCTCCCCTTTCGCAGCAACAGGTATGGGGGACCCGGAAGACGTGACGCCGCAAAACTCAGTCATCGTCGCGCTACCCTGCTGGCTGATACCCTCGCGTCGCACGACGCGCCATACTGTCAGCACCAGGATGCGGAGATCGAGCCAGAACGATTGGTGATCGACATACCAGACATCAAGCGCGAACTTCTCATCCCAGCTAATGGCATTGCGTCCATTGACCTGGGCCCAGCCGGTAATGCCGGGGCGAACGTCATGGCGACGCATCTGTTCGGGCGTATAGCGGTCGAGATATTCCATCAACAATGGGCGTGGCCCGACCAGGCTCATCTCGCCGCGCAGCACATTGATCAGCTCCGGCAACTCGTCGAGACTGCTGCTGCGCAGAAAACGCCCGAACGGCGTCAACCGCTGGTCATCCGGCAACAGCCCGCCCGCCTCGTCGCGCGCATCCGTCATGGTGCGGAACTTCAGCATCGTAAATGGCCTGCCGTACAACCCGGGACGCTGCTGGCGGAAGAATACGGGCGCGCCGAGACGCAACCGCACCAGCGCCGCGACGAGCAGCAGCAGCGGCACAAGGATAAACAACGCGACACCGCCAGCCAGAAGATCGAAGAGACGTTTGAGATGATCGTGATACATAGGACATCTCAGGCCGACAATATTGTTTGATAGATATCGGCAATCTGGGCAGCCGTGACGCGAACGTCGAATAGTTCGCGCACACGTCTGCTGCCGTGTTCCGCCATTACCCGGGCCCGAACCGGATCGTGTATTGCGGCGGTAATTGCCGCCGCCAGGCGCGGTGGATCACGCGGCGGCACCAGCCACCCGCTTACCCCGTCTACGACGACATCCGGAAAGCCGCCCACATTTGTCGCGACGGTCGGAACGCCCAGTAACAATGACTCTGCCGCACCGCCTACATTTTCGGAATGTGATGGATGCGCGACGACGTCGAGATCGGGATAGAGATCAGGCACATCATTTCGCGTACCAAGAAACACGGCGCGCTCGCCAAGGCGCTCATGCCCATATGCGCGGACGCGCCGCTCGTAGTCGTGTGCGCCATTCCAGGCTCCCCCGACAAATACCGCCTGCAGATCCAGCCCGGAATCGATGACAATCCGGAGTGCATCAATCAGATCTTCATGTCCCTTCAGGCCGCGCTTCTGACCGAGAACCCATTTCGGCCCATACATATAGGCCACCATGCCCACAATCGGCCGCCCAGGTACAATACCAGGTTCGGTGCGTAACTTTCCGCCTCTGCCTCGTACAAAATCTTCAACATCGGTACCATAATATGAGAGGAACACATGCTTTCGCGCAACGCCCATCGCCTGGTAGGCAGCGCACGTCCAGCGGCACGAACCGATCCAATAATCGGCTGGTCCTGCAACTGCAAGTTCGGCACGCCGAAAGAAGGGGCTTTCGAGGTGCAGTGGTCCGGGCACCTGGAAGATACGCGGGATTCGCCCGGCACGACCGAGTGCCAGGCGCATCGTCAGCGTTGTGCCGACGAAATGGCTATGAATGAGATCCGGCTGAACGGTATGCACCAGATGCCGTAATCCGGCGATGATACCAGGAGCACGCCACGGCGTCTGTACCGGGAAATCGAATCGCGCCAGATGAACATGAACGCCAGCCGCTTTGTAGTGAGCCACCAGCGGCCCCTCAGGCAGGGCAACATGCACCTCAACTCCCAGACGCACCAATTCACGTACCTGGCGCAATGCCCATGTCGCGCCAACCGAGGTCTTCAGCAAATGCAGTACGCGTATCGGACGGCCTGACACGCTCATGACGCCCTCCGTTCATGGGTGGACGCCATACCGGATGGATGCGCGATGCCTGACACTGTCTGCAACGCGAACCAGCGTTCCGTCTGGTCACGCAGAGTACGATAAAACGCCAGTCGCCGTTCATGCAGGAGATCATCGGCATAATCACGCGCAGTGGCAAGATTGCGCACCGACATCGCCGCCATACGGTCCGGGTCATTCGCCACGGCCTGGATAGCAGAGGCAAGCACCGCGGCATCACCGGGCGGTACCAGATCTTCAGGTGGAAGTAATTCCGGTATTCCGCCGGCTGTCGAGCCGATACATGGCAGACCACGCGCCATTGCTTCGATCATGGCACGTGGCAAACCCTCGGTTCGCGACGGTAGAACGAACAGATCCGCTGCATCGAGCCGGGAACGAACCGCCGCGCCCGCCGGCAGCATGCCATGCCACGCCACCCGGTGGGCGATTCCCAGGCGCTCAGCCTGCTGCTCAAGCACTGCCCGATACTTGCCGTCGCCCACCATATCAAGGTGGAGATCGAGTCCTCTGCCGACACACATTGCCATGGCGTCGAGCAAGACATCAGGGGCTTTGTAGAGTTGATCCAGCGTGCCCACGTGGATGAGGCGCAACGGTGTGGCCATGTCTCTCACACGCGGAGTCGCTGTGAACGCGTCAAGCGGTAGTTCTACATCGGAATATGACGTTTTGAATCCATCCATACGTGGCGGGTAGCGCCGTTGAAGCGCCATACTGGTTACGTACGATGCAGCGCAGGCGCCGGCGCACTGGTGGCGCAGCAGGTGTGCAAACCAGTGGCGAAACAACGGTCGTAACGGGTGCCTGACCGCGCCGGGCGCAAACACATCCCAGGGGTCGCCGACGACCTCGACGCCGTACGGTCGCTTGCCGGCGACATTCAGGAGACAGGCGGCAATCTGCGACGGTATACGCAGGACAAGCGCATTGCCAGGACGTAGTGCGGCGGCCAGGACGCGCCGGAGTTCGCCTGCGTGCAACACGTATTCTGCCGGCCCGACATAGTAGGGCAACGCCACCACTGCCAGCGCTGGCCCATCCACCCGAGCATACTCAGGCGGTGTCATTGTGACATCACGCACCCGTGCCAGCACGCTCACACGCTCGAAAACCTCGAGATAGCGCGTCCAGAAACGATACGCAAATGCCGCCGGCGTCCAGATTGCACCATCTGGCGTGCGCAGAAAGCGTTGCTCGAGAGAAACGGCAAGCTCCATACTACCTGGCCTTTCGCAACAACCATGCGCCGACAAGGATCATCATTATCACCAGTGCACCCGTCAGAACCTGGAACGGGACCGGTGTAAACGAGTTTCGAATCTGCAGTAGTAATGGCACGAATACCACGCCGACCACAGCCTGCGCTTCCGGTGTTGCGGGTACGTGATCGAGCCAGCCAACGGTCAGCCCCACAAGAAACATGGCCAGCACAACAACGATTGCACCACCATTGCGATACGCCTCGGCCACTGGCGAGAAACCGATAAAGCCGATGCGGTACTGAACCAGGATGTTTGAGAGTCGCTCGTCGTAACTTGCATCCACCCGCTGTGAGGCCAGATCTGGGATCACACGGTAGAGTGCGCGCTCAAATGGCGCCCAGTAGCCGGCCCCATACAGGAACACATCGCCCGACTCGTGCCAGCGAACAACTTCTGCGACCGGGCGGAGTGATCCGCCCATTTCGACCAGCGCATCGACCGGGGTCACCCGAATTTCGTCAGGGTCGAACCCGCGCAGGCCCGCCTGGCGTACTTCACGTACAAACGCAATAACGAACAAGAGGGTAATGACCAGGATGACAAGCGTGCGTCCTGAGAGCGGGATGCGGCGGCGCGCCTCAATCACCAGCGCCGCAGCGGTTGGAAACAATACCTCACCGCGCAGTCCCAGCGGCAGAGCAAAAAGCGTCCACACAACGAACAACCCGATGCCGAGTCGACGCCATGCGCCGGGCGGCGATGCCGCCAGCAACGTCATACCGAGTCCAATCCCGTAATACACAAGCGAGAGTGGCGCATCCGCCGTCGCCGCCAGAAACGCTACATATGAGCCAAACAACAAGTCGGCACCGCGCGACCCGATGGCATAGAAGAACCAGGCGGTGATACAGCCTGCGATGAGGAATAACCCGACCATAAGCAACAGCCGCGATATCTCCGGATCGTTGCTGGAAACTGAAGCCTCGGCGGGGGACGTATCGGGTACCACCACAATACCCAGGAAACAGGCGACAAGGCCCATGAGTGAAAGCACCAGCGCCTCACGCGCAGCCGGTGCATATAACCACTGCGACAGGGCCTGCTCCATGTCGAATGAATAGGACAGGCCGAGGCCAACTGCTGGCGCAACGCCGAAGTGAAAGACGCTATAGACCGCCAGATACACCGATGAAGCCGACCAGACGCCGCGTAGTGACGTGCGAAACACTGCGGCGAGCGCCACAGCGACTCCTGCCAGTGTTACAAGACAGAGCAGCGGCAGATCGAGATCGCGGAGGAAGCCGGTAGAAAGCCAGAGGACAACGAGAACGACGCCGGCAATAGCCGCGGACAATAAGTGTGTCGGACGGGTGGCACGTGCTGTGACCGGCGCGACAAGTTGAGGCGGTTCGACGGTCTTCAGCATGGCCGCACTCCGCTCCAGATTTCACGATGGGCGTCAATACATCGGTCGAGCGTAAATATGCTTGCAGCAAACTGCCTCATGCGCTGTTCACGTATGGCCTGGTCGCGCCCCTTGCGCGCCAGTGTGGCCGCGGTATTCGCCCAGGCAACATTTGAGGCACCAAGATCGAGCGCCGTCAGCGCCGGTAGAAATGCTTCAATCTCGCATATCACCGGGATAGCGCTTGCCAGCACCGGCGTGCCGGCGGCGCAGGCTTCCAGTACAGCACCCGGCAACCCTTCCCAGAGTGACGGGAAGATCATAGTATCCGCCGCTTTCAGCAACCGTGGTATGTCGTGCCGTTCGCCGGCAAAGACGATCCGTCCAGCAAGCTTCAACTCGTCAACGCGACGACGCACTGCCGCTTCAATCGTGTTGCCGCCACGTCCGGCCAGTAATAACCGCGCACCGGGATCATGTGCGGCAATCGCCGCAAAGACCTCGACCAGGCGATCATGGTTTTTCGGCGTATCGAATCGCCCGACATGGATGTAGAGCGTGCATTCAGCCGGAAGACCAAACTCGCTGCATACCCCTGCCCGATCCGGTGACCCTTCAAAGCGAACTGGATCCAATCCGTTATAGATGACACGACAGCGTGGATCGCAACGCCAGTTCCGGCCCCAGGCCGCGACCATGGCACTCTCGCTTACTGCCGGGATGGACGTCGCATAGCGGTCGATCCAGCGGCGCAACACCCAGCGTTGTACACGACGACTCACCCCGCTGCCACGACCATCCGATGAGCTACGAAAATGTGCGATACGTACCGGCACGCCACACGCTGCTGCCAGGCGCAATAACGCACCCGACGCATAATGAACATGAGCATGGACGGCATCGTAGCGCTTCTTGCGCAGCAGGGCGCAGAACTGCAGGGGGAAACGCGGCCCGAGCCGGAGATAATGGACCTCGCCACCCATCGCGCGAATATCGCCGTCAAGATCGCCTGGCAGACCTGAGAGCACGCAGAAATCCAGGCGAAACTCGTGCGCTTCCAGCGCGCGCATGACCTCAAGCGTTCGCAGCTCGGCGCCGCCACGCTGCATGCGGCCAAAGATGTGTAGAATGGCAGGCATGCCCCTTATTACCACCCGAACTTCATTTTTTCCTTAACTGGTTTTGAATATATAGATGGCTTTATTGCGCCCAGGTTGAACGCCTATCGACCGTGCATAAGCCACCGGATCACAGCGCATCATCCAGAGATAGCCTGGCTTCCGCAGTGCTTGAAAAAGGCTCAATGTTTCCTCCAACAGCATGGAAAAGGTTAGCGAGCCTTCGGCTCTACCCGACGGATATAACCAACCGTCGCCGCATACGCCGCTGCTTCGAATAGATTCGCACCCAGTAATGCCCATGCCACGCCGACCAGACCATATGGCCCGATCAGCACCATGGAGCCACCAGCTACGATCAAGCAACTCACAATCTGCACAGGTAATTGCACCGCGAAACGGCGCATCGCATTGATTGCCGTGCCAAGAAACACATAGGCGAACTGCAACCCGTAGGCCATCATCATCCAGACCAGGACATCAGCCCGCTCGGCATACTCAGGGCGATACAGCAATGTGAGAAGTTGGGGTCCTGCCACCAGCGTCACCGCCACACCTGCTGCGCCCAGCGCAGCCCCCATGCCGATAAGGCGCAATAACAGACCATCGAATGCCTGCCAGGCCCCTGCGGCGTAATGCTTTGCCAGCCGCGGACTTGCCGACTGGCCCAGCGCCGTCACGACAGTACCGCCAACCAGGGCTACGGCGCCGACGGCGGCGAACATACCCAGTTCACGTTCGTCGAATCGATGCTCGATAACATAACGTGGAATGTTGACCATCAACGATCCAAGCGTTATCGCCAGACCGGGCGCTATGCCACGCAGCGCAAGCCGGCCAAGCCGGTGCCAGTCCCAGATTGGTGTCAGTGCCGACCATCTGCCACCCAGCAGAACCACGCTGCGCGCGTCATATGCAAACGTTATAGACGCCGATGCAAAAGCCATCCCTGCCATTGACCAGACGGTGCTTTGCGTAACCATGAGGCATACGGTGAAGACCAACAACTGCAAGCCACCTTGCAGAATCTGGGAAATGGCAATCCGATCCATTCGCTCACGCTGTTGCAGCAACCCGTAAATGATGTCACTCAGGTTGTCAAAGGCTCTGGTCAGGCCAATCAGCGCTATGACCACAATCAGTTCAGTACGATAGTCGCCGATGACGGCAAGCGTTCCAATGGCCGCCAGCGCCGCCAGGGTCGTCACCAGGCGCAACGCAAAGTAGTGGCCGAATACATAGTCATGACGGACATCAGTCGCTTGAAGCGCACGAAGCTTCATGCTGGCAAACAGCATCACCGGCGCGGTAATCGCCAGTCCCAGCGCATACTGCCCAACGGCTTCGGGTGATGCGAGTTTGGCCAGCAGTACCAGCACGCCCCATTGCGCCGCGGCATACACAATATTGCCCGCCAGGGTCCACGCGAAGTTCGCTCGCAACGATAGCGCGTGTAGCGCGGCAGGCTGGTGCTCCGTCAGTGGCCTGGCAGGGTTGCTCACGGCGTCCTCGATCTACTTCGAATGCACCCCATTCCGCCGTTCATCCATCCCTGTCGCCACTGTCGCCTCAATGACCACGGCGTCCGTAGGCCGCGCCACGGCATAGCCGCCGCTGATTGGTTCGGTGGTGTCGACCGCGCCGGGCGCATGGCTCCGCCGGCGATGCCTCCGGCCAAACAGCTTGCCCAGCGGCCCACGCTTGCTCCGGCGTTTCTCGCCGCCGTAGTAGTAGTAGTAATGGTCGTACCCGCCCTGCTCTTTCGTTACCCGGTTCAATACCACCCCCTGCGGCTCGACGCCTGCCTGCAGCAACTGGTCGCACGCCCGGCGCAACTGGCTGGTACGCGTCGCGCCCGCCAGAACCACCAGCAATGTCGCGTCACATACATGCGCCAGCGGCGTGGCGTCGGCGACGGCCAGTAACGGCGGGCTGTCAAACACGACCACGTCGGCCATGCTCTTTAACTCGGTGATTAACCCCGCCATCTTTGCCGAACTGACCATGACCGCCGGATCGGATGGTACCGGCCCACTCGGCAGCAACAACAGATTCTCCATACTGGTGGGGATCATGTGGTTGTAGAGGCTATCGGAAGGATCGCGCACCAGCGCCGTCGTCACGCCGCGCAGGTTCGCATGGCGGAAGAAGCGGTGCAACGATGGACGGCGCAGGTCGGTGTCGACCAGAATGACCCGTTTACCGGAGCGGGCTATCGCCAGCGCCAGGTTTGCCGCGGTGGTGCTCTTCCCTTCACCCGGCCCACTGCTTGTTACAAGCAATGTATGCAGCGGCTTCTCAAACCGCGCGATCTCCAGCTTCACCCGCAACATCTGGTATGCTTCGGACACCAGTGAGAAGGGGTCTTTCAGCATCACCAGCTTTTCCGAAGGTTCGACGCCGTCGATCCGCCCGATTGCCGCCAGTGTGCCGACATGAGTCGCCGCCGCGACATCGTCGCTCGAACTGACCCGGTCGCTGAGGTATTCAATCAAGAGCGCCAGCCCGATCGCCAGCAACAGGCCGGCAATCGCCGCAAGTGCCGTGTTCAGGGCAATCCGCGGCCGTACCGGCTGTTCGGCCGGCGTGGCCGACTCGACCACGTTAACGCTGTTGGTCATTTGCGCTTCGGCCAGGCGTACTTCTTCCAGGCTGCGCAGCACGGTCGCATAACTGCTGCGATACTCCACCAGCGCCGCCTCCAGGCGCGCCCGCCGCGCCGGGTCGTCAATGCCGCGCAACGCGTCCAGCCCGGCCTGGGTTGCGTCAATGTCGGTCTGGAGCTTGGCGATTTCTTCTTCCAGACTGCGTTTCGATTCGGCGAACCGTTCCGATTGCAGCTCGCGATTCTGCTCGGCGAATACCGCGACGATCCGGTTGGCGATGTCGGCGGCCCGCTGCGGGTCGGTGTCTTCGACACTGACGACGATCAGTTGCGTATCACGAACCGGAGCGACCCGGATGCGGTCCTGCAGCCGATCGGGTGTCTCTACCAGTTGTAGCGCGCTGATGACCTCGGCGAGCACGGGTCGCTTCAGCATCAACTGGGCATAGGTGCGCGCCAGGCGCTCGCTGCTCAGGATCGAGTTGTAGTCGGTTGTCATGCTGCCGGTCGAGGCCTGGTTGATCAGCAGGGTGGTCGACGCCGCGTAAATCGGGGTCATCTGGCGGCTGACGAGGTAGGCCGCACCGCCGGCCAGCAGCGTGATCAGAAGGATCAACCAGACCCAGCGCCACAGCAGGGTGATATAGCGTTGCAACGGCATGTGATACTCGTTTCTTGTCGTACGTCAGGCGGATTCGCTCCGCTCGCACTGACTGTAGCATTCGTCGCGCCTCGCAGCGTCTGCCCGGTGGGCAATTGCTTCTATGCCATGTGGCGTATCTTCATGCGTAATATGGTTGATACTCGTTACGGCCGGCATCCTGGTTCTCGGCGGAGCGGCGTGTTCGGCTTCAGTCATACGCGCTCGCCGTCGCCCTGAAGGGCTCGGCTCGCAGGCGCGCAGGCCGGCTTCGCCTGTGGGTAGCCGAGGGCTTCAGCCCGACGGCGTGTGCGTTCGGTATGCTGGATGTAACCCTTAAAGATCATCAACCCGACGGCGTGTGATCGGCAACGGACCAAATTCATATGATGACAGGCACATCGATCTATGCACGATGGGGGCAACGGAGGCCTGGGGGAAGCCCGGTAAAGGCGAACCTTGTGTTCGCCGTCGGCGGCGGGATGCGCTCTGGGAAGTGGAATACGTGTCGCCCCGCCGCCGGGCGCGCCGGATCATGCAGGCGAGACGCCCGCGCTCCCAGGAGAAGGGCGAACAGTTACCGAACTGGCGCCGAATCACGGCATGATCAATGTCTGAAGCGTTCGCATGGCAAATGCCATGTCGAAGAGGGTTTCGCCGGCGAGGATACGGCGTATCGAACACGCGAGGTCGTGAGCAGGTATCGTGGTTAGCAGATACCCGGTTACGCCAATGCGCAGCGCCTCCAGCAGGTAGGCAGGCTCGTCAATCGCCGAAACAATCACCACTGGAGTATCGGGTAGATCGCGTATAGCCTGCCGGGCCACGGCCAGACCGGTCATCTGTTCCAGAGAAATGTCGAGGAGAATCAGGCCAGGATGCATCCGGCGTATCTGCTCCAATGCAATCCGTCCATCTGCCGTCTCGGCGATGAGTTTCGTTTCCGGCATCTGCGCCAGCACCTCCCGCAAGAAGGCGCACCCATCAGCAGTAGCGGCAATCAGTGTACGCACAGGTTGTGCTCCATCCATCCCCATAGATCGCTCATGTCTCGACGGCCTGGCCGGCGCCGCTTACGCTCGAGGCCATCATGTGTCGCGTGTGAATGCTCCGGTGCCGTATGCTCTGCAAGTCATCATCCTGTTGTAACCCATCGTATCGTAGATGCCTGTCGCGCGCGTCTGCTATGCGGCTATGTGCCACGTATGTCGAGCGGCATATTCGAGAACCGTTTCATACAACCAGTGAGACGGCGTTGTCCCTGCAGGGTGGTCTGGAGGGCCGTTCGGCAAGCTCACGCCATCACGGCACGCCCGCCAGACTCCAGCATCCGGCGGCAGGACGGCAGTCCGTAAGGACGCAGCGTACTGCGTCCACCGCGTGCTGCGTTCACCGCAATGTACCGCTCTGCCGAAGCGTTGCCCTGAGCCTGCCGAAGGCTAAAACGCCAGGTTACGCGGCGCCTGACAAGACGACCGCGTAACTCCTTTTATAACGAAACGGCGGAGGAACGCGCATCCTGCGCTCCTCCGCCGCCCTATCGTCGCGCCGCTGGCGCCGCGAACCTATGCCTTGACCAGACCTAATTCAAGCGCGCGCACCGCTGCCTGCGTCCGGTCAGATACGCCGAGTTTGGCGATGATATGCTCGACATGAACCTTAACCGTTCCTGCGCTGATCACAAGCTCCCGCGCGATCTCGCGGTTGGTCTTCCCCTGCATCAATAAGCGCAGCACATCACGTTCGCGCGCTGTCAGCGACTCGACCGGCGGCGCATGCTCTTCAGCGCCGGCATTCGCCAGCCGCCGTAATGTATGCAATACCAGGTCGGCATTCAGAAAGGCTTCGCCGCGCAATACCTGGCGCACCGCGCCAACAATCTCGCGCCGGCTTGCGTCTTTCAGAAGATATCCGGCAACACCCGCGCGCAACGCTTCCATGAGAAGATCCGGCTTCGATTGCACGGTAATCACGATAATGCTGATATCCGGCCGCAACGCCTTGATCCGGCGCGTCGCCTCAATCCCGTCAATCACCGGCATCTGCAGATCCATCATCACCAGGTCCACCGGCTGGCACGCAACGAAATCGAGCGCTGCAGCCCCATCACCGGCCTCGCCAATCAGCTCAATACCCGGCTCGCGCATGAGCACTGCAGCCAGCCCGGCGCGCGCCAGTTCATGGTCGTCAACAATGAGTACACGCGCCGGCATCGGCGCAGCCCGCACAGGCTGGCATGTCATGGTGTTTGACCTTGCTCTGCTGCCACGTGATCGGTATAGTGATCCTGATGCATGTCCCTGCTCCCGGTTGACTCTGGATCGTCATTGTTCCTTCCAGCAGCGCGACCCGCTCGCGCATGCCGGCAATACCGGCACATCCAGCGCGAATCGCCGCGCCATCGAATCCGCAACCTTCGTCGGCAATCTCGAGCCACATCGTTGCGTCATCGCGCGCCATGGTCACCTGGACGCGGCACCGCCCGGCATGTTTGCGTATGTTGTGCAATGCCTCCTGCACCAGACGAAAAAGCGCCAGTTCAACGTCGGCGGGTAACGGGCCGAGATCGACGAACTTCGCCGTTATGTCCCAACCGTCGTTATGTAAGGCCGTAACCTCAGGCTGGATGGCTTCGACCAGCGTTCGCCCCTCGAGCGCCTCAGGCGGCGAACCGGCCATGACCCGGCGAACTTCTACCGAGGCGCGCCGTGTGAGATCCATGGCTCGCTCAAGCGCCACACGCGACTGGAGGCTGCGGGGACGATAGACACCCGTGAGCGCCTGGAGTTGCAGGTGCGCGGCGCTCGTGAGTTGCGCCAGGCCATCGTGCAACTCGCGGGCAATCCGGTGGCGCTCCGCAGTGCGCGCTTCGTACAGCTCACTGCGCAACAGTCGGACTTCGGCCTCGCGCTCGGCGAGTAACGTCAGCAACATGTCAAGTTCGGCCTGCAACCAGCTGGCCGAGGCATCACCTGTATGCGGATGTGCCCCGCCTGCCGACCACGCCAGCCCGGTTTCTCTCTTGTCTGCAAAGGATCTGTTGCTGTAGGTCATAGACAATGTTCTGCTTGAATGCAACGACCTGCCTGACAGCCCAGATCATAGTCGAAGGCGCCTGATCGTATGTTTGCAATACTTTGTCCAATTGTTGTCGAAAACACGTCATGTATAACAATACATAGTAGATAGAGTATCTTACTATGCCATACCGCAGTAATGTCATCAAATTGTAAGAAACAGGATAATCCCGTGGAAGCGATACTCTTCCATCTTTGTGGATGGAAGCACCACGCTGCTCCACCTGCCCTGAGTGCAGCTGAAGGAGGTCAGGGCGACACCCGGAAACGCGCCACTGCATGAGCCATGTTCTTGTGCGGCGGCACGGCTCACGACTCGCACGAGCAGAGCAGGCGATTACTCGCCAGTTTCGTTCAGCAAGGTGGAGAGGAAAGTAATCAACGGCTGCAGCGTGTCGGGGATCGCGCCGGTGAAAACGGTGACGGCATATCGTCGCCGTCCGGGGCGCGCAACAATCTCGTAGGCATACCCATCCGGGCTCTGGCGGCCTGTTTCGCCGTGCAGCCGGCGCACCCCGCTCTGGTGGAGCAGCATCAGAAGCGTTGCCATGGCGTCATCGCCGAGCTGCCGCACCTCGTCGCTGCGCACCGGCCACCGGTCAACCACGCCGCGCGCGACTCGCACCCGGCCATCACGCAGCACCACCACAGCCACCGACGTGAAGCGCAGGCCGCCGCTACGTTGCATGCCAACCAGGCCGCCACGCGGCAGACGCGGCATGCCTGCACGCAGCTCCCGGTGACCGAGGCTGCGCCCGAAGTGTGTGTCGCGCGGGCCGGCGCCGAGCGAACCAAGCACGATGTCGTCCTGTGGCTCCGCACCTGCAGCAGGCTGATCGTCTGAGGTATCGTTCATCACTCGCGTATCGCAGCTATACTCAACCGAACCGTACCGTCGCCAGCATCAGTTCGAACCGCCGTGCGGCACGCTCGAACTCCTGTTCGGGTGCCGCCAGAGACAGGAAGTAGCTCCGCTCGGGCATGACCACGATATACTCACGGGCAACCACCACCACTGGTAATGACGCGCGGCGTGGCGTATCAATTGGCTGCACCACATAGGCATATTCAACACGCGCGCCTTTCACTCCCGCAATCGTCACTTCGCTGCTGTTCAAGAAATGGTAGCCGGTCAATTCGGCGTGGAGTTGCACGCGCCGGTCAACCAGTTCCTGCAAGGTCGGCGGGTCCTGCGGGTCCAGATCGCGGCTTTCCACCGTGAACGTGGTTTTGAATGCCGAGCCGGTCTGCGGGTCCTCAACGTTCAGGATGACATCCTGCAGCGACTCGACATCAACCCACGTGGCGGGCAGCGCAATACTGAACGGAACATCAGCCGCCTGAAACGCTCGCGTACGCCCGGTTACCTGCACGAACAGCAGGAAACCAAGCGCCAGCGCCACCAGCACCACCAGCGCAACGCCAATGTCTTTCGGCAACAGCCGGAAGCGATAGATCGTCTCCCCTTCCGGCATCCGCATCATCTCACGCCTCACTTCCGCACGTCCCACCGTCAACGTTGCACGTTCAACGCCCGCCGCATCAATGCCAGCAATACGACAAAGCACCCGAGCGCAACCGTAAGACCAAGCCCCAGCGACCGCCAGGGATCGACGGTCAGGCCGCTGGCGCTCACCTCGCTGATCAGCCAGCTGAACAGGCCATTCGCCGCCGCAGCAAGGGCGACGCCAAGCGGAACCCACCACAGCGGGCGATGGGTGAACCGCGCCTCGGCAAGAAAATAGCCCATCAGGCCGCCAAACGACGCCTGCGCCAGCGCCGTCGTCACCGTGCGTATCACGCCCGGCGCCAGCGCCACCCCCTGATTATCGAATACATAATGCACATTCTGCAGGGTCGCCAGTCCGAGGCCGGCCACGGTGCCGTATACCATGCCGTCCATCCGTTCGTCAAACTCCGGCGTGGCATACACGACGGCGCGCACGGCCGCATACGCAATCCCCTGCCAGGTGAACCCGACAATCAGAACCGATGCCAGCAATGAGGTGAGTGTGTCGGCGGCGGCCCACAGCGGCGTCTGAAACCACTGGTAGATCACCCGCATCCCGAGCACTTCGCCCAGCAGCAGGGCAACAATGAACACGGCGGCGATACGGGTCTTCGGCTCAGGTTCCAGCCGGTCCTGGCGATAGAAGAAGCCGAGCCACAGCGCAGACGGTGCCAGCGCGAGGAAGGCGCCGGCCAGCAGTAGCGGCGCACCTTCCAGCGGGCCGAGGAATCCGGCGAGCCAGGCGAGCAGGGAAGCGAAGGCGGCCATGCCCGCAATCTGGACCACACCTGCGCGCCAGAAGCCAGGATGCGGCTTATTCACCACTGCAAAATGGCGATCACAATAGACGCGCCCACCCAGTACATGGTACGGCGACCCGGCCGGCGCGTCACAGATGCAGCAACGTGGTTCTGACATAGACTCAGCGGCTTCTCCGCAGATCGGCGTCGGCGCGGAACGGATTCTCGGCGTTGCGCGGCACATTCAACGCATTATCGGCGACGATGGGCCGGTAGCCGCGCGCGATGACGATCACGCTGTACACCTGGCCGCGTGGAACGGCCACCTCCGTCTGGTAGACGCCGCGTGTATCGCTCACGCCAATCGTCAACACCTCACGGCTCGTCAG
This sequence comes from Chloroflexota bacterium, assembly GCA_013388755.1. Taxonomy (GTDB): domain Bacteria; phylum Chloroflexota; class Chloroflexia; order Chloroflexales; family Roseiflexaceae; genus JACAEQ01. Next base: position 22,219 of record JACAEQ010000092.1, read on the forward strand.
GTTATCATCAGCGGCGGCCTGTGTCGCCGTCACCCCCGATTTCAGAATGAATAACTGCGCGCCGCTCACGCCACGCCCGGTATCGGCATCCGCCAGCACCCCCTGCACAAAGACAGTATCGCCGGAGGCTGCGGGAGCCTGTGGCGCAGCGCCGGTTGTACAGGCCAGCAGCGAGACATCATCAACCCACAGACTGCTGACATTGCCGGGCGGATTGCTCGACAGGAACGTGAGCCGCACGCGCTTGCCGGCCAGTTCCGTCACCTCGAACTGCGCCTGGCGCCAGGCGTCATCGCCCTGCGAGGAGGCGAGCTCCTCGACCGCGCCAAGGATGTCGCCGCTGGTATTGGCGAAGAGTACGACGAAGCTGGCATCATCGGCGAATGCCCCGAGCACGCCGCGCCGTTCTTCGTGCAGCAGCCTGTAATAACTCAGCCGCACCGATGTCGCATTGTCCGGAATGCGCACATCCTGGTAGATGTACTGTACGGCTTCGGTGTCAATACCGCCGAGCCAGGCGCTGCGCGCGCCGGTGTACGGCAACTCCGGGTCAATGATCGCCGTCTCGCCCAGCGTGACCTCGACCCACCCCTGGCCCGACTCAAATCCGCCATCAACCACCAGTTCAGTACAACCAGCCGGCGTCTGTTGCGCCGGTGCCTCGCCGGGGCCGGACGGCAACGCCGGGCCAGACTCCTGTGGCGCCGGGCCGACATCCGTGCCGGCGGACGTGATACCGACCTGGGCAAACGCATCGCGTACGGCTGCCGCTTCGGCGCCACCGTAGAGATCCTGCGCCGCGCGAATCGTTGCCCGCGCCGCGTCGGCGAAATCGCTGTCGGGCGTCAGGTATTGCACCATCGTGCGGTAATAGATCCGTTCCATCTTTTCCAGCCCGAGGGCCTGCGCCACCAGAAACGCGGCACGGTTTGGAATACCACTGTTGACATGCACACCGCCATTATCCGATCGGCGCGTCAGCGGCAACTTCGCATAGTCGCGCATGTGCCCCGGCTGGCCCACGCCGTCGAGCGGCCGGCGCGGATTGTACCGCCCACCCAGCGTCGGGTCCTGCAAATCACGCAGGTACGGCACCGGGAAGGGCGGCGACTTCACAATCTGCTCACCCATCGTCCAGTTACCGCGGTCAATCAGCGCACCGAAGACATCGGCGTATGACTCGTTCAGCGCCCCCGACTGGCCCTCATAAATCAGTTGCGACGTTTGATCAATGACGCCATGGGTCAGTTCGTGGCCGACGACGTCGAGGCCATACACCAGCGGGCGGAACAGGCTGCCGCCGTCGCCATAGATCATCTGCTGCGCCTCACTCACCCAGGCGGCATTCTCCGCATCGGCCGGATCGCTGCCATAATTGACCGTTGATACGATCGGCATGCCGCGACCGTCAATGCTATCGCGCTGGTGGGTATTGAAGTAGTAATCATACACAACACCGGCGGCGTCGTGGGCCGCCTGTGCGATGGCGTTGCGGCTGCTGCGTTCACCTTCTTCAATCACCAGCTGGCCGGGGATGCGCGTGGTATTGCGCGCACTATAGGTGCGTCGCACCCTGGCGTGACCGATGCTATCAAACGCATGCACGACCGCCGGCCGGCGGGCATTGATGAAGTAATACCACTGGCCAGGCGGCGCATGGGTCAGGATCACGACGCGCCAGGCCAGGGTCGCTTTTCCACGCGCGTCAACATGCACCACGAGGCGGGTGCGATCCGGCAGGGGTTCCGTCACGACGCGCGCCTGTTCCTCCGGTTCAAGCTGCACCTCGCGGAGATCGCGCAGGGCCACGGCGACCGCGCGCCCGGCGGTGAGCACCGGTTCTGTAGGCACGCCGGCGATCGCCGCAAGCTGCCCATTGACAGCGACGATCCGTTCCGCCTCATCAAGATGAACCACGAGTTGCCGGCCGGCGACCGGGATGCCGTGGTACACCTGATCGAAGCGCACGTGGGAGAAGCCGCGCTCCGCATCGGGTTCGACCCGCAGCAGGCGCAGATCGTCGGCCACGGCGCGCAGCCCGAAGAGCGCGCGATTCTCGTCAAGGAAGCCACGCGCGATTGCGACGGGGTTGCCGCGCTCGGCGGCGCCCGGCGTGTAGGGCAGGCGCTGCGCCGCGTCACTCATGGTGAGGTACTCGGGCAGACCGCTGCGCGCATCCCAGTACGCCTCGATCGAGCCGGCAGCGCGCGCTTGCAGCGCTTCGAAAGCCTGGCGCGGCGTCGGTTCGGCAGAGTGCAGCAGCCTGCCGGCGGCGCTTGCACCCTGTACCACCGACACGCGCCACTCAGGCGCGCCGGCAGGCGCCGGCAGGCTGGATGCGAGCAGGATCGCCGCAAGCAGCAGGATCGGAACCAGGCGATAGCGTTCCAGCATTCGCGGCATAGGTCATCGCCAGGATCAATGCCGACGGCAGCGCGCCGGGTGCGTAGCGTCTATCCGAAAACGACACACTTCTTCATCTCCGCCGGGGAAGGAGTCGGACGATCGTGTCCATTGGGGCGCTCCCCGCCAGATACGACACCGGACTCCCGCCTTCAGCGGGGGCGGGGTGGGGATGACGGGCTTCTTCGCAACGTATGAGCGCTCTACCGCTCTGAAGACCTCTCCACTCATGCCGCTTGATTACGGCGCGTCGCGCGCACTGCCATCCAGCCATCCATTCTTCGGATAGGATCTTATTCAGCGCCGCCAGTATACCACCAGTCAGACACGTTGGGCTCAGATATATGCCCTGCACCGTGGCCCTGATATGTTCACACCGGGCGTCTGGCAGGGCTACAATGTCAGCACATGCATACCCCAGGGCGCGAGATCGACGAACAGACCCGGATCCTGCATTTCGGCGCCGTCGCGCTCATAGATCGCACCACTCACCACATCTTCCAGACGCCACACATGACCGCCAAGATCATCCCAGGGAACGCGAACCCGTGCCTGGGCCGGCACAGCCGAGTAATTGACGACGATCAGGCACCGCCCTGCAGGACCGCGCCAGCACCAGGCGAGCACATAGCGGTAGCTGGCATTGTCGGGCCAGCCACGACACTCGCACAGCCGCCATTGCCCGTCGCGGCCAGCGACGTGTGCTGCAAGCGCCAGCACGCGATAATAGAAGTCGCGTAATCCGGCGACAGACGGCTCTACCGGTCGCCGGGCAAGAAACACGGGCAGGCGGATGCGCCAGCCATCGAATTGCCCTTCATGCACCAGCCGCATTCCCGGTACGGTCAACGCGATCACTGCCGCAGCGCGCGAACGCGCGATACCGAACACCGCCGCAGCGCGCGGTTCATCATGGTTCTCAATAAAGTGTACCAGGCGCGCCTGCCAGGCAGGTTCATCCAGGTGCAGCGCCACCGCTTCGACCTCGACGCTTGCCAGCCGGTCATACAGCCGCTTATCGTAACAATAGTCGAACCCTTGCTGCAACAGGTCCCATTCCATGTCCCAGTACGCCTCGGCAATAAAGAGCATATCGGGTGATGTCTCGCGCACCGACGCAATCACATGCGGCCAGAACTCTTGTGGCGGCGGCGGGCCGGCGCGGCTACCCCAGGTCCGCAAGAAAATGTCGTTCATCAGCAACATCGCCATATCGCAGCGTACACCGTCGCACTGGGCAGCAATCGCGCGCAACGTGTCAATCACGGCATCACGCATACCCGGATGAAACGCATTGAGTTGCGCCACGTCCGGCCATGGCGCGAAGTATGGATCACGCCCCCGGGCAATGATCCGCGTACTGGCGATGAAGAATGCCTCAGGATCGCGCGCCAGGTCGCCAGCGTCACCGCAAATAAAGAACTCCGGGCGCTCGGTGATCCAGGGATGGTCGGGCGCAACATGGTTCGGCACGAAATCGAGTACCAGGCGCACTCCCCGGCGACGCAACTCGGCGCGCGCGACCGCCAGCCCTTCCGGCCCGCCCAGGCGTCCATCCACCACATAACGCCTGACGCAGAATGGCGAGCCGGCGACATCAGCGGCACTGAAGTCTGGCAATGCGCGGCGAAACGCGTCCAGCAGGCCCTGGTTCGACAGCGCCACCGCGATACCTGCCGGGCTGCGCTCCCAGACACCCATGAGCCAGATGGCGTCAACCCCTGGCGCAGCCACCTCATCCCAGGCGGCAGGCGGCACGTCGGCGAGCGTGACCGGCCGGTTGTATGCCGCGCTCAACGCATTCAGCCATGCCCAGGTATTGATTTCATACACCACTGGATGGTGCGGCCACGCGACCATGAGTACCTCCTGGTAATCACCATCGTTCGAACACCAGCAACCGGTAATGTACCAGCCCGCGCGCCAGGCATTCCTGCAATGCCAGGCTACCATGCAGGCTATGCAAGAAAGGGTGTGCCCGGCCTGCGATGTCCGTCACCTGGCGGATCATGGCATTCAACGGCGAAGGAAGCGTATGGAGGCGCAGACAGCCGGTCAGGTCACGATCCGTGCGCAGCGCCAGTCCTGCCTGGCCGGCGATCGCCGTGGCCTGCGCCGTTGTCTGCAGGCCGGCGACGCGCCAGCCCGCGCGAAACGCCTCCAGCCAGCGCCGCTCATCCGCATGCGCCGGTTCGCGCGCGATGAAGTCATCGCAGACGATCAGGCGACCGCCGGGCGCCAGGATGGTTGCAGCTTCAGCATAGCATCGTTGCGGGTCGGGCGAGTGAGCGAATGCCTCAACCGCCAGGGCGACCGTAAAGCGCGCGGCGAAGGGCAGAGCATGGAAATCCCCCTCAACGACGATCGCGCGCCATCGTTGCACCGCCCTGCGCGCCTGACGCGCCTGGTGCGCGCTGATCGTCACACCGGCCAGTGTCGCCTGCGGCAACGCATGCGCCAGGTAGGCCAGGCTACCACCAACACCACACCCCAGGTCGAGCACATGCAGGCCATGCCGGGTGGCGCCAGTGTCAACTGGAACTTCGCGCACGATCAGGGCATTGACCTGCTCCAGTGCGCCATCAAGGCTCGTCACGCCCGCATCCCAGACCGCGCGGCGGATGGCGCGCGCCCGGGCACCCGGGCCCAGCGCACGGAACAGGCGCGTATTGCGGTCATAGTAGCGCCGCACCGCGCCGACCGCCTCGGTGAGGGGCGTGGCTCCTGTTGCCTGCGTTGCGCGCACCATGAAAGGCATGATGATCCTGTACAGAAGAATGATGTGGAGGTATCTAGCGATGATCACCCGGCTCATCCGGCGTTGCGCCACCCTCCAGGCGCCGGGCACGTGATTCGATCACGGCCACATCCTGCGCCAGATCGCGTTCGATCGCACGCAACACCCGAACGGCGCGCTGCTGCCGGTGACGCACGACAAAGAGCGTCGGTCGCGCCGGCGGATGCTCGCGCGCGGCCCAGCGCCACCACAGGAGCGCGGCGATACCCACCAGACACGCGCCGGCGAGTACCACGGCCAGCCACAACGCGCCAATGCTCCAGAGCAAGGCGACCAGGGCAATCACGGCCGGCGCCAGCAACCAGCGCGGCAGCAACAGTGCAAGGCGGCGTAAGCGAAGGCTCTTGATGGCAACGTATGGCGGCATGCAATGCATGATCCCTGGCGGCGCAGGTCTGTCGCCGACATAGTATACGCCATCCTGGCGTCCCGGTGATAATGTTCACATGGACCGAACATGTACTTCCCGGTGGTTTGCGAGAGACACGTTTCAGTTATGTTACAATATGGCCCCTTTTCGTGCCTATCCAAATAACGGATGGTTGGATGTCATTGCGAGCGAAGCGAAGCAATCGAGCGGCCCGATAAGAGATTGCTTCAGCCACGCTCCGCTCGCTGCAGGCTGTCGCTCACGCTCCTCGTAATAGCAGGAGGCGGAGCGTTTTTCGGACAGGCTCTTACTCTCGCGGCGTCCTGAACGGAGAGACTGGTGCTACCGCGCAACCATGCTGTTGACAGCTTGCTGCAGCCATTCGACGGTGCCGTTCCAGGCATCAGCGTGTTGTTGCTGGTTGACGGCGATGCACGCTTTGCCAGAGCGACCGGCCTGGCTGATATAGAGCGCCATGCCGCCGTCACGATGGCAACCAACTTTCGCCTGGCATCGGTCACAAAGCAATTCACAGCCACGGCTACGCTTCTGCTTGTCGCACGGGGAGTGCTGGCGCTTGATGCGCCGCTTGCGCGCTTCTTCGATCGAGCGCCCGCCTGCTGGCGCCAGGTAACGATACACCACCTGTTGACCCATACGTCGGGATTGCTGGATTATGAGGCGTTGATCCCTGCCGGAACGACCACATCGCTGCGTGATCGCGATGTGCTCGAATTGCTCCGCGACCACAATGAGCTCTATGCCGGGCCGGGCACGGCATTTCGCTACAGCAACACCGGGTATTGCCTGCTGGCGCTCGTCGTCGAGCAGGTGGCAGCATCGCCATTTGCCACGTTTCTGCGCGAACAGATCTTTGCGCCGCTGGGCATGCATGGCACGGTCGCCTATGAAGCCGGGATCAGCAACGTTCCGCGCCGGGCATATGGCTATTCGCGCCAGCAGGATGGGTTCGTGCGCACCGACCAGAGCCTCACCAGTTCAACGCTGGGCGATGGTGGAGTCTACAGCTCGGCGCTTGAACTTGAACGCTGGGATGCTGCCCTTGCCGGCGATCCACTGCTGCCGGAACCGCTATGCGCCACCATGTTCGCGCCGCACGCCGCGACGCCGGCCGGCGATGCCTACGGCTATGGCTGGTTCGTGGGCTCGTTCAAGGGGCAACGGGCAGCGTACCATCCCGGCGAAACCATCGGCTTCCGTACCGCCATTGTGCGCCTGTTCGACCGACGTTGCACCGCCATTGTTCTGGCAAATCGCAGTGATGCCGAGCCACTGGCAATCGCGCATGCGCTGCTGGCAGCGGTGGTGTAGCGACTGTAGATTGTGAAACGAACCATGATCACTCCGACAACACCTATCCCTCTGATCCGCGTCTCCGGCAGCCATCACGACACCGGGCGCCAGATCGGGGCCGCCTGCCGCGATATGTTGCAACACGCCGTTTCTCGGGCACGTGAGTGTCCGCCTGCCGGGCTGACGTGGGACGACATGCGCCGCGCTGCCCGGCCATACCTCGCAGCGACCAGACAGGCGCTGCCGTGGGTGGTTGAAGAACTGGAGGGGGGCGCCGAAGGGTCCGGGATTGACCTGCTCGACCTGGCGGTACTGGCCACGGAGGAGATCTGGCGTCACCCCCTGCCTGCCGAGCGTTGTTCGGATTTTGCCGCCGGCCCGCCAGCCACTGCCGACGGCGGCATCTGGCTGGCCCACAACAATGATCTTTCCCCCGCGAGCGCCGGGCAGATTGTTGCCGTCGAGTGGCGCGTGGCCGACCAACCCGCGCTCTTCACGATCGGTGTGGGCGGGTTGTTCATCAGCGTTGGATACAACGACGCTGGCCTGAGCCTGACCGGCAATGAGGTCAGCCCCAACGACGACACGATCGGCGTTCCGCGCCTGCTCATTGTGCGCGACATCCTGGCACAACGTACCGCCGCGGCCGCCATTCGCGCTGCGACCCGCCCTGACCGCGCGTCGTCATACAACAACCTGATCGCCCATGTTGACGGCACGATCGTCAACGTGGAAGGTGCCGCCACCGACTATGCGCTGCTGTTTACCGAAAACGGCTGGACCGTGCATACCAATCATTATGTCGCGCCCACGATGATGCAGTATGAACGCGACCCATCAGACATCGGCGGCTCACTGGCGCGCTACCGGCGCGCGCGGGAGTTGATGGAGACGCGCGATGGCCCGGTGACACCTGCGATGCTGCGGCGCTTCCTGGCCGACCAGCAAGCAGGACCAGCCTGCCTCTGCCGGAGCGACGGCGAGACACAGACCGTCTTCTGGTGCATTATTGGCTTGAGCCGTGGCGAGATCACATTCGGGCGCGATCCGCGGGAGACGGCCGAGCAGCGATTCGCCTTCTGACACGGAGCACGATCGCTCTGCGTTCAACGTGCCGGCTCGGCAATCGTAATCAACCGGTGGCTCATATCGATCACCTCGCGGCCGGCAATCACTTTGTCACCAATACACGACACGAGCGTAAGGCGTTCGCTCCCTTGCGGCAGTACCCACTCCACCTCATCGGGGCGCGCCCACACCTGGCGCGTCACCACATAGTCGCTGGCCACGCCCGCCGTATCGTACAGCGTCAGGCGATCACCAGGACGCAACTCCTTCAGGCGCGCAAAGGGTGCCGGGATGCGCGGCGCATAACTGAAACGCAAGACGTGCCCCCAGAGCACGATGTTATCACCCTGCCCCGGCAGTGCGCTGCGGTTGTACCAGCCGACATCATGATCCGGCACGACCGGCATACCCTGGGCATCGAGACCAACCGCAACGATCCGCGCATCAATGCCGGCTGCGCGGGCGACGATCCGCGCCGGCGAGCCAGCGGCGACGGCCAGCGCAGCGACCGGCGCTTCCGGCGCACGCGCAGCAGGGCCATACTCGCGTCCCAGCAGGCCAAGCAACACATCCGCCGGCGGCGCATTCTCGGGATGCACCTCGAAGCGCCCGCGCTCGAACCATTGCACCAGGTAGGTGTTGCCATCCGCCAGGCGTTCCAGGCGCGGCTCGGTAAGCGGCACACCAAAGAGCGCCAGGCTCTCGGCCTCACTCACGCCAGGCAATCCATCGAGTTGCAGGCCGGCAGAGCGCCAGGCGGCGAGGATCGCGCCGCAGGCGGTGATCCCGGTCTGAGAGAACAGCCGGCACGCACCGGACGTGGCGGTATTCACCGGCGTGCCGGCATTGCTGCCACGCGCAAGGAGATCGGCGCCGAGACGACCAAGTTGCACATCGTACGGGCGGCGATTGGCCGGATGCAGTTCCAGGCGTGCGCGCTCGAACCACTGCACCTGGAGCGCGCGCCCTTCGATCGTCTCGGTCTGGAGCGGTGTGATTGGATACCCGAAGACGCGCAAGCCACCATTCTGTTCCCAGAACTCACGGAGGCGCCCGCTGATGCAGTAGCCGGTTTCGGCAAAGCAACGCTGCGATGTCTGTGCGTTGATGTCCCGGGCGGGAAGCAGGCTGATGAAACACATGATGATCAACAGACGAACGAATATCATCACCGCGCACACCCCCCTGTCAGAAATTGAGAATCGTAGTTCCCAATGCTGCATTCACAATTCAACATTCGCTCTTCTCAGTTCAACCCGCGCTTCGGCGACATCCACCAGGCGCGCCGGGCCGGCCACTCGCCCACGGATCGCCTCCAGGCCGAGATCGAGCCCGGCAATCGCTGCGACGACCGCATCTTCGTAATCGCGGTGGGTGATGAACACGGCAGTCGGGCCGGTATCGGTCGAACAATAGACCGGCACGCCAGCGGCGCGCAGATCGTTGCACATACGGAACAGCGCGATATTCTCCGGTTCCCATCCTACCAGCTTGTTCTCACGACTACCCGACATGGTGATGCCGTGCAGTCGCATGCTGTCGAGTTCGGCCCACTGGCCCAGGGTACGCCAGTCACCGGCGCAGGCAGCGTCAATGCATGTGAGCGTCTCATCGCGGCGGCCTGTCATCCAGCAGCGGAAGAGCGCGCTTTCCGGCGCATCCAGGTGCGCCTGTTCCGTCTTCAGCCCTACTCGCGAGTCGATTGGCGTCGTAATCAGACGAACCTCGTCAAGCTGGCCGGCGGTATCGAGACGCACGGCGAAACTTTCTTCGTGGCGGATTCCGGGATACGACAACCAGACCGAGCAACCGCCAGCAGCGCTGCGGCAACCCGAGCCAGCCAGCAGACGTGCCATGCAACTGACCAGACGGCGGTTGGCGGCCACGTCGTCGCCATACAACGCAGCAGTTGCCGCCAGCGCCAGCGCCGCCGAAGCCGACGCGCTCGATCCGAGCCCTTTGCCAATGCGCGCGCCACGCACCACATTCTTCGATACGACCCGCGCATGCACGGTTGCCCCCGAAGCGGCGCGTACCGCGTCGAGGCTCTGGCGCACCCGTTCGAGCTCGCGACCGAGCGCCGGCTGCCCGCCAATCGTCGCAACATCAGCCGGCAGCGAAGGATCAAACTCGACCAGGGTCAGCGTATAGCCGGCGTCGTTGCAGAGCGAGACACTGGGAAGATACGCAATACGCTGGTTCCAGTCACTCATGCCGTGATACTTCAGCACCCCCTGCATCGGGTACGCCAGCGCAGCAGCCGCACCACGCGGGCGCGCGGCACCGGTCAGGTCGGGATACTCCTCCCAGGAGAGGCCGTGAGCGCGCAATGCTGTGCGGAGATCAGCATCAGCAGCCGCCATGGTGCCGGCCAGACCGGCAAAGGGAGCGGGAATCATCGTTACCATACGTCATCCTCTGCTATGATACGATATTACTATAGCATGCCATCGAGATCGTACGGGCGATGCATGTGCTTCGCCCCGACAGGAGCGCCACATGGAACTTGGAATCACCGGGCTTGGCCGGATGGGCGCCAATATGGCGCGTCGCTGGTTACGCAGCGGATACCGCGTCATCGCGCATAATCGCAGCCGGGGACCGATCGACGAACTCGCCGCCGCCGGCGCCACGCCAGCCTACACATTCGAAGAACTCGTCGCCGCGCTCGCGCCGCCGCGCGCGATCTGGATCATGCTGCCGGCTGGCGACGTGACCGAGCGCGCCATCGAAACCCTTGCCGGTCTCTTGAGCCCCGGCGACACGATCATTGACGCCGGCAACACCATGTACAAAGATGACATACGGCGCGCCGCAGCCCTCAAAGCGCACGGCATTCAGTATGTCGATCAGGGAACATCCGGCGGGATCTGGGGCCTGGAGCTTGGCTATTGCCTGATGGTCGGCGGTGAACCTGACGTCGTCGCACGGCTCGAACCGGCGTTCCGCGCGCTCGCGCCGGAGAACGGTTACCTGCACTGCGGGCCAGTCGGTAGCGGCCACTTCGTCAAAATGGTGCACAACGGCGTCGAGTATGGCATGATGCAGGCCTATGCCGAAGGCTTCGACATTATGCGCAGCAAAACGGAATTTAACCTGGACATGCACAAAATCGCGGCGGTCTGGAACCATGGCAGCGTGGTGCGCTCATGGTTGCTGGAACTGGCAGAAGAGGCATTCCGCCAGGATCCTGGCCTGGAGAGCATCAAGGGGTATGTTGAAGACAGTGGCGAGGGGCGCTGGACGATCCAGAGCGCGATTGAACTTGACGTACCGGCACCGGTGATCACCCTCTCGCTCTTCGAGCGTTTTCACTCACGGCAGCCCGAATCGTTCGCGGCAAAAGTGCTTGCCGCGCTCCGCAAAGGATTCGGCGGGCATGCAGTCAAACAAGCCTGAATGGCCGGTGCAAACAAGAACACGCAGAGGAACGTATTCCTCCGCGTGTTCTTCGTCCAGGGCCCAGGTTGAACGTTCAACCATTACCCTTCGCTCATTGCACCATCGCCATCTGCCACCGGCCCATCGGCCTTGCCATTCTCATCGGCATTGATTCGGCGCAGGCTGAGGCCCATACGCTGGCGCTGCTTATCGAGGCTGATAACCTTGGCAGTGATGATCTGGCCAGGCTGGAGTAGATCACGCGGCTGCGCCTGCGGGTCGGCATCGAGCTCACTGGCGTGGATCAGGCCCTCGACAGCTTCTTCGATCTGGACGAAGGCGCCGAACGGCGCAACATTCGTGACCGGGCCGCTGACCAGCTGGCCAAGGGCATAGCGCTGGTCAATCGTATCCCACGGGTTCGGCTGCAGGCGGCGCAGGCTGAGGCCAATCCGTTCGCGTTCGGCGTCAATTTCGACCACCATGACCTTGACTTCCTGGCCGGGTGACAGCACCTCGCGCGGATGGTTCACCCGCTGCCAGGAAAGCTCGGAGATATGGGCCAGGCCATCAGCACCGCCCAGATCGATAAACGCGCCAAAGTTGGTCAACTGATTGACGCGCCCGGTAAGAATATCGCCGGGCTGCAACTCGGTGAGCAGCCGGTGTTTCTGCGCCTTGCGCCACTCCTGGGTCGCGCTGCGCTCAGACAGCACCAGCCGGTTGCGATCACGGTCAACCTCGATCACCTTCAACGGGATCGTCTGGCCGACCATGCGCTGCAACGCCTGCTGGCGTTCCTCCGCGGCGGTACGCCCGTGGAGCTGGGCCACCTGTGACGCGGGGACAAACCCACGGATGCGATTGAACTGCACCAGCAGGCCACCCTTGTTGTAGCCAATCACCTGGCCCTGAACAATCCCGCCTTCAGCGCTCAACCGTGCGGCTTCTTCCCAGTCGCGTGCAACCTGCACCATGGTCAGCGACAGGATCAACTCACCCTGGCGATTCTCAGGATCCTGCACATAGACTTGCAGCGTATCGCCCACTTTCAGGTTCGTCGCCATCCCCTCGCCAGCCGCACGCACGTCGGCCTGAGGAATGATACCTTCGCGCTTGGTGCCGATCGAGACCAGAATACCGCTGTCTTCCACTTTCATGACCACGCCCTCACGCACTTCGCCACGTTGTGGCCGCGCGTAGTCGTAGTCGTCGAGCATCTGCGTCCAGTCGAAATCCTCGATTTCCTGGGCGACACTGCCGGGTACTGCGCTCATGCAGTGACCTCCGAACGGATACTATTGACCGCTGCCCGCCTGTCTGCAACGGTACCAGTAACGATGCCTTCGTCAAGGCGAGGGCGTTCCCGGACACACCACGACCCAACCGCGCGCGTGTTACGCGCAGGCTGGCGCCGTTGTTCGGCGTGACCCGGGGCGGCGCCCACGAAGGCTCCGCGCCGGCTTGCTCCTGGTTGCTCGGCTACTGAAGGTCGAGGTATGGGAGGTGAGCCTGTGCGGATCGTATGCTTTACCGGACGCGCAGTATACACGGTGACGCCATGCCTGTCAAGTTTGCGCACCGCGCCTGATTGCCCTATACTCTGCCTGCACATGGTTATCCATTGACGGGCGGAGGATGTGAGCGTCATTTTTGTCTTTGTCGACGGTGTGGGCCTGGCGCCATGGGGGCACGACAATCCGCTGTCGGACGCGCCCACGCCTGCGCTGCACGCGCTGCTCGGCGGCGCGCTGACCTCCGAGCGGACCGGCGTCTCGACCGCGACGTTGCTCCGCCCGCTCGACGCGACGCTGGGTGTTGCCGGATTACCCCAGAGTGGCACAGGCCAGACGGCGCTGCTCGCCGGGATCAATGCCGCCGCGCTCCACGGGCGCCATCAACCGCACGTTCCTCCGGTAGCCCTGCGGTCCACCCTCGCCGCGCGCAATCTCTTCAGTCGCGTGATTGCGGCAGGCGGGCGCGCGACCTTCGCGAATGCGTTCGGCACCCCTTACTGGGAAGCGCTGGCCACGCGCCGGGTGCGCCGCTCCGCCAGTGTCATCGCCGCTGAAGGCGCCGGGATGCGCTTCCGCGATGAGGACGATCTGCGCGCCGGCCTCGCGGTCACATGGGATATTACCGGCGAAACCATGCGCATCCGCGAAGGGAGTGTCAGCACGGTCGAGGCGCGCGAGGCCGGCGCGCGCCTGGCCCGCCTTGCCACCGATCATGATCTCGTATTCTTCGAAACGTTCCTGACCGACCTTGCCGGGCATGGCCGGCTCAACGGCGCTGCTGCGACCAGGAGCGCACCGATGCCGATCGTCACGCAGATCCATGCGGCAATGGCGCGCATTGACGGGCTGATCGGCGGCGTGCTCGACGCGATGCGCCCGGGTGATACGCTGGTCATAACCAGCGACCATGGCAACATCGAGAGTCTGGCGGCACCGACGCATACACGTAACCCGGTGCCGTTACTGGTCACCGGTCCGGGTGTTCCGCACTTCACGCGTCTTACCAGCATCGAACAGGTCGCCGATGCCATCGTCGCCCTGGCGCAGGAGCAGCAGGTGTGAATCCAATCAAGCGTGTGGCGATCCTGTTCAATCCCTACTCCGACGAGTCATTGCGCGTCTCTGCAGACGTGGGCGACTGGCTCACCGCGCGCAAGATCCAGGTCTGGCGCGGCGTCTCGCACGAAGGCCGGGCCCAGCACGCCGTTGATCATACCGACCTGGTGCTGGCGCTCGGTGGCGATGGCACCGTATTGCGCGCCGCACGTCTGGCGATCCCGTGCGATGTGCCGGTCCTCCCGGTGGCGCTCGGGCGGCTCAATTTTATGGCGGAACTGGAACCCTCCACACTGTATCAGGGGCTTGAAGCATTGCTGGCTGGACAGTTCTGGCTCGATGCACGGTCGCTCGTCGAAGCGACGGTCAGGCGTGCCGACGGCATTACCGTCTCGCCCATCCTCGCGCTGAACGAAATCATCCTGGCGCGCGGCGATATTAACCGTACCGTGATTGTTGATGTCGAAATCTACGATGCTCACCTGACAACCTACCATGCCGACGGGGTTATTGTCGCCAGCGCGACCGGCTCGACCGCCTACGCGCTGGCGTCCGGCGGGCCGATCGTTGACCCGCGCTCGACGGCGCTGGTGCTGGTGCCGATCGCGGCGCATCTGACGAATGTCCCGTCGCTGGTATTGCACGAAGACGCGGTCGTGACCCTCACGTTGCAGAGCCGGCACCCGGCCGGGTTCTCCGCCGATGGGCACGACCATATTGCGCTGCATGGGGGCGACCGGGTGATCGTGCGGCGTTCGCAACGCCACTGCACCTTTGCCCGCGTCTACCCGCAGAGTACGTTCTACGCCCGCATGATGCAACGACTACGCCGTGAGTAATTCATCGTTTACAGTAGGGGGACATATGGACTATCGCCAGCTCGGGCCTTCCGGTGTGCGTGTTTCGGTGATCGGGCTCGGCACGAATCAGTTCGGCGGCAAAGTAGATCAGCAGGGGGTGCATGAGATCATTGCCGGCGCAGAGGATCTGGGGATCAATTTCATTGATACCGCCGATGTGTACACTGGCGGCCGGTCGGAAGAGACGCTCGGCGTGGCGTTAAAGGGCCGCCGCAATCGCTGGGTCGTGGCCACGAAAGTGTTCCACCCGACCGGTTCCGGCCCCAATGACCGCGGCGCCTCGCGGTACCATATCATGCAGGGCGTCGAAACGAGCCTGGCGCGCCTGCAGACGGATCATATCGACCTGTACCAGATCCACCGCTGGGATGAGACGACACCGATCGAGGAGACGTTGCGCGCCCTCGATGACCTGGTGCGCGCTGGCAAGGTACGCTATATCGGCGCGTCGAATTTCGCGGCCTGGCAACTGGCGCGCGCGAATGTTCTGGCGGAACTGCGCGGCTGGACGGCATTTGTGACGATCCAGAACCATTATCACATGCTCGAACGCGAACTGGAGCGCGAAGTGTTACCCTACTGCCAGGCGTCCGGCGTCGGCATTCTCCCCTACTTCCCGCTTGCCGGCGGCTTTCTCACTGGTAAGTACCGCCGTGGCGAACCACCACCCGCCGGGTCGCGCGGCGAGTCGAGCAGCTATGTGCAACAGTACCTGACCGAGGCGAACTTTGCGCGCGTTGAGGCGCTGACGAACTGGGCCATCGCCCGCGGCCACACGATGGTTGAACTGGCGCATGCCTGGCTGCTGGCCCGGCCGCAGGTCAGTTCCGTGATCTCCGGCTGCACCTCGCTGGCGCAGGTTCAGGCCAACGCGCGCGCCGCCGATTGGGTACTGTCCGCCGAGGAACACGCCGAAGTGAATGCCGTGCTGAGTTAAGGGAAGGTACTGGAGCTCAACATGCCCGACACAATCCTCGTGTCCTTCTGCCCCACGCCGCTCGCCTGAGCGATATTCGTAGCGGGGAATAGCATGCAACTCATCATGCTCGCCGGCCTTCCCGGCACCGGAAAAAGCACAATCGCCCGCGAACTTGCGCGGGCGATCCCCGCCGTGGTGCTGGACAAAGACAGAATCCGCGCGGCGCTGTTTCCCGCAGAGCGCATGACCTATACCACCGCCCAGGACGACTTCTGTCTGGATGTCATGCTGCGGACGGCAACCGAGCTTTTGCGCCAGAAGCCTGAGGAGCCGGTCATTCTCGACGGGCGCACCTTCTCGCGTTCGTACCAGGTGCACCTGGTCAAACAGCACGCCGCGCAGCTAGGGGCGTCGCTGCTGATCATCGAGTGCGTCTGCAGTGACGCCACGGCTCGTGAGCGACTCTCACGGGATGCGGCTGCTGGTGACCACCCGGCCGCCAATCGCAACTATGAACTGTATCTGGCGATCAAGGAGCGTTTCGAGCCAATCCGCGAACCCCGGCTGGTCGTCAATACCGATCAGCCGTTTCCCCTGGTTGTCGCACAGTGCCTTGCGGCGACTCGACTCGCCGGTAGCGCTCCGCACTCTGGATAGGTGAAGGTAACCGCCCACCGTCGAAGGCCGGGGGAGGCCCCGGTGACGCCGCCCCGCCGGGGCGGCTCAGTATCGGTACAACTCGCAGCGCGATCAGGCGCCGGACTCAACGCTCCAGCCACGCCGGGTACGCGGGCTGAAGGTAACAACATACACCTGTCCCGGCTGCAATTGCTCATATACCTCTTTCACCACAAGGACCGAACCGAAATCATCGAACTCCGCATAGTAATTCTTTGGCGCACGCGCCGATTCGTAGGTACGCTTCAGGCGCAAGGCGCGCACCTGCGCTACCCCATCACCCAGATCCTGCCAGCTCCGGAATGCAATAATGCCGAGGGCAACAACCACGGCAAGCACAACCAGGCCACCCAGCGCAACGAAAGCGATCAGCAGGCCGGAGTTGCCGCCGCCCGCCGCCAGGAGACAGGCAAAAATGAGGCTGGAAACAACGAGGATGGCAACCGCCAGCGCGACCATCATCATGGCACGCATTCTGAGACCATTCTGCTGTTCGACAGTGAGCGGACGGGTCCGTACTGATTGCTGGTGCATACTGATACCTGTCCATGATGTGTCTATTCGAATAACACGATTACGCGGTGGCATACCAGCAGGGTGGCCTGAAGGGTAGCACGCCCTCCAGGGTCAAGCATCCGGCGGCGGGAAGGCGGTCGCACCGCGGAAAAGAACGCCGTCCCGCCGGCGGACGGGCCCTGGCATGCGCCCGGCTGGCCGATGGCGCGCGTGACCGCGTCACTCCAGTTATGTGAGATGTGGCGATTCTAGCGCAGAGTTGAAGAACTGAAAAGCCCTGCGCCCGATCGGTATCAGCGGATGCGTTACAAAGCCGAGCAGCCTGGCAGACCCGTCGCAATGCTCATTGAAGAGGTGGTAAACTATTAGTGGAAAACAGCCCGATGCCGCCGCGTACGAACCCGCCGGGCGCATCAACCGGGTAGGTATCCTCAACCTCGCGCCGGCCGATATTGCCGTTGAGAAAATGGTCGAATAGCGTGCCGAGGGAGTGCCACGATCATGCGCCAACTTCTCGACCATGATCCATTCCAGCATCTTGCGCTCAACGACTACTGGTATAGCCGCGGTCGCTGGCCTTGCTCCTGGATCAGCGTCCCCGCCGCACCTGTTCCGCCTTTTGTTTCCGCATATCGCTGCCACTTTACCATCGAGCGCTCTGCTGTCATACGGGTTCATGTCAGTGCGGATGAGCGCTATGAACTGTTCCTCGACGGCGCGCGGATTGGACGCGGTCCCGAACGTGGCGAGCCGCGTCACTGGCGGTTCGAGACGTATGATCTCGCACTCGACACCGGCGAGCATCTGCTGGCGGCGCGCGTCTGGTCGCTGGGCGACCACGCCCCTGGCGCGCAGATGTCGGTCGCGCCGGGTTTTCTGCTCGCGCCGCAGGATGACGATCTGATCCCGCTGCTTGGCACCGGTTCGGCTCCCTGGGAAGCGCTCCTCCTCGATGGGTATACCTTTGAGCCGATTGCCTGGCCGGGCGAGTATGTCTATTTCGCTGTTGGAGCGCAGTTTGCCGTTGATGGCACGCGCTTTCCCTGGGGATTTGAACGGGGCGACGGCGCTGGCTGGCAGCCGGCCATCACAACCGCGCCGGCGGTAAGTATCGCAAGCCCGGAATATACGCCGATTCGTTTGCTGACCCCGGCGCAACTCCCGGCCGCAATCGACCGGCCGGTGCACGATTTGCGGGTGCGGTTCGCCGGAGCGGCGACCGATGGGCCAGTTCGCACCGCCGATGAATCGAGCGGCGCGCGCGAGCAATGGGAGACGCTGCTGAACGCCAGTACACCGCTCACACTGCCGGCTCATAACCGGCAGCGTGTTCTGATCGATCTTGGCGTCTATACCTGCGCCTATGCGGAGCTTGTGATTTCAGGCGGGGCTGGCGGCGCAATTCAGTTGCGCTGGGCCGAGTCACTCTATGAAGCACCCGAAGGCCATGTCAAAGGCCGGCGCGACGCGGTGGAGGGTAAATACTTCCGGGGCATCGGTGATAGCTGGCTGCCGGATGGTGGCGCGGCGCGGCGTTTCGCCACGCTCTGGTGGCGCTGTGGCCGCTTTCTGGAGCTGGTGGTGCAAACCGGCGCCGAAGCGCTCACCCTTGAACGCCTGGAATTAACCGAAACCGGCTATCCGCTGCCGGGTAAGATGCGTTTTGCCGCAAGCGACGATCGCCTGGCCGATGTGGCGCGTATCGCCATCCGCTCGCTACAGATGTGCGCCCACGAGACCTATATGGACTGCCCCTATTGGGAGCAGTTGATGTATGTTGGCGACACCCGGTTACAGGCGCTGGCAACCTATGTGCTGACCCGGGATGATCGGTTGCCGCGCGCGGCATTGCGCCATTTCGACGATTCGCGCTTGCCGTCGGGTCTGACCCAATCACGGTATCCAAGCCGAGTCACCCAGATCATCCCTCCCTTCGCGCTCTGTTGGGTCGGGATGGTTCACGACTATGCGCTCTGGCGTGATGACGCCGCACTGGTGCGCGATCTGCTGCCGGGAGTGCGCGCCGTCATCGACGGGTTTGCCCGCTTCTTCAATCCCGCTGGCTTGATCGAAGCCCCGGCGGGCTGGAACTTTATGGATTGGGCGCCGGAGTGGCATTCCGGTGTGCCGCCCGCCGGCGAACGCGGCGTCAGCGGGTCGATCAACTGGTTATATGTGGGGATGCTCGAACGGGCGGCGCAGCTTGAGGAATGGTTTGGCGAGCCGGAATTCGGCGCGCGCCAGCGCCGCCTCGCTCGCGCGTTGGCCGCGCGTCTGGATGCGACCTTCTGGGATGTAGGACGCGCGCTATACGCCGATGACCTGGCGCATGGGCATTTTTCGGAACATACCCAGTGCCTGGCTGTGCTCAGCGGTCATTTGCGCGCCGAACGGACGCCGGCACTTGCCGATCGCCTGGTTCACGATGGGCGCTTGACGCGCGCCACCATCTATTTTTCGCACTACTTGTTCGAGACCTACACGCAGCTTGGCCGGATTGATGCGCTCTATGAGCGGCTGGCGCTCTGGTTTGATCTGTCGGCGCGAGGATTCACCACCACACCGGAAATGCCCGAGCCGACCCGTTCGGATTGTCATGCCTGGGGCGCGCACCCGCTCTATCATATGTTTGCGTCTTTGCTTGGCATCCGGCCGGCAGCGCCCGGTTTCGCCGGGGTAACCATTGCGCCGCAACCAGGCCCGCTCAGCTGGATGCGCGGTGAGTTACCGCATCCACGCGGCCAGATCACCATAGACCTGACTATCGAAGGCGAGTGGTTGCGCGGCATGATAACTTTGCCGCCGGGGGTCACCGGCACGCTCATCTGGCAGGGGGCGCGCCAGACACTAAAAGCCGGCGCACAGTCGATTATGCTCTAGAGCGTGGTAAAGCATCAGTGGATCTGGAGTTGCCCCCAGCGTTGCATAGCACGCGGCGGCAGGCTCAAATCCTGGCCGCCGATGGTGGTTCCCACGCCATCGACCCGCCATTCACAGGTATGGACGCCGAGCGGCTGCCGTTTTGCAGCGATTGTGCGAATCTCCTGCTAACGTATCGCCCGGTGGCTATGCTGGATGGGCAAGCCGGACATCTTCCAGGGCGCCTTCAATCGCTTCGAGCGCCAGGGCAAGCGCCGCACGATCATGGACGCCGGAGAAGCCATGATGTGCGGCGAGGTGGAAGTATGCACCTCTACGAATGCAGCCGGCCACAAAGGTTGCGAGCATGGCGCGATTCTGGCGCGCGGCGCTCCGATAGTTGGTGACCGGCTCCTCCAGGCCGAAGTATAACCCGAAACGCGGCCCGATGTATTGGAGCCGCAGCCGTACGCCGGATTCTGCGATCACCCGCTCGAAATTGCTGTAGAAGAACTCGCACTGCTCTGCCAGACGGGGATAAAACGATGGTTGGGCGTAGGTATCAATCGCTGCCTGTGCCGCCAGGACGGCGGTGAGATGGGCCAGGTAGGTGCCGCTCAACTCGCTTGTACCTTCGGGCCGCAGGTGGCGCATAACCGTACACCTGCCAACCAGCGCGCTGATCGGCAGGCCGGCACCAAGTGCCTTACCGAGCACTGCGAGATCCGGCGTAATGCCGGACCAGCCCTGGCCGCCGGCAAGGTGCATACGGAAGGCCGTCAGTACTTCGTCGAACAGCAACACGGCGCCGTAACGGTCGCAGAGGCTGCGGCACAGCACCAGAAAACCCGGTTCAGGCAGAATACATCCCGAATCATAGTTCACCGGTTCAAGCACCAGTGCAGCGATCTGCTCACCGTGGGCGGCAAACGCTGCTTCGAGTGCAGGCGGATCGTTAAACGGCACCACCAGGATGGTTTCGGTGAGCGCGGCGGGCATGCCGGCGGATTCTGGATAGGTGCGGGGATGGGCAGGCAATCCGGCGGCCTCAAGGGGTGGCGCCCACGAGTAATTGAGAACATCGGCGTACCCGTGGAAATGCCCTTCGAATTTGATCAGCAGCTCACGCCCGGTTGCGGTTCGTGCCAGCCGTAGCGCATGCATCATCGCTTCTGTGCCGGATCCGGCGAAGCGTACCTGCTCAGCGCAGGGGATGATCTCAGTCAGGCGGGCCGCCAGATCAATCTGGTGCTCGGTTTCGTATGAACAGATGATGCCCAGATCAAGAGCTTGCTGCACGGCGCCCACAATCGCCGGATGGTTGTGCCCCAGCAGTGATGCGCCGTGTGAGATGCACATGTCGACATAGCGGTTCCCCTGCAGATCTTCCACATATGCCCCATCGCCGCGCCGGATGTAGAAGGGCCGCCCGATGGCTGCATTCATGCGCGCGGTTGCCGATACGCCGCCCGGAAGTACTTGCCGGGCATGGGTGTACAACGCCTCCGGATCGCTGTATGCGCTCATAGCTGGTTACCTTTGTTAGCGGTACTGCGGAACATCGATCCAGACGCCACCCTGCATAGCCGATTCGTGAGCGCAGATGCCGGGCGCCGTAAACTCTACCGCACGAATGACATCAATCGGCGGTGTGATCCCGCGATCGAGTGATTCAATAAAATCGTTGACCATGTAATATTCAGAAGTGCCGTGGCCGCCGGCGCGCGCCTCTGGCGGTAAACCGGTGTCGACCGGATCGCAGATACGCGGTTGTGCTCCAGGATGTATCGGCATTTCATTCGCCACATACAGCAACCCCTCGGACGCTCCCCAACCGCCGTTGCGTCCGTTTTCGATGAATCCGTGTGTTCCCTGCAGTGAATACCAGATCAGTTCGGGATGGCGGGGCGCCACCTGGCTGCGCAGAATCTTGATCACCGCTCCTTTGTGTGTCTGAAACAGACCAACCTCCATATCCAGAAAGCCGATCCCTTTATCCGGATGCAGCGACTGCCCGCTGTGCAGGCCGGTTGCCCTGACGATCCGATCATCCATGAGGGTCAGCAACGGCCCCAGGCAATGTGCACAATAGAGGATGGGCGGGCGCGTGTAGCGCCAGTGCCGTGTGCCGGTAACCGGATCAATCAGCAGTCTGGTAATCTCGTGCAGGTAGGCAGCTTCGGCATAGACGATCCGCCCGAGCTTGCCGGTAGCGATGATCTCGCGCCAGGATCGAATATAGTGAAAATAGCAGTAATTCTCGGCCATCATATAGCTGCGCCCGGTGCGCCGCACCGTCTGTACCAGCCTGTCGCAATCTTCCAGGGTGTAGGCCGCGGTCTGTTCACACAACACATGCTTCCCATGTTCGAGGGCGGCAATTGCCTGGGCGGCGTGGAAATCGATCGGCGTTGCGATCACAATCACGTCAATATCTGCCGCAACAAACTCCT
The DNA here is from genome assembly GCA_013388755.1 of Chloroflexota bacterium. Classification (GTDB taxonomy): domain Bacteria; phylum Chloroflexota; class Chloroflexia; order Chloroflexales; family Roseiflexaceae; genus JACAEQ01. Next base: position 44,410 of record JACAEQ010000092.1, read on the forward strand.
GAAAATCGGTGTAGAGCGACTGATCGGCAAGCTTAAAACGGCTTCCGAGCTCGGCCAGAACGGTGGAATCCAGATCGCACAATGCTGCAATTCGGACCCGCGGATGCGCTGCCAGTGTGCTAACAAGTCCCTGGCCGCGATGTAGACCGACGATTCCAATGCGCCATGGTTGTGTCTGCGTCATGATGCACTCCCGACTCAAACATAGCCGATAGACCGGTACCCGTCCGCTATGAGCGAAGTGGAAGGGATAGCCAGAGATCATGATCGTCCGACAATCGGTGGTACGAATGCCAGATCCTCATCATCTCGCGGGCGCAGAAAGTCGAAATCGCAGCCTTCATCGGCCTGCAAGACATGTTCCTGATAGAAGCGCGGGTAGCCGCGCCGGTGCAACGAAACCGGCGAACGCCAGTGGGCGCGGCGGCGCTGGAGCTCAGACTCGGAGACGTGTAGCGTCAGACGGCGCGCGGTCACATCCAGCTCGATCTGATCGCCGTCCTGCACCAGTGCCAGTGGCCCGCCGGTCGCCGCTTCGGGCGCAACATGCAGTACGATTGTACCGAAGCTGGTGCCGCTCATACGAGCATCGCTGATTCGCAGCATATCGCGTACGCCGCGCATCAGCAGCTTCTTCGGGATCGGAATCGAACCCCATTCCGGCATGCCAGGCAAGCCGATCGGCCCGGCATTACGCAGCACAAGCACGGAGTGTTCGGTGACGGGCAACTCCGGATCATCAATTCGCTCCAGCATATCGGTGTAGCTCTCAAAGACGAGCGCTGGCCCGCGCTTGTGCAGCAACTCCGGCGTCGCCGTACTTGTGCGCAGCACTGCCCCACGCGGCGCAAGGCTCCCCCTCAGAATCGTCAGCGCACCGGCCTGGTGTAGCGGATCGTCGAACGGCCTGATCATTTCCGGATCGTTATGGGTTTGACGGCCTAACTGTGCCCTGATCGGATGCCCGCCGACAGTCAGCGCTTCCAGATGTAACAGGTGGCGCAGTTCGGAGAGGAGAGCTGGTAGACCGCCAGCGGCATCGAACTCGTGCATCAGACGCGTGCCATTTGGTTGAAGGTTCAGCAACATCGGTGTTTCGCGCGCCACACGATCAAAATCGTCCAGATCCAGCGGTACGCGTAACCGCCCGGCAATCGCCAGCAGATGGATGATCGCATTGGTCGAACCGCCAATCGCCGCATAGACCCGCAGTGCATTCTCAAAAGCAGCGCGTGTCATGATCTGTGCCGGGCGCAGATCTTCCTGCACCAGTTCTACCGCGCGCCGGCCGCTACGTTCGGCTACAGCCAGGCGGCGTACATCGGCCGAGGGAATCGTGGCGCTGCCGGGCAACATCATGCCAAGCGCCTCAGAGAGCACCGTCATCGTTGATGCGGTGCCCATCGTGTTGCAGGTGCCAATTCCACACGAATAGCAGGCTTCGAGCGCCTGCCAATCGTCTTCGCTTAACTCGCCGGTGCGGTATTGATCCAGGTACTGCCACAACGCCGTACCTGAACCGATCTGCCGACCACGCCAGCGCCCGGGATGCTTCGGCCCGGCACAGACCTGGATAGCCGGCAGGTTTGCACTCGCTGCACCCATCAATTGCGCCGGGGTCGTCTTATCGCAGCCACATAACAACACGACGCCATCCAGCGGGTATGAACGTAATGTCTCCTCGATCTCCATTGCCATCAGGTTGCGGTAGAGCATGGTTGTGGGTTTCATCAGCTCTTCGCCGAGTGAAATCGTGTTGAACTCCAGCGGCACGCCACCGGCTGCAATCACCCCGCGCTTCACCGCATCGGCGATCTCACGCAACCCCAGGTTGCAATTGTTCAGCTCGCTCCACGAATTGGCAATACCGATCACCGGCTTGCCGCTGAAAAACTCGCGCGTCCATCCGAGCGTTCGCAGAACCGAGCGGCTCTGCGGCCCTAACTCGTCACGCCCTTCGAACCACTCTGCACTGCGGAGTTTCATAACGGAGGCCTTTCCAACATGATGGTGACGGCAGATGCGTGATAGGCCGGAATTGCGATGCTCATACTGCTGGTGGCACTGTATGTCTCTCAGTATGAGTATACTGTATACAGTATCGTATCGCATGACGCCCTTGTTGTGAAGTTCTGTATACAAAAATCGTAGTACTTTGCCCATTATAACCCGTGGAGATCCCCTGTCAAGCGTGTTCTCGTCCGAAATGGTGCTTGACAGCGAGCGAAAAGCATGTATACTCGTATACAATCCCTACTGAATAGAACATAAGATTGTATACAGAGTGGACGGAAGTCCTACGAGGAACGATGATTCAAACTGCACTGCTCGCGCCATTGAATGTTGATCGGGCGCCACGGTACCGTGAGGCGGCCTATACCGCGATCAAGTCTGCGATTCTGGATGGTCGGTTTGCACCGAACCAATCGTTAGTCGAGGAACAGATCGCGGCGATGTTGCAGATCAGCCGTACGCCGGTACGTGAGGCGCTTGCAATTCTGGAACATGAAGGTCTCATCGCTCCACGCCAGGGACGCGGGTTGTATGTGGCAACCCTGACCCGCGATGAATTTGTTGCGATGTTCGTCGCCAATGAAACGGTCGAACCCTATCTTGTACGGCGGGCAGCCTTGCAGGCGAGTCTCGAACAGCTGGAGGCGCTGAATCAGGCAATCCGGCGGGCGCAGGAGGCGGTCACAGCGATCGATATGGTTGGTTTTTTACGCGCCTCGCGCGATTTCCACCGCCTGCTTGGCGAGGCATCCGGCAACGCACCGCTCACACGGTTTGTCGTGCAAAACGAGGAACGAACCGATATCTATCTGATCGGTTCCGGCCAGCGGATCGAACCGGCAAATATGGAAGCTTCAATCCATGAGCATGGCGCGATTCTGGACGCATTGATACAGCGCGACCCTGAATCAGCCGCGCGGCTGGCGATCTATCACGCACAATCGCTGCGCCAGCGCTTTGCAGAGCTTTTCAGAAGCTAGCATTGTCAGTTATCTCAGGTTACGGATACGCTGGCGCCGCATGGACCACCGACGACGCTCCGAGGAGTGAATACTGGAAACGAAAAACGCAGATCGGAGTTTGCCATGCGGATCGTACCGCACCACATCGAACTAACCGGGCGAGCGGCGCGGGTCATTCCGGGGGGCGTGAACTCATCCAACCGGCGCATGCCATGGCCGCTGGCGGTTGTGGCGGCTCAAGGCGCCTATTTCACCGATGCCGATGGGCAGGCATACCTTGATTATCACGCTGCATTCGGGCCACTGATCCTGGGTCACAACCATCCGCAGGTGAACGCGGCGGTACGAGCGGTGACCGAACGGCTCGATATTATCGGTGCAGGTGTGACCGATATCGAAGTCGAGCTGGCCGAAACAATCGCCCGGCATGTACCTTCGGCAGAACGTGTATTGCTCACGAATTCCGGCTCTGAAGCCACCTATGCGGCGCTACGGCTGGCGCGCGCCGTCACCGGACGTAACACGATCATCAAGTTTCAGGGCGCCTATCACGGCTGGCACGATGCCGTGGCAATGAACGTGATCACCCCGGCAGAAAAGATCGGCAGCAAAGACCCGCTCTCTCTCGGGATGCTGCCGGAAGTGATCGACCACACGCTGGTTTTGCCGTTCAACGATATTGAGCCGGTGCGCGAAACAATCGAACAGCGCGGGCACGAAATCGCGGCGATCATGGTTGAGGTTATTCCGCATAACATCGGGTGTGTGTTACCGCGCCACGAGTTCCTGCTGGGGCTGCGCGAATTGTGCGATCAGCACGAGATTGTCTTGATCTTCGACGAAGTCATTACTGGCTTTCGTCATGCACTCGGCGGCTACCAATCGCTCTGTGGCGTGACACCCGATCTGAGCACCTTCGCCAAGGCTATCGCCAACGGCTACCCACTGGCCGCCCTGGTTGGACGAGCACGCTTCATGGATCGCTTCGGGCCGGGCGGCGGCGTCTTTTTTGCCGGCACCTACAACGGCCACCCGGTCGGCGTGGCGGCGGCACTGGCAACGATTGCCGCCCTGGAGGATGGTAGCGTCCACCAGCATTGTTTCGCGCTGGCTGAACGCGCAGCCAACGGCATGCTTGAGATTGCTCGAGAACTTGGCATCCCGATGACCGTCGCGCGCTTCGGGTCGGTGTTTGTACCGTACTTTATGGAAGGGCCGATTGAACGCTACGAAGATCTGCTCGTCAACGACACTGCTCGCGATCTTCGCTTCCGGCGCGCAATGTGCGAACACGGCATCTTTATGTTGCCGGTGGCGCTCAAGCGCAATCATGTGAGCGCCGCGCATACCGAGGCCGATATTGATCGAACGCTCGACACGGCCCGTGCGGTGTTACGCGGGTTGAAGAACTAAGAACCAGAGAATGAAGAACCAACCGCATTGATTCCATGACTTCTCATACCCAGTCGGGTGCAACCAGACAAGCCTGGCATGCGCTCGAAACCGCCAGGCACGCCACGTGCTGGTTTGGGACGTTGGATGCAATGTGGTATCAGTTCTGGGTTCTCGGTTCTTCAGTGCTCAGTTCTTGAAGGTGTTCTCAGTTCTTGGTTCTTGAAAAGGTACATCCCAATGGCCGATCCGGG
>JACAEQ010000098.1 GCA_013388755.1 Chloroflexota bacterium
CTCCCATCTTCCGGGTCATTGCGAGCGCGAGCGAAGCAATCTCCCATCTTCCGGGTCATTGCGAGCGCGAGCGAAGCAATCTCCGCTCGCGCCGGTCGAGTGCTTCAGCCACGCTGCGCTCGCTGCAGGCTGTCGCTGGCGCTCCTCCAATGACCGCATGCCCATGGGTTTTCGGATAGGCACTTGGCAACCGGTGGGATCGGTTTGTCGCATGAACAGGAGCCAGCGATGCAACGTTTCTTCTCCGACTATTGGGATATCTTGCAGCGGCATCACGCGGCTATCGAACGAACGCTCGACGGCCTGTCGCAGGAGGCGCTCGACTGGTCACCCGCGCCGGAAGTCAATACGATCGGTGTGCTGGCGGCGCACATCATTGGCTCGGAACGTTACTGGATCAGCGACGTGGTTGCTCAGATCTCGACCGATCGCGATCGCGACGCCGAGTTTCAGTCGGCCGGTGTCTCTGCCGACGCGCTGCGCGCGCGGCTCACCGCCGCTGCCAGGGATATTCGCGCGATCCTGGAGCATCTCTCACTCGAACAGCTTGGCGAGACGCGGCTATCACCGCGCCATGGGCACGAGTATACCGTTGGATGGGCGCTGGCGCATGTTCTTGAACACACCGGTTTGCATGTCGGGCACATGGAGATGATGCGTCACTGGTGGGAACAGAGGCAGGAGGACTGAACACTGACCACGCCCTTGCACGAACGCGCGGTTCACCATGCGCGATATGCTGCGCTAACGCGAGCGTCGCAGCATATCGCACCACCTCTACCGGCCTGTGGCAGCGCACCACGCCTGGTGCCGGTTACCACACGGCCATCACGCGCGTCGGGCCACCGGAACCGGACGCAATCTTCGGCGCACCGACAAACAGTGTGGCCCCACGCGGCGGGATCGACTCCAGGTTGGCAAGATTCTCAAGCCCCCAGCGGTTGGTTGGCAACAATGTGTAATGCACCGCGAAATCGGTTGAAGGGCCGTGATCCAGGCTGAGCGTATCCACGCCGATGCCGGAAATCCGGCGCTCGGTCAGCAGGAAGTCGATGGCTTCTTTGCCAAACCCGGGGAAGTGCATCACCCCACTGCCGTCGGTATTGCGAAACGCCTCAACGGAGCCGGCGCGCTGACCCCAGCCGCTTGCCATCAAGATCGCTGCATTGTCAGGCAGCCGACCATAGCGTCGCTCCCAGCCACGAATATCGTCCGTCGTCACCACCGCATCGGGATCGCGGCGCACCTTCTCGGTGATATTGATCACCGCCGCTGGTACAACCAGATTCTCCACCCGCAACTGGTCCACATACAGGCCATTGGGTGCAAAGTGCACCGGCGCGTCCATGTGAGTGCCCGAATGTTCCCAGTAATTCAGAATATTGCCATAGTAGCCATCCTTGTCGTGAACCACCGCTTGCTGAACGCGGAACGGCGCCGAGCCAGGAAAGAGCGGAAACTGCGTGCCGAGCACGTGGGTCAGGTCAGCGACATTGCGAAAGCTGGTGCGCTGCACCGTTGCTGCATGGGTCGTGCCATGCGGCAACGCCACGGCCAGGGCTGCCGCACCAAGGCCAAACTTGACCAGATGACGCCGGCTGATTTCGGGGGATCGCATACTCTCAAGCGTCCGGGGTGGGCACATCAAACGCCTCCTTGTGCTACCATACTGATGATCCAGGCGACTTCCTGCCCGTGTGCCGCAGGCTCACAACCAACGCGATGCGACCGCCCCCGCATGGCGAGCGATCAGGCACTGTTTCGTGCGAGTCTGATAGGGGAAATACCGATAGAGTGTAGTATAATGAGTTTTTAACAGGCTGTCAACTTCTAACGAACCCCCGGGTGGGACGAGGAGTCCTCTGGTTGCACCTGCACCTTGCCGCATGCTGGCGCGGTCCGAGGGAACGAATATGACAGGTCCGCCCATCCGTCATATTGTCGCGCTGGTGGCGCTGGGTAGTGTCGTGCTCTGCCTGGTGGCATCGGTGATGGCGCTCAGTCTGCGCCCGCCGCAGTTGCGCAATCACAAAGATACCGTTGCCTACTTCCTGCGCCAGCGTGGCGTATCGTACCGCGAGATCACCTTTCGCCAGAGCCAGGAGGAAGCTGCGAACCTCCGCGTCTTCAACGCAGCGGTTCAGGTACATCTTGCAGATGGGCGGATCGTTCACGGCTGGGTAGGATGCGAGAATGGCGACAGGTTATGTTTTCTCGTTCTGCCAGGCATCGGGATACACGACGGGCGCCTGCCGGACATCACGCCTGGCCGTACGTGGGGATGGCAACGCTGGCTCGATGATGCTGCCGCATGGATCAACACGTACCGCGACGCGCTCTGGCGCAATTCCAGATGAACTCGCGCGCAGACGCCAGGCCGCCAGGGTCCGGCGCATCGCCTCACGACGCAGGAAGGGCAGGCACAACGACCTCCGCTTCGCCGCTCCAGCGTGCGAAAAATGCGCCGTCACTGCGCCAGCCGTATGCTTCCGGCGCCTGTAGCAGCATCGTCCCGTTCGCAGGCGGCGCGCCGGCGTACGCCAGGCATACCAGTTCGTGCGCCGGTTCAAGCTGCGACACGGTCAGAAGCGGCAGCACGTAGTCGCCATAGATGCTGTTGAGATCGGCGCGACCGCGCCACGCGGCAGCCCGTTGTTGCCCGTCGTAGCCACGCAACCGGGCGATGCCCACGGCGCGTTCGTGGGTGGCGGCCCATTCCCATCCTGACCCCGGTGCGCTGGTGATGACCGGCTGGCTGCCTGGTGCAAAACCAAGCGGGGCCGAGCCTTCTACCACGCCGATGCCGCCCACCGCCGCAGGATCGAGAGTGATGCGGTGCGCCCGCACATGCAGCGAGCCGTGCACCACAATGGTTGTGTCGATCATGTGCCGCCCGCCGCCGATCTCCTGCACATAACGCATCCGCAGCCATCCCGGTTCGCCGACGGCAAAGGCGAGCGTGCCTGCGCGGTGCGCGATGGCACGGCCATCACTGAGGCATACCATCGAGTCGGGCGATGGCATGCCATCGGCCAGCCCGACATTGAACGGCGCGTCGGTTGCATAGAAGAACTTGTCATACTTTGCCGGGTAGGAGCCACTGCTGCCGGCATTGTAACGATGCACTGCGCCGCTTGCTGTGTCGCCCACTACGACCCAGCCGGGTTGCGGAAAGATTCGCACGAAGTCGCCGCATTCGATGGGGAGCGGTTGCTCCGGCGCGCTCCAGAATGGATCATGGTCAGCCAGGCGCCACAGGCCGGCAAACGCCAGCATCGCCCAGTAGACCGCGCCGGTGGAGATGTAGGTTTCGCGTACGGCCAGACTCCCTGCGGCAGTGAGCGATTGGCGCAGCGTTCCGCCCGCGTGCAATGCGCCGCGATCGACGTACCAGCGCAGGTGCCTGCCGACCAGCCGGCGCAACATGCCCGGCGCATGCGGCCACGCGCCCTGGCTGTACGCCAGGAGCGGCGCTCCCAGCCGCGCGAATTTGTAACTCAGACTACGGCCATATTCGGCGTAGCCGCCATCGGCCGCAAAGAAGCAGGGCAGGTGCGCCATCTGCCGTTCGACGCGTTCCAGCAAGCGCAGGCGCAGATCGGGCCGGCTATCGCCGTCGCAGGCGATCCAGGCCAGGACATGGGTCGTGAAGACCCACCAGTTGTAATCATCGAAATGCCCATAACCGCGTCGTTCAGCATCGTCGTACCAGCCATCGCCGCAGTAGACGCCATCGAGATACTCAAGCGCCGAGTCGATCGTCGCCTGATCGTATGGAACGCCGAGTGCCTTGCGCGCCGCATGGTTCAGCGCCCAGAAAAGCGCCCAGTTGTTGCGCCAGCGCGATGGTCGGCGACCGCACCGTTCCAGCCAGGCGACGAGACTGGCCCGTTCACGCTTCGCCAGTCGATCCCAGATATGAGCACGCGTCTGCCAGAGGACAAAGGCTACCTGGCCAGACTCGACAGTTCGCTGGTCATATTCACCGGCGGGCCATCCCCAGAAGCCGGGCGACTCCGGGTCGACACCGGCAACGAGTGCACGACGCGCCAGCATCTCCAGGTCGAAGACATCACCGTGCCAGGAGAGCGTGGTCGGGCGTTCGGGATGTGATAGCCAGCCGCCAAGGCCCCACAGCATGCGCGTGACGCCCTCATAACTGCCGCCAGCGTCTTCGCGGTTCGGCTCGCCTGTCAGAAGCGCTCGCGCACCGCTTGCATCCAGGCTATACGCCCAGCCGGCAACGAGGCGCGCCCAGAGGTGGACAGCTTCAGCATGGGTGAATGGTCGCTGGTTCATACAGGCCTTTCCCAGCACAGGAAACGCTGGTTGTCGGTCGACAGCATCGCCTGGATGACCGCCTCATTATCAAAACCGTCGAGCGCCTGCAGTCGCTGCAGCAACTCTTTTTCGCCTATCGCTCCCTGCGGAATGACGCAGCCGCGCCGGTCGCCAATCAGAATCCAGAAAACATCGGGCACGAATGGCCCCCGGTCATTCGTTTCGAGCACCACAGCCCGAAGCTCATCCCAGCGAACCGTTTCGACCAGGCCATGCGGGTGGTGGCAGGAGACGCCGTCGGCGGAGATCTCGACACGATAGGTTTGTTCGGGATGAAGCATAGCAGTACCAGATGTATCAAGCAACCCGGCAATCAAACACGAACTGAAAGCGTTCATGCGTTTGCGGCATTCGTACGCGCAGCCGCAGCCGGTAGACGGTTATCGGATTGCCGCCATGATCCTGGCCTGAAACATACTCGACCAGTGGATCAAAACGATCGGCGTCGAAGGTGAGTGTTACAACGCCGCGCGATCCCTGCCAGATTGCCGTTCCCGGCGCAAGCGACGGCTCATGCCGGCTGATGAATAGCTCCTCAAGCGCGCCCGGCGCGGCGTCAAAACCAAATCGATCGTCGATGCCGAGCGTGGCGACACTGGTTGCGGCATCATAGCGCCAGTCGAAGGTGCGGCGGAGATCATGCATCGCCGTGACGCCGTACGCAGCCGTCAGATCGACTTCGAACAGGATACCGTCGTCGTGCTGCTCGCAACGCAGCACACGCGCCGCATGCGCCGCGCCGGGAAGTTGGGCCTGCCCGTCAACAAACGGCACGGAATGACCTTCGGAGCTATTATGAATATCCTCATAGCGTTGTGGGCCGAAATACTGTCGCGTATAGAGGCCGGCGCCCAGGTCGGCCAGCAGGCTCTCACCGCCGATATGAATGATGAAATGCCCCAGGTCGTTTTGATTGTGCGGCTCGCCGTTATTTCCCGCCCGCGCCGAAAATGCCATCAGGGTTCCGCCCGCCTCGCGGCGATCGACGACCCAGCCGAGATGATCGAGCACGACTGTCCCTCCTGGAGTCTTGCGTCCGAGCACCGCCGGGTCGGTCCAGACAATATCGCGGGTCGCGTGCGGCCAGCGATAACAGGCGTCGGCATGGAACGACGGTACCGCATCAACTGCCGGCAACTCGGGCACGATCCGTGCCGCCAGGCGCGACAGGAGGCCTGGGCGCAGCGCCAGATGCGCGCTACCGTCGGAATAGTTGACGAAGTTGCCAGCGCCAAGGCTGACCGCCGCCGGGAAGGATGCGATGCGCCGGATACGTTCACCGGTCAGCAAATCGATCCGGCCCCCGGTAAGGTCATACAACATTTCCGAAAAATAGACATAGTACCCAAAGCCATACTGCCAGTAGCCGACACCTTCCGCGCAGCCGCCGTCGTCGCCGAAACCTTCGAGAAAGCACTCCATCGCGCGAACACAGCGATCCACCATGCCGGACAGGCGTTCGAGGTCGGCTTCCAGCAGCATGGCTGCCA
>JACAEQ010000104.1 GCA_013388755.1 Chloroflexota bacterium
CGGTGCAGAACGCCTTATTTGAAAGGTATTGGCTCTAAGGGGTGCCACAATGCACGATGCGATTCTTGTTGAAGCAACACGCACGCCTGTCGGCAAGCGCGGCAAAGGATTGTCCAGCATTCACCCGGTCGATTTGCTTGGCCGCCACATAGCCGGGCTGCTTGCCCGCACCGGCGTCAATCCAGCCGCAATCGACGATGTCCTTGCCGGGTGTGTTGGCCAGTCCGGCGAGCAATCGGCCAATATCGCGCGCAACGCCTGGCTCGCCGCCGGCTTGCCGGAGTCGGTCCCGGCGACAACGATCGATCGCCAGTGCGGCTCGAGCCTGCAGGCGATCCATTTTGCCGCACAGGGGGTCATGGCCGGGGTCTACGACCTGGTGATCGCCGGGGGCGTCGAGTCGATGACGCGCGTGCCACTCGGCGCCTCAATCGCTGCCGGCCCCGGCACGCCGCTGAGCGAGGGCCTGGCGCAACGCTACAACCTTGCACGCGGCTGGTTCGATCAGGCACACGGCGCAGAATGGATTGCACGCGAGTGGCGGCTCACACGTGACGATCTCGATCAGTTCAGTCTGCGCAGCCATCGCCTGGCGGACGAGGCGCGCACTTCCGGCCGGTTCGCTGCCGAGATCATGCCGGTATCGCTGGCCGATGACACGGTTATCAGCGCCGACGAAGGCATTCGCCCCGATACCTCCGCTGCACAGCTCGCCGCACTCAAGCCAGCATTTCCCGACCTCCAGTTGATCACCGCCGGTAACGCCAGCCAGATCTCCGACGGCGCCGCCGCGGCACTGATCGCTTCACCCGAAGCCGTCCGCGCATTCGGTCTGCGCCCACGCGCCCGTTTCGTCTCATTTGCCGTCGTTGGCGTCAACCCGGTGACCATGCTGACCGGCCCCATCCCGGCCACCCGGCGTGCCCTCGATCGCGCCGGGCTCCGCATGGAAGACATCGATCTGTTCGAGGTCAATGAAGCATTCGCACCGGTTGTGCTGGCATGGCAGAAGGAGATTGGCGCTCCCTGGGATCGGGTGAATGTGAATGGCGGCGCGATTGCGCTCGGCCATCCGCTGGGCGCCACCGGCGGACGAGTGCTGGCAACGCTGCTACACGAACTGGAGCGCCGTCAGGGACGGTATGGTCTGATTGCGATCTGTGAAGGCGGCGGCATGGCCAACGCAACGATTATCGAGCGGGTGTAAACGCGCCATGAAGCGGAAGATATTCGAAACGGAGCATAGCCTGTTCCGCACCGCGTTTCGCGCGTTCGTCGAGCGCGAAATCGTGCCATGCCACGCTGACTGGGAGCGCGCCGGGGTCGTTCCGCGCGACATCTGGGCAGCTGCGGGCCGGCAGGGGTTTCTGTGCATGGATGTGGCGCCAGAGTATGGCGGCGCCGGCGCACGCGACTACCGGTACAATGCGATTGTCGGCGAGGAACTATGGCGCGTCGGCGCAACCGGTCCGGGATTCGTGCTGCATACCGATATTGTCGTTCCCTACCTGACACGTTACGGGACGCCCGAGCAGCAACGCCGCTGGCTGCCGGATTGCGTCAGCGGCGCATGCATTACCGCCATCGCAATGACCGAACCGGGTGCCGGGAGCGACCTGGCAGCGATACGCACCACCGCCCTGCGCGATGGGGATTCCTATGTGCTGAATGGTCAGAAAACCTTCATCTCCAACGGCATCCTCAACGACCTGGTGATTGTGGCAGCCCGGACCGACCCGGCACAGGGGCACAAAGGCATCAGTCTGCTGGTGGTCGAACGTGGGATGCCGGGGTATGAGCGCGGACGGCGACTGGAAAAGATCGGGCTGCATGCGCAGGATACCGCCGAACTCTTCTTTCATGATGTGCGCGTGCCGCGCGCCAACCTGCTGGGTGAAGAAGGTCAGGGATTCCGCTATCTGATGGAACAATTGCCGCAGGAACGGCTGGCGATCGCCGTCGGCGCAGTGGCTGCCGCCGAAGCTGCCCTGGAACAGACGATCCGCTACTGCCACGAGCGAGAAGCGTTCGGCCGCCCGATCGGCGCGCTTCAGTCGGTGCGTTTCACCCTGGCCGAACTCGCAACCGAAATCCAGATCGGGCGCGTCTTTGTTGACCAGTGCATCCTGGCGCTCAATGAGGGTGAGTTGACGGCAGAGACGGCCGCGATGGCGAAATGGTGGACAAGCGAACTTCAACAACGGGTGATTGACGCATGTCTTCAGCTTCACGGCGGCTACGGCTATATGCGTGAATACCCGATTGCGCGTGCCTTTCTCGATGCGCGCGTGCAGACCATCTACGGCGGCACGACCGAGATCATGAAGGAGATTATCGGCAGATCGCTCGGGCCCTCCGGCAACGCTTCGGCCGGGATCTGAGCCGGGGGATCGAGCGTATGGACGATCCCTGAGCATACCAATACAGCCCACCGATCCTGTTGACGGTCACCAGGGCAGCGGACAGGTGCTCACCGCGTCCGGTACGGCCCCAGGTAGCGCTGCACCAGTTGCAGGCCGAACTCGTTCTGCAGCGCAATACGTGCGCCCTCGGCGGTCGCCTCAAGTGCCCTCCCGGCCTGGCGGCAGATGGCGTCAGCCAGAAATTGCGGCAGCGGCTCCTGCAGGGCGCCGACACGCAACGCAGCACGAAAGGTCGCCAGCACCGCTCCCAGCGGTTCGCGGGCAATCAACGCCGCCGGCAGCTCAATCCGGTACGCAGGCGCAGCGGCGTCCGGGCGATAATAGATGACGTACAACTGGCCATACCCCTGCTCGATCGCGGCGCGTCGTTCGGCAAAATCTGCCAGGCGCGGCGAGCGATACCCTGTCAGCAGATGCGGCCGGTCGCGCCGGATAAGGGGCGCCGGCAGTGAGTATTCACCCGGCTCCAGCACCGTGCTCCATAACGTCCGATCGGTGACCGTGCCCGAAAGATGTGGCGCAAGTTGTGCCACATCGTCGGCGGCGGTCGCCTGCTTGGGGTGGGCGATCACCCGGCGCGATGCAAGTACCAGCCGCCAGTCCTCCGCCGCAAAGAATGCTTCCAGCAGGTCGCTGAATGGCTGCCACCATCCGGCCATCCGCCCGGCGCGCGAGTCATGGGCGTAGCGCACCAGCAGGCGGTTCACCTCCAGTAGCGTTGAGTAAAACGAACCGTCGAGCACGAACAGGCCGGTTGATGTTGACCGAATACGTTCCGCCAGCAGGCGCAGTTCCATCACCGTGCGTGCGCCGCCGATGATCGTTTCCAGTTCCTCGACCGGCGGCATCAACTGTACCAGAACATCCTGGTCGGTCAGCTCGGCATCCTCGACTGCTACCGCAGCCATGGCGGCGAATGTCGCGCCGGCGGCGGGTACGGTAGCATGCGCCCCGTCCACGGCGCACAGGCGCCGGATCGGCCCGTCGGGCGCGGGATGAATGCGGCGCGTGAGTGTGGCCCGCAGGCGCTCACGATCCCCCTCCAGGCGCATGAGCGTCGTGCGGCATGCCTCGGCACAGGCGGCTATCGCACTGAGCACCGCAGCCGGCAGGGCTGCAGTGTTCAGCGGCGGCTCGTTGTCTGGTGGAACGTGCATGCGCCTGTGTTCCTGCTCCTTTCCAGCCTGGCGAACACGCACAGGCTCATGGCACCGTGCGAAACCCCTGTGCCCTGGTAGGGCACGCGGCGAGCAGAAACGGAGACACAAGATCAAGGTTTCTGCTCGCCGCTGTAGCTGCGCCGCGCCGCCACAGGATCATCTCCCGGCCTGCCTGATCGACTCGGCAGCGCCGGCAACGCGGAACCAGACTGGCGCAACGCCCGGATGCCCCAGATCAGGAGCGCGGTGGCTCCCGCCTCATCAAGATTGCCGACGAACGGTAATGCGTCGGGAAGGAGTTCAAGAACGCCCGCCGTCGGATTGATCAGATAGACGGCGCCCAGCACCATCGCGCCGACTGCCAGCACGCGCCGCCACAAGGTCATTTTCATGATTTGCCTCGCACTGCACAAGAGTTGTGCTCGATCCCCACCTACGACGCATCCTGCGGGCTGGAAGTTGCACGCTGCATCCTGAACTGTGATTCACATGCTGCCAGCGCCGCGACCAGTTGATCCTGCCGGATGGCAGCGGTGACATCGCCACGGGTGCGTTCGAGGACGGCGCGCAGTGCGTCGGTGGTACGGCGCAGGCCGCCGGTCACCGCGTCCGGGTAATCCACCGTGACCAGCAAGCTGTAAACATCTTCCATCACTGCCAGCAACTCGGCGCCACGCGCGGTAGCGCCGGTTCGCATCCCGTCGAGAATAGCGCGGCGCAACTCCGACGCCGCTTCGGCCAGGCCGTTGAGGTATGCCGGCGCATCAACACCAAGCTCTGCCGCACCGGGTGGCCGGTCGCCGCGAAGAAACGCATAGACCAGCGCCGCTTCGGCGTATTCTTTCAGTGCATCCTGCGAATATCCGGTGTAGAGCAAGTCAGGGTGGCTGGCCAGATCGTCGCGCAGCGCGCGCGCTGACGCGCCGGCCTCGGCCAGCATGCCCGTCGCGGCATCGAATTCGCCGCGATGCACGGCACGGATCGTGGTGGCGCACTGGCGCGTCAGCGCGCGCGCCAGGGTCAACGCCTTTTCGCGCGCGGCGTGGCTGGCTTCAATCTGTGCAACTGCCGCTGCAACAACGGTTTCAATGGTCATGGCGGCTCTTTCTCACAGTCGCGCGCAATACCGAACTGTCACCCTGTTCTGACTACGATGCGGTACGCGGCAATCGTTCGGCGGGATGGTCCAGCGGAGCGGTAATCGACTCGCTGCAATCATACCACGATCGGTCGGGGCGTGACGGAGCGTTGCGCAGCGCTTCCGGGAAGCGTATGATGCGGCACCACCCGTCGCACCGCCGCGTAGCGCGCGCTATCAGACGCGGACGCCCGGCAGGCGATTTGAGGCCGGACAAGTGGACCCTGTCGATCCGGATACCATGAGCCGGGCGACCACCGCGTGGTATACTGATAGTGCATCGAACGTGACGCCTCGTGACACGCATTGTGCAGGCCAGAAGCCCGGGTATGCGCAGCGCCCACACGGCAGCGTGAATACCAATACCAGAGGACCATACCACCAATGATCAACCGGCGACAGCGCGACTCGCGGTCCGCACCGTCTCCAGCCCTGGCCGCCGTCGACTGGCGCCGTCTGCTCACATATCTGACGCCCTACCGCGGCCATATGGCGATCGCGCTGGTCGCCCTTGCCGGCGCCAGCGCTATCAACCTGGGTTTTCCGCTCGTCATCGTTCAGTTGCTCGACGCCGTCCTGCAACAGGGCGATCAGGGGTTACTCACGACCCTCGCCCTGGCGCTGGTCGGCCTGTTCTTCCTTCAGGCATTGCTCACCTTCGTACAGGGGTACACGCTGAACATTATCGGCGAACGGATCGTGCTGGATCTGCGCGTCGAGCTGTACCGCCACCTGCAGAACCTGTCGTTAAGTTTCTTCGCCAGCCGGCGCGTTGGCGAACTTGTGTCGCGCATCTCCAGCGACGTCACCCAGGTACGCGCCATTCTGACGAACAACGTCACCCAGTTCCTTTCGAGCATCGTCGCGCTGATCGGCTCGGTGATCATCGTCTTTCTGCTCAACCCGCGCCTGGTCGTCTTCGTCCTGGTGCTGGCATTGAGCGTCGTTGCGGTTGCAGCGGCCTTCGGGCGCTGGTTGCAGCGGCTCAGCACCAGCGTGCAGGACGAACTGGCGTATGCGACCGTCGCCGTTGAAGAAGGGCTGCAAGGAGTCCGGGTAGTAAAAAGCTTCGCCCGCGAGACGTACGAAGTGGCACGGTATCAGACGGCGATGCAACGGACGTTACGCGCCGCACTGCGCCTGGCCCTGTTGCGCTCGTCCTTTGGCGGCCTCATGGCGTTCCTCGGCTTCAGCGGTATTGCCGCCATTCTGTGGTTCAGCGGCAGCGAGGTGCTGGCAGGGCGGCTGGCATTCTCGACCATCAGCGGCTTCCTGATCTATGCGATCACGATTGGCGCCAGCCTCGGCCAGCTCTCCGGCCTGTACGGCCAGTTCCGCGAAGCGGTGGGCGCGGTGCGCCGCGTGTTCGAGATCCTCGACACCCGGCCGACCATCACCGACGCCGCTGATGCACGCGAGTTGCCTCCTGTCGCCGGAGCGATCACATTCGACGGGGTCTCCTTCGAATACGAGACCGACCGAGGCGTATTGCACGACATCTCGCTCGCCATACGACCCGGCGAGATCGTGGCACTGGTCGGACCGAGCGGCGCCGGTAAGAGCACGCTGTTCAACCTGATTCCGCGGTTCTACGACCCCACCAGCGGAACCGTCCTGATTGACGGGTACGATGTGCGCACGGTGACACAGCAGAGCCTGCGCGCCCAGATCGGCCTGGTACCCCAGGAAACCATGCTGTTCGGCGGAACCATTCGTGAGAACATCGCCTATGGGCGGCTGGACGCCGGCGACGACGAGATCATTGCCGCGGCCAAGGCCGCCAACGCGCACGACTTTATCATGGCAGCGCCACATGGGTACAATACGCTGGTGGGCGAGCGTGGCATCAAACTGAGCGGCGGGCAACGCCAGCGGATCGCCATCGCGCGCGCCATGCTGAAGAACCCGCGCATCCTGTTGCTCGACGAAGCCACCAGTTCGCTCGACAGCGAGTCGGAGGCGCTGGTGCAGGAGGCGCTCGACCGGCTCATGCGTGAGCGAACCGCGGTCATTATCGCCCATCGCCTCAGCACGGTCGCCATCGCGCACCGGATTATCGTCCTCGACCATGGGCGCATTGTGGAACAAGGGACCCACGACGAGTTGCTGGCGAACCAGGGCCTGTACGCCCGCCTGTATGCGCTGCAATTTCGCGACCCAGATGCTGCGGAGTTGAGAACTGGCAATGGAGCACCGGTAGTGCATGGTCTGAACGAGTAGCGATTCGTACAGTGCATACGTGGCCTGTCCAGACTCTACGCCTCATGTCATTGCGAGGAGCGTCAGCGACTGCCTGTCATTGCGAGGAGCGTCAGCGACGAAGCAATCTCGGCGTTTGATGAGGAGATTGCGTCGCTAGCGCTCGCAATGACATCCAGACACCGCATGTCATTGCGAGGAGCGTCAGCGACGGCCTGTCATTGCGAGGAGCGTGAGCGACTGCCTGCAGCGAGCGCAGCGTGGCTGAAGCAATCTCAGCGTTTGATGAGGAGATTGCGTCGCTATCGCTCGCAATGACCTGAAAGATGGGAGATTGCGTCGCTAGCGCTCGCAATGACATCCAGACACCGCATGTCATTGCGAGGAGCGTCAGCGACG
>JACAEQ010000105.1 GCA_013388755.1 Chloroflexota bacterium
AGGAGCAGCGAAGAGCAATGGCGAAGCAGAAGTTCGAGCGAACCAAGCCGCACGTGAACGTCGGTACGATCGGCCACGTGGACCACGGCAAGACGACGCTGACGGCAGCGATTACCAAGGTGCTGGCGATGAAGGGCGCGGCGCAGTATGTGGCCTACGACCAGATTGACAACGCGCCCGAAGAGCGCGCCCGCGGGATTACCATCGCCATTCGCCACGTCGAGTATCAGACGGCCAGCCGCCACTATGCCCACGTCGACTGCCCGGGGCACGCCGACTATATCAAGAATATGATTACCGGCGCGGCGCAGATGGACGGTGCGATCCTGGTGGTTTCGGCGCCCGACGGGCCGATGCCGCAGACCAAGGAGCACGTGCTGCTGGCGCGCCAGGTGCAGGTGCCGGCGATGGTGGTGTTCCTCAACAAGGTCGATATGATGGATGATGAGGAACTGCTGGAACTGGTGGAACTGGAGTTGCGCGAGCTGTTGAGCAACAATGGTTTCCCGGGCGACGACATCCCGATTGTGCGCGGCAGCGCGCTGGCGGCGCTGTCGAGCACGTCGACCGACCCGAACGCGCCGGAGTATAAGTGCATTCTCGACCTGATGCAGGCGGTGGATGACTACATCCCGACGCCGGTGCGCGAGGTGGAGAAGCCGTACCTGATGCCGATCGAGGACGTGTTCGGTATCAAGGGGCGCGGGACGGTGGTGACGGGACGGATCGAGCGCGGCAAGGTGAAGATGGGTGATACGGTGGAAATCATCGGGATGACGCACGAGGCGCCGCGCAAGACGGTGGTGACCGGGGTGGAGATGTTCCAGAAGACGCTGGACGAAGGGATCGCGGGGGATAACGTGGGGGTGCTGCTGCGCGGCATCGAGCGCACGGACGTGGAGCGCGGGCAGGTGCTGGCGGCGCCGGGGTCGATCAAGCCGCACGCGAAGTTCAAGGCCAACGTGTATGTGCTGAAGAAGGAAGAGGGGGGGCGGCACACGCCGTTCTTCCCGGGGTACCGGCCGCAGTTCTATATCCGGACGACGGACGTGACGGGGGCGATCACGCTGCCGGAAGGGGTGGAGATGGTGATGCCGGGGGACAATATCGAGATGGCGGTGGAGTTGATCGTGCCGGTGGCGATCGAGGCGGGGTTGCGCTTCGCCATCCGCGAGGGCGGGCGCACCGTCGGCGCGGGGGTCGTCTCCTCGATTGTTGATTAACTGGCAGGCAGGGGCGGATTGTCCGCGAAGTGATCGCATGGTTCGGCGAGTCAGGCGTCTGCTGTGGCCCATGACGCTGCTTCGGGCCAGGTAGGCGCCTGATTCACGCGGGTTATTGAGTGCAGCGTGGCAGAAAGTGCCGTCATGACGGTAGCAAAAGATAAAGATAAGGAATCGCAGAATGCACTGGTGCGTGCGTTTCAAGGGGCGATTGTGCGCCCATTGCGCGACTCGCGTGCAGAGATGCGAAAGGTCGTCTGGCCAACGCGCGATGAGGTTATTCGTCTAACTGTGGTTGTGATTTTATTGTCTGCCGTGATGAGCGCCATTCTGTTTGCGTCCGACGCCTTCTTTTCGTGGTTGCTCCTGTTACTTCAGAACGCAGTTGCGCTGCGTTAGCACCTGAGCAAATGAGGAACGCAGTGTCTGAACCGAATGATATTCAGGTCGGGTCGGAGTTGCAGGATGATGATCGACGCTGGTATGTCATCCATACGTACTCCGGCTACGAAAACAAGGTCAGGCAGAACCTGATCCATCGGATTGAGACGATGGAGATGCGGGATCAGATCTTCAATGTGATCGTGCCGACTGAGGAAGAAATCGAGATTAAGAATGGTCAGCGGCGCACGGTGCATAAGAAGGTCTTTCCCGGGTATGTGCTGGTGCAGATGAAGATGAACGACAACTCGTGGTATGTCGTTCGGAATACGCCGGGCGTGACAAGTTTCGTCGGTCATGGCAACCGCCCGACGCCGCTTGAGGAGAGCGAAGTCAAGGCGATTCTCAAGCAAATGGAGCAGGAAGCGCCCAAGGTGAAGGTCAGTTATCAGGTTGGCCAGGCAGTCAAGATCACTGATGGTCCGTTCACTGATTTCGAAGGCGTCGTTGACGCGATTGACCATGAGCGTGGCCGTGTGCGGGTGCTGGTCTCGTTCTTTGGTCGCGAGGCGCCGGTGGAACTTGACTTCTTGCAGGTGACGCGCCTGGTCGATTAGTTGCGGTAAGGAGCGATTCGTGGCCAAGAAGGTTACCGGTGTCGTAAAGTTGCAGTTGCCCGCGGGGAAGGCGACGCCGGCCCCGCCGGTTGGGCCGGCGCTGGGCGGTTACGGCATCAATATCATGGCGTTTGTCAAGGAGTATAACGAGAAAACAGCGTCGCAGGCCGGTAGCATCATACCGGTCGAGATAACTGTGTACTCGGATCGTTCGTTCACGATTGTACTGAAGACGCCGCCGGCAGCCGATCTGCTGCGCAAGATTGCCGGTGTTCCAAAGGGTTCCGGCGTGCCAAACCGGACGATCGTCGGCACGATTACGGCAAAGCAGTTGCGCCAGGTCGCTGAGCAGAAGATGGCGGATCTGAACGCCAACAGTATTGAAGCGGCCGAGAAGATTATCGCCGGCACGGCGCGGAGCATGGGGATCAGGATCACGGAGTGATGCGTATACGGGTATGTGGGAGGGCTCTGGCCCGTCTGAACCACGGAGGGCGCATAAAATATGACCAGACGACATGGCAAACAGTATATAGCGGCGCTGCAGAAGGTCGATCGCAGGCACCTGTACTCGCCTGAAGAGGCCGTCAAACTGCTGAAAGAGATCTCGTTCACGAGGTTCGATCCGACGGTGGAAGTGCATCTGCGGCTTGGCATCGATCCACGCCACGCTGACCAGACGATCCGTACGACCGTTGCGTTGCCGCATGGCACGGGTAAGTTGGTGCGCGTTCTGGTCTTCGCTCAGGGTGAAGCGGCGCAGGCCGCACGCGATGCCGGTGCTGACTTTGTGGGGGCCGACGATCTGATTGCGCGGATCGACAAGGAGAATTTCTTCGATTTCGATATCGCGATTGCAACGCCCGATATGATGGGTAAAGTCGGGCGCGTTGGCCGCAAGCTTGGCCCGCGTGGCCTGATGCCGAATCCGAAGAGCGGGACGATCGTGCAACCCGATGATCTGCCGCGCACGATCCGCGAAGTGCGTGGTGGTCGCGTCGAGTTTCGCAACGACAAGACGGGCCTGTTACACGTCGCGGTCGGTAAGTTGAGCTTCACCGAGCAGCAGATCTTCGACAATATTGCTGCGCTGATGGAAGCGGTCAAAGCAGCCAGGCCGGCTGCTGCAAAAGGCGCGTATATCAAGAGTGTGACCTTTACGAGCACAATGAGCCCGGGCATCCGGGTTGACCCGTCGGCTGCGCAAAGCATGAAGCCGTCGGCCTGAACCGTCGTTGTGCCATACCGAGACGACTACCGGCAAGGAGCCGCAATCGTACGAGATGACGCTGCATAGCAGCGTGACAATCGAGAACCAGTAGCGCCAGAGACAGCGGGTGCATGTGCTTAATGGCCAGACGCCGCCCGCCGAGGCAGCTCCCCGTCCCAACGCGAGTATGCGTCCGCGGGCTGCTGCGCCTCTGCGCAGTGGTTCGCGGCTTTTTTTGCCGTCTGGAAGGGGGTGAAGATTCAGGATGCCGACCCAGCGGAAAATCAATACCGTTGCTGAGCTTACGAACAAACTTGAGCGAATGCAGGTGACCGTTGTGGCCGACTATCGGGGCCTGTCGGTCGCTGATATCTCGGAACTGCGTAAGAAGCTTCGTGAAAGCGGCGCAGAACTGGTTGTCGCAAAGAATACGCTCACTTTGATCGCGGCCCGCGAGACGGGGCACGCGGCGATAGAGCCGCTGCTGACCGGCCCGACTGCGCTCGCGTTTGCCTATGATGACGTACCGAAGTTCGTCAGGGCGATCAATGAGTTTAACCGTGGCCCGAAGAAGATTACGGTACGCGGCGGTGTCGTCGGCGCGACGCTGCTCAGGGAGAATGTACTTGAGACAGTTGCCAGCCTGCCGACGAAGGAACAGGTGCGGGCCGAGGTGCTTGGCGGCCTCGTTGCGCCCGTCAATGGTCTGGTGGGCCTGATCGCGGCGCCGATCAATGACATTGTGAATGTGATCGATGCGACGTCGAAGAGTATTCTCTATGCGTTGCAGGCCCGCGTCGATCAGTTGCAGGGAGAGCCGGCGGCATAGGTGTGGCTCGCGAATCGCCCCCGCGCTGTTCGAATAGCTTATGATATAGGCTAAATAACACGACGTACGCGGTGGCGTACCAGCAGGGTGGCCTGGAGGGCGGCACGCCCTCCAGAGTCCATTATCCGGCGGCGGGAAGGCGCTCGCAACGCGAAAAAAACGCCGTCCCGCCGGCGGATGGGAATTGGCATTCGCCCAGTTGGCCGAATGCGCACGTGACCGCGTAACTCCTGTTAAATAACAGGAGTGACACGGTCATCCTGTCAAACGAGGCAATCATCAACATAAGGAGACATGCAATCATGGCAAGTGAGAAGGTTGAAGCAGTCATTTCGGGCATTGAAGCGCTGAATGTGCTCGAACTGGTTGAGCTGAAGAAGGAACTTGAGTCGCGCTGGGGCGTGACTGCTGCTGCGCCGGTGATGCCGATGGGTGGCATGATGATGGCGGCGGCCGGCGCAGCGCCGGCAGCGGCCGGTGATGGCGCGGGCGCGGCGGCGGCGCCGGTTGAGGAGCAGACCGAGTTTGATGTCATCCTGACGGCGGCCGGTGCCAACAAGATCCAGGTGATCAAGGCAGTGCGTGAGCTTACCAGCCTGGGTCTGAAAGAGGCGAAGGATCTGGTTGAGGGCGCGCCGAAGCCGGTGAAGGAAGGCGTTAGCAAAGAAGAGGCCGAGGCGGCAAAGGCTAAACTGGTCGAGGCGGGCGCCTCGGTTGAGGTCAAGTAGTCTCCGTCAGGCGTAGATGCGCGTCATGACCACGAGTTGCAGGGTGGTCCATGCGGAGCCTCCCGGAGAGACGTCCCGGTGAGATGCCGCTGCACTCGATGGCACAGGCTGCATTCGCGCTCGACGAGCGGCGTTCTGCTGCCGAAACGAGGTACAGACGACTCGCCGGGCGTCTGGAGGGCTGCGGCCCTCCAGATCACCTTGCGGGAAGAGGATAACCTGATGTCTGACATACACGCGTCAGCGCTGCGGATCAGCCGGCGCCTGGCGCAACTCAGTCCATCAGCGACCGTCGGGCTGGGAGGCAAGATTGCCGCGTTGCGCGCCCGGGGCGTTGATGTGATTTCGTTCGGGCAGGGTGAACCCGACTTTGCGACACCGGCGGTGTTGAAGGCGGCCGGTATTGCAGCGATCGAGAAGAATCTAACAAAGTACACGCCGGTCGGTGGGCCGGCCGATCTGCGCGCCGCGATTGCGCGGCAGGTCAGCGCTGCGACAGGAGTGGAGTATGGCGCGGCGCAGATCTCGGTCACAACCGGCGCCAAGGAGGCGCTTTTTCTGGCATTCATGGCGACCTGTGATGATGGCGATGAGGTTATTATTCCGGCGCCATACTGGGTAAGCTACGTTGACCAGGTGCGAATGGCTGGTGCAACGCCGGTGATCGTGACGGCCGGGCCAGAGGTGGGATTCAAAGTCACTGCAGCCCGGCTTGCTGGCGCCCTTAGCCCGCGTACCCGCGCCGTGGTGCTCAATTCGCCCTCCAATCCAACCGGGGCCGTGTATTCTGCGGCTGAATGGCGCGCACTTGCGGGCGTGCTGCACGACTCGGCGGCGCTGATCGTCACTGACGAGATCTATGATGCGATTGTGTATAGTGAGTATGCGCGCTGGTTACGCGTGGCACCAGAGTTCGCCGGGCGGACGCTGGTGGTGAATGGGGCATCCAAGGCATATGCGATGACCGGCTGGCGCATGGGGTATGTGGCCGGGCCGCTTCCGGTCATCGAAGCCATCAAAGCCATCCAGAGCCACTCGACAACTCACACAGCCTCGATCACTCAGGCTGCCGTCTTGCCGGCGTATGATGGTAGCGCTGATCTGTCGGGCGAAGTGGCGATGATGGTTGCGGCGTTCCGTGAACGGCGCGATGTCATTGTCGAACTTCTCCGTGAGGTCCCCGGGGTCGAGGTGCAGGTTCCTGACGGGGCGTTCTATGTCTTCCCGAAGGTGAGGGGCCTGCTCGGCAGGCCGCTGGGCACGTCAGGGACGGTTTGTGCCACCGATGACGACCTGGCGGCCTTTTTGCTTGATGCGGCGCATATTGGCGTTGTGCCGGGATCCGCCTTTGGCATGCCCGGCTTTCTGCGGTTGTCATACGCCACGAGCCTGGATCAGATTCGTGAGGGAATGCGACGTTTCGCTGCGGCCGTAGGTTCGTAGGCCCATTTGTGTTGCAATGGTAATGATTCTCCTGTATGATGTACCGGGCATGGTCCCATCGTACCAGTTCAACGTTCAGGAGGACAACATGATGCCACGAACCGCATTGTACCGTCGTCTCAGAAGATGGATCGTCGCTCTTGCCCTTGGCCTTGCCTTGATCGGCAGTATGTCTGGCCCCAATACCGCTGCGGCCGCAAACTGGAGCACCGGGCCGGCAGCTGAACCACCGCCGGTCGTTGAATCGCACGATGTGACGGCCAGTGACTCTGGCGTCGTCGAGCCCGATGCGAACTGGAGCACCGGGCCGGCCAGCTGAGCCGCCGGCTGTTGAACCGCACGATGTGGCGGTCAGCACAGAGTGTATCGAGTCTGTGCTTGCGCACGACATAACCAGGAGGGCCGCAGCAACTTCAGCTTGCTGCAGGCCCTCTCGCTTTTCGCATGGTTCCAGCAACTGCTCCCATTGCCTGTGATCGCGCGGGTAGCTCACCCGAATGCCGGGTCGCCTGCGGACGGGGAGCCAGCGTACAGACTTCCAGGAAGCTATGCTATCCAGCACTCTCCTCTCGCGCCAGTCGATGGCTTCGCTTCGCTCGCAATGCCATCCAGACCATCCGTTCATTATGTTACGTTAGGCCGTCGAGCATGACAAATGCCGACAGATTGCGCGGCGCATCAACATTCAGGCCGCGGGCCACCGCCCGTTCGTGGACCATGAGCTGCATTGGTGGAAGATACAGCGCATCTCGCGCCGCTTCCGGCATGCCGGAGCCAAAACTGAACCCGGCATCCAGTTCGTCGTCGGGCACCTGCTCGCCAACCGCTGCCACGCGCGCGCCAAGATTGCGAACGTGCCGCAGCACCGCGAGCTCGGCATCGCCACCAGTTTCAGCAAGCAGGCCAAGCACCAGCGCATGCTGATCGGCCAGCGCCATCGGGCCATGGCGAAACTCGAGCGTATGGAATGCCTCAGCAGTTGTGAGCGCCATTTCTTTGAACTTCAACGCGACCTCACATGCCAGGCCGTAGCGCGTCCCGGAACCGAGGACAAACACGCGCTCGATTGCCGGATCGCGCGCCAGATTGCCAAGCGGCGTCTCTGGTGCGATCGCGCGCTGTGCGCGACCGATAAGCGTCGCCCCGACGGCGGGAAGACGGTCGAGGCCCATGCCGGCGGCAATCGAACCGCTGGCCAGCGCAGCAATTGCCTGGGCAGCAACCAGCATCGCGGAGAATGAACGCGTCTGCACGACGCTTTGTTCGCGCCCTGCCGCGATGGCAATCGCGGCGTCGGCTTCGCGCAACAGCGTGCTGGCGGCATCGCATCCGACGGCGAGGATCGCGCCGCCGCGGCGCCGCACCGCGCGTGCGGCGGCAATCGTCTCACTGGTTTCGCCGGAGCGTGAGAAGGCGAGCAGGAGCGGTGCACCATTTGGCGGGAGGTGGAGATCCGGGTGGAGGACCAGTTCGGACGCCGGGACCGCCAGCCATGGGTGGCTGGTGGCATGGCGCAGCAAGGGCGCGACACTCAGCGCAAGATAGTAGGGTGAACCGCAGGCAGTGATCACTGACGGGCTGGCGCGGTGCGACCCCAGGAGCGCACGGATCGCCCCGGCATGCGTCTCGGCCAGGTCGAGCGCATCGGCCCACGCCTGCGGCTGGCCAAGGATCTCGGCGAGTGTGTGGCTGGGTGTGTCGGGCATGAGCAATTCCTCACTGTGATGCCGCCCAGAAGCCGAAGACGCTCGTCATTTCGCGTAGCGCCGCCCGCGCGGCTATGACGTCGCGGCCAGCAGACGCTCCGGCGAGGATCGCCGAGCTGAGCGCCTCAATCTGCGCCAGCGCCCTGGGCGTGTCAAGGTCGTCATCGAGCGCGGCGAAATATGCGGCATGAAACGGCGTTGCGTCAAGCGCTTCGCCTGTGCCGCCATCCACCGCAAGGGAGGCCTTGAGCCGTTCGATTTTCTGCTCCACCAGCGACACATCGCTGCGAACATAGTTGAAATCGTCACGGTATGGGAAAGAGAGTAAGTACCAGCGGAGAGCATCGGCGCTGTGTTGCTGGAGAGCGTCCTTGATGAACACCAGGTTGCCGAGCGATTTGCTCATCTTCTGGCCGTCAAGCCAGGCGAGGCCGCCATGCACCCAGAAGCGCACGAACGGACGGACGCCCGTGTATGGCTCGGTCTGGACGATTTCCGATGGATGATGAGGGAACACCAGATCACGACCGCCGCCATGGATGTCGAGTTGCGGCCCCAGGTAACGGGTTGCCATGGTCGTGCATTCGATGTGCCATCCCGGGCGACCTTCGCCCCACGGGCTGGGCCAGGTGGGTTCGCCGGGCCGGCTACGCTGCCAGAGCACGAAGTCAAGCGGGTCATCTTTGTTCGGGTCATCCGGGTTATTCCCCCGTTCGTTGGCTTGCGCCAGCAATTCAGCGTACCCGCCAAGGCGCGCCATCGCCCCATATGTTGGTTCCGTCGAAACATCAAAATAGACATAACCATTGCGCGCATAGGCCTGGCCAAGTTCAATGAGCCGCTCGATGATGGGGATCATGCCGGCGATTTCCTCCGAAGCTTTCGGGAAGAAATCGGGCGGGATCAGATTGAGCGCGCGACAGTCGGCAACGAACTGCTCGGTTTCGCGGCGCGCCAGTGCATCCCAGGCCACGCCATCGCGCGCCGCACGCTCGAACAATGGATCATCGACATCGGTGGTGTTTTGACAATACCGTACCGTACCGCCACAATGCCGGATGTAGCGAATGAGCAGGTCGAAAATCAAAAAGGTATGCGCATGCCCGACATGGGTCGTATCGTATGGGGTAACGCCGCACACATACAGTGTCAGCGGGCGATTCTGCGGAATCTCAAGCTCCGCCTTCTGGCCGCGCAGGGTGTCAAATAACAACATAATCGGCTGTGTCCTCCTGATGCGAGACAGGATCAACGGTAGTCATTGATGGCCGGAGCACGACGACCGTAATATCGTCGTGCTGCTCTGCGCCCGCCATGTGTTCGTGAACGCGATTGATAATCAATTCGGCCAGCAAACGCACATCAATGGTGGTGTTCAGAGTACCGCACGTTTGTTCAAAGGTATCGAAGCCGAACAGCCGGCCGTGTGGGTCGTGGGCCTCCCCCACGCCGTCGCTGACCAGCACAAGCGCATCGCCTGGCGCGACCGTCAGCGTCTCTTCCTGGTAGATTGCACCGGCGAAGGCGCCGATTGGCAGGCCGCCGATGTCGATCATCCGGCAGCTGCCCGGCGATACCAGCATCGGCGCGATCATGCCGGCGTTGGCAACGCGCAGAGTATGGCTACCAGGATCGAACACCGCGTACAGCAGCGCGGCATTCATGTGATTCGCCTTCAGGCGCGGCGCCAGCAACTGGTTCAACGCAGTCAGCACGCGCGCGGGATGCTCGAACTGGCGCCCCTGCGACTCGACCGCGCTCGACGTGAGCGCCATAAGAAGCGCGGCAGCCACGCCCTTCCCCGAAATATCACCGATGGCGATGGCGATCCGCCCCTCCGAGAGGTTCAAGAAGGTGTAAAAATCGCCACCCACGTCATAGGCGGGAATTGAACGAGCATAGACCTCCATGGTATCGCCGTTCCATGGCGGCCGGTCCGGGAGCAGGCCAAGCTGGATATCGCGTGCCAGCGCCAGGTCCTTGCGGAGCGAGGCGTTCTGGCGCTCAATCGCTTCCAGCGAACGCTGCAAATGATCGGCCATCTGATCGAACGTACGCGCAACTTCGGCAAGCTCATCTTCACCGGAGGCATGGATACGATAATCGAGGTGCCCCGCGCCGATCGCCATGGCGCCGGTACGCAGCGCGTCGAGCGGTTGCGTGAGCTGGCGCGCTGCGCGAAAGGCCCAGATCAGCGCCACCGTGCCAACAAGAGCAACCAGCGTTGTCAGAAGAAGCGCACTGCGGCCAATGCTGGCAAATGCGATCGTAAAAGGTTGTTCCACAACAACAATCCAGCCAGTTGGCGCGCTGCTGGTGATCGGTGCCGCAGCGCCGACAACGCTGATGCCACGCGCTCCAACATACTCCGCCACACCATCGGCCGATGCAAGCAGGTGAACAATACCGCGCGGCTGGACAAAGCCAGGTTGTCCATCATCAATCATGACGATACCATCACCGGCGCGCACCAGGTAGGCATAGCTGGTGGCCGAACTCGTGGCAGCGCGAAGGTCGGCGATAATCGGGTCGGCACTGATTTCGGCGCGCAGTGCGCCAATGACGGTGCCAGCATCGTTCCGCAGCGGCATGGTCATCACGAATGTCAACCGGTTGTCACGATTGGGAGCGATTGGAGTAAAACTGGTTACATTCTGGCGCAAGGCGCGCAGGACCCCGGAATCGCCACTCAGATCACGCAGGTCGCTGCGGGAGATCGGTTGCAGGCTGTACACGCGGAACTGCTCACGCCCATCTTCGCCGATCACCGCCAGGTCGATCAGATATGGAAAGATGCGTTCTTGCAGGCGTTGTGCCGCAAGCACAAGATCGGGCGGTGATGCGCCAGGGCGAACCAGCAGACCGAACGTCTCGATCTGGCGCTCGATACCTGAAATATAGCGTATGATATCTCGCGCGACACGCGCTGCGCCGTTCTGCTGTTCGTTAAAGACGGTGCGCTGCTGGGCGCTCAGACTGATGAACAGCAGCAACCCACCCACCAGCAGCAGCGGGAGCGTTGATGAGATCAGATAGGACCAGCGAAGGCGCGAAGCGATACTGTGGCGCGAATCGTGCGCGAAGAACGCAGGCGGCTCGCTGCTCGAACGCAGCCAGCGTGGCAGCATGCGACGCATGCGCAGTTCCGGTTTCAGGGCAGCGTTTACACGGCCGGACGGCGATTGGTATTATAGCATAGGGTCCGCAGGTCGCCTACATGCTTCAACAATGTCTATGACGCGCGTAGGAATTGATATCAGCCGGATCGCCGTGGCGACGCGCACCGGCACCGAGCACTACACGTATGAACTGCTGGCGGCGATTGCGCGCCTGGATCACGTGACCGCTTATACCCTGTACTGTAATCGCCCGCCAGTTGATCTACCGCCATCTGGCGCGAATGTCACGCTTCGCCGCATCCCGCTGCCGCGACTCTGGACCCACACGCGCCTGTCGGTTGAGGTGCTGCGCCATCCGCCCGATGTACTCTTTATCCCTGCTCACGTGTTGCCGCTGGGTGCGCCATTCGTTCGCGGGATGCGCACGGTTGTCACAATTCATGATCTGGGCTACCTGTACTACCCTGAAGCGCATACCATGGCCCACCGGGTCTACCTGCGCCTGTCAACGGTGTGGAGCGCCAGGGCAGCAAGCCGCCTGATCGCTGTGTCGCGCGCAACACGCGATGACCTGGTGCGCCTTGCGCGGGTGCCGCCGGCGAAAGTTGCGGTTGTGCATCACGGGCTGGCAGAACGCTTCCACTGTTCCACGGCCGATCCGGCGCGTGTTCAAGCGATTGTTGGCGAGAATCGACCGTATTTCCTGTATGTGGGCACGATACAGCCGCGTAAGAACCTGGCACGCCTGATCGAGGCGTTTGCCCAGTTTGTCGCCGAGGGATTGCACCCGGCGCCATCACTGGTGATCGCGGGCAAACGTGGCTGGCTCAGTGATGGCATCGCACGGCGCGCCGCCGAACTCGGTATTGCGGATCGCGTACATTTTGTCGGGTACGTTGCCGATGAGGATCTGCCCGTGCTCTACCGGGGCGCGCTGGCGTTCGTCTTTCCATCCCTCTATGAAGGGTTCGGTATGCCGGTGCTCGAAGCGATGGCCTGCGGCGTGCCGGTGCTGGCGTCAACCACGTCTTCATTGCCCGAGGTGGCGGGTGATGCTGCGCTTCTGGTCGACCCGCGTGATACGCGAGCGATCGCGTCGGGGCTGGCGCGGCTGGCGAATGATGCGGCATTACGTGAATCGTTACGAATACGGGGCTGCCAGCGAGTGGCGCACTTTACCTGGGATCGTTGCGCCGAAGAAACGCTGCGCGTCTTGCTGGATTGAAAGGAGTTGTTGTGCCTTCCATTGCCGCCCGCATCCGCACTGCGGTCATGCAGGTATCGCCGCAGGTATGGCGTGTGCTGTCGCATAGCCTGCTATTCGGGCTGGCCGGTAGCGTTGCCGACCTGCTCTTTAATTTTTACCTGGTGAGCCTGGGGTATGGCAATGATACCGCCGGCCTGATGGCGACCATCTATCGTGGTGCGGGCGCGTTGCTCGGACTGCCGATCGGGTTGCTGATCGATCGTTTTGGTCCGCGGATGTTGCTGGTGGTAGGGGCGATCGGGTTCGGGGTCGCTTTCGCGCTGCTGGTGGTGGTGAGCCAGCTCTGGACCCTGGCGCTGATCGTGTTTCTGGCCGGCGTGGCGAATGTGCTTGCGCTGACAGCGGTTGTGCCGCTGCTGACCGGTATTACCAGTGGCGAGGAGCGCGCTGCGGTCTTTGGGATGAATGCATCGGCAGCATTGATCATCGGCCTCGTGGGTAGCAGTGTCGGCGGGTTGCTGCCAGGGCTGGCGGCTGCGATCCTTGGGGTGGGGGCGCAGGATACGGCGGCCTACCGGCTGGCGCTGTCGGTTGTTGTGGCGCTTGGCATTGCCTCGGCGCTGCCAGTATTGCTGGGGTTCCGCGCGTCACCGTATGCTGAGGTAGCGGTAACACGCACGACCGAACCACGGCGCCGGTTGCCAGCGCGAGCCCTGGTGCGCTTTGCGTTGCCATCGCTGCTGCTGGGCATTGGGGGGGGGTTGTTTTTGCCGTTTCAGAACCTGTTCTTCCGGAGTGTCTTCAACCTGAGCGATGCGGCGGTTGGCGCAACGCTGGCGATTGGCGCGCTGGGCATGGGCCTGGGCGCGTTGCTGGGCGCCCCCGCAGCGGCGTGGCTGGGGTTGCGCCGGGCCGCGAGCCTGCTGCGTTTCGGCGCAGTCCTGGCAGTGGCGCTGATGTTTGCCCCCGTGCTGCCGGTGGTTGTGGCGGGGTATGTGTTGCGTGGCGCATTCATTGCCGCCAGTTTTCCATTGAATGACGCCCTGGTGATGAAGTTGACGCCGGCACAACAGCGTGGCGCAGCAGTGAGTCTCCTGACCGTTCTCTGGTCGCTTGGCTGGTCGGTTGCGGCGTGGGTCAGTGGGCAGATGCAGGTCGCCTATGGATTCGTCCCGGTGCTGGCGGCCTCGCTGGTCGCATATGCATTGTCGGCATGGGCGATCTGGTCCATCCGCGAGGAGTAATACCAGGTAGCATGCGATCGTACAGGATGCCAGCACCCTGCGTGCCTATCCGCCAACGGTTCGCGTCACCTGCGCCGCGCAGCGCAACGGAGTGGCGTCAGGTGCAAGCGCATGTTGGGCGCATTTTGAGAAACTGAGGGCTAGTAAAGACCCATTTCAGCCATCGCCAGGTATCCTCTCCATAATCGCTGGGTGACCAGCATATGGGCAGGTGTACAGGCGCGCACCACGTCCTGCGGAAGTTACAGACGGTTCTCTCTGGTGCCTTGACGTGCTGCCCACATTCCGG
>JACAEQ010000083.1 GCA_013388755.1 Chloroflexota bacterium
CCCGCCACCGGGGCCGCCGGGGCCGCGCCCGCCACCGGGGCCGCCAGGGCCACGCCCGCCACCGGGGCCACCGGAGCCGCGCCCACCGCCTGCATACTGCTGCTGATTGTGCAGATCTACAGAATCATCATATCCAAATGACAACATACTGCTCATTCTATTCGCTCCTCACCACGGCCGTTATCCGTGGTCTGCATGCCGTGTGTTCATTGTGCCAGCGACGCTTCGCCCCGGCTATAGCGAAGGAAGCAACCAGGTTCAACCATCTTTGTTGAGTGGCGTCAGGGTCAGCGCGAATGCTTCGAGCGTCGCCAGGTCTTCTGTATGAAGAGCGCTCACACGCAGTGCGCGTTCGAGGGCGCGACGCCGCAGCGCCTGATCCCAGCAGGCGGGATCGTTGCACAGGTATGCGCCGCGCCCATTTCGTTTGCCCGTAGGATCAATGCTTACCCGCCCGGCAGCGTCACGTACCAGGCGGATCAATGTGCGCTTTGCATCCGAGCGGCGGCATGCAATACATGTTCGCTGCGGGACATGCTTCTGGCGCGCGCCTTTCTGCTTTTTTGCCGGTTGTGCCACAATCGTGAGACTACTCCTCTACCGCGTCACCCTCATCGTGCTCATCATCATTGACCAGCATATACGACGCCACCAGACGATCGCCTCGATAGATATACAGCTTCTGCGGTGTCGCCCGCAGCTGCACCGTTTCACCAATCAGGTCATCGCCAAGCGGGCCATAGCGATGCTTCTGATACACGATCGTCGCATCGGCATAGACCTTGCGTGTTTCGACCCTGGCGGTTGCCAGTGCTGCCTCGGTGGCGAGTGCTTCAGCTTCCGCCGCATCGCGTGCCTCCGCTGCTGCGCGTTCTTCATCAAGCAGTGCCGAGGCACTCTTGATATCAATGCGCCAGCCGGTCAATTTTGCCGCCAGGCGCACATTCTGCCCTTCCTTGCCAATCGCAAGCGACAGTTGCTTGTCGGGCACAATCACCGTGGCTGCGTGCTCATCCTCGCGTAACTGCACCTCGACCACCTGAGCGGGGGACAGCGCATTGGCGATGAACTCCTTGGGATCAGACGACCACTGGACGACGTCGATCTTTTCGCCATTCAGCTCATTGACAATGTTCTGGATCCGAATACCGCGCATACCGACGCACGACCCGACCGGATCGATCCCTTCCTGGCGTGCAGCAACCGCGACCTTGGTGCGCAACCCCGGCTCACGCGAGATCGACTTGATCTCGACCGTGCCGTTGTAGATCTCGGGCACTTCCATCTCGAAGAGGCGCATAATCAGATTCTTGTGCGTGCGTGACGCGATCAGGCGTGGGCCGCGATCTTCTCGGCGGATTTCGGTCAGATAGACCTTCAGACGCTGGCCGTGATAGTAGCGATCGTTTTCAACCTGCTCCTTTGGCGGCAAGATCGCTTCGGCCTTCCCCATTTCGAGGATGACGTTGCCCTTGGCCACCCGTTGCACCGTTGCCGTCACCAGTTCGCCCTCGCGATCCATATACTCGCCATAGATATGCTCGCGCTCAACTTCCTTGATTCCTTGCAGAATGACCTGCTTTGCCGTCTGAGCAGCGATACGACCAAAATCATTGGGCGTACTCTCGACAACCACGGACTCGCCCAGTTCGACGTCGGGCTTGATGCGTCTGGCAACTTCCCAATCGATTTCGAACCGCTCGTCAAACACCTCGTCGACAACCTGTTTTTCAGCATAGACGCGAGCCATACCCGTCTGCGGGTCGAGCTTGACCGACACTTCAATCGGCGGCGGGTTGTTGCCCAGGGTACGGCGATAGGCGGTGACAAGCGCCTTCTCCATCACCTCAAGAATCGCCTCTTTCGGGATGCCTCGTTCGGCTGCAATCTGCGAGATTGCTGCATAGAAATCGCTCTTCATTGTGTCCTCAGTCTGGACATAGTACGTATATCGGCGCCGCTCAACCGGGTGATTACCGTGCTAACAACAAGAAAAGTGGGGACCCCCCACTTTTCGCCCGAACCGCTAACTCGTGAGCCATAGTATACCATTTTCGCCGGGTAGACGCAAACATCGGCGGCCCTGTAGCTGTTCATACCCGGGGTAAACCGCCACCCTGGAGTGCGGGTGTCCCGCCCTCGTTTGGGATACGAGGGCAAGCGCCCCTTGCTTCCAGGAGACGTGTGAACGGTTACGCCGGCCCTGGCGTGGCCTACGGCGCCGGGTATGGGTAGGGATACGGCGCGCCGGGCGCCGGTACGGCCACTGTCGCCGGCGCCGGTGCAGCAGTGGCCGGTACAGCAGGTGTGGCCGATCGCTCACCTTCAGCAACCTCGCATCCGGCCAGCAACGCTGCGGCTCCAATGATGATGAGGATCAGGCGCATCGCTGATGTCATCCGTTGCTCCCTGGCTGTCATTCTCGCGAATGGTTGCGCTTGCACGGCAGTATAGTCTGCGTTGTCGCCGCAGTCAATGACCTGGAAACGGCTGTCATGCGCTTTGCGCACAGAATCGCCATCGCACCGGCCACATCCTCCTGTGAACAACCCCTGACCCGCTGCATCGAGCGAACCACGGCGGTACACACCGTAGAAACAGGTGATTGGGAGGATGCCATGCTGGCAAAGGTTTTCAGTAGCGCGGTGATTGGCCTCGAAGGTGTGCTGGTCGAGGTCGAGGTTGATATCGCGCAAGGATTGCCCAGTTTCACAATCGTTGGCCTGGGTGATACGGCGGTCCAGGAGAGCCGCGAACGGGTGCGCGCGGCGGTGCGGAACTGCGGCCGTTCCTTCCCCATGAAGCGGATCACCGTGAACCTGGCGCCTGCCGATCTGCGAAAGGCCGGCCCGGCCTATGATCTGCCGATTGCTATCGGGTTGTTGCTGGCATCCGAGCAGGTCGAGGGTGATGCCAGCAGCGCCGTTTTTATCGGCGAGTTAGGGCTTGATGGTGCGGTGCGCCATACCGATGGCGTGCTGCCGATGGTGGCGGTAGCGCGCGAGTGTGGCGTGCGGCAGGTGTTTGTGCCGCAAGAAGATGCCGCTGAGGCAGCGCTGATCGACGGCCTGAATATCGTTCCGGTGCGCTGGCTCTACGATCTCGCGGCGCATCTCAGCGGTGAAAAGCGCCTGGCAGCTTATACGGGCATGCCCACCACTGATATTGCTGAACCTGAATACCCGGTCGATTTCCGTGAGGTGCGTGGACAGGAGCATGTCAAACGCGCGCTCGAGGTCGCCGCGGCGGGGGGGCATAATATCCTGATGTCGGGAAGTCCAGGCGCCGGCAAAACGCTGATGGCGCGTGCGCTGGTCTCGATTCTGCCCCCGATGACCCTGGGCGAGTCGATCGAAGTCACCAAGATCTACAGTGTTGCCGGGCAACTCCCCAAAGAAACGCCGTTGATCCGGCATCGTCCGTTCTGTGCACCGCACCATACCACCTCGCTCGCCGGCCTGGTCGGCGGCGGCGCGGTGCGGGTGAAACCCGGCATGATTTCACTGGCACACCGTGGTGTGCTCTTTCTTGACGAATTGCCCGAATTCGGTAACAAACTCGACGTCCTGCGCCAGCCGCTTGAGGACCGTGTGGTTACGCTCAGCCGCGCCGTCGGCAGCATCACGTACCCGGCATCGTTCATGCTGGTTGCGGCGCAGAATCCCTGCCTGTGCGGCTGGCATGGTGACCCGGAACGCCAGTGCACCTGCACGCCGTCGGCGGTGGCGCGCTACCAGCGACGTGTCAGTGGGCCACTACTTGACCGGATCGACATTTTTGTTGATGTGCCACGTGTGCCGTATGAGAAGCTGAACAGCCTGCGCGCCGGCGAGGAGTCGGCGGCCATCCGGCAGCGGGTCGTCGCGGCGCGCCAGGTGCAGATGCACCGCTTCCAGGGGACGCGCCTGCTCGCGAACACCGACATGGGGCCGGCAGAGGTTCACCGAGATTGTGCCCTCGACGGCGCCGGCCAGCGCCTGATGCAGGCCGCGATGCGCCAGCTTGACCTGTCGGCGCGTGGTTATCACCGGGTGTTGAAGCTGGCGCGCACGATAGCTGATCTTGCCGGCGTCGAGCAGATCGGCGCGGCGCATCTGGCCGAAGCGCTGCAATACCGGCCGCGGCGGGTTGAGTAGATTCCTACGTATGGTGTGGGCGAAGACGGACTTCGCCCTTCCGCGGTCATCAGGCTCGCTATGGTCGTTCCGTCACATAAGCTTCGAGATAACATCCGCTCGATGGCTTACGAACCGGCCCGGTGATTCTGACCTTCGTCGTACGATCGGCGACGGTTCCATCAGCAAGCATTACCTGGAGGTCGTCGAGTGTGTAGCGTTCGGGAGGGATGGTGAGTTTACCGGGGGAGGGTTGTGCACTGGCGACAAACTCAACCGATACCGAACCTGCGTTGTCATAGAACATGATCTTGCACTGGCCCTCGCGACAGATAAGCGCACTGACTGGCAGCGCCAGGTATCCCTCGGCGACGATTGTTGCTCCCGGGTCTTGCTGGCAGATCTCGCCGATCGCTACAGCGCGCGGCGGTGTATTGTCCCCACATGCCCACAGGCCCAGAACCAGCAGCAGCGCTGCCAGGCGGCGAACATACGGTTTCATTGGCGTTCCTCCTGTTGATGCAATCACTGGATGCGCGGCGCGTCGGGATGGTCGGCCTGGCGCAGCGCCAGACTGACGCGTACCGTGGTTGCGCCGAACCATTGCCGGCAGAACTCAGCCGCCTGGTAGGGCGGGTAAGGCTTACAGCTGAAGATATCGATATAAGCAGAGTCGCTTTCTTCGGCGAAGTGACCGGAAACCAGCGAGGTTTCGATCAGTTGTGCCAGCGAATACCCGCACACGTTCGGGTCGGCGCCGAAGCGTACCACAAGCGGCTCACCGAAGCGGCGCATCTCAATCAGCTCACATAGCGCAATGACAAAGCGCGTGATCCGCTCAGGGTCGCGAATGGCCTGCGGATCGCAGCCGCCCAGGTCAATCGCTGCCGCCATCCCCCAGGGCGCGCGTGCGCGATACTCGGCAAGGATCTTGGCGTCAAGCAGGGCGACGTCTTTGTTGGAAGCGGTAAGCTCGCGGGTGGTGAGCGTTGGAGCGAATTCGGCACTCATACTGATAACTCCTTGGTCATCGGTTGCGCGCGCCGGCGCAGCAACTCAAAACTGACGATCGTCGGGATGTAGAAGATCACATCGGCGGCCAGTTTGCCGGCGATTGCCGCGATGCCGATATGCGGCAGCCATGAAATCGCCAGATAGAGCGCCGCTGGCCGGATGAGCATGCTGTCGAGCAGTTCGGCCAGGCCAAACTCCAGCACGATATCGCGCAGCACCGCCAGAACCGTCAGCGGCGTCAGCCGTGGGCGACTTCGTAGCTCGCGAATAATCATCGAACCGTAGTAGGCCAGGCTTTCGGCCCAGGTCGCGGCCAGCGCGGTGAGGGCGGCGTTGTGGCTGAGTTCCATGACCGCCCAGGCGCAGCATAACAGTGTCGCTAGACTGGCGATTTCCGCCGGGAGATAGCGTCGCAGCCAGATCAGCGTGCGCTGGCGTAACTGATGGATCATCGTAACCTCCTGTTTCTGGCCGGCCTGGTTCAGGCGACCGTTTCATGGCAACAGCCAGCCAGTGCTGCATGCCGGAGGGCTGCAACAAGGTGTGTTGCGTCATTCGTGCAGGCCGTGAGAAGTGACCGGGTTGCCGCCAATCAGCATTTGAACTTACAGACTGATTGTAGCGAGAAGCGTGCGGTGGATGTTCCCAGGATGGCGGGTTGTTTTCCCATTAACTTTTGTGAGTTCACACGGTAGTGTGGTCTTCACCATCTTGATCGTGAGTACCACGCTGCCGCAGGCTAAAAGCGGCGGCATTCGCGCCACCGCGTACCTCGTGTGAATAACAGCAGCGCGTGCGGAGTCGCTCTACGACCCACACGCGCTGGATGAAGGAGAGATGGCGCGCCCGCGTTTAGCTGCCTTTGCAGCCTGGTTCAATGCCGCCTACGACCAGTTCGCCCTGGAAATACTTGCCGGTCGCCGGGCTGTAGCCGATATACAGATCGCCGCCGCCCATGCCCAGTTCATATCCGCTGGTGATCGTTGTCGTACCGGATACGGACGGCGATTCATGCCAGACGCCGAGGATATTGTTGAACACATCATTCTTAAAGAAGGTGCGCCACGCCGGATCGGTGAGATAGTTCAGCCAGCCGAAATGGTCGGCGACGCGCACCATGGCGCGGCCATGCCATCCCATCACATCGCGATTGCCGGCGGGGTCGATCGTGCGTTCCGGCGACGTGTAACTTGTAAACACACGCGGCGTCGCCGCCAGGTTCTGGGCTGCCATCATCTGGGTGCGCACCTTGCCGCTATTGGTGACCAGATTCAACCGCACGCCGCGATCGCTGGCGTCAAAGAGCGGCATTGTTCCCCCCGCAGGGTTGATCTGCCGAACATGGGCGTCGACCCAGAACGGACCGGCGCCCAATGCGCAGGGGCAGATCGGGTTGCTGCCCGACGGCGGCGTATAGCCAAGTGCGCTTAGCCCCGCGCTCAGCGCCGGCAATTCGCAGCGGATATAGGTCTTGCCGTCAAAGAAGGCCGAATTGGCGGTCGGATAGGTGAGCGTGCCCGTGCCCTGCTGAACGCAATGCGCCGAAATGTCCTGAACGCTGGACGCAAGCACCTGCGGTGTGGGATTATTTGTGCCGACATAGGTCACATATAACACTCGCCAGGTGCTATTCTGAAAATCGACATGGACGCCCCAACCGAACCAGTCGGGGCCGGATGACGCATAGGCGCTTCCCGGCACAGTTGCGACCAGTATGGTCGTCAGGATGGCGGCAATTGCCAGGAGCCGGCGCTGAACACATGATATCGACATTCATCTCTCCTCTGGTATCATAAACCAACCACCATGGGTCCGAACGTTTATCTTCCAGTGTAACCGGGTCGTTCGTTGCTGGCCGAAGCGCGTGGTGCGACAGCATAGATCCAGCATACGCCCTTGAAATATGATATGTTCCCAAGAATCGGGATGTTTTTCCCAGAAAGTGCGTCGCAGAGAAATGAACGTAGCAATTGCGCGGATTGGAGGTCTGCATGACCACTGCCACTCACGCCGCCGATGTTCAGTTGACCCTGTTTGAACGGCATATCAAACAGGCGCTGAAATGGTATGACGATCCTGCGCGGCTTGGCGCTGAGTCACCGCTGGCCAATCCCTATTTTCTGGGGCGGGCGTTGCATGATCTGCCGCGACCGGTCACGCCGCAGGCACGCGGCCAGGTGTTATGCGATCAGATTCGTTCTGCCGCGGCGCGCCTGTGGGCCGGTAATCTACCGGCGACGCGCGATCAGATGCTGGCGGCGATTGCTACCATCCGCCGCGATCCTGACGATCCACGCTATTCCTATATTGTGCTGGAATTGCGCTGTTTCCAGCGCTGTATTGCGCCGCGGCGCACATCGGATATCTGGGAGCAGCCTGATCTGCTGCCGGGATCGAAATCACAGCATTATCGTGAATTTGATGTGGCGGTTAAACGCCTGGCCCCGTTGCTGCTTGATTCGCTGCGGCCGGCGGTTCGCGCCGAGCGGCCACAGGCCCCCGCCATGCTCTATGGCTATGAGAAGCAGCTGGCGCAGGTGGTGCAGCACTTGCAGGCGGGGCGCGCGGTTGCACTCTCCGGCTCCGGCGGCGTTGGCAAGACCAGTGTCGGCGCGGCGGCGACCGCGCGCCTCGCGGATCGCCCCGTGTTCTGGTATACCTTCCGGCCGGGGTTCAACGATGGCGTGAGCAGTCTGCTGTTCGCGCTGGGGGCGTTTATGCACCAGTATGGCGCGCCGAACCTCTGGCAGTATCTGGTTTCGGCCAATGGCATGATCGGCGATCTCAATCTGGCGGCGGCGCTGCTGCGCCAGGATCTGGCCCTGCTTGCCGGGCAGGCGCCGACGCTCTGCTTCGATGATATGGAAATGCTCTCGCCTGGCGTTCTGGCGTTGCCGAGTGTGGCGCAGGCGCAGGTCTTCGGCCTGCTGGAAGATCTGCGTGGCGCCGCGCCCTTATTGTTGATCAGCCAGCGCTCATTGCCGATTGGCGACCTGCATCTGGAATTGACCGGCTTGAGCGTGGCTGATATTACCGCGCTCTGTCGCGACGCCGGGCGCGAGCTTACCGTGGATGAGGCGCGGCAGCTACAGACCTACACCGGCGGTAATCCCCGTTTGTTGACCCTGCTGCTGGCACTGCGCCATGGCTCCGACGCGCTGATCCCGGAGGATGCGGGAGCGGGACAGGCGCTGTCGCTGACGCCGGCGTTTCAGCGCCTGTGGCGGCGCCTGACATCCGAAGAACGGCGCGCCATACAGCGCCTGTCGGTCTATCAGGGGTATGCGCCAGAAGATGTGCTCGACGCGGCGACTGTCGAGTCATTAACCAGGTTGCGTTTATTGACCCATGATGAGGAAGGCGGTATTACACTCCTGCCGGCGCTGGGGCAGATTGTTCGCGACGATCTATCGCCGGAACTGCGCGAGATGCTCCATAACGAGGCGGCAATCGCGCGCCTGGAGCGCGGCGAATATACTGCCGCCGCGTATCATTTCGTGCAGAGCAAGCAGGAGCATCGCGCCGTACAGGTCTGGTTTCCCCAGCGCGATCAGGCGATCAATCGGGGTGAAGCCGACGCGGCGCGCCAGGTCTTTAATGACGTATCGCGGCAACGCCTGGGCGGCGCCGAACGCAAGGCGCTGGATATTATCCGCGCCGAGTTGCGCAAACTCTCGGGGCAGCATGAGGAGGGGTTATTCGAGCTTGAGCAGAATGACTGGCGCGATGAAAGCGAAGCCGGCGCCAGGTTGTGGATGCTGCGCGGTGAATTGCAGGATGCGCTAGGTTATCCCGATCGCGCGCTGGAAAGCTACAGCGAAGGTCTCCAGGTGACGGTGAGACTTCTTGGCCAGATGGCGGCGTTGCATCAGCGGCGCGGGCGTCTGTTTCAGCGCCGGCGCGAGTTACGCGCGAGCTGGCAGGAAATCCAGCGTGCCGAGTTCGATCTGGAAGTATTGCGCGGCCTGGTGCGTGAAGAGGAAGGCGCCTATCAAGCGGCACTCGATGCCTATCGTCACGCCGGCGAACTCGCCGACACACTCGATAACGATGGGTTGCGCGCGCAGGCCGAACGCTGGATTGCCGCGGTGCATGGCCGGCGGCAGCAGATCGATGAGGCGGTACCCCATGCGCGGCGGGCGATCGCGATCTATGAGCGGATTGGCGACCGGGTGAATCTGGAGAAGATGCGTAGCAACCTGGCATTTATCTATGTCCAGACCCGCCAGTTTCAGGCCGCGCTTGAGGTGGGCGCGCCGGCCTATTCGTTTTTCGTCAGGGTGCGCGACCCCTATTTCGCCGCGGTGACCGGCGCGAACCTGGCTGAAGCGTCGTTTGAACTGGGCGATTATGACGCGGCATTACGCTATGCCAGCGAGGTGCTGGAACTTGGCGATCGGTTTGCGGCGCCCTATGCGCGTTTCACGATGGGGCAGATCGACCTGGCATGCGCGCGCCCGTCGGCGGCGGTGGCACATTTCGCGGCTTCGATGAAAATGGCGCAACAGAATGACGATCCATATATGGTGGCCTATGCGCAGCGTTCGCTGGGTCAGGCTTACCTGGCCGACCAGCAGATGGAGGAAGCCGAACAGAACCTGCTGGCCGCGCTGAACCTGTTTCAGCAACTGGATATTCCAGGCGAGGTCGAAACGACCGGGCAACTTGTGACTGATGTGATTGGGAGGCGATCGTCGTGATGGTTGAGGTTATTCGATGACGTCATATACTGAAGAGATCACTCGCTGGCGCGAGCGGCAGGATGCGTCACTGCGTGCAGAAGACGGCTGGTTGACCCTGGCGGGCCTGTTCTGGCTCACTGAAGGGGCGCAACGCGCCGGCGCAGATCCGTCGTGCGATATTGTCCTCCCTGCCGGCGCCCCTCCCGTGCTCGGGGGCTTCGAACGCACCGGCCACGAGGTGCTGTTTCGCCCTGTCGGCAACGCGCTGATCAATGGCGAACCGGCCGGTGAACGTGTGTTACGCTCCGATACGCCCGGCCCGCCGGATCTGCTGACGTTCGGCAGCTTTACCCTGTTGGTCATCGAACGCGGCGAGCGCGTCGGCCTTCGTCTGCGCGATCGCGATCACCCGGCGCGGCGTGCATTCGCCGGCCGGCGCTGGTTCCCGGTAGATGAACGTTACTGCATCAATGCGCGTTTCGTGCCGTATCAGCCGCCACGCGCCGTAGCCATCCCGACGATTCTGGGTGATCTCGAGGAACAGTTCAGCCCCGGTGCAGCGGTATTTGCGATCGATGACCGGGAGTATCGCCTCGATGCGACACAGACCAGGGATGGCGGGTTATTCTTTGTGTTCCGTGACGCCACCTGCGGCAAGGAAGCGTACGGCGCCGGCCGCTTTCTGTATGCCTCGGCGCCGCGTAATGGCGCGGTAACGCTCGATTTCAACCAGGCCGTCAATCCACCGTGCGTCTTCACGGCATATGCCACATGCCCATTGCCGCCGCGCCAGAACATCCTGCCGGTACGCATTGAGGCTGGTGAACAGGTTGCGTCGCAAACCAGCTCGACACACTCGTGACCATCTGCTTCACATATGCCAGATTGTCGGCAATGCGCCCGGCAAGCAGGCGATCAGTGGTGAAATCTTCGAACGAGAGCCAGCCGTCAGAGCCGACGGCTCGTAGCGCGCGCACCAGTGCCGCAAGGTCAACCATGGCGCGGCGCGTTCACCCGCGCGCACGGCCCCCCGCCCGACCTCCCCCGCTGGTTCAGGGGCGGCGTCGGACCCCCTCCCCCGGCGGGAGGGTTGGGGTGGGGGTGACAGGCTTAGTTGAAAAGTATTGTGGCTAAAACCCGACACTGGCGTTTCCTTTGAGGCCGAGAAACGCACGTACCTCAGCGGGAGAGGCCGGCGCACGGTCGAACTCAGCGGCGATCCTGACGATTTTTTCGACCAGTTCGTGATTACGCCCCGGTGTACCGCGCCTGACGAAGATATTGTCCTCCAGACCCACCCGCGCGTGCCCGCCAAGCATGATCGCAGCAGTGCACATATGGAACTGCTGTGGATACCCTGCGCCAATGACCGACCAGTGGTAATTGCCGGGTCCAAACAGGCGATTTGCCGTATCGAGTAGATGGGTCAGGTCGTACAGGGTTGCGCGAATGCCGCCCAGTACGCCCATGACGAACTGCAACCAGAGGGGTGTTTCTACCAGGCCCTCTTTCACCATGAAATCGAGATTGTACAGGTGGCCGACATCGTAGATCTCGAATTCGGGGCGGGTGCTGGTTTTTTTCATCTCACCCAGGAAGTGTTTGATGCTGGCAAAGGTGTTGGGGAAGATAAAATCTTCACTACCCAGGAGCCACTGTTTCTCCCATGGAAACGAATAGTCGCTGTCAGAGAAGCGTCGTGCAATCGGGTGAACGGAAAAGTTCATCGATCCCATGTTGCAGGTCGCCAGTTCGGGTTGCCACATCGGTACGACGCGCACCCGATCCGCCGGGGACATCCCGACGCCGCCGCCGGTTGTGGTGCAGATGACGGCATCGGTGCGGGCTTTGATCGCTTTCAGGATCTCGCCAAACAGTTCCATGTCGGATGATGGCGCGCCGTTGGCGGGGTTGCGTGCATGGATGTGGATGATCGCCGCGCCTGCGCGCGCGCACTGCTCGGCATCTTCCGCCAGTTGCTCGATCGTGTAGGGCAGGTATGGCGTCTGGGTCGGCACCGTCACCGCGCCGGTCAGCGCAGCGGTGATGATCACCTTGTCCATGTCCGTTTCCTTTCTTTCTCTTCACAACCCCAGGTATGCGCTGCGGATGGCGTCGTCGGCGCGTAGCTCGTCCGCCGGTCCACTGCGCACGATCCGTCCATTTTCTATCACATATGCAC
This sequence comes from Chloroflexota bacterium, assembly GCA_013388755.1. Taxonomy (GTDB): domain Bacteria; phylum Chloroflexota; class Chloroflexia; order Chloroflexales; family Roseiflexaceae; genus JACAEQ01. Next base: position 11,994 of record JACAEQ010000083.1, read on the forward strand.
GATGAGCGATATCAAGCGCCTGCTGCACCTCCTGCGAGACGAGCAGGATGGTCATTCCTTCCGCATTCAGTTGCGCCAGAACGTCCATGATCGCTTCCGTCAGCACCGGTGCCAGACCAAGCGATGGTTCATCGAGCATGAGGAGTTTCGGTTGCGCCATCAATGCGCGCCCGATAGCGACCATCTGCTGTTCGCCGCCGCTGAGGGTGCCGGCATCCTGCCGCCAGCGCTCTTTCAGGCGCGGAAACAGACGATAGACGCGCTCCAGCATGTGATGGCGCTGCGCGCGCGCAGCCGGGAGGTAAGCGCCGAGTTCCAGATTTTCGATAACGCGCATACGCGGAAACAGGGCGCGTCCCTCCGGCACATGAATCACACCACGCTGGCAGATGTCGTGGGGGGGAAGACCGGCGATCGTTTCGTCCATGAATCGGATCGAGCCATACAACGGCTTCATCAGCCCTGAAATCGTCTTGAGCAGCGTCGTCTTTCCGGCGCCGTTCGAACCGATCAGGGCGACGATCTCGCCTTCGCGCACCTCCAGCAACACATCCCACAACACCTGCAACGTGTCGTATGCGACATTCAGATGCTCAACGTGCAGCATACGTCTTTCCCAGATAGACGCTGATGACGTGTGGGTCGGCAGCGATGGCGGATGGTGCGCCCTCGGCGATTTTTTCGCCGTAGCTCAGTACGATGATGCGTTCACAGGTTTCCATCAGCGCCTTGAGAACGTGTTCGACCATGATGATGGTCACGCCGAACTGACTGCGAATGCGAGCGATCAGGTCGATAGCGCCGCGCACTTCGGTTGGATTGAGACCGGCAAACACTTCGTCGAGCAGGAGCACGCGCGGTTGGATCGAGAGCGCGCGCGCGATCTCCAGGCGCTTCTTTTCCGCCAGCGTCAGGTTACGCGCCAGTGTGTCGGCGCGCTGTTCCAGACCGACGAATTCGACCAGCTCCCTGGCGTGGCGGTCGGCAACGGCAATGCGACGTTCGCCGCGCCCGTAGAGCGCCCCGACCCGCACATTCTCGACGACGGTCATACCGGTAAAGGGGCGAACGATCTGAAACGTTCGCGCAATCCCCAGCTGCGCGACAGTGTGCGGTCTGGCGCCGGTAATGTGGCGCCCGTCGAAGAACACCGTGCCATCGTCCGGCGGATGGAAGCCGGAGATCACGCCGAACAGGGTGCTCTTCCCTGATCCGTTTGGACCAATCAGCCCGACCAGTTCGCCGGCGCCGACCTCGAAACTGACGTTCCGCAGCGCCGTGACGCCGCCGAAACGTTTGGTAATGCCAACACCTCGCAGCATGGCGCATCCCGCATGATGGTTTACAGATCGTCAAACATCGCCACGACCCGCGTCCAGCCGGCGCTGCCGCCGGTGAGTTTGACCGGGAAACAGGCGACCTTGAAGCCAGATGGGCGTGGCAGCGTGTCGAGGTTGGCAAGTTTCTCGATGTGGCAGTACTCAAGGTCGCGCCCGACACGATGCGCCTCCCAGATCACCGATGGGTCGCCGGTCTGCTGAAAACGCTCTTTCATCGCCCAGAACGGTTGATCCCAACCCCATGCGTCGATGCCCATGGTGCGAATGCCCTGTTCGATCAGCCAGCGGGTTGCAGCGGCGCTCATGCCGGCGCCGGCGACAAAATACTCCACCTGTCCCCACAGTTTATCCGCGCCGGTCTGGATCAGCACGATGTCGCCCGGTTTGAGCGTATACCCGATCGCGTCGAGCGCTGCGCGCAGATCGTCGACCTCGATGAGACTGCCACGCGGTTTGTGGCGCATATCGAGCACAATCCCATCGCCGTAGAACCATTCGAGCGGCATTTCATCAATGGTACGGGCGCGTGTGCCGCCACACGTCGGATAGTAGTGCCACGGCGCATCAACGTGGGTGCCCGCATGGGCGCGAATCGTCACCTGATCATTCGCCCAGCCGTTGCCTTCGGGAAGATCATCGACCGTTGCGCCAAAGAAACTCGCCATGAACGCCGCCGTCTGTTTGTGATTGATATGCTCGACCTGCACCGGCTCGACTTCACTGGGACTCATCTCGGTTGGAACGCTGAGGTCGAAGATTTTCATGCTCTTCCTCCTTTGCTACCGATTGCCGATGATCTCGTCGCGCGCTGCCGCTTGCTTTGCTCGCCGCAGCACAAACGCCGGAAGACGACGTTGAATGATCGAGATCAATCCATCCGGCAGGAACATGATAACGATGATCAGCAGCGCGCCGAAGACGATCCGCGCGGTTTGCGGTGGCGCCTGTGTCGTCAGCATTTCATTGACGATCGAGAGCACGACTGCGCCGACCAGTGGACCGTACCATGCCAGCCGACCGCCAAATAGCGCCATCAGTGCGATGGTGATCGAGATCGAGGTTGCAAATACGAACGAGGGGTCAAGATAACTTTTGTAGTAGGAATAGACACCACCCACCAGACCGGTCAGGAAGGCGCTGAGCATGAATGCCTGCAGCTTGAGGCGCGTCGCATTGACACCGAGCGTTCCGGCGGCATCTTCGTCCTCGCGGATGGCAGTCAGCCCGACTCCCATCTTCGTGCGCGTGATCTGTCGCAGAACCGCCGTGACGATGGTCAGCAGCCCCAGCATAATTTCGTAGAAGATCACATGGCTGGTGTAAATGTCAACGCGCAGAAATGGGAGAAACAGCCCGCTTGCCCCCTGGGTGAACGGCAGATTGAGCGTCAGGGAATACATCGCCAGCCCCAGGATGAGCGTCACCAGGCTGAAGTACGGTCCGCGCAGGCGCAGGCATGGGTAGCCGACCAGCGCGGCAAACAGCGCCGCGAGCGCCCCTGCGATCGGTAATGTCAGAAATGGCGACCAGCCAGAATAGAACAGGAGCAGCGCCGTGGTGTACGCCCCCAATCCAAAGAACGCCGCGTGGCCGAAACTCAGGTACCCGGCATACCCGCCGATAATGTTCCAGCTGCCCGCCAGTGCGCCGTACATGAAGATGGTAAACAGAAAGCCAAGCAGATAGGTGCCCGGTCCGGCGAGCGGCACGGCGGCGAGCGCCAGCACAACCCCGATGCCGATCAACGCATCCGGTGCCGGCAAACCGAACGATCGCAGTGCACCACGGCGCATCCTCGTCACCTGCTCTACCGTTGCAGCAATCCTTGCGGACGCAGCAGCAGCAGCACAATCAACAGTCCAGACAGTACGAGATTGTTCCATGCCAGCGGGATGAACACACTGCTGATGCCGATAATCAGACCGATGATCAATCCCGCAAGCGCCGATCCCAGCATACTGCCGACGCCGCCCAGAATGACCACCAGAAAGACGTAGACCAGCCAGCTCAGGTGTGTGGCGGGGTCGAAGGTATAGAGCAACGACATCGCCACACCGCCAACCGCCGCCGTTGCGACGGCCATGCCGTATGCGATGGTCGTGACCCGATCCAGATCGATCCCCGACAACGCTGCGCCCATGGGTTGCTGCCATACTGCACGTACCGCCTTGCCCATAAACGTGCGTTCGGCGAAGAGGTACAATGCACCGATGGTGATGACCGCCAGACCAAACGCAATCAGGTGTGGCGCCTGAACGATCACCGGACCGACCCGCAACGTCAGGGCGCTATATGCCGTCTTCAGCACCCGCGGGTCGGGCGTCCAGGCGAGGAGCATACCGTTCTCCATGACCACGCCCAGGCCGAAGGTCAGTACCATCGTTGCCAGACCGAGGTCGTGCGCACGTCGCGCCGTTGCCCGGATCAGCAGCGTGTGCATCGCCACGCCGAGGAGAAAGAATGCCGGGAGCATGATCGGCAGCGCCAGCAGCGGGTCAATCCCCCAGCGGTTGAGCGCCCAGTAGCCCAGATAGGCAGCCAGCACCGCAAAGGCGCAGTGCGCCACGTTGAGCACGTGTGTTATGCCCCACGCCATGCTGAAGCCGACGCTCAACACCGCCAGCGCGCCGCCGATCAGCAAGCCACTGGTAAGCGATTGCGCCAGTTCGTAAAGCATCGGTCTACTGCCCCCACGCCGGTTTGGGATAGATCGGGTCTTTCGTGCGCACGTCGGGCGGCCAGATCAATTCCACCTTGCCGTCGATCACCTGGGTCAGATAGTTGTACGACGGTGGCAGACCACGCTCGTCGAAGGTGAACGTTCCGGCGACCGTGCTGATCTGGTTTGCCTTCAACCAGTCGCGGATGGCGGTCTGATCGAGAGTCTGCGCGCCTTCGACGCCGCGTTGCAATGCCTGCATCCAGGCATAACCGAAGATAAAGTAGATCGGCGCGACCGGCGCATTGTATTTCGTGCTGGCCACATCATTCAGCCGGGAAATGCCCTCGAACGGCAACGACGGATGAACGGCGGTGCCGGAGAAGACGTAGTACCCATCCGCGCCCAACTCCTGCACCCAGGCAGGAATGATCGATCCGACCCCCTGAGCGATCAGTCTGGGGTTGTAGTCGAGGGCGCGCATTGCCTTCACAATCTGCACGCTGTCAGGGAAGAAGCCGTTGGCAAAGAAGATGTCCGCTTCCGCCCCTTTTGCTTTCGTCACCAGTGGCGCCGCATCGGTCAACGGCACATCATACCGCTCATTCACAACAATCTCGATGTTGAGGGCGCTCAGTTCTTCCGGCATCGGTTCCAGAATGGCAGCGCCGACCGGATTGTTGATGGTGAAGATCGCCGCCTTCTTCGGTCGTTCCGCTTCGGGAAGCGAGGCAAGCCATCCGTACAATCCTTCGTACCACCACTGTCCCATCAGCGGCGGCGCGCCAAAGACATAGGTGAACCCCTGCGAGAAGGATGCCATGTGTCCGCCCATCGATACATAGACCTTCTGGTTCTTTTCGGCGACTGCCATCTGCGCAGCAGCGGCAGTGCCGGGATATCCGCCGCACAACAGATCAGCCTGATCGACGGAGATGACGCGGTTGAGGAGATTGACCGCGTTCTCGGTTTTGCTCTCGTCGTCATAGATTGTCAGTTCGACCGGGCGACCGAGCAACCCGCCCGCAGCATTGACATCCTCCGCCCACTGTTCGTATCCGCGCTGCACCCAGACACCGGTGTCGGCGAAGGCACCGGTCAATGGCAGGGAGCACCCGATCTTGATCGACGCTCCCTGTGGCGCAGCCGGTGCGGTCGTTGGCGCAGCCGGTGCGGTCGTTGGCGCAGCCGGTGCGGTCGTTGGCGCAGCCGGTGCGGTCGTTGGCGCCGGGGCAGCTGGCGCCTGACTGCACGCGCCCACCGTGAGCGCGACAATCCACGCACCCAGCATGGCCCAGAGCATCTGTCGGCGGGACGTGTGATGTGTCATACGTTGACCTCCTGTAGAAACTCCATCTTACGAGCCGTCCGAAGGATGGTGGTCAGATTCGGGCGATACTTTGAGGGTGGCGAGCACCCCTTCCAGGGTGCGGCGGAGATGGCTGCGCACTGCCTGATCTGCCGCAACGACATCCCGATTGCGGCAGGCGGTGAGGATGGTCTCGTGATCGACAATCGCGTGCTGTGCCCGGTTTGGCAGATTGACGTAGATCTGGCGGTAGCGCATCGAGCGCGTCGACAGGCTCGAAATCAGGTCGATCAGCAATGGTTGCTGCGCCGGTTCGTACAGCGCAAGGTGAAACTCCTGGTTGATCTCCAGCGCCGTTGCAAATGCCCGGTCCTGGATCGCCTGAATGAAACGTGCGTTGATCTGACCAACATCGTCGAGGTGTGCCGGGGTCATGTGCGGCAGCGCCTTCTGAATTGCCAGTGCTTCGAGCACTTCGCGGATGCTGTAGATCTCGCGGAACTCGTCGATTGACAACTCGACGACGAACACGCCGCGCCGGGGCGAAATCTGCACCAACCCTTCGGCTTCGAGTTGCCGCAGGCACTCGCGCACGGGGATGATGCTGACGCCGAGTTCGGCAGCGATTGCCTGCTGATCGAGCCGTGAGTTCATAGGATACCGTCCACTCAGAATATCAGCGCGCACGGTTTCGAGTACGTACTGCGTGACGGTCGGCGGACTGACCCTGTTCGCTCGCGTGGGTGACACGTCAGAACTCCGGACGCTGCATGGGCAAGGTATGAAGGAAGGTGCGGAGATTTTATAATTTCTAAACTATTATATCCGATCTCGTGATGATGTCAAGGGGGGAAAGTAACATGCGACCAGGAGTCTTGAGGGTCTTCCTTGCCCCCGGCTTGTGGGACGACCGGGGGCAGGCATAGTGCCTGGCCGAATAACGGATGGTTGGATGTCATTGCGAGCGAAGCGAAGCAATCTACCGGCGCGAGAGGAGATTGCTTCAGCCGGATGTTTGACCCTGGAGGGCGTGCCGCCCTCCAGGCCACCCTGCTGGTACGCCACCGCGTACGTCGTAGCAATGACAGGAGGCGTAGCGTTTTTCGGATAGGCACATAGTCCGCGCCGATCCGCAGCAGACCGTCCGGCACGCAGCAACCCTGCGCGCCGCCCCATTACGGACCGGGATACGGCTCCCAGCGCGCCTTCTCGATCGCCAGCCGATACACGCCGCCGAGTGACGTCCCGACATAGATTGCCGATGGTTGCGCCGGGTCGGTGACCAGGAGCATAGACATGGGACTCCGAAATAGCGAAGAACCCTTCTCGCTGCTCCAGGTGGCGCCGCCATCTGTACTTCTAAGTACAGGCTATCATATATTTGATCCGAGTTTGACATGATCCGTTTGGCATCGTATCCTGGGTGATGGAGGTATCAGGTATGCGTGGCCCAAAGCCCTTGTATCCCATTCACTTA
>JACAEQ010000118.1 GCA_013388755.1 Chloroflexota bacterium
CACAGGCCGCAGCGCCGCCATCGGTGACCCGATCCTGTCTGCTGCACATCACGATTCAGTTGTGAAGGTCCCGCGTGAGGCACGACCGGGCGACAAAAAACCAGGCGGTCGCACCTGCGCGATGCGAACCGGCCTGGCGACAGGTGAGTTCCCTCGTCTGTCGCGCCCTTGCCTGTCGTTACCTGCTCACGTGTTGCGTCTACCCTCGCAGGTGAGACGATTACTTCGGTACAGGACAGTATACTACGGTGACTTGAACTTGTCAAGCCCACCATGCTTCTGCCTGCTGTTGCGGAGCGTCGCCGCATTGCGGCGTTTCTCTCGACGGGCGTTACTATAGCACGAGACCGGGTGTGTGTCAAATCACACGACGTATGCGGTGGCATACCAGCAGGGTGGCCTGGCAGGTGGCACGCCCTCCAGAGTCCATCATCCGGCGGCGGGAAGGCGGTCGCAACGCGGAAACGAACGCCGTCCCGCCGGCGGGTGGGCATTGGCATGCGCCCGGCTGGCCGTTTGCGCCCGTGACCGCGTCACTCCTGTCAAATGACCCGATGATCGGCTATAATGCATAGCATCCGCGACACGCTCCACGGGTTCATTCCCCGCTGGCCAATCGCTGCATACTTGAGACGTGGTTCAGGCCCATGCGCCTTGAGCAACCCGATGCGCCGTCACACGTCGGCGCATTGCGCTGCCGCTGAGCAAAACAGGGATTGTGTTCACACTATGACAGGAACGGTACACGCGCACACGCTGCGTAACGGTATGCTGGTGCTATTGCGCGAGGTGCATAGCGCTCCGCTCGCTACGAGCTGGATCTGGTACCGCGTCGGCGCTCGCAATGAGGCGCCAGGCTTTACCGGCATCTCGCACTGGGTTGAGCACATGCTCTTCAAAGGAACGCCGCAGATACCTGGCCGCGATCTGGATCGCCTGATCGCCCGTAACGGCGGGACATTCAACGGCTTCACATCCCACGATTACACCGCCTATTTTGAAACGCTGCCCGCCGACCGGATCGAGCTCGGGTTGCGGATTGAGTCCGACCGGATGATCAACGCCGTGTTCGAAGATCATGAGGTTGAAAATGAACGTACGGTCATTCTGGCGGAACGCGAGGGATATGAGAATGATGCAGAATGGTGGCTCAACGAGGCGGTTATGGCAGCAGCCTTTCAGATCCATCCGTATCGTAACGAGGTCATCGGCTGGCGCGATGACCTGCTGACCCTTACCCGGGAAAGGTTGTTTGCACACTACCAGACGTTTTATCGCCCCAATAATGCCGTGCTTGTCCTGGTGGGCGACTTTGATGGTGCAACGATGCTCAGGTATGTTGAGCGGTACTTCGACAGTCTGCCGGCCGGCCCGGCGTTGCCGCCGCTCCGCTGGCGCGAGCCTGAACAACAGGGTGAACGCCGCGTCATTGTGCGCCGGCCCGGGCCGGCACAGTATGTGCAGATCGCCTACCACGCGGCAGATTGCCGCCATCCCGATTTCGCCGCACTGCTGGTGCTCGACGCTGTGCTGTCAGGAGCGAAGTCGCTGTCGTTCGGCGGCGGCGCACAGACGAATCGCAGTGCCCGGCTCTACCGTGCGCTGGTCGAAACGCGCCTTGCATCGTATGCGTCAAGTGGCTTTCGCCCTTCCTACGATCCGCATCTGTTTGAGTTTCATGCGATGGTGCAGGACGGTCGTTCCGTTGATGAGGTGGAGCGTGCGCTGCTCAATGAGATTGTGGTGATGCAGGATCACGGTCCGCGCGCCGATGAGCTGGCCAGAGTATTGAAGCAAATGCGCGCTCAGATCGCCTATTCGCATGAAAGTGTCACCAACCAGGCGTTGATGCTCGGGATGTGGGAGATGCTTGACCACTATGGTCGCGCTGACAGCCTGCTCGACGAGATTGCGGCGGTACATGCCGATGATGTACGGCGCGCCGCACAGACATACCTTGTCGAACGGCGCCGGACAGTGGGGTATTTCGTGCCGACAACACCACCAGGTGACCCATGACAACGATGCATGCAAATCGCGCCGACACGATCGCCACGGCTGTGCGTCACGTTCTGCCGAACGGTATCGTGACATTGATACAACGCAACCCACATACACCGACGGTCAGTGTGCGCGGCGAAGTGCGCATCGGCGCCGTCAACGAGCCAGTGGAGAAAAACGGGCTGGCAGCATTCGTTGGCGCTGCCCTGATTCGTGGTGCCGGCGCGCGCACGTTTCAGGAGATCGTCGCGATGACGGAGGGCGTCGGGGCAAGCGTCAATGCGGGCGGTGGCACGCATATCAGTGGTTTTACCGGCCGTGCACTCAGCGAGGATTTACCGCTGATTGTTGAGATTCTGGCCGATATGTTGCGTGCGCCGACATTTCCCGTCGAGGAGATCGAGCGCCTGCGCGGGCAGTTTTTGATGACGCTGCGCGAATACGAACAGGATACGCGCATGCGCGCCTCACGCGCGTTACGGGCGCTCATGTTTCCGCCTTCCCATCCGTACAGCCGGCTCAGTAGCGGTACAATCGAGACAGTGAGCGCCATTACACGCGACGATCTGGCGGCGTTCCACCACCTCTATCATCCAGCCGCGACGACGATGGCCGTCGTCGGCGACGTCGAACCGGCGCATGTCATCACCATCATTGAGCAGTACTTTGGCACGTGGCAGTCGCCGGGCGCACCACCGCATGCCTCGCTTCCCAGGCCGACCCCCTTGCCCGGGCGCCCGCGGGCGCACGTCGCGCTTGAAGGCAAGAGCCAGACGGATATCATCTGGGCGGTCCACGGGCTCGACCGCGCTTCCCCCGACTATTACGCCGCCAGCGTGGCGAATATGATCCTCGGGCGGATCGGGATGGGCGGGCGTCTCGGCGAACGGGTGCGCGAGGAGTATGGGCTGGCATACTATTGCGGCAGTAGCCTCGACGCTGACCTGGGCGCGGGGCCATGGGCCGCGCTTGCCGGGGTCAATCCGGCGCACGTCGAACAGGCGCTGGATGCGATTGTGCGTGAAATAGAACGCTTTGCCGCCGAAGGGCCGACACCCCGGGAGCTTGCTGACGCGCACGATTATATGACCGGCAGCATGGTGATCGGCCTCGAAACGAACGATGGGATCGCAGGCACGCTGCTCGGTATCGAGCGGTACCACCTTGGCCTCGATTATATTGCGCGCTATCCGGCGATCATCCGCAGTATCGATCATGACCAGGTTCTCGCGGTCGCCCGCAAATATCTGTCGGTTACCGATTATGCTGTTGTGACAGCCGGCCCACCGCCGGTGGCGTGATGCCGGCGCCGGAATGGCTCCGGGCTGCGCCGGTCGTGACAATCCCTTGTTGATCATCAACGCCAGACAACGGGTGAGAGGAGCGAACGTTTGACAGGCAGAGAGTTTACGGTTGCCGGTGAATATACCTATGATCGCCGGTCACCGTTACGCTGGATATGGTCCCATGTAATGCGGTACCCGCTGTTGCCGGTCACCTTTGTTGCAACCGTGATCGGCATGGCGGCGACGCAGAGCTGGAGTGCGGTACTGGTCGGCAATGCATTCGATGCGGTTGTCAGTGGCACGACCCTGGAGCGCCTGACGCAGCTTGCGCTGATCATCCTGGGGGTTCGCCTCGCCTATGGGCTGCTCGACATTGCCAACAGCTTCTCGATGCAGCTCCTGTCGCAACTGACCGAGCGTAATACCCGTGAGGAGCTGTATGTCAGCCTGCTCGGCAAAAGCCTCACGTTCCACAACCGGCAGCGCACCGGCGACATCATGGCGCGCGCGACCAATGACGTGCAGCAGATCACCTCGATGCTCAACCCGGGTGCGAGCCTGATTATCGAGTCGCTGGTAAGCCTGGCCGTGCCGCTGATCGCCATCGCGACGATTCAATTGCAGCTCCTCCTGGTGCCTGTGCTGTTCCTGATCAGTTTCGCCTGGGCACTGCGGCGTTACAACGACCAGCTCGCGCCCGTGGCAGGCGCGTTGCGACGCCAGTTCGGCGTGATGAACGCCGGGCTGGCCGAAGCCGTGAGCGGGATCGAAGTCGTGAAGGGGTATGCCCAGGAACCGCAGGAGGAGCGCAAGTTCACCGGTCATGCGCGACGCTACCGCGACCTGTTTGTGCAGGAAGGGGGTGTTCAGGCGCGTTATCTACCGCTGTTGCTCTATGGCGTCATGCTTGGCCTGGCTTTCGGCCATGCGCTGGTATTGTGGCGGGCCGGCATGATCAGCGTCGGCCAGATCATCGGCTATATGGGCCTGCTGGAAGTACTGCGCTTTCCAACGTTCATTTCACTCTTCACGTTCTCACTGGTTCAGCTTGGTATTGCCGGCGCCGATCGCATTCTTGGCACCATGACGACCCGAACTGAACTCGACCAGAACGCAGGTGGTTATAATGCTCCGATGCGGGGCGAGATTCGTTTTGACAACGTCAGTTTCGGCTACGATGCGGTGCCCGCAGCACCACACAACGCATCGCGGAGCGCTGAGAGCGCTGCGCGATCACCGGCGGTGTTGCGCAATGTCTCTTTTGCCGCGCGCGCCGGCGAGACGATCGCCATCGTCGGCCAGACGGGTGCGGGAAAAACATCACTGACGCGCCTCGTCAACCGGATCTATGATGCGACCAATGGGCGCGTGCTGATCGATGGCGTGGATGTGCGCGAGTGGGATCTTGACGCCCTCCGATCACAGATCTCGACGATCGAACAGGATATCTTCCTGTTCTCACGCACGATCGCAGAGAATATCGCGTTCGGCTCGGCCGGTACTGCCACCCGTGAGCAGATCGAGTGGGCGGCGCGCCAGGCGCAGGCGCATGACTTCATTCTGTCGTTCCCTGATGGGTATGACACGGTGGTCGGTGAACGGGGCGTGACGCTCTCGGGAGGGCAACGCCAGCGAATCGCGATTGCACGCGCCTTCCTGACCAATCCACGCATTCTGATCCTGGATGACTCAACCAGCGCTATTGACAGCGCGACCGAAGATCAGATTCAGCGCGCGATGCGCCGCGTCCTTACCGGCCGGACCACGCTCTTGATCACGCATCGCATTTCGCAGATCCGCTGGGCTGACCGCATCCTGGTCCTGAAAAATGGTGAACTGGTCGCCCAGGGCACCCACGAGGAACTTCTGGCGACCAGTGAGGCCTACCGCCGTATTTTTGCCCGCTATGACGCAGGCGATGTGCCTGCCGTTGCAGCGACCGGCAAAGAACCGGCCATCGGGGGATGGCAGTCGTGACTGAACAACGCCATATTCCACTGCAAGGTGCACATAATGTTCGTGATGTCGGGGGGTATGCCACCGCCAGCGGAGCACTGACACGCTGGCGCAGATTACTGCGCGCCGATAGTCTGCACCGCCTCACCCCCGACGATCAACGCGTCCTGCGCGAGTACGGCGTGCGAACCATCGTTGATCTGCGGCTACCGGTCGAGGTAGCGCACAATCCCAACGTCTTTGCCGCAGCGGATGGCATTCGCTACATCAACCTTCCGCTCATTCCTGAACGTAGCGACTCTGGCATCGAGGCGCGTTCCGCATCGGTGAACGACCTGTACCGGTTGATGCTGGACGAATGCCAGACGCCGATTCGCGACGTCCTCGGTTTGATGGCCGAGGCCGAAGCGCCAGTTCTGGTGCATTGCTTCGTCGGCAAAGACCGCACCGGCATAATCACCGCGCTGGCGCTTGGCGCAGCCGGCGTCCCGGCACCAACCATTGCCGACGACTATGCGTTGAGCGGTACGCTGACGGTGTCGTTGCTGGCTGAAATTCGCGCCATGTTGCTCCGCCTGGGGTATGATGTGACGCGCTTCGACCGGCTGTCGCCGGCTCCACGCGACGCCATGCTGGCGACGCTGGCATACCTTGATGAGCGATACGGTGGCATCGAGGCATACCTGACAACGATTGGACTGACCGCGAGCCAGCGCAGCGGATTGCGCCGGTTGCTGCTCAATACTTAGGATCGGGAGTGTTTCATGGGTTTCATCATGGATGGCCTGGCGGCCGAAGCGTATGATCGGACCTACAGCGACCGGGCGCTGATCAGTCGTATCTGGCGCTACTTCCGCCCACATAGTGGGCGTGTCGCCCTTGTTGCCGCCATGGTTGTACTGGGCTCACTGGTTGCAACGGTGATCCCGATCGTCATCACGCGCGGCATCGAGGCATTGCAGGGCAGCCCCGCGCTGCAACTCCTGCTTGGCCTGGCTGCCGTCGTGACAGTGATGGGCGCGCTCGGCTGGTTCTTCAATTTCGTGCGCCAGACCTTCTCGGCGCGCGCCGTGGGCGATGTGGTGCTGGCGCTGCGCGAGGACGCCTTCCGCGCCGTGTTGCAGCGCGATATGTCATTCTATGACCAGTATGCCTCAGGTCGCATTGTCAGCCGCGTCACCTCTGATACGCAGGACTTCTCGACCGTCGTTACCCTGACGATTGACCTGTTGAGCCAGTTGCTGCTGGTTGCCATTGTGGCAACGGTGATGCTGACGATCAACTGGCAGCTTGCGTTGATCACGCTGGCTATCGGGCCGGTCGTCATTGTTGTTGCCCTGGCATTCCGCCGCCTGGCGCGTGTCACGACGCGCCAGGCGCAGCGCGCGCAGGCCAATGTGAACGCCTCGATCCAGGAGACGGTCAGCGGCATTGCGGTGGCGAAGAGCTTCCGCCAGGAGGCAGCCATCTATAAGCAGTTTCGGCAGACGAACCAGCTGGCGTTTCAGGTGCGCCTCCGCCAGGGTCTGGTGTTCGGCAGTATCTTCCCGGCGCTGAACCTGCTTTCAGGGCTGGCGGTTGCGACGGTTGTCTATTCTGGTGGGCGGCTGGCAATCAGCGGCACCGTATCTGTTGGCGAATGGTACCTGTTCGTGCAGAGTCTGGCGATCTACTTCTTCCCACTCACCAGCATCGCCTCGTTCTGGAGCCAGTTTCAGCAGGGCCTGTCGGCAAGCGAGCGCGTGTTTGCCCTGATTGACGCCGAGCCGAAAGTGGTACAGATCGGCAATGAACCGGTGCCACACTTCGGCGGGCGCATTGAGTTTCGCGATGTCTGGTTTCGGTACGACATAGCCGATGGTAATGGCACGCAACCCGGGGAAGGCGAGAACGAAGCGACCAGGTGGGTACTTCCGGGGTTTTCTCTCATCATTCCGGCCGGGCAGAAACTGGCGGTCGTCGGGCATACCGGGGCCGGTAAATCGAGCCTGATCAAGCTGATCACCCGGTTCTACGAGTTTCAGGCAGGGCGCCTGCTGGTTGACGACCGCGACATCCGCAGCCTCGACCTGTCGCAGTACCGGCGGCAGATTGGCCTGGTACCGCAGGTTCCGTTCCTCTTCTCCGGAACCGTCGCGGACAACATCCGTTATGGCCGGCCTGACGCGACCATAGATGAAATACTGGCGGCGGCGCAACAACTGGGCGGCGGCGAATGGATCGCCGATCTACCGCATGGCCTGGAAACCGACGTCGGCGAGCGTGGTGCTCGTCTTTCACTTGGCCAGCGCCAGCTCGTCGCCCTGGCGCGCGTGTTGTTGCAGGATCCGTCAATCTTCATTCTCGATGAAGCGACCGCAAGCATTGACCCGTTCACTGAAGCGCAGATCCAGGATGGCCTGGATGTTGTCATGCGCGGGCGAACCAGTATCATTATCGCCCACCGCCTCTCGACTGTACGCACCGCTGACCGGATCCTTGTACTACGGCAGGGTCGCATCATTGAGGAAGGGGACCATGCCCGGCTGCTCGCCGCCGGCGGGCATTACGCAGAATTGTACAACACCTACTTTCGCCACCAGTCGCTCGATTACAAGCCCTGGGAAGAGGCCGGCGTCAGGGCGAGCCAGGCGAACGACGAGGCACAATTCGCCGCACGAAACGCACGGTGAGTATGACGAACATCAGTAACAGCCCGATCGCAAGCACCGGCACCAGTACCGCAAGAATCGATACCAGCAGCGACGTGACATCCTCGATTGCGCTGATCGCCGGGTTGGCAATGCCGCCAGTCGTGGCGGTCGCTACCGGGCGAACGGCGCTGCGCCCGATGTGCGTCGCGCCAGCGGCCAGGATGCCACACACGGCGGCCAGCACCGGGTCCACGGCGCCGGTTGAACTGTTTGCCGCGAGGAAGACGATCGCGCCTGCCGCAGGGCTGATGACCATCCCGGCCAGATGCAGCATATGGTCAACGGCAGGTATCTTGTCACCTATCAGATCGAGGAGCGCCAGTACCGCCACGACCAGCAGGAACACCGGGTGTGCGACGACATCGTAGGGTGCGTTAAGCCGTACCAGATCGGTATAGCGGGCCAGCAGCCCGACTGTCAGCAGCGGAATGTACGCATTGAGCCCGGCGGCCGTCGAGAGGCCGAATGCTGAGAGAATGCTCAGTAAACCACTCATGGTCTGCTCCTGCTGGTCGCGATGCTGACAGCAAGCGTTCTAGCCGGTTGCATTCAGGCGTACACCTGTCAGGCGGCATGTATCCTTCGATATACCGCTACACGGCTCCTCAGGGTCCTGTCATCCTGGACGATCGAATGCTACCTGGTACTCCACTGTGAAGCGGAGTAAGCCCTGTTTATACTACGTTGTTGTGAGCACGGGGTTGCATGGTAACTGTTCACAGTTGGGAGGGCACGACGATGACCGAACAGAATGGGTTGCGCTGGTTTGAGATCGTGCCGGGGATCCGGCGTTGCACGATGGCGGCGGACAAACGCATGATGCAGATCAAGGTCGAGCTTGATGCAGGAGCGCGTCTACCGGAACACAGCCACTCGAACGAACAGATTACGTACCTGGTGTCCGGTCGCCTGCGCTTTGTGATCGATGGCGTACCGCGCGAGGTGGCGCCGGGCGAAACGGTCATGCTACCGGGCGACGTACCACACGCGGTCGAGGCCCTCGAGCCGTCGCTGGCAATCGATACCTTCAGCCCGCCGCGAGAAGATATGCTGGCGCAGGATCGGCAATAAACGTTCAACGTTCAACGTCTGCCCACCGGATCGCCAGAGTTCAATGATCCGGCGCGAAATGGTAAACGGCGGCGGCAACTCGGGCAGGTCATTGCGAGTGAACCATGCCGCGTCAGCCAGTTCGTTGTGATCGACGGCAATCGCGCCGCCGGTGTACCGCGCCATGAAGCCGACCATGATCTGGTGCGGGAACGGCCATGCCTGGCTGCTGACATAGCAGACATCGGCGACGTCAACACCGACTTCTTCGCGGACCTCGCGTACGACGCATTGCTCAAACGTCTCGCCTGGCTCGACGAACCCGGCTACGAGGCTGTAGCGTTTCCCCCACCCCGTCCTGGTCGTGAGCAGCGCGCGCCCGGCATCATCGTGAATCAGCACGATAATCGCCGGGTTGATCGGCGGATACGCACTGTACTCACACGCAGTGCACCGCCGCCCCCATGAGCCGCTGACCGGCGCAAGCGGCGACGCACAGGCCGGGCAAAAACGCATGGTGCGCTGCCAGCGCAACAACTGCGCGGCACACCCGGCAAGCGCACTCATCTGCTCATCACCGCGAGCAAACAGCGCGCGCAGGCCGGTCGTCTCATACCCATCAGGAACCAGCGCACCCGGCAGCCATGCGCCCGCCAGCAACGGGAGCCCATCAAACTCACCAATCAAGATCGGGGTAGCAACCGGGCCGGTCTCAGGCGCATCCGTACTCCCCTCGAGCAACGGCCAGGCCGCACCGTTGCGAATCACCAGGTCGGCGTCGTGAAAGACAAACCAGAGCGCCCGGCTGCCGGATGCGACGGCGGGCGGATAGAGACGGCGAAAACCAGGCATGTGAACCACTCGTCAGGTATGGGCCAGTGGACGACGGCCATCAGACTCGTCACGATTGAGCCAGCGAATAAAGACGACGGTCAGCACTGCGAAATAGACCAGACTACCGGGCACCCACATGATCAAGCCGGCCAGTTGCTGGTCATCAACCAGCGAAACGCCCCAGAGACGTGGCCGCAGCGCGTATGATGGATAGAGCGGCGCCTCGGCGAAAGCAATCAGTGCGCCAATAATCGTCGCCGGCAACGACATGAAGAAGAGATATGCCGTCTGCGCCAGCGGGTGAGCGCGCGGTAATTCCTCCATCGGGCTACAAATGGGCCACCAGGAGAGGATGCCGACCGTAAAAAACATCACGTGTTCGACGATGTGCCACCGTTCGTCGCGCAACGCCAGGTCATAGTACTGTGGCACATGCCAGACAGCGAAGATCGCATTGAAGGCAAAGAAGACGACCACCGGGTTCGTAAGCAATCTCCCCACCCGGTATGTGCCAGGAATACGCAGCAGCGGGCGAAAGAGCCAGCGTGGCGTACCAAGCAAGAGCAAGGGAGGCGCTGCCATCGCGAGTAGCAGGTGCTGCAGCATGTGTACCGTCAACAGATAACCTGCCAGGCTGTCGATCGGCGAAGCCAGCGCGATCAGCAGAACCACCCAGCCAGCAAAGAACAGGCGCACCTGTGCCGGCGACGCTGGCGCATTCCCCGGAAAGAAACGCCGCAGCGGGCCCAGGACGCAGAGCGCATACCCGCCTGCGATGAGCGCCAGGTTGGCCAGTAAGCCAGGCTGGAAGTTCCAGGCATACATCAGCGCGCTCCGTATTACCCTGCAATGCCGACATGCTCCGAAAAGAGCAGCATGAATGTTAACAGCAAAGTCGTAGCAAAGGCAAGCGGCACCAGGAAAACAAACTTAAAGATCCCGGCATCGCCTTTGAGATGCATGAAGAACATCACGACCGCAGCGCCTTTGATTGTCGAAAGAATCAGCAGCAGCGCAACTTCGATCCATTTGGCAATCAGATGCTGTTCATTGACAATGAACAGCCCGACCTCAAGCGCCGTCACCACCGCCAGCACGCCGGCGACGATCCAGTAGAACCGATCCGAGTGGTCGTGTCCGGCGTGTGCCGGTGCATCATGATGCCCGGTATGGCCCTTCATCAGCTCCCTCCAATCACCTTTGCGCATGATGGTCATCGGGGCGGTTCGCCAGCCGCCCTTCGACGAAAGTACCGGGCTGCCGCAGGCGACAGAACGCGGCATCGGACCACCGCATACTACCCGGTTGCATCCAGATGAACAAGTATCAGACGGCATGCACCCTTCGCTACGCCGCTGCACGGCTCCGCAGGGTGCTGTCTCCTGGACGATCAACTGCTACCCGGTAGAACTCCGGTCAGATAAGATAGATCAACACAAAGATCGCCACCCACACAAGATCGACAAAGTGCCAGTACAGGCCAGCGATCTCGACATCCATCGCATTCTCGGGCGAGTCCGGGTAGGAGCGTACCTTGAAGAACGTTGACAACAGCCAGATGACGCCAATCGCGACGTGCGTGCCATGGAAACCGGTCAGCACAAAGAAGGTGGTGCCGAACAGGCTGCTGCTCAGGGTCAATCCTTCGTGGTAAAGATGGCTGAACTCGTACGCCTGGCCGCCGATGAACGCCAGACCCAGGCCAACCGTCGCAAGCAACCAGAGAGTGAAATGACGGCGATCGCCGCGGCGACTGGCCGCAAGCGCCAGCACCATCGTGAGACTCGAAGCGAGCAGGATACTTGCCAGCACCGTCGTCAACTCAATATCGAGAAACGCGCGCGGATCCTGAAAGTCGGAGCGCGCGCGATTGACCGGCGCAAACACGAAGTAGGTGGTTATCAGCGTCGCGAAGAATAACGTCTCGGACCCGATAAAGGCCCAGACGCCGAGTTTACGGCTATCAACGCCAAGCGACGTTGCGTGTGTTGTGGCGGTATGCGGGCTGGTCGTCAGATCACTCATGCCTTGCATCTCCTGTCATCCGCTGAACGTCGAACGTCCAGTACGCTCAAGCATAGAACCAATACCTTTCAACCAGGGCTTTATGTACCACACCGTCCCCCGCCCAACCTCCCCTCGCTGGGGGGAAGAGTCGGACTACCGCCCCCCAGCGGGGACGGGCCGGGGTGGGGGTGACGGGCGTATTTGAAACGTATTGGTACGAGAACAATGATAGAGCATTCGGTTTCTGATGCGGCGCGGTGAAGCCACACCCATCAGAAACCCGAATCCCTATGGACCGGCAGCCCGAAACACCGGAAACATGGAATACTCTACCGGCAATCTAGTGCGCATGATGCGGCGAGTCCACGTGCGAAATGCGCACCCAGCTCACGATGCCGCCCGCCATCACCAGCAGGCCGACGAGCATAGCCGCCGCCGCCGCCAGGCCAAGATCGCCAAGATAGATAATGCCAAACCCGAGCACCATGATCCCGAGCGCAAGGATCAGAGGCGCATAGGTTGGCGACGGCATATGGATCGCACCGGCAGGTATGGGCGGTTCCGTTTCAGCCGCGTCATGCATCACGGCACCCAGTCGCTCCATCGACTCTTCGCCTGGATCGTGGCTTTCGTGCAGATGCGGATACTTGCGATCCCACAGCGGGCGACGGCTCTGCACCGTGGGAACGACCGCAAAATTGTACGACGGTGGCGGCGAACTGACCGCCCATTCCAGCGTCGCGCCATCCCACGGATCTGCCGGCGCGATCGCACCGCGGCGCAGGCTCGTTAGCATGTTCCAGAGGAACAACAGCACGGCCACTGCCAGCAACAACGAGCCAATGGTGGAGAGCAGGTTCCAGAGCTCCCAGCCCATACCGGCTTCATAGGTATAGATACGGCGCGGCATACCCTCATTACCGCTCAGATGCATCGGGAAGAAGGTAAGGTTGAAACTGATCAGCATGAGCCAGAACTGCCACTTGCCCAGACGTTCATCGAGCATGCGACCGGTCATCTTGGGAAACCAGTAGAAGACGCCGGCAAAGATACCCTGGATCGCGCCACCGAACAACACATAGTGCATGTGGGCCACAACATAGTACGAGTCGGTCTGCTGCACATTGATGGGGGGCGATGCCAGAGTAATACCGCTGATACCACCAATGACGAACATGCTGATGAAGCCGATGGCATAGTGCATCGCCGTCGTCAGGTTCAGCGAGCCCTGCCACATGGTCGCAAGCCAGTTGAAGATCTTTACGCCTGTCGGCACCGCGATCAAGAAGCTGGCGGCGCCGAAGAAGGCATTGGCCAGCGGACCGAGGCCGACAGCAAACATGTGGTGCGCCCAGACCAGGAAGCCAAGGAAACCAATCGCCACGCCGGAATACGCCACGAACGCATACCCGAAAATCGGCTTGCGCGAAAATGTCGGCAGCACTTCGGAAATGATCCCCATCGTCGGCAGGATGAGGATATAGACCTCGGGATGGCCGAAGAACCAGAACAGATGCTGCCAGAGCACCGCATCACCGCCCTGAGCAGGCAGGAAGAAGCGCGTACCGAAATGCCGGTCAAACAGCAACTGAATGGTTGCCACCGTCAATACCGGGAACGCGAAGATCAGAATGAAGGCCACGACGAGCTGCATCCAGACGAAGAGCGGCATCCGGCTCAGGGTCATGCCAGGAGCGCGCATATTCAGAATGGTGACAATGAAATTCAGCGCGCCGGCGATCGAGGCAACGCCAGTCAGGCCAATACCGATGATCCAGTAGTCAACACCGGCGGACGGCGCGAACTGCTTCTGCGTCAGCGGCGCATAGGCGAACCAGCCGACATTCGGCGCGCCGCCGGCGAAAAAGCTCACATACAACATCAGCCCGCCAATGATGAACAGCCAGATGCTCAAGGCGTTCAGACGCGGAAAGGCCATATCGCGCGCACCGATCATCAGCGGCACGATATAGTTGCCGAGCCCGACGTTCAACGGCATAACCGCAAGGAACACCATCGTCGTGCCGTGCATTGTGAACATCTGATTGTACACATCAGGCGTCAGGAAGGTGTTATCGGGCGTGCCAAGCTGAATCCGCATCAAGAGCGCTTCGATCCCCCCGATCAGGAAAAAGATGAACGCGCTGACCAGATACATGATCCCGATGCGCTTATGGTCGGTTGTACTGAGCCAGCCGGCCCACCCTGGCCGCGCATGAATGTCCGGCGGGCTTATCGTACCGGCTGTCCGTTCAGCGATTGCCATAACAAGCGTCCTCCTGATCTATCGTTCGGGGGGTAGCGCAACCGATACCTTCATGCTGTCAAGATAGGCAACCAGATCGGCGATCTCCTGGTCACTCAGGTTCGCCCTGATCCATTGCGGCGTCAACACGCGGCTCATCAAATTGCCAGGTTTCAGGCCGGGCGCTTCACGCAGCCAGCGGCCAAGATTCTCCGGCGAGTAGGGGAGGATGCCCGCTGCGATCGTCTGGCGACTCCCATAATACGTCAGATTCGGCCCGATCGCGCCGCGCGCGTTCGTCCCTTCGATGGCGTGGCAACTGATGCACTGTTTGCGCGCATCGAGGAAGAGCGCCTGGCCGCGCGCCGCATCACCCGTCAGGCCGTTCACGGTCAACGTGCCAGACGGCGCCGGCGGGGGGACGCGCTTCTGCGCCACCCAGCGATCAAACTCGGCGGCATCTATGGCGATCACGCGGAAACGCATCAACGCGTGCGCCTCGCCGCAAAACTCGGCGCATACCGCACGGTAGATCCCCGGCTGTTCGGCAGTAAACGTCAGATAGTTCGTTTTCCCGGGGATCATGTAGGTCTTCCCGGCCAGCTTGGGCACCCAGAAGTTGTGAATGACGTCTTTTGCCTCGAGCACGACGGTGACCGGGCGGCCAACCGGGATATACATGTCCGACGCAGTGACGATTGGCTTACCCTCCGTGCCAAGCTCGGGATATTGAAACTCGAACCACCACTGGTGACCCACAGCCGTCACACGCATAGCATCAGCCGGCATCACCGCATTTGCTGCCTGCGTGCGAAAGGTCAGCACCGCGATCACCAGCACAATAATCGCTGGCGCAACCGTCCAGAGGATTTCGACCTGCGTATTGCCATGAACCTGCGCCGGCATCGCCGCACTGCCGGGCCGGCGCCGGAAGCGCCAGACAGCATACACGAGCAATCCCTGAACGACGACGAATACACCGAGCGCCATCCACCAGATCGGGATAAGCAACTCATAGATGCGGCGGGCATGGTCGCCCTGGGGATCATAGGTGTTCCCGGGAGTATTCGCGCAGGCGGCAAGAGCAAAGAACGATCCAATGAGCAGCACCGGGCCAACAAGGCGAGCCAGGGATCGAGGATGAGTCCGCATGGGGTCTCCTCTGCTAGAATTCGGCGCCCGAGCACGTGGATGTACCGGCGCGCCAGGCATCGTCGGGCGACCGCGCCTGGTGCGGTGAGATGCGCTATGCGGGAAGAACCACCTGCATAATAAGTGAAAAGTTGCACGATGTTCCGAGCGGTATTATACCCGAAAGCTGGAGGGTGTCAAACGGCATGCATGCCCTCCGTCTGGAGAGGAACTCCGGCCGCTAACCCCGTCGAATGAAGAGGAAACGGCTGCCTTGCGGCAGCCGTTGAGGAAATATGAGGACGACGGTGAGGCCATGAGCGGAGAAGTCCTTATCTTCTTCGCTCCGGGCGGCGCCGTCGCACACCACCCGACCGATTGCAGCGTACCACATCCCACCCATGCCAGCATCGGCGTTGCGAACGATGTGGTATCCATCTTTTGATGGACTCATTTTGCATGACGCGACGGGCTATGCTACAATCGGGCGTCATACCGCTGCTTCTCACTCACTCTGAATCGAAAGGAGCCTGGATCGAAGCCTGGCAGGCCGGTAACTACCACTGGCTCTTTCCTCAATGTACGTTCACACGCCAGACTACCGGCGAAGTCGCCGGACCTGACAGGCACGACACTGCTGGTCGTAACCCTGGGGCTGAAGCAATGATCGCCACCCGCTCGCTACTGTAAGGAGAGAGTCGATGCAGGAACTCAGCGCTTTTGAACAGGCAGCCGTATGGGCAGTGCTCGGCGTAGCAATCTTCGGCATTGCGTACGCGTTCGTCTTGCGCGCCCAGATCCTGGCGCAGGACAAGGGTACCGCCCGCATGCAGGAGGTCTGGGGATTCATCAAGGATGGCGCGAACGCCTATTTGAGCCGCCAGTTCCGTACGATCGCCATTCTGATTGCTATTCTCACCTTCGTGCTCGCCGCCAGCGTCTTCATTATCCCGCCAACACGCGAGGCAGTGGAGCATTTCGGCAGCGCCGAGGCGGCAACGTTATGGGTAGCGATCGGGCGGGCTGTCGCCTTCCTGATGGGTTCGTTGTTTTCATACACTGTCGGCTTCGTTGGCATGAATGTGGCCGTCGAGGGGAATGTGCGCGTTGCTGCTGCCTCGCGCAAGGGGTACAACCCGGCCTTGCAGGTGGCCTACAAGTCGGGGTCGGTCACCGGGATGCTGACGGTCGGGCTTGGTCTGCTCGGTGGCACACTGATCTTCATGGTCTTCGGTATCGCTGCGCCAGATGCGTTGCTTGGCTTCGGCTTCGGCGGTTCGCTGATCGCGCTCTTCATGCGTGTCGGCGGCGGAATCTACACCAAGGCCGCCGATGTCGGTGCCGACCTGGTGGGCAAAGTGGAGGCCGGCATCCCTGAGGACGACCCGCGCAATGCCGCCGTCATCGCCGACCTGGTGGGCGATAATGTCGGTGACTGCGCCGGTATGGCCGCCGATGTCTTCGAGAGCTTCGAGGTCACACTGGTGTCGGCGCTGATCCTCGGCCTGGTGCTGGGTGACGCGGTCGCGCGTGCGCCTGGCCTGGCGGCCGACGCGAGCCCGATTGGCGACGGTGCCTATGACTTGCGTTTCATTATCTTCCCGCTGGTGCTGCGCGCGATTGGTGTGATTGCTTCGGTGATCGGCAACTCGATCGTTCGCACCGATGAACAGCGCCGTAACGCAATGGCAGCGATGAACCGCGGATTCTATCTGGCGGCCGGCGTCAGTCTGATCGGGTTTGCGGCATTTACCGCCGTCTACATGGTTGATCCGAATACCAGCGCGATCGACTGGCGCCCCTTCCTGGCGACAATCGCCGGTCTGGCGCTGGCGATTGTGCTGGATAAGCTGACCGAGTACTTTACTTCGACGCATTTCAGCCCGGTCAAGGACACCAGCAAAGCGTCGCAGACGGGCGCGGCAACCAATATTCTCTCGGGCCTCGCCCTCGGTATGGAGTCGAGCGTCTGGGCGATTATCGTCATTTCCGCGTCGATCCTGAGTTCGGTCGTCATTTTCTCCGGCTTCAGTGCTGATACATTCGTCACATTCACTGCCGTGCTGTACGGTGTGTCACTTACCGGCATCGGTATGCTGACGCTCACCGGCAATACGATTTCGATGGACTCGTTCGGCCCGATTTCGGATAAC
The DNA here is from genome assembly GCA_013388755.1 of Chloroflexota bacterium. Taxonomy (GTDB): domain Bacteria; phylum Chloroflexota; class Chloroflexia; order Chloroflexales; family Roseiflexaceae; genus JACAEQ01. The sequence goes on from JACAEQ010000118.1 coordinate 17,357, forward strand.
GCCAACGGCATCGGCGAAATGTCAGGGCTGGACAAGAATGCCCGCAATGTCATGGACGATCTCGACGCGGTAGGTAATACGACCAAAGCGGTTACCAAAGGTATCGCGATTGGCTCGGCCGTCATCGCGGCGGTTGCACTCTATGGCTCATACCTGGCCGACGTGGCGAAGGTGCAGGCGCAGATTGGCATTGCCGCCGCCGAACGTATTGACGCTCTGGGTATTCGCGTATCAATGCCAGAAGTGTTCATTGGCCTGTTGATCGGCGGTGCGGTGCCGTTCCTCTTCTCGGCGCTGACGATCCGCGCGGTTCAACGCGCGGCCTCGCAGATTGTGAATGAGGTGCGCCGCCAGTTCAAGATCCCGGGCGTCATGGAAGGCACGGTGCTGCCAGACTATGCCCAGGCGGTGAGCATTTCAACCACTGCGGCACAGAAAGAACTGATCAGTCTTGGCCTGATCGCCGTGCTGGTGCCGATTCTGGTCGGTTTCCTGTTGCAGGCGGAGGCACTCGGCGGCTTCCTGGCGGGCATCATTCTCTCGGGCCAGTTGATGGCGGTATTCCAGGCCAATGCCGGCGGCGCGTGGGATAATGCGAAGAAGTATATTGAAGAGGGAAACTACGGCGGGAAGCACTCCGAACCGCACAAGGCCGCAGTGGTCGGTGACACGGTCGGCGACCCGCTGAAGGATACGTCCGGCCCGGCGCTGAACCCGATGATCAAGGTGATCAACCTGGTGGCGTTGATTATCGCGCCGATAGTGGTGAATATCAACCGGCCAGGCGAGCCACTGGGCGCGGGCGTCATTGTGGCGATGATCGCCTGTGTGGCCGCGCTTGCCTGGGCGATCTGGCAGAGCAAGCGTGAAGGTGAGCAGGTGACCACCGAAACCACGGCGGCCAGACCGGCGCCGCGAACCTGATTGTCAGGCGTGGCTGACTAAAAACGAGCGCCCGGCACATGCCGGGCGCTGCGTATTGTGCTGGTAACCACCGGTTAACGATTGCGGCGCTGCTCCTGGAAGCAGTCGTCACAGAGCACCGGCTTGCGCCCGCTCGGTACAAACGGCACTTTCGCCTCGCGCCCACAATTGGCACAGATTGCAGTGTACATCTCGCGGGTGCCGGACGCGCGACCCGCGCCGCGATCACTGTACCCGCCGCCGCGATCGCTGTACCCGCCGCCGCGATCACTGTACCCACCGCGATCGCTATACCCACCGCGATCACCGTACCCGCCGCTGCGATCGCTGTACCCGCTGCGGTTGCCGCCTCCTGCGGATTTACGCGCCTGCCGGCAGTTCGGGCAGCGCGACGGCTCGTTGGTAAAGCCCTTCTGCGCGTAAAACTCCTGCTCCCCCGCCGTGAACACGAACTGCGCGCCGCAGTCGCGGCACGTCAACGTTTTGTCCGCGTAGCTCATCGCTCGCTTCGCTCCTTTGGGCTCGCTCATTGAGCCCACGCCGTGGGTGAGTAGACCGGGGTCTGGCAGACGACGGGCTGCGGGAACTGACTGCGGAGGCAGGCATCCGGGACGCCACGTGGAACCAAACCGTGTACAGTCTAGCACGGGCATACCACGTTTGCAAGAAGAATCTTGAGTTCCAGACCCTCCGGATTCCCCGCCAGCCTGTCTGGAATCGATAACGCCGCGTCTGGCACCACGAACACGGCGCTATCGGCTCTGCACGGCAGATCGGAGCGGGCCTTCTACACCGTCACGGGAGTTCGGCAGCAAGTGCAGCATCAAGTGCCGTCGTCGCGCCGGGCAAGAGCGGCACGGCACCGGCGCCGCCCGGATACCGCTCCGGCTCGCCGGATCCCGGGTAGAGCAGGAGTGCGGCCGTGACCGCTGGAGCGCCACGATAGCCAATCGCACCGGCATAGGCGTACGCTTCGGCCAGCGCGTCTCGCGGAACGCCCCATCCCTCGTGCTCCAGGCGATACTTCGCGTCGAACACCAGCACACGCGGCGCGGCCCCCGCGCGCGTAGCCTCGATCGTGATGTCGGGCACGCGCGTATGGCGATCCAGTGAGACCAGTTCCTCGGTACAGGAAAGTGTCGCCGGAGCCGGGCGATAACGTGGCTGGTAACGCAGTGTAAGGGTCCAGCCGGCAGATTCAACGATCAGTAACGGAGCGTCGCTTGAGAGCTGAAGTGATGGAACGAGTGCCGCATCATCGTCGCTCGATCGTGCCAGCAGGCGCTGTTCACGCAGCGTGCCGCCGGCAGCGAGCAATGCACGAACAACCTGCAGGGCGCACCAGCGCTCATACAGCAGCGGGAGCTCGATGATGGCGAGATCGAACGGCGCGCCGGGAACGATCGCCAGATGTTGCTGCATGGCCTGCCACATCCGGTACACCTGGCGATATGACGGATCGTGCCGGATCAGATGCGTCGCGCCACGTACCTGATCCAGCGGAGCAACCTGGTCAAACAACGGCGCAGCCAGAAGATCGCTGAGGCGGCGCGCGCATGCACCGACGCGATCCGCCGTCATGCGGGCGCGCGCGGCGCGTACTGAGTCTGGCGCGAGGGGATCGAGGCGTTCGACCTCGTGCAATGCCACGGCAGCAATGCGCCGCGCGCGCCCGCACAGCGTTTCCAGTGTCCGTTTGAGTAACCGGTGCTCGTAGGTATCGCTGGTGGCGCGCGTCTGCATGTCCATCACCACACGTGGCAGGAGGCCACCTTCCGGGCGAAGCGCGCGCTGCAATTCCTCGGCGACGCCGGGAGGCGCTGCCTCAAGATCACCACGCGCAGCCTGCCGCAACGTTTCAGGGCCAATGCGCGCCGCCCGCGCCAGCGGTAATCGCAGCCGATCCTTTTGCAGATGTACCCGGGGCTGCGCCAGTATGCGCAATACTGCCTGTTCAAACACGTCATACTGTGCACCAAACAGGATCACGGCTTCATCAAGGAACGAACGTGGCGCACCATCACCACGCACCGCTGCCGCACCTATGGCCCCGCCAGCCAGGGAACGCACCAGGCCCGTAGCGACACGCTCAACATCATCAAGCAGGGTCAGGTACCGATCACGATCGATCTTGCACGGCGTGATGAGAATCCGCCGTTCAACAATCTCGCGCCGCTCCCCGTTCGTGACAACCAGACGCAGGGTATGCCGGCCTACGGCAGCGCCGGGGTTCCACTGCCAGCGCCAGTGTGCATCACCCGGCTGGAGGAACGGCGACAACAGCAGTCCATCAACCGATAATTCCAGCGTGCCACCGGTAGAAGGGAAACACAGGAACTCAACCGGCTGCTGTTCGATGAGCTCTGGTAGATCACCGGCCAGATCGGATGGCAGGCGCACCTTGACAGGCGAGGTCACAGTCTACCTTCCATGAGCCAGCGCTCCAGCACGACGCGTGCCGCTCGCGCGGCACTGGCGCGGTGGCTGATCTGATTCTTCCGTTCAGGCGGCAACTCGGCAAGCGTTGCATCTTCGTCGAGCACATAGAAGATCGGGTCGTAACCAAAGCCATGGTGGCCGCGTGGCGCCAGTTCGATAACGCCGGGCAGCATGCCTTCGGCATACTCAACCGCGCCATCCGGATGCGCCAGCGCGATCACGCAGACAAAGCGCGCCAGGCGTGCATGGAACGGCACCCCTTCGAGCTTGCGTAACAGGAATGCGACACGTTCCGCGTCGGTTGCGTCGGGACCGGCGTAGCGCGCCGAGAAGACGCCCGGCTCCCCGCCGAGCGCCGCCACTTCGAGGCCGGAATCGTCAGCCAGCGCAACCATACCGCTGCACCGCGCATAGTACTCTGCCTTGATGCGCGCATTCTCAGCGAACGTCTCGCCGGTTTCTTCAACATCATCAGCAATGCTCAGATCGGCCAGCGTATGGAGCGTAAGTGGCAGGCCGGCGAAGATCGCCGCATACTCGCGCAGTTTGCCGGGATTGGTTGTCGCAATTAACAGGCGATGCATGATGTGACACTCATCAGGTGACGCGATCGCTTCGACAGGCAACGCGCATAAGAGCCTATCCGCAAACCAGATGGTCACTGTCATGGCGAGCGCGCGCGAAGCACTCTCCGCTCGCGCCGCTCGATTGCGTCAGCCACGCTGCGCTCGCTGCACGCGGTCGCTGGCGCTCCGCGCACTGACCGCATGCCCATGGGTTTTCGGATAGG
>JACAEQ010000089.1 GCA_013388755.1 Chloroflexota bacterium
CCTGGGAGCGCGGGCGTCCCGCCCGCATGATCTGGCCCACCTGGGAGCGCGGGCGTCCCGCCCGCATGATCTGGCCCACCTGGGAGCGCGGGCGTCCCGCCCGCATGATCTGGCCCACCCGGCGGCGGGGCGACACGTATTCCGCGGCAACAATCGAAATCAACCGATGGAGTGAGCTCATGCACCCTCAACCCTCAACCTCCAACCTTCACTCCTCCCAGGGGATCGGGCTGACATCATCATGGCGCAGCACCCGCCGCCCGACCCGGTCGATGCGCATAATCAGGCGGCATGCCGGGTCGGGGCATGTCGCGCGGGTGTCAGTTTCCATCCAGTCGGCTGGATGACAGCGGCGCTGCCTGGCCGGAATGAGCGGAATGACCGACTGTAATGCGTACAGACAGAAGTCGGCACCGTCGGGGAGCGAGATTTTCCCGCCCCGTACATAGACGGTGTCGCCGACGGTCATGGAACAGGTGCAGTGACCTTCAATCGCTTCGACCACCACCGCCAGGTCGTAGAGTTCGAATTCATCGTCTCGCATACATGCTCCGTAAACGGGGCAAAACCTGTTCACCAAGCAGACGTAGCCCTTCTTCTTCAGTGAGGCCGTGCGGCGTGCCGAATTCGATACGCGCCGCACCGGCATCAATGAGCTCTGCCGCCTGTGCAGCAACCTCGTCCGGTGTGCCGGCAAACCCCACCAGACGGAGCAATTCATCGGAAATGTCGCGCCCCGCCCGCTCGAAATCATACGCCGCGGCTGCCGCACGAATCCGTACCAGTTGCTCCGGTTCCAGCGGCAGCGTCGGATCGAAGGCCGCGATCACGGGGAGATACAGCGCAGCCTTGCGGCGTGCCAGCGCGCGCGCAGCCGCACCGTCACGATCGACAACCGAGATTGCGCCGGCGACGATCCGTATGTCGTCTAGCGGGCGTCCCGCAGCGACTGCTGTCTCCGCCGTCTCCTCCCGCACCGTTCGCACCACTGCTGGATTGGTTGTCCCGCCGATCTTGACTTCGGCAATCTCCGCGATGCAGGCCCGAATGGTCTGTTTGCCCCACGAGCCAAGAAGAAATGGAACATCGGGCCGTCGAATGATCCAGCGCAACGAGTCACCGCCAGCGAGACGAAAGACTTGCCCGTCGAATGGTTCCGGCGAGCGCGCCAGCAAGCGCCGTACGCAGATCATCGCCTCGCGCAGCGCCGTCACCGGGCGTGCCGGATCGAGCCCCAGATAGTCGAGCCAGGCGCCACGCGCAATGCCGAGGTAGGCGCGGCCCTGTGATGCCTCATCAATCAGGGCGATATTGCCGGCGATATTGATCGGGTGGCAGGTGAAGGGGTTGACCGCCGCCGGCCCGATGATCACCCGCCTGGTATGGCGAGCGATTTCCAGCAACGGTAGCCACGCCGGCTGGTAGAGCAGATCGTTATAGACGCTGATGCCGTCGAAGCCACGGTCCTCGACCATTGCAGCCAGCGGGCCATACGCCGCCAGCGGCATGTCGGTCTGGAAGGCGATTGAGCAGCGTATGTCGGGCATTGTTTCATCCTGGAGTGCAGCTCTTGTCGAATGTTGTGTGCGTTTCGCCGAGCGCCCGGTCCAGTGCCGCGCGTATGTTCGGATATGCCTCATCGAGGCGTACCAGCCATGCTGGTTGTTCGGTGCTGCGGAGGTACGGTTCGGCTGCCTCGACATATGCGGTGTCGCACGCCGCGTGGCCCTCGCGCAAGGCCGGTTCCTCAGCGCGTTCGCGCAGTTGCTCAAGTGCATATTCGTGAACGGTCTCAAGGAATGCGTACTGCAAGTCGCCAGTCACGACGACCGCGTAACCCCTGTCAAAGCATCATTGTTTGCGCTGGCGGCGGAGCAGATCACCGGAAGAGCGTTCCCGGCGCGTCGCACGGCGGCCACGATCAACCATGATCTGCCACGCATCGTCGTCGTCGGGAGGGGCAGCCAGTTCTTCATCACTATACCGGTGCGCCTGGCGTTCATTCAGCGCCGCGACACGCTCCTCGAAGCGTTCTTCTTCATCGGTCGCCGTCGTGAGGTCGGCCCAGTAACGCCACAGCAGGTATGCTGCAACGAGCAGAACGGCTGCGAACAGGATGAAGAGGATAAACCCGTCCATGGCGCGCACTTGACCCGAATCGTCCCCTGCCGTGCTACAAGTATAGCACGTTCACCACGCGCGATCCCGGATGACGGGAACGACGGGCAGAACAAAACGTGTTGCGGATTGAACACCTTCCGGGAACCGTGCGCCGCGGCGACGTGACACGAAGAGGAGCAACAGGCTACGTCGCGACGGCAAAGCCGCGCAGCGCCTCTTCTTCGTCCTGGTAGATATCAATATACTGTGCCAGGCCGACCATGCGGAAGATCTTCTGGAAATGTTGTGAGAGGCCACTCACCGCAAGTCGTTGATTGTTCCGGTTGACTTCGGTGACCACGCCGATCAGGATGGCAATACCGGCGCTGTTAATATAATCGTTCTGACGGAAGTTCAGCAGAATATTGCGCGCTCCCCGCGATGAAACTTCGCTGTATGCACTGGTGATCTTCTCTTCGGCAAACGTTGTGACATCGCCAACCAGGTCGATCACGGCCACGCCATCACGCTCGCGGATACTCACATTCAGTTCATCGTCCAGCATGCCACCCGCTCCTCGCAACACGCACAGTGCGTTTCACGTGCTACTGTGTACCGCCAATCGATTCCATCCTAGCCATGGGGCCGGAGATGCAGGCGCAGGCGCAGCCTGTTCCCGCCACACGGTGCGGCCTCGAACCCATACTCATCAACCAGTTGCGCAATAATCTGCAATCCCATGCCGCGCCGCGCCGCATCGCCACACAACTTACTCTCAATACACGCCGGCAGGTGGCCAACATAGCGTTTCAATCCGCGATCCAGCACCTCGATCGTGAGACAGCCACCCTCACAGACGCAACTCACGTCAACGCGCAGCCCGGGGGCCTGAGCATTGCCATGCTCGATGGCATTGATGCATGCCTCGCTGATCACCGTCTTGAGATCTTCGACGCGTTCGTAATCGAGCCCCATCCGCCGCGCGAATGCAGCAACCGCCTCACGCGCAACCCGTTCATAACCGAGTTCGCTCGGGATCGACAGGTCAATCGAAGGTGGCGGCGTCGCGCTATACATACCGGTCACGACGACTTTTCCAGATGGATCACCATGCGCACCTGATTGCCACCACTCGGTGCGGTGGTGAACTCCACTTCGTCCATTAATTCACGTATCAGCCAGATACCCCAGCCGCCCTTATCGGCGCGGGCGAACGTCTCCTCAATCTTCGGCGACGTGACCGTCTGCGACTGCTTGAGTTCCTTGCGCCCCTGGTCAGCGACACTGACGACCAGTTCATCGGGCCGGACCGTCAGCATCACGAGGACCTTCATATCCGAGTCGCTGGCATTGCCGTGTTCGATCGCATTGGTGATTGCTTCAGCAACCGCGGTGCGTAATGCGTCCACACGATCGCTGGCAAATCCCATCCGCCGCGCAACCGACGCTGCCGCATCCATTGCAACTTTCTCGTACCCGAGACGGCTCGGTAATCGTAGCTCTACCACGCGCTCCGCTGGCTCTGCATCGTGACTCGGATTGGCCATGATCCTACCATCATCCGTTGGAGCGCGCGCTCTTATGATACGTTCGGTCAGCGCTCACTTACTCGCGCCCAATCTTAGCACGATTCAATTCGCGGGCGCAATAGGGATTTGGAAGGAGATCCGCGAATCATAGCGGTATATTGCCGTGCTTGCGCGGTGGCAGATTCTGGCGTTTGCCGCGCGCCAGGCGCAGGGCACGGATGAGCGCAGGCCGTGTTTCGCGCGGTTCGATCACATCATCGAGGTAGCCGCGTTCGGCGGCGATATACGGGTTTGCGAAACGATTCTGGTAATCCTCAACCAGTTCCGCCAGCCGTTCGGCCGGGTTGGCAGCCTGCGCCAGTTAGCGCCGGAAGATGATCTTGACGGCAGCATCGGCGCCCATGACCGCGATCTCGGCGGTGGGCCAGGCGACGTTAAAGTCGGCACGAATGTGCTTGCTTGCCATCACGTCATAGGCCCCGCCATATGCCTTGCGCGTAATCACCGTCAATTTCGGCACCGTCGCTTCGCAATAGGCGTACAGCAGTTTGGCGCCGTGGCGGATGATGCCGCCATATTCCTGTTGTGTTCCCGGTAGGAAGCCAGGCACGTCAACAAAGGTCACCAGTGGGATGTTGAATGCATCACAGAACCGGACAAAGCGCGCCGCCTTGACTGATGAGTCAATATCGAGCGTACCTGCCAGATGCGCCGGTTGATTGGCGACCAGACCCACGACGTGCCCGTCGAGGCGAGCAAAGCCGATGATGATGTTGCGCGACCAGAACGGCTGCACTTCGAGGAAACTATCCTCATCAACGATCGCACCGATCACCTGGTGCATGTCGTATGGTTTACGCGGGTTATCGGGGATGATCGTCTGCAGATTCTCGTCCATGCGATCCGGGTCATCATCAGCTGGCGCATAGGGCGGATCTTCGAGGTTATTCGACGGCAGAAACGAGAGGAGCAGCCGCAGTTGCTCAAACGCTTCTTCTTCGCTATCGGCGGCAAAGTGTGCGACACCGCTACGCGAGTTATGCGTCATCGCGCCGCCCAGCTCTTCGAACCCGACATCCTCGCCGGTCACAGTCTTGATCACGTCCGGCCCGGTGATAAACATTTGCGAACTACCTTTGACCATCAGGATGAAGTCGGTCATTGCCGGGGAATAGACCGCACCGCCGGCGCAAGGGCCGGCGATCAGCGAGAGTTGCGGCACGACGCCGGAAGCAACGACGTTGCGGTAGAAAATCTCGGCATAGCCACCCAGGCTCACCACGCCTTCCTGGATGCGCGCACCGCCCGAGTCATTCAATCCGATGCATGGCACGCCCATCCGTAGCGATAGATCCATGATCTTGCAGATCTTCTCAGCAAAGACCTCACCAAGCGACCCGCCAAACACGGTGAAATCCTGGGAGAAGAGGCACACTGGCCGGCCATCAATGGTGCCGTGGCCGGTAATGACGCCGTCACCCAGCGGCTTCATTCGATCCATGCCGAAGGCGGTGGTGCGATGGACCGCGAAGGTATCGAGTTCAACAAAGGAGCCGGCATCGAGCAGGCGCTCGATTCGCTCGCGAGCCGTCATTTTACCGCGTGCGTGTTGCTTTTCGGCAGCCTGCGGGTCGGTCATGCGGGCGCGCTCGCGCCGCCGGCGCAGGTCTTCGATGCGCTCACGTGTCGTCTTCATAGGGAGGGGTCCTTGTGCTGGCAGGCAGTGAATTGCTGTGATTATACGCGAAAGAGATACAGCACCGCGCTTGAAACGCACCGCTACGCTGCTTCGTCAGAGTAGTAGAATAGGAGCGAGGCGCGTGGGCGCGCCAGGAGGCATGTCATGGTGGACTATCAATCGGACGGAAATGGCTGGAAGCGTGGCATCGCCGTCTGGGGCCTGTGGCTGGCGTTGCTGGTGCTGGCATTTGTGGTGGTGTATGTCATCTGGATGCGCGCGTTCTTCGAAATCTACTATGTGCTGGTGCCACTGGGCGATGCCAGTCGCCTGGCGTACGAACTGACAATGGTCGGGCTGATGTTTCCCATGGTGGCGTGGCTGGTGCTTGGAGAGCCGTACCTGGCGGCAGGAGCGCGTCAGGGGCGGCTCCTGCGCCGCTCTGGCTACATTGCCATCCCATTACTCATTGCCGGCGCGATCGGAGCGATCATCCCGCTGCTCTGACATACTGCGCCGTGCAGGTCATGGGCGGTTCGCTGGCTCCAGCAACCGGTAGTAGATCACCGTAGGGTAAAGCACGCCGTCGCCGGCACGGGCGTACTCCGGAATGCGCCCCGCGACGGCGTATCCGTGCGCCTGATAGAGCTGCCCTGCAACATCGCCTTCGCGTGTGTCGAGCACCAGCAGCGTTCGCCCTTCGCGGCGCGCTTCGTCTTCCACTGCCGCCAGGAGCGCTCGCCCGATGCCGCGCCGCCGCGCCGCCGTCAGGACGATCAGCTTCTGCACTTCGGCACGGTGCCGTGCGTTGAGCTTCCGCGCCAGTTCCAGTTGCACGGTGCCGACGATGGCGTTGCCTTCGCGCGCGACCAGCAACACGCGCAAGTGCTCGGCGATATCGTCGCAGATCTCTTCCCAGTAGGCCCGGGCCGTCTCGGCATCGAGCGGCGGCAGAAAGCCGATGGACGCGCCGCTATCGACCGCATCCCGCAGGAGAACAACCAGTTCGTCGAGGACATCGTGCGCTGCTGATGCGCCGAGTCGTTCAATGTGCATAACCGTGCTCCATGTCGTCGTGCCAGTCGGTTGGGCGGGCGATCCCGAAACTGGACGTCGCCCGCCCTGTCATGCCTTGCCTCCTGGAACGCTTCACCCTTCTCGCGTGAGCACGGGCGTCCCGCCCGCCAGATGGTGGTTGCCCGTCGGCGGGGCGGCATTACCGGCGCCTGTGGCAGCCTGCCCGCCGCCGATTCGTAGTTCCGGGGGCTTCCCCCGGGTTGCGCAGCCACCGGATTCGTGTGCTCCAACGGTGCCCGGTTACCAGGAACCAGGAACCGACATCTTGACTCTATTGTACAACACAGGTATACTACAACCCGCATACCCCGGGGTGGTATGTAAAGGCGTGTGTTGTAAGGAGAGCAACAGTTATGGCAAAGCCAATCACCGTCACCGACGATGATTTTGAGCAGAAGGTTCTGAAGTCCAGTGTCCCGGTCGTCGTCGACTTCTGGGCACCGTGGTGCGGCCCGTGCCGCGTCGTTGCGCCGATTCTCGAGGATCTGGCGAACGAATATGACGGCAAGGTTACCGTCGCAAAGGTCAATACCGATGATCACCAGCGCTGGATGAGCAAGTTCGGCATTATGGCCATCCCGACGATGATCTTCTTCAAGGATGGGAAAGAGATCAAACGTATTACGGGCGCTGGCCCGAAGCGCATGCTGAAGGAGGCGTTCGACGCCGCTATCGCCGCCCGGTCGTAATGGAGGCAGATATGCCCGCAGCGCCGCCGGCACGCCCGATCAGCGATGAGCTTCGTGACGATGTGCTCGTGCGGTTGCGTCGCATCGAAGGCCAGGTGCGCGGTGTGCAACGAATGGTCGAGGATCGCCGCGATTGCCGCGACGTCGTGACGCAGCTCGCAGCCGTGAAGGCTGCCGTCGCCAGCCTGAGTACATTACTGGCTGAACGGTATGCGCGCGATTGTCTCTGTGCCGGGGATAGCGTGAACTCAGACGAGGTGGCGCGCCTCCTCGATGTTCTCAAGGCAGCGCGGTAGGAGTGCGCCCTGGTGCGTTTCTACGGCGTTACCAGGGCGTTCAAGCTGAACTCTGAGGTGTAGGCACCGGTTGCGGTTCCGCTGATGACGTTGCCGGCGCTTACACCGCTGACGCTGAACGTTGCGCCAAACGTGCCGTCTGCGGCAGTAGTGGCAACCCCCAGGAGCAGTTGTCCCTCCCCCGGGGCGCCGGCAACTCCTTGCGACAGGAAGATCTCTACCCGCGCCCCACCGAAGGCGGTCTGGCCCGGCGCTGACCCGACATACCCGCTGACGGTCAGGTTACTGCCGCTCAACCATACTGTCGTGAATACCGGTGTGTCTATGCCCTGATTGGCGGTGCCGGGGATCAGCAACCCATCGTTGGGTGTTGGTCCATTGTTCCCCAGGTCAATCTCGCTATTGTTATTTGCGAATATGGCGTTGCCAGGGATTCGCGCCGTGGTTCCTCCTGGTTTGAGCACCACGCCGATATCGGTGCTGTAGGCGATAATGTTGCCTTCACCCGGGTTTGTACCGCCTATCTCCGTATTTGTCGAGTCCATCAGGTCAATCCCGTCGTCAATATTGCCACGAGGGGTCATGCCATCGGCTGCGACACCGATGTAATTGCCAATGACCCGGTTCCCAACCGATGCGGCTCCCCAGATGCGGATACCATTACCGAAGTTCCCCCCAATGACATTGCGCGCCTCGGGTGTCGTCCCGCCGATCTGATTACCGGCTGAGTTATCAATTCTGATGCCGGAGCCGTTGGCGGCGGTCGTGAACCCGTCGGTGCCGATGCCAATGTAATTTCCTTCGACGATGTTGCCACCACCCGGTCCGATCGCAATCCCTGAGCTGCTGAAGCGATTGATCGCAAGGCTGCGAACACTGCTTCCGCCGGCGGTGAGTGTCAGGCCGTTGCCAGACGTTGGTAATCCGCGCAGTTCAACTATCGGCGCTGACACCCATCCGGGTTGCGTTCGCCCATCAATATTCAGTGCCTCGGTGATTGCCGGTAGCGGCGAGCCGATGGTAATGGTGTATGGTCCAGGACCAGACAGATTGAACCAGATATCGTCCACCCCTGCTCGCGCATTTGCCTGCTGGATCGCCGCACGCAGCGTACACTCGCCGGAAGCAGTCTGGCACAGGCCATCCGCCAGATTCTCATCGGGCGCGTCACCGATGCTATTCACGATGAACTGTGGTGGTGGTGTGGCGGTCGGCGTCGGCGTGCTCGTGGCGGTCGGCGTCGGCGTGCTCGTGGCGGTCGGCGTCGGCGTGCTCGTGGCGGTCTGCGTCGGCGTGCTCGTGGCGGTCGGCGTCGGCGTGCTCGTGGCGGTCGGCGTCGGCG
>JACAEQ010000055.1 GCA_013388755.1 Chloroflexota bacterium
ACCGGCGCGAGAGGAGATTGCTTCGCTTCGCTCGCAATGACACCAGTCCGTTATTCGGATAGGCTCTAAGACCAATACCTTGCAAATAAGGCGCGATACACCCCCAGATCCCCCCGCTGGGGGAGAAGCCGGTCTCCCGCCCCCGCCGGGGGCGGGCCGGGGTGGGGGCGAAGAGCTTATCTGAAAGGTATTGGCTCTAAGACGCGACATGCCCCGCCCTACCCGGCGTATCCTGCATGACAACGAAGCGGAGAACGTCTGATCCGATCGCTGGATCGCGCGCATGTTACGCGCATAATGCCCACGCATCCGGCGCGCACGTGGTTCCACACTGCTGCACTTCGCCCTAGACTTCGCGCGCCACCGGCTCCTCGGTGGGCATCGTCGGGTTGTGCGTCCGCCGCCAGTTGACCGACGGCATGATCAGTTCAGGGCGCACGCGTTCGCGGTGCTGCATCACGACGCGCATCACCGATTCGAGCAACGTCTCACTCAGATAGTGCGGTTGCAGGCCAAGGTCGAGCAGGCGGGTGTTTGCCGCATTGTAATAGTGATCTTCTTTCTCAACGCGCGGATTCGGCAGATGGTTGATCGTCACGTCCAGGCCGAACTCCTGGGCCGCCTCGCGTACTGCTTCGGCAAGACCCGTGACGTTGAACTGCTCGGTAAACTGGTTGAAGACCCGCAACTCGCCACGCGCAGCCGGGTTAAGAATCGCCAGTTCGACGCAGGCCAGCGTATCGCGGATATCGAGGAAGCCACGTGTCTGGCCTCCCTTGCCATAGACCGTCAACGGCAACCCCACCACCGCCTGCACCAGGAAGCGGTTGAGTGCCGTACCAAACACGCCATCGTAATCGAAGCGCGTTGCCAGGCGTGGATCAAGGGTGGTCTCCGGCGTCTCGACCCCATAGACCACACCCTGGTTCAAGTCGGTGGCGCGCAGCCCCCAGATGCGGCACGCAAACAGCATGTTGGTGCTATCGTGCACCTTGGTGGCATGGTACCAGCTCCCCGGTTGTTTCGGGTACGGGAGCGTGTCGGTACGCCCCTTGTGCGTGATCGTGATGTACCCTTCCTCAATATCAATGTTGGGCGTGCCATACTCCCCCATGGTGCCAAGCTTCACCAGGTGGCAATCGGGCGCATGGTCAGCGATGGCATAGAGCAGGTTGAGCGTGCCGACGACATTGTTCGTATGGGTGAACACAGCGTGCCGGCGATCGATCATCGAGTATGGGGCGCTGCGCTGCTCACCGAAATGGACAATCGCCTCAGGTTGAAATTCACGAACCGTCGGCTCCAGGAAGGTGTAATCACACAGGTCGCCGATGAACGGCGTAATGATTTTACCGGTGACCTCACGCCAGACGGCGACGCGCTGCTGGAGCGTCTCAATCGGTGTCAGGCTCTCAGCGCCGAGTTCATGGTCCCAGAGTCGCCGTGAGAAGTTATCGAGAACGGCAACGTCGTGACCACGCTGCGACAGGTGCAGGGCGGTCGGCCAGCCGAGGTAGCCGTCGCCACCGAGGACGAGGATGCGCATACAGGGGACTCTCCTTAAGCTTCGGATCGGTGGGTTATATGGTTTGAGTATACCATAGTTCCTGTTATCGTATCGAAGGTGCGTAAAGAGTATGTTATGCGCAGGTAAAAGTTAGATCTGCGCACCTTCATTGAGCAGCCAGGTGGCGACGAAGTGACGACAGGTATGGGGCATCGCTCAGGATACAAATGGTACCGACCCCCGCGGTGCGGGTTGCCATACACGTTTTCTTCCGTTCATACCGCCAGGCGGTTCCGGCGCACGGCGAGTGCGTGCGTCAATATGCCGGCAGGCGCCTGCGACCAATGACATCCTGCTGGATGGCACACAACTCGGCAATACTGATGGCGGCGCGAATCACGGCCGCTGCCGCGCGGTTGCCGCGGTCGACAACGATGACCGCTTCACCAAGCGCGACGAGTTCCGGATAGACCTGAACCTCCAGTGGTATGAGTGCCAGATCGCCGATCTCCGCCGGTACATCTTCACGGCTCCACACCGTGGCGTCAATGACACCGCTCACAACCAGTTGCAACCCCTGGGCATAGTCAATCTCAACCAGTTCGATCTGCCGATCCCGGCATGCGGCGCGAACGATGAAATCATGATCGGCTGACGTTCGATCCAGCCCGATCCGCATACCATTGCACACACCGGTGGATGAAGCGCCACGCAGGAGCAGAATGTGCCCGGCCATGTACGTTTCGGGGCCCAGATCGAGCACGACCTCCAGTTCTGGATGTTCGGCTGCGGCGTGCCGCGAAATCAGCGCCCAGTCGGACTGGTGCGCGGCGAGAGCTCGCGCACGTTGTGCCGCCCCGCGCATAAAACGCAACTCAACATTGAGTGGCAGGCGATCGAATTGTGTCCGCAGGCCGGTTGCCAGGCCGGCAAAGCGACGTGAATAGGGCAACGGCAGTGCGCCAACCAGCGGCCGGTGCATGGCGAGCATCCACAGGAGCGGGTAATCAAGCTCGACCACGTAGGTTCCCAGCCTGCCGTGAGCTTCCAGGCGCGCCGCACCGACCGACGACAGGTAGCTCAAGCCGGCCTGCACCGTCCCGACACTTGCATCCAGGCGCGCAGCAAACTCCTGCACACGGGTGATTCGTTCGCCCGGTGCACGTTCGAGCAACGAGTGCGCCAGTGCGGCAACGACCTGGCCATGCTTTGAGAAGAGTGCATCAACGCGCTCAATCGGTGGACCGTGGTGGGTTGGCCGGCGGTTGCGAGCCATAGACTATCTCCACTCTCTGGTGGGTGAAGCGAATGTAGCATGTGGAACGCGTAGATGTCAATCGTCGCTGGACGCTGGCAGCTCCTCATGATAGGCGTCAGACACGTTGATCGCCGAACGCTGTCTCTCGGCGTCGCACGATGCGCACGCTTCGGTGTGCAGCATGGGCCAGGGTATGGCGATGGACCAGGCTGCTGGCACCGCAGTGGCGATGGCCGCTGGTGCCGTGTCCCACCATGGATGTTGCCGGGTGCATCATTGCAGGAGCGGCTCCGGCACGATGGGGCGCTGTTCGGCGGCACAACCGCCTGACGACTCTGCGCCGCACCCGCCATCACAATTGCGCCACCTGGCGGGTATGTTGAGCAGCCTGGTGCGACGTTGACACGACGCGGCATTCGCTGTACCATCGCTGCCCGATGGAGACTGCGCCACGTCTGCTTATTATCAGCCACGACGCCGTGGGCGCGCGCATGGCCGGGCCAGGTATTCGCGCCTGGGAGATGGCACGCGCACTTGCGGTGCAGCAGCCGGTTACATTGATTGCGCCCGCGTCGATCGACTACGAACCGGCCGGCTTTGTCGTGGGCAGCTATACCTGGGGCAACGCGGCGTCGCTCGAACCCTGGTTGCGCGATGCCGGTGTGGTGCTGGCGAATGGGCATGTTCTGGCGGCGCACCCGGAGCTGGGCCACCTGGCATGCCCACTGGCGCTTGATCTCTACGATCCGGTGGCGCTTGAGAACCTGGAGTTGTTTCGCAACGCCGAACCTGCCGCGCGTGCTGCCCGAATGGCCGATGATCGTGCGCTCCTCGCGCGCCAGCTTGCAGTTGCCGATTTCATCGCCTGTGCCACCGAGCGGCAGCGCGACCTGTACATTGGCGCGTTGCTGGCGCTGGGCCGTGTGACGCCTGAACGCACCGACGCCGACCCGCAGTTACGCAGCTTGATTGATGTCGTGCCGTTCGGGTTGCCGTCCGAGCCGCCGCTGAAACGCGGGCCAGGGGTACGCAATGTGTTGCCCGGCATCGGCGAACGTGATACGCTGGTGATCTGGAGCGGCGGCATATGGGACTGGCTCGATCCGCTGACGCTGGTTGAGGCAATCGCTATCGCGCGCGCGCGCCGCCCCGATGTTCGTGCGGTCTTTCTTGCCGGGCGTCACCCGGGTGGCGCCATGCCGATGCGTGCGCCGGACGCGGCGCGCGCGCGCGCGGCCTCCCTTGGCCTGCTCGGTACCTCGGTGTTCTTCTATGATGAATGGGTGCCATACGAGCAGCGCGCCAGCTTTTTGCTTGAGGCCGACCTGGCCATCTCGTTACATCACGCGCACCTGGAGACGGCCTATGCTGCCGTGCGCTCGCGCTTCCTCGATCATCTCTGGGCGGGTTTGCCGAGCGTGGTCAGCGCCGGTGATGCCGCCGCCGATCTGGTGCAGCGTCATCGTCTCGGCAGGGTGGTTGCGCCCGGCGACGCGATGGCAGTGGCGGAGGCCATTGTGTACCTGCTGGATGATGAGGCGGAGCGTGCGGCATGCGCGCACCGCGCACGCGCGCTGGCGCGCGAGTTTACGTGGGAGCGCGTGGTGCGCCCGCTTGCTGCATTTTGCCGGAGGCCACACATGACACGCGAACCGATAGCAGAGCCTGTGCGGGCCACCTCTGGCGCAACTCTGCCCGGCTACCGTGACTCGCTTTCCCGGCTGCACGAACTCTGGCGTGTGACGCCGGGGGATCTCGGCTCGGCGATGCCGCTCCTGGGCGCTGCAAAACATGCCGCCAATACACTTACCCGCTGGTACGTCGAGCCACTGGTCGAGCGACAGAATGCATTCAATGCCGCCGTCGTGCATGCCGTTCAGGCGCTGGCCGACGCGCTGGCGCGAGTCGAGGCGGCACAACCGGCCCTGCACCAGCATATCGCGGACCTTGAACAGCACGTGCTCGATATTGATGATCTCCAGACGGCGATGGCCCGCCGCCTGGCGTCGCCGCCGGAGCATGGATCGTGAGTGCGCAGATTGAGTTCGAGCGTGTATCCAAGCGATTCATCCTGCATCGTGAACGGAGCGACAGCGTTCAGGAGCGTGTATCTGGCCTGTTGCGCCCACGCGCCCGGGCCGATGAGTTCTGGGCGCTGCGGGATGTGAGTTTCAGCGTCGCGCGCGGCGAGAGTTTTGGCCTCGTCGGGCACAACGGCGCTGGCAAGAGTACGGCGCTGAAGCTGATGACCCGCATCCTCGAGCCCACATCCGGCCGGGTGCGAATCCACGGGCGTGTCGCTGCGTTGCTTGAACTGGGCAGTGGCTTCCATCCTGAGCTCAGCGGGCGCGACAATGTGTTTCTCTACGGCTCGTTGCTTGGTTTGAGCCGGCGCGATATGGCAGCGCGCCTCGAGGAGATTGTCGCGTTCGCCGGCATGGCCGAGTTTCTCGATATGCAGGTCAAGTATTATTCCTCGGGCATGTATACCCGCCTGGCCTTTGCCGTTGCCACATCGGTCGATCCGGAGATCTTGATCACCGACGAAGTCCTGGCGGTGGGTGATGAGGCGTTCCAGCGCAAGTGCATGGATCGGATCTTCGCGTTTCGCCAGATGGGTAAAACGATTATTTTCGTGTCGCATGCGCTCGATACCGTGCGAACCCTGTGTGACCGCGCGGTATGGCTCGATCATGGGACGGTGCGCGCGACCGGTGTGGCAGGAGATGTGGTCGATGCGTACCTTGCCGATGTGAACCGCCGTGAGCGCGAGGAACTGGCGCGGCAGGATGAGCTTGCCGCCGCGCTGGCCGACGACCCGCGCCGCCGTTTCGGCTCGCATGATGTCGAAATTATCGGTGTCGAACTTGTCGGGGTGGATGGCGCTGCGCGTACGGTTTTTCGGACCGGTGAGCAGGTGCGGATTCGTATCCGTTACCGCGCGCGCCAGGTGGTGCCTCGACCTGTGTTTGGCCTGGCGGTGCATCATGAGGGTGGCCTGCTGCTGGCCGGCCCGAACACACGCTTTGCCGGCTTCGATATTCCCATGGTTCACGGCGACGGTGCCGTCGAGTTGCTCGTCACGGCGTTACCGTTGCTGGCAGGGCGCTACTTTCTGAGTGTTGCGGTCTATGATGAAACGATGTTGCACCCCTTTGATCATCACGACCGGCTCTATCGCCTGACCGTGCAGAATGAAGGCGGGCGCGAGCGTTTCGGCGTCATGGCGCTCGACGGCGCCTGGTCGTGGCATGTAAGCGGGCAGTAGGAGCCGGCGGATGGCAGACGAGCCAGCAGGGCAGATGCAGCGAGCCGACATGGCGCGATTGCCGGATGCGGCATTACGCGGTGTTCTGCCGTTCGACATGGTCGGGCGCTATCGCATTGTGGCTGATGCCCTCGACGCTGCCCGGCCATACCTGGCGTCGCGTCTGCGGGTGCTTGATGTTGGCGGGCTGGCGCGCACCCGTCGTGGTGAATGGATCCTGCCGGCGCGCCTCTTTTTGCCAGGCGATGACGTGATCGTTCTTGACCAGGAACCATGCGATCGCGCGGGGTACGTGCGTGGCAATGGGTGCGCGCTGGCGTTTCCCGATGCATCGTTCGATGTGGTGATATCGTGTGACGCGCTGGAACATGTTCCCGCCGCCGACCGCCCATCGTTCTGGTGCGAAATGATCCGCGTGGCGCGCCATGGGATCGTGCTGACGGCGCCATTCGCAACGCCAGAGGTGATTGCCGCCGAGGAAGTGCTCATTGCCTATATCAGGGCCGAACTGGGGGTAGAACAGATCCAGTTGCGTGAACATCGCGACAACGGCCGGCCTGATCTCGTCGAAACGCTTGCGTTCCTCGAGATGGCCGGTATGCGAGTACGGGCGTTTCCCTCGGGCCATGTGCACGCCTGGCTGGCGATGATGATTGCCAAACATTATCTGTACAGCCGGAGCGACGATGACGAACTGCACGAACGCCTTGATGCATATTACACACGCTTTCTGAGCGCACACGAGCGGCGTGAGCCGGCGTATCGCCAGGTTGTTGTGGCTGGCCGCGCCAGCGATGCCTGGTGGGATGCGAGTTGCGCCGCACTGGAGGGTTCGATTGCGCCGGAGACAGCTCAGGCGCCTGCATGGCCCGATCTGGCGACGTGGCTGATGCCCCTGCTCGGGTTTGATTCCGGTGGTGAGCGCCCGTTGACGCTGGCAGGCGCGACCGCGGCGCAGTTGCGCGAGATTGCCCGGCTGCGCGCCGAGGTTGAGCAGCGCGCGGCGCAGGTAGCGGACCTGGAGCGGCGCGCTGCCTGGCTGGAACAGCAGGCGCGTGATGCACGCAACGCGCTGGCGGCGGTGGAGCGTGGCCGGGTAATGCGCCTGTTGCGCTGGTTGCATCGATAGATGGCTCACAGCGCAACCTTCGCAGAAGATATATGAATGATTGCGGGCAGCCCGGAACATCGCGGGCACAATGGCCAGACGGAGGGCGTCGCATCGTGTGGCGGCACGGGATGCCGCGGAGATGGCTGGTGAGCATGCGCGCGCGACCGGTACGCACACTGCCGCTCATGATGTTGTTCATCGTGCTGATGGCTGCGTGCGGCGCGTCCCAGGCAACCGTGCCACTGGCGCCGATTGGCGCCCGGCCCACCATGATTGTGCCACAGGCGCCGGCGCCGCAACGCGATCACTTCCTGCGCACTCCATCATTGCAGTTTGGCGTGGTGGCGCACCTCTACTACACCGACCGCAACCGGGTGCTGGCACTGGCGCAGATTGCCGGTTTTGACTGGGTGCGCCAGCAGGTGCACTGGAAGGATATCGAAGCCGCGCCGGGAGTCTATTACTGGGACGAATTTGACCATGTGGTTGCTGCTGTCGCGGCCAGGAACTTGAAACTCCTGGTCAACATCGTCCAGTCGCCCTCATTCCATGCGCCGGGGAACGGCGGTAAGCCGCGCGACCCGCAGGTCATGGGCGATTTCGTGGCTGCGATGGTGGAGCGATACGGTGAGCAGATTGCCGCGATCGAGGTGTGGAACGAACCGAACCTGGCGGTAGAGAATGGTGGCCGGGTGACGCCGGAAGATCCGGGGCGCTATGTTGAGATTCTGGCCGAGTGCTACCGCCGGATCAAAGCAATCAATCCGAATATCTATGTGCTGGCCGCTGCGCCATCGTCCACCGGCGTGTTCGATCCCGAACGTGCCATTCCCGATCTCGATTACCTGCGCGCAATGTACTCCTACAGGAATGGGATGATCCGCGACTATTTCGATGTCCAGGCGGTGCATCCCGGCGGAGCAGCCAACTCGCCCGACTGGCTCTACCCGGAAATGCCAGGCGATCGACCAGGGTGGAACGATCATTCAACCCACTACTTCCGCCATGTTGAAAACGTGCGGGCGCTGATGATTGAGCATGGCCTGGGAGATCGCCAGATCTGGTTGACCGAGTACGGCTGGGCCACGCCCAACACCACACCGGGGTTCGAGTTCGGCAACCTGTTGACGTTCGAGGTCCAGGCTGATTATGTTACGCGCGCCGTGACACGCGTCTATGAGGAATATCGTGACAATCAGGGGCGTCCCTGGGTCGGCAACATGTTCCTGTGGAACATGAACTTCTCAGTATTGTGGGAGGCGCAGGGCAATCCGCTCCACGAGCAGGCCTCGTTTAGTCTGTTACACCCGGATTGGAGCCCACGTCCGGCATTTATTGCACTTCAGGGCTTGCACCAGCGGCTGAAAGCGGAGCAGGGCCGGTGACAGGCACGGCAAGCGGCGTCCATAGGAAAGAGACTCCTTTGTAGCTAGTACAGCATCGCCACGGCGCGGGGACTGTCCGCCTTATGAAGATTAACAATTAGACCCGGTCTACCGAACGCCCACGCTGTCGGGCTGAAGCCCGCGGCTATGTGCGCAGGTGAAGTCGGCTGCGCCGGCTCCCGAAGGCCGTGCCGACGGCCGTCGCGCCCGCGAGCCGAGCCCTTCAGGGCCACGGCGGAGCGTCTACCGGCTGTACTCCTGAATGTTCATCAGGCGGCAGGGGAAGCGCCGGGCTACGGCTTCCTGTTGCAGAAACGTGCGTGTTATCATACAATTGTGCTAATCGCTGCTTCGGCAGGCCAGTCATGGCCCGGATCGGGCCATCAGGCGTGAACGTGGTCGGATACGATGTGCGTTGCCTGAGAAGCTGTTGTTGAAGCGGTACGGCTTCCAAGAAGCTGTCTGCTTATGATTGTTAAGAATTAAATCCGGCAGACCGCCCACTCGCCGTCGGGCGAAAAGCCCTCGGCTACGTGGGGCGAAGCCGGCCTGTGCCGGCTCCTGCAGGCCGCACAGGTGGCCTGAGCAGAACCGAGCCGAGCTCTTCAGGGCCACGGCTGAGTGTCTACCGGTTTTAATGCTGAATGTTCATCAGCTGACAGAGTGATTACCTATTGCCCCCCGATCGTTGCCAGCCGGGCGCACACCGCTTCGACCGCTCGATCCCACGCCCAGTGTCGCGCGTCGTCTGCAGCGCGGCGCCCTCTGGCGGCACGTTCATCGGGATTGTGCGCGACATGCCGTAACAGGTCAACCAGTGCATCGCCATCCGGCTCGGCCCAGCGGGCGCCGCGACCGTATGTGCCGCCGGTATCAGCGGCAACAAGGCCGCGGATCGGGAGCGGGTAGCCATTGTGCCGGTTGAGGAAGGTGGTGTGGCCGCTCCACGCGGTGGCGATGGCAGGAACGCCGCATGCCATGGCTTCCAGGATCGGCATACCCCAGCCCTCGCCGCGCGTCGGCAGCACGAAACAATCGGCGCTACGGTACAGCTCGGCCAGCCGTGTTGCGTCGAGGGAGCGATTGTAGATCACACCGACTGGCGGCGAGGGTGCCGGCAGCAGTTCAGCCAGCGCGCGCATGGGGTTTTCGCCAGGCGCGCGGCAGTCAATCTTCAGCACCAGCAGCACCGGGTCAGCGGGGCGAAATGCAGCGCGATATGCGCGCACCAGCACATCCCATCCTTTGCGTGGCCCCCACTCGAAGACGGAAAGAAACATGGTACGATCGGCAAGGTACACACGCTTTGATGGCGCAGGCGAGAACCGGGCCGGATCGATGCCCAGCGGCACAACATGGATCGGGCAGGTAATGCCGCTGGCTGCAAACACCTCGGCTCCCCAGCCGGTTGGTGTCCATACCTCATCCATCTGATTCGCCTGCGCGACCCATTCCTGCGGGATGCGGTCAAACTCCAGCATCGTAAAGCCGATCCGGTACTGCCCGCTGTTCTTGGAAAAGCGGTCACCCGGCGCATAGACGACCTGTGGCGCGTCGAGATGCAACGGCAGGCGCTGAAGCGCCGCGATGCGCGGATGAACGCCACCCATCATGAGATGCTCATCATGATCGGCGCCATACAGGTAGAGCGGGCGTACGGCGATGCCACGCGCATCGAGGCCCAGCACGAACGCCAGCGACGAACCACTGTAGCCGGTGAGTGACGCGAACGACGAATGCCAGACCAGGTTGCGCGATTGGTGTTGCAACATCTCGCACTGACAGGATGTGCGCGGTCGCGAAGTGCTTCCAGGTTGATTCTGCAGCACGACCGTTCCTACACATGCATGATGGCACGCGCGTGCAGGCGCATGAACGACCGCATACGGTCATTGCGCGGAGCGTCAGCGACCGCGTGCAGCGAGCGACGCGTGGCTGACGCAATCGAGCGGCGCGAGCGGAGATTGCTTCGCGCGCGCTCGCCATGACAGTGACCATCTGGTGTTCGGATAGGCTCTAAGTGCTTCCAGCTTGATTCTGCGGCATGACCGTTCCCACACATGCATGCTGGCACGCGCGTGCAGGCGCATGAACGAACGCATGCGGTCATTGCGCGGAGCGTCAGCGACAGCTTGCAGCGAGCGAAGCGTGGCTGAAGCAATCTCGGCGTTTGATGCGGAGATTGCTTCGCTATCGCTCGC
>JACAEQ010000044.1 GCA_013388755.1 Chloroflexota bacterium
AAAGCCCTCGGCCAGGGGGTGCAAAGCCCACCTTCGTGGGCTCAACAGGCCACGGAGGTGGCCTTCGCAAGCGCTAGCCGAGGCGTTTACGCCGACGGAAACGGATCATCTGCCGAAATACAACTGTAGTGCTATCGGCTATCGGTTTTTCACCTGAGCCGGCGGTTTCCACGCAGAGGCTTTCATGACCCTTGACCTTGCAATCGGTGAGTATGTCCGGCAATTGCGCCGTGCCGGCACGCGCCCCGGCGAGCGCCTGGTGAAACACATCCTGGCCGGCGGGGAGGCTGCCACCGGCCCGCTGATCGCCCTCGCGGCCGATACCAGGCTCCTGTTCGAAGAGCCGCCCGTCGCGTATGCGCCGCTCCACGCGCTGCGCTTACTCGGCGAACTGTCGTCGCCACGCATGATCGAGCCCTTGCTCGACCGGCTACCGATCAACGACGATGCGGAAAGCGATACCGTCGATCTGTGGGTGCAAGATGTGCCGCAGATCCTTGCGCGCCTCGGCAGCGACGGCGTCAGCGCGCTCTGGGCCTACGCCGACGACCCGCAACGCCACCCGATCGGGCGCGCTACGGCGCTGCTTGCTCTGGCGTTTGCCACCGCCATTGATGAACACCTGCGTGAACCGATTGTTGCCGGCCTGCGCGAGCGCCTCGCACGCAGTGACGATCGCGAATTGAACGCGCACCTGGTGCGCGCACTCGGCCTTCTCTGCGCCGGCGACGCCTATGGCGAGATCATGGCGCGCTACCGCGCTGGCGACGTTGATCAGGAGATCGTGTCGGCGGCTACGGCGCGCCAGCTTCTGCTGGGAAAGGAACACAGCGTGCTGGCATGCGCCAGGCACCCGCTCTGGGAGCGCTATGACGAGCATGGACCGAGCGACAACGACACGGATAAGGAGTGGTAGCGTGCGACCGGTTGATAACTTGCATGTTCGGGCGTTCGAGCCGCTGACCGCGCCGCGGGTCATGCGCGAGCGCCTCCCGATTACTGAAAACGCCGCACAGACCGTCTACGAGGCGCGCCAGGCCATCAAACGCATCATGCACCGTGACGATCTCCGGTTGCTGGTCGTCATCGGGCCGTGTTCGATCCACGATACCGGTGCGGCATTGGAGTACGCCGGGCGGCTGCGCCGCCTGGCGGCCGAGGTGCGCGATCGCATCGTCGTGGTGATGCGCGCTTATTTTGAAAAACCGCGTACCACCATCGGCTGGCGAGGCCTGATCAACGATCCGTACCTCGATGGCTCATTCGATATGAATGAAGGGCTGCGCCGCGCGCGCGAACTCCTGCTGCACATCAACGATATGGGTTTGCCCGCCGCAACCGAGATGCTCGATCCGATCAGCCCGCAGTATATTACCGACCTGATCAGCATGACGGCGATCGGCGCGCGCACGTCCGAATCGCAGACCCACCGGGCGCTTGCCAGCGGTCTCTCGATGCCGGTTGGCTACAAGAACGGCACCGATGGCAATGTGCAGGTCGCGATTAACTCCTTTCTCTCGGCGCGCCATCCGCATAGTTTCCTCGGTATCAATCCCGATGGCTTCAGTTGCGTGGTGAAGACGACCGGAAATCCGGACGGCATGGTGATTCTGCGCGGCAGCAGCTCCGGCCCAAACTACGACGTGCAGAGTGTCGCTCGCGCCAGCCAGGCGATGGAGGCCGCCGGGTTGCGCCCTGCAATCATGATTGATTGCAGCCACGCCAACTCCGGCTCGGATCACACGCTCCAGCCCCGGGTCTGGATCGAGGTCCTGCGCGAACATATCGCGCGCAAGAATGCCGTTATCGGGATGATGGTTGAGAGTAACCTTGTTGAAGGCAAGCAGGCTATTCCCGCCGATCTGGCACAGTTGCGCTATGGTGTCTCCATCACGGATGCATGCGTGGGGTGGGAAACAACGGAGCGCATGCTCGTCGAAGCCTACGACATGCTTGGCCCGCTGGCATGATCGGAGTGATGACATGGTCCGTCGCCGTAAGCGTCGTGCCGGACGATTATGGATCATTGGCGCCGGCCTGTTCGCCGTCTGCTGCGCACTGGCGCTGGCGCTGATCGTTTTCCGGCGCGCGCGTGATGTCACGGTTCCTCTCCCGGCGCCTGCGCCGACAGCAACGCAGCGTTCCCCTTCACCGCAAACGCCGGCAACCAGCAGCCGTGCCACACCGGCACCACCGGCCAGCACCCATACCCGGCCGGTGATTCCGGAAGGGCTGGTACGCGCGCGCATCACGAACGTGGTTGACGGCGATACCGTGGATGTGCTGATTGATGGGAGCGAAGAACGCCTGCGGCTGATCGGCATTGATACTCCTGAGACGGTACGCCCTGACCATCCCGTGGAATGCTTTGGCCGTGAGGCGTCAGCGTTTGCACGAGAGTTGCTGAATGGCCAGGACGTCTTGCTCGAGGACGATCCGAGCCAGGACAACCGTGACCGCTTTGGTCGATTGCTACGTTATGTCTGGTTACCTGATGGCCGGCTGGTGAATTACGAGATGATTGTGCAGGGGTATGCGTTTGAATATACCTATAATCGCCCCTACACGTACCAGGCGCAATTCAGGGCAGCACAACTGGCCGCGCGCGAAGCGCAAACCGGTCTATGGTCGCCGTCGACCTGCGATGGCGAGCGGCAACCACCCGAACGTGCAACGCCAATCCCTCCTGCTACGACGGCCCCACCAGCATCGCTGCCGGTTGTGACACCACCGCAGACAGCTGCACATTCGCTACCGCCGTCATTCAACGGCTGCCGCCCTGACCCGAACAGCGCCAGCGCACCGAATACGCCGGTTGCAATCGTCAATATTGACAAACGCGCCGAAGAAGTGACGCTGAGGAATGTCAGCGATGCGCCGGTCAATCTCGATGGCTGGATCATGTGCAGTATTCGCGGTAACCAGACTCATACAGGGATCGGCGGTCCTCTGGGTCCAGGCGAGACGCGCGTCTATCGCCACGCCGGAGATGGAACCATCTGGAGCAATGCTGAATCCGATCCCGGGGCACTCTATGATCCGGAAGGCCGGCTCGTCGCGTACTGGCCGGATTGATAAGGATGGCCGGCAGAAGGCTTTCTGGCGGCGTTCTACGATTCGTGAGTTACGCGCCACAGCGCAAGGATCTGATCCGGCGCGGCGACGCCAGTCGTTCCGATCTGCCGGATGGTCACCGCAGCGGCCAGGTTTCCCAGCGTCGCGGCCTCATCCAGGGTGGCGCCGGCACACAGTGCCGCAGCAATCGCCGCCATGGCGCTATCCCCTGCGCCAACCACGTCTATCGGCCCGGAGACGGGGATGGCCGGCGCGTGCAAAACGCCTTTGTTGTGGACGACCAGAATGCCGCGCGCCCCAAGCGTGACGAAGACTGGCTTGCCGGTACGCTGGCGCAATTGCTCGGCAGCCTGCGCCACCAGCGCCAGCGGTGGCTCACTGCTGTCGTCGGCATAGACGGCGCGCACGCACTCGCGCGCGTTGGGTTTGATGATGACACCATTGAACAGGCCAATGCGCTGGCGCGAGTCGGCGAGAAACCAGATGTGCGGATAGTGCGCTGCCAGGCGGGCCGCCTCTTCGCGGACACGCGCCGTGATGACGCCGCATTCTGCCTCGGGCATCTGGTCAGCGAGAATCACCGCCTGGGCCTGAACAACCAGCGCGCGCAGGCGGTCGATCAACGCGGCGATGGTGTGCTCCGGGGTAGGTGTGCGGGTGCGGATGTCGAGCCGTTCAAGTTCATAGGGTACTGCGCCGGTATCGCGAATCGTGGGTTTGACATAGGTTGGCGTGCGTCGATCGGCTGCGATCACCATGGCACGCTCGTCCACCCCGGCCTCACGCAACCCGCGCCGCAGTTCGTATCCCTCACCATCGTCGCCAATCACGCCGAGCGCCGTCACGGCCACGCCAAGAGCGCGCAGGTTGGCCGTGATTGTACCTGCGGCTCCTGGTGTGGCAGCAACCTCGACGACCTGGTGCGCCGGCAGGCCAGTTTCGAGCGAACGTTCGACGCGCGTCGGGTCAATGATCAGGTAGCGGTCAAGAAAGAAGTCGCCGACCACCAGAATGCGCACCCGGGTGTGGCGAAACAGTAGTTCCTGGAGCCGATGTTCATCCATACATTTCCGCCGCATACTGAAGCGCATACGCGCGCAACGCCGGCAAGGTGGCGCGGTGATCGCCACGCACATAGTAACTCTCGCCGCCATCCTGCACCGTGCGCACCAGAATTGTCTTGAATGGCCGGTAGTAGTAGTGCGGGTCGGAGCGTGGCGCTTCCGTATGGATGTCGGACGGCAGGTCCACCAGGTCGAATACAGCCGTGGTAAAGTGCGCGATGCTCCGCCCTTCCCGCCGGGCAACGTTACGCGCCATGGCCAGTGCTTTCAGGTAGACTTCCGGTCCCATCACTGAGCTACCAGAGTTCAGCACCACCCCCCCCTCAAGTTGTTCAATGGTATGGGCGAACACCAGGAAATCAGTGTACGATGCCGCGCCCAGCGCCGCGCCGTTGCAATTCGGGTGTTCGTGGATGATGTCATAGCCAATACCGACGTGCACGGTCACCGGAATGCCAAGGCGATACCCGGCGGCGCAGATGCTGACATCGCGGTACGGCAGGTTGCCACGCATAATAGCGCGTCCAACCGCCTCGCCGATGCCAATGCCGGTTGCCGCTGCGTCCGAGATGATGTCATTCATCGCGCCGGTTTCGATCCACAGGCCAAACTGGCCTTCTCTGATATACCGCGCAACACTCTCGGTCGTCGCACCGATCAGCGCCAGTTCATAATCGTGGATCGGTCCGGCGCCGTTCATTGCCACATGCGTAATAATGCCGCGCTCCATCAGGTCGATCACATGGCGCGAGACGCCGGCCTTGATCACATGGGCGCCCATGAGGAGCACCACGGGTCGCCCGGCGTGCCGCGCCACAACCATGCGCCGGGCAATCACGGCGATCTGCGGGTCGTCGCAGATCACCGGCGTATCGAGCGGCAATACGTGCCCGAGATCCATGTCATGGCGCCGCTCCGCCAGAGGCAACAGGACGAGCCGTGAACGATCAAACTGTGGGTACGGCATGCCGGCGCTCTCTCCTATGCCCATTCAATCAATGCCTTCACCACGCCGGTTTCAGGGTTCAGCCAGCCGGCGAACTCACCAATCATGGCCTCGGGCGTTGCGCGGTGGGTGATCCAGCGCGCCAGGTCAATCCGGCTGGCAGCAAGGTCCGCGATCACACGGGCGAAATCCGCGCCGGTTGCATTGCGGCTACGCAACAGGGTGATCTCACGGCGATGCATCTCCGGGTCATCGAATGACAACTGCGCCTGCACCAGGCCGACAAAGACCAGCGTGCCGCCATTCGCCAGATACTGCGGCGCCTGCATCATCGAGTGCGCGTTGCCGGTGGCGTCGAATACAGTAACCGGCAATTCGCCGTTCAATAGCTCACGTAGCCGCTCTACCGGACGATCGCGCGGATCGATGATATGCTCGACGCCGACGATGTGGTGAGCAAACGTGGCACGGCGCTCGTTGATCTCCATCACGATCACACGCGCGCCATCGAGCCAGGCGAATTGCATGGTTGCCAGGCCGATCGGCCCCGCACCGATGACCAGCGCCGCTTCGCCCGGTATCACGGCCGCCCGGCGCACCGCGTGTGCTCCGATGGCCAGCGGCTCCACCAGCGCCAGATGGTCGAGCGACAGGCCAGGCGCGCGATGGAGCTTTGTGACCGGCACGACGAACGCATCACGCAGGCCACCGTCGGTATGCACACCAAGCGTCTGCAGGTGCTCACAGCAATTGGTTTTGCCACGCCGGCACGCGACACAACGGCCGCAGTTGAGATAGGGCTCGACGCTACACACGTCGCCGATCCGCGGCCCATCCACGGTTACCCGCGATCCAGTCGCCACAACTTCGACCGCCAGTTCATGCCCGAGCACCCGCGGGTAGCTGAAATAGGGCTGTGTTCCTTCGAATGCGTGCAGATCGGTGCCGCAAATGCCAACCCGGCGCACGCGAACCAGCGCTTCATCCGGGCCGGGCGGCGGAGCGGCAGGTGTTTCGATGAGCGACAACCGGCCCGGCTGGTCAAGAACGACAGTCTTCATAGCAATGTGTGTGCGGAAACCGCCGGCA
Source organism: Chloroflexota bacterium (assembly GCA_013388755.1). Classification (GTDB taxonomy): domain Bacteria; phylum Chloroflexota; class Chloroflexia; order Chloroflexales; family Roseiflexaceae; genus JACAEQ01. The sequence goes on from JACAEQ010000044.1 coordinate 6,175, forward strand.
ACGATCCGGTAACACCGCGCGATCGCCTCTGATACCGCTGACCGTCAGACCTGCGACATTCCCGACCTCACCCCCCAGCCCCCTTCCGCAACGGAGAGAGGAGCCGCGCAGCGACGGGGGTGAGGTTTGCGGCATCGTCATAGGTCCAATACCTTTCACATACGCCCATCACCCCCACCCCGGCCCTCCCCCGCGGGGGGTGGGAGTCCGACTCCTGCCCCCGGCGGGGGGAGGTCGGGTAGGGGGCGGTGCGGTGCAGAACGCCTTATTTGAAAGGTATTGGTCATAGGTCATTGGTAGAACAACCCGTAGCCAGGAGTCTCGATCAGACAATCACATGGTACGCGGTACGAAACGCATAACCATCAGCCATGCCGGCATGCTGCAATGGTAGCATAGATTCAGGCAAGCGCATGTACTCAGTGAAACAGGCGCAACCGGAGACGGGAACGATTTCCCTGACCGCCCACCCGTGGCTGTGGTACAATGCCAATAGTTAAGAGTATCACGCCTGGAAGGGTACGAGGACGGTGACATGCTGATGCAAGCGATGCTGCTGCTACGCGCCATTGCTGGCTGGATCTGTATTATCGGTGGGGCAGTGCTTACGATTTCACCGCTACCGTTTGGTTTTGTCATTGTTATTGCCGGCGTTGCACTCCTCGGCCCGCGTGATCGCGGGTTGCGCTGGCTGCACGCGCGCTGGCATCGCCTGTTGAGCGCCGGCTCAACTTCCAGCATGCCGTTGATTGCGCACCTGGCGCAACGCATCCATACGTTCCAGCATACCGTTGAGCACAAGGCACGTCGGTGGCTTGCGGCGCGCGCCACGTCACGCACCGGCGGCACACCTCTCGCTGCCGAAGAGACCAGCCGGCAATAGGCCGGCTGGCAGCGATCGCTGCTCGTGCGTGTGGTATCATACCTTCCGTTCGCCCCTTTCGTTCGCCCATCCCTACAGCGGCGAGCAGCACCCGTGAACCACGGATGCGCCGCTGTTCCTGCGCGCCGCGCGCCCCATCGGGGCGCAAGGGTGGTGCACGTTGCTATAAACGAGGAAGCCTCATGCTGGAAGTCGAGTTTCACGCGCCGCCGTATTCGGCGCAGGATGCCGAACGCCTGGCGGCCGCATGGTATGGCTTGCATGTCGCTGCACGCGAACTCCCCGGCGAGCGTGATCGCAACTATCATCTGCGCGACGACACTGGCGCAGAGTATGTGCTCAAAATCGCCAATGCCGAGGAACAACGCGCGACCCTCGACCTGCAGCATGCACTGCTGGCGCATCTGGCGAACCGTGTGCCACACCTGGCGCTGCAACGCGTCATTCCAGCGCGCACCGGATCTCTGATTGCCGAGGTTACCGACGATAACGGGGCAACGCACCTTGTGCGCATGTTGACCTTCGTTCCTGGAACACTGCTGGCCGAAACGCGCCCTCATACGCCTGCGTTGCTGCATAGCCTGGGGCATCTGCTTGGAACCATCGATACCGCACTGCTCGACTTTACGCACCCGGCGGCACATCGTTCACTGAAATGGGACCTTGCCGCCGCCGGCTGGATCCGCAACTACATGCACGCCGTCACCAACCCGACGCGTCGCGCACTGGTGGAGCGGCTGTTTACACTATATGAAACGGAGGCCGTGCCGCGTCTACCATACCTGCGCTCAGGTGTGATCTACAACGATGCCAATGACTACAACATCCTCGTTGGCGGCGATCTGTTCGAACGCCGCGTGGTCAGCGTCATTGACTGGGGCGATGCGCTCCACACCCGGATTGTCAATGAACTGGCGATCGCCTGCGCCTACGCGATCCTCGACAAACCCGACCCGCTGGCGGCAATGGCGCATGTCGTCGCCGGGTATCATGCCGCGCTACCGCTGGACGACGAGGAACTGGCGGCGCTCTTTCCGCTGATCTGTGCCCGGCTCTGTGTCAGCGTGGTCAACTCGGCGTACCAGCGCCAGGCCGTACCGGCAAACGATTACCTGACGATCAGCGAGCGACCGGCATGGGATACGCTCGAACGCCTGGCGGCGATCCATCCGCGCCTGGCGCACTATACCTTGCGCGCCACCTGCAGCAGGCCGGCAGTGCCACATGCACCGGCAGTCGTACACTGGCTGGAAGCGAATGCGACCGCGTTCGCTCCGGTTCTGGCGCCTGACCCTCGTGACGCGGCACTCACCGTGCTCGACTTGAGCATCGCCAGCCTCGATCTCGGTGGCAACCACACGTTCGGCGACCTGGCCAGCTTTACACGTACGGTGTTCCGGCAGATCGACGAGGCCGGCGCCGCCATCGGAATTGGGCGCTATAACGAAGCGCGACCGATCTACACGGCAGACCAGTTCCGCGTCGCGGGTAATGACATGCCGGCATGGCGAACCATACACGTCGGTCTTGACCTGTTCGCTCCGCCAGGAACACCGGTATATGCCCCGCTCGACGGCATCGTTCACAGCTTTGCCGATAACCGCGCGCCGCTCGACTACGGCCCGACTATCATTCTGCAGCACACCGCTGGCGACGACCACCTGACGTTCTACACACTCTATGGTCATCTGAGCCGTGAATCGCTTGAGGGATTACAGGCCGGCACCCCGGTCACCAAAGGCACGCAGATCGGTAGTATCGGCGACCCTTCGGTAAATGGCGGATGGCCGCCGCACCTGCACCTGCAGATCATCACCGACATGCTTGATATGCAGGGCGACTTTCCCGGCGTTGCGCTACCCTGCCAGCGTGACGTGCAGCTGAGCCTTAGCCCTGATCCGAACCTGCTGGCACGCATCCCCGCCGGGCGCTTTCCCGCCGCGCCAGCCGGCCCGGCGACGATACTGGCCACACGCCGCGAGTATATCGGCCCGTCGCTCAGCATCTCCTATCGCCGGCCACTCACAATCGTGCGTGGCTGGATGCAACACCTGTACGACATTGACGGCCAGGCATACCTCGACGCGGTCAATAACGTCCCCCATGTCGGCCATTGCCACCCGCAGGTCGTACGAGCCGGGCAGCGCCAGATGGCGGTGCTTAACACGAATACTCGCTATTTGCACGAAAACCTGACGCGCTTCGCCGAGCGACTCTGCGCAACACTACCTGCACCGCTGCGCGTCTGCTATTTTGTCAATTCCGGCAGCGAGGCGACCGAACTGGCGCTTCGCCTGGCGCGCGTCGCTACCGGGCGCACAGCAATGGTGGTGGTCGACGTCGGCTACCATGGTAATACCACCGGCGCGGTAGAGGTCAGTTCCTACAAGTTCGATGGTCCGGGCGGCACCGGCCCGGCGCCGCATATTTTCAAAACACCGATGCCCGACCTCTATCGTGGCCTGTACCGTCGCGACGATCCTGACGCGGCCAGGAAATACGCCGCACACGTGGCGGCCGCACTGGACCAGGCGACGGCCCGGGGTGGCGCAGCCGGTTTCATCTGCGAATCGATTTTGAGCTGCGGTGGCCAGATCGTCCTGCCTGACGGATACCTGCGTGCCGCGTACCAGCATGTGCGCGCCGCCGGTGGCGTCTGCATTGCCGATGAGGTACAGACTGGCTTCGGCCGCGTGGGGTCGCATTTCTGGGCCTTCGAAACGCAGGGGGTTGTGCCCGATATCGTGACGATGGGTAAGCCAATCGGCAACGGCCACCCGCTGGGCGCCGTCGTCACGACACCAGAAATCGCGCGCGCCTTCAACAATGGCATGGAGTATTTCAACACCTTTGGCGGGAACCCGGTATCATGCGCCATTGGCATGGCGGTGCTCGATGTTATTGAGCGGGAAGGATTGCAGCAGCACGCGCTGATAACCGGTGCCCGGCTGCTGGAGGGATTGCGCGCACTGATGGAGCATCACTCGCTGATTGGCGACGTGCGCGGCCTGGGCCTGTTCCTCGGCATCGAACTGGTGCATGACCATGACATACGCACACCGGCGGCGATCGAGGCATCATACATCGCCAACCGTATGCGGGATCGCGGTATTCTCCTGAGCACCGACGGGCCGGACCATAACGTCCTGAAGATCAAGCCACCACTCGCATTCACCGTCGCCGACGCGGACCGGCTGGTCGCGACGATGGACGACGTACTGCACGAAATCTGAGTGGCGTGCTGACCCGGGCAAATCTGGAACGAAGGACAGACGTGTGGCGGGCAACGTTACGCTGATCGCCGAACAGGTCACCTGGAATGGAGCATCTGATGTCTCGCGATCATGACGGTGGGGAACAGTATGCTCCACCATGGAGCACCTGGGCGATCAGTGCCGTCAATGGCCTGGTTGGTGACTACCTGTATCACCGCGGGAACGGGCTGGCGATCAACATGGCGTTCTACCACCGGAATCGCCCGTTTGCACCTGCAAGGATGGCGCTCCAGACACTCTATCCGAACGCGACGGGACGGATCTGCCTGCTCATCCACGGGCTCGGCTGCCATGAGGGTGTCTGGTTCTTTCGCGAGACCGGCGAAGATGCGACGGTCACATCGTATGGCGAACTACTACGGCGTGATCTTGGCTTCACTCCCTTCTACATCCGTTACAATACTGGCATGTCGATCGTGGAGAACGGTCGCCGGCTCGCCGGGCTGATCACTGAACTCGTGCTCCATTATCCCATACCAGTTGAGGAAATCGTCTTGATCGGGCATAGCATGGGCGGCCTGATCATACGAACCGCCTGCTATGCAGGCGCAGAACGGCAGGCTGAATGGGTGCGCCGTGTAACGAAGGCCTTCTACCTGGGCACGCCACACGATGGCGCGATGCTGGCGCAACTCAGCGATATCGCGGCGGCGACGCTGCAGATCATCCCCAACCCGATTACCCGGCTTGTCGGTGAGGTGTTCGACATTCGCAGCCGTGGAATCAGGGACTTGAGCTCCGGCGCGGTTCACGATAGCGAACGGCGGTTGCCGTGGCTGGCATCGGCGCACCATTACATGATTGTCGGCACACTGACCCGCGATCCTGCGCACCTGGCAAGCGTGCTGTTCGGCGATGGACTGGTGCATCCGCCGGGGCGCGGAAGCGCAATGCATGATCCGCCTCCTACCCGTGGCGATATCAAAGTGTTCCCGCGTATGCACCATTTGCAGCTCGCACACGAGGGGCGCGTGTATCAGCAGATCTGGCACTGGTGCAACGAACCATAAACCGATAGCATACGGAGCACCCTGTGGACGAACATACACTGCGACAACTCCATGGCGCGAATGATCTGCTTGAAGAGACCATCGGTATGGTCATTCCACGGATTGCCGCGATACACCGCTCCATTGCCCGACAACCCTTCGCCATCCTGACACGAATCCCACCGATCGCCGCGCCAGTGCGAAGCATCGAGTGCATCCAGCGCGCAATCACTGATGGAGTGTACCTGACGATTCTCGAAGTCAACGCAGCCGCGGGTGCTACCGGGCGGCTCATTCTCCAGGCGCTCGCGCGGCATCGCAACAGTTGATCATGGCTGCTACCCTCAACCGTTGCGCCGCAGCCAGTACCACGCTGAGGGCCAGCTACTCTCCCCGACATGCGTCACGCCATACTCCACGCGTTCCACTGAGAAGCCGTCGGCAAACAGGATTTCGACGCGCCCCTTCGCGATCCATGCCGGCGCCTCGCCCTCGACACGCTCCTGCAGATGGGCAAACAACAGGTAGAGCCCGCCCGGCCGCGTCAGGCGCGTCACTTCGGCAGCATAGGCCACCAGCTCATCATCGGGCATACCATGCATGCATCCGACATCAATCACCAGGTCATACGGGTCCTGCAGGAACTCGAGCGCAGTCACCGACGCAGTAAACAACCGCACCCGGTCAGCCACACCTTCGCTGCGAACGCGTTCCTCGGCGAGGGCAATCGCTTCTGGAACAAAGTCAACGCCGTCAACCATCCAGCCGCGCGCCGCCAGGTAGACTCCGGCGCGCGCCGTGCCGCAGCCAAGGTCGAGCGCCCGGCCAGGCGGTAATGTGGCAGCGGTTGCCATGATCTCCGGTGGCGGAAGCTGATGGTCCCACGGCATTTCACGGTCACGATAGCGCTGTTGCAGGCGCTGAAAACGAGTTGTGGCGTCGGTCATCAAACAACTCCTTTGTGTCCGGTTCTGCCGGCAGTGTACCACGTATCGCAAGGTGTCACGACACGTTCTGTGGAACGTACCTTGCGGGAGCCGTCACGCGCGACTTTAGCCGTGGCCGGCCACCGCACAGCGTGATCGCAATCTATGACCCCACGCGCTACCGGCTGATGCGCTACCATGTACCAACGCCGGACTGGACGGAACACATGGTTGCCACCTGTGCTGTCGCGCCGGGGTTCAGCGCCAGGTTGAGCGCGGCGCTTCGGGCATCGCCACAACCCTGACGAAACCACATCAGGGCCTGATACGCTATAATGCAGCCAGTCCATCCTGGAAAGCACTGACATGACAATGGATGACGAAGCTACTCTGATCGCCGGGTTACGCAGGCGCGATCAGCAGGCATTTGCAGCCTTCTTCGAACGCTATGCCGACCGGGTGTATCGCCTGGCACACGGCATCGTCGGTAATGAAGCTGATGCAGAGGAAGTGCTCCAGACCACGTTCATCTCCGCATTCGAGGCGATCGATCGTTTTGAGCAGCATGCGCGCCTGGGCACATGGCTGTACCGCATTGCATACAATCACGCCCTGATGCTGCTGCGCAAACGGCGTCCGGTCGAGCCGTTGCCGGAGGATGATGGCGAATTGCCGATGCCGGCAGCCCTGACCGACTGGACGGCGCTGCCTGAGGAGCGCTTGCTCAGCCGCGAAGCCCGGGACATCCTGCGCCACGCCATTGCTGCATTGCCCGACGGGTTACGCGAGGCGTTCGTCTGCCGTGACGTCGAAGGACTTTCGACCGCCGAATGCGCCCAGGTCATCGGCATCAGCGAGGGCGCGGTGAAGGTGCGCCTGCATCGTGCACGCCTGGCGATGCGCGAGCGGGTCAGTGCGTATTTTGGCGAATGGGCCGCTGTGTGATGGCGCGACGTACGGAGAGAACCATGACATGTGATGAGTTGATCGCGCATCTGTCCAGCTACATAGACCATGAGATCGATACTGAACTGGCCGCCGAGGTGCGCGAGCATATTGCCGGCTGTACCAACTGCCGCGTCGTGCTGGATACCACGCAGCGTATGATCGTCCTGGTGCATGATGAAGGACAGCGGGCCATCCCTGCCGGCCAGCGCAGTGCGCTCTTCGAGCGACTGCAGCGTACGTTCCTTGACCAGCCACCCGCGCCCGAAGCCGATCGCTCAGTGTAAGACCAGGTAGCAGTCGATCGTACCGGATGACAGCGCCCTGAGGAGCCGTGCAGCGACGTCGCGCAGGGTGCATGCCGTCGCTCCTGATCGGTGCCTGTCTGCATACAACCGGATGTAACCCTCGCCAGAACGCGCGCATCTAGAAAGTGAGCGCCACGACGTGCCCGGACCAATCATCGACCTGACAATCTATGACAGCGAGGAGCAGCTGCTTGCAGGGCTACGTCGCCGCGAACCAGACGCCTGCGCCTGCCTGATCAAACGTTTCGCCCCACTCGTCTATGCCCAATCGTTACGCCTGCTCGGCGACCCTGATGAGGCCGAAAGTGTGCTGCAGCAAACATTCATCAAGGCGTGCGCCAGGCTGGACGGGTACGAAGGGCGGAGCGGACTGGGAAGCTGGCTGTACCGCATTGCCACCAATGAGGCGCTGATGCAACTACGGCGGCACGCACCGCGCGTGGCACTCGATGATGTCGCCGAGACGATCCAGGCCGATGAGATCCCGCAGCGAACCACCCTGTGGTCGCTCGACCCGGCGACAGCGGCGCTTGACGGCGAATTGCGCGCCGAACTGGAAAAGGCGCTGGCTGCGCTCCCGGAAACGCTCCGCGTGGTGTTTGTGCTGCGCGAAATCCAGGGGTTGAGCACCGACGAAACGGCCGCGGCCCTTGGTCTCGGCGAGAGTGCGGTCAAGGTCCGGCTGCACCGCGCACGCTTACGGCTGCGCGAACTGCTGGCAACGTATATGCTCGGGCACTGAACGCCGGCATCCCTTCGTCTACGGAGATCTGTCATATGGACGCCAGTCACGCTCACGAACATCCCGATCTGGACCGCTGCCGTGAAATCCTGGTGCAGCTGAACGATTATGCCGATGGCGAACTGGGTGCCGATCTATGCCGTGAACTCGAACAGCACCTCGCCGAGTGCCCGGATTGCCGCGCCGTCTATGACACGCTGACCGGGACCATTCGCATCTACCACTCATTGCGCGATCTGCCGCTGGAACTGCCGCCGGGTATCGAGGAACGCCTGCTCCGGCATATCACCCATGTGGAGAAATAGGCATGGCGCCTGACTATGAGATGTTCCACGCCTCGCTCGCGCACGATGCGCCGCCCGCCGGCCTGAGCAGCGCGCTCCAGGCTCTCTGGCACGACGCGCGCGGCGACTGGAACGCCGCGCACACCACCATTCAGCACGACGATAGTCGCGCCAGCGCATGGGTGCATGCCTACCTCCACCGCAAAGAAGGCGACCTTGCCAACGCCGGCTACTGGTATCACCGGGCAGGGAAACCGGTTGCCACCGATCCCCTGGGTGTCGAGTGGGAAGCGATCGCCCGCGCCCTGCTCGCGGCGTATTAAGAGCCTATCCGAAAACCAGATGGTCCATGTTGTTGTAAGCGAAGCGACGCACTCTCCTCTCTCCTGCGTCATTGCGAGCGAAGCGAAGCAATCTACCGGCACGAGCGGAGATTGCTTTGTTGCTCACGCTCCTCGCAACGACACGCGGCGTAGCGTTTTTCGGATAGGCATCTAGAAATACCGGCTCAGATTCTCGAAGATCTGGCCGATATCGCCGGAATCACCCTTGACCAGAATGGTACGCGAGAACTCAACGATTCGCTCAAGCGTCGCCGTATCGGCGTCCTCGCCATAGGCAACCGGGAAGATACTGATACCCGACTCGTCAAATGCCTGCTGCAGGCCATCAAAGGTTATCTGGCTGGCATTGTCGAGTCCATCGGACAACAGGACGATCGCGCGAATACGATCATCTTCGGCGGCAGGCAGATCATCGAGCGCCTGCTTGCTCAGAATCAATGCATCGTAGAGCGCCGTCTTGCCCTGGGCGCGAAGCCCTGCAATCGTATCATCGAGCGCGATCCGCGACTCGCTCAGTGGCGCCGGCGGCACCAGCAACCGCGCATCCGATGAAAATGCGACCAGGCCCACCCGATCCTCCGGAAGAATACGCATCAAGAATGCTCCAAGACCCGCTTTCGTCGCCTCGATCTTCTCGCCCTCCATCGAACCCGATACATCAACCACCAGCAGGATATCGGCGCGCTTGCGGTTGAGCGCCCAGGTATTCTTGGCCGCAACAATGACGTCGGCAGGCGGGACCGGCAGCACACTCTGCACACCCTGTGGCTGTACGCCATAGGCAATGCTGACCGGGTCGGCAAGCGGGACATCAACATTGGCCGGGCGAAAACCGTAACTCATTGCGAGTTGCTGGCTCTCGACCGTCAACAGGAAATCATAGAACTGCTGCGCGGCCCGGCGTTCCTGCTCCGAAGCACTGGCCATCACAATGAACGGGTTATCATGCCAGAAGGTGCCTTCACGCGGATAAATCGCCACCAGCGGGACCGGAGGGTTCTTATTCTTATTGAAGTCAATGAGCGTGATCTCTTCCATCGGAAATGCCGAGATGTAACTCATCCCGAACTTCCGCATGTTTTCGCTGAAGACGAGGGTATTGTAGCCATAGTGCTTGATACCCCTACCCAGATCACGGATGAATTGCTGGCTTTCCGGCTTCCGAACATCCTCCACCGTCAACTCGCGCTGCTTACCCACCGCTGCATAAAACTCGGCCAGCAGCGTGGAAAGCGCGCTGGTACTGATTTCAGGGTCGGTATGGCCCCAGCTAAAGCGCCCCCACTCCGGATGGCTATATGCTCCCCATCCGTCCGGGTTCTCGATCAGGGCCAGCATGTCGGACCACCCGATGGCCGTGTTCGGCCAGCCGAGCGCTTCAGCCATCGGGCGCCACATCGAGATCACGACCGGTGTCAGCACCAGAGGCTGGTTCGACACGGCCACATTGGGGTTGCCGCCTTCATACTTCAACACTTCCAGCCAGGTAGAAGCCGATGGTGACCAGACGGTTACCTGGAGCTGGCCATTCTTGATCTCGGTCCGCGCCGCCCCGCTTGATCTGTTGATGCCTTCCACGAACACCGGGCGTCCGTCAACCTGGATGCGGGAACGATTAAACGCCGCGATCCGTTCCTTCAACCAGCCTTCCTTCTCAGGGCTATACGCTATTGTGATCCGGACGGCGTTGGCCGGCACCTGGCCAGAATCAGTCGTATCCCCTCCGCCACCAGGCAGGCTGCCACACGATGAAAACAGCAGCGCCAGAACGACCAGAAGCACGGGTAATGTACGTTGCATAACAGCCTCATGCCAATCGAATCACGCGGCGCCACTCTGGGTGAGCGCAGTGTCAAGCACTGCCTGAAAGGCATCCATATCAGCCTTGAGATCCGCCAGGCGCCGCGCCACCTGGCTGGTGGCGCTGTCGGCGCTGGCGGCGTCGGCGGTGCGGAGCCGCACCGTCTCGGCCAGGACATTGTCAAGGCTGGCGCCGATATTCTGGAGCTGCGCATTGATCCGGCCAATGTACGTGTCGAGATCACGCACGTTCTCCAACTTTTCGATACGCGAGCGGCGCGTTTCCTGAAGCTGGGCCAGGGTATACTGATCCTGGGTCGTGCGGATCTGCGCATCAATACCGCTAATATCCTTCTCGATGACGCGCCGGTCAACCGATGCCAGGTAACGCTCGATGATCTGGCCCTTCTCTGCAAGCGTGTACGCCTCTTCGACCAGTTCGCGCCCCTGGTCGGCAATCGGCAGCAGCAACCGCGACAGCGGCCCACCCGCCTGTGCGGCGCTGCGCGCAATCTCGCGCTGTGTCCGCTCGATCGCCTCGATCTGCACCCGAAACGTCGGGCTGGTGAGGCGTGGTCGCGGCGTGGGCGGCGGGCGGCGGGCCTGCGCCGCAAGCGCCGGATCACGCGCCGCAAGCACGACCATCAGGAGATACGCCAGCAATCCGAGCGGCAGGAGCCAGAGCGCCACGGTTAACCCGGCAATCACCGCGACGACGGCGACAACCACGGCCAGCGGCTGGCGCGCGGCAAGCATCCATGGAGATGGCACGTTCACAGCAGACCTCATGCGTACTACCAGGTAACAGGTGATTGTACACGTTTACAGCACCCTGAAGAGCCGTGCAGCGGCGTGGCGAAGGGTGCATGCCGTCGCTTCTGATCGGTGTACGTCTGAATGCAACCGGATATAACTTCTACCAACCAGGCCTGGATATGGCTCGTGTCAGGTCACAACGGTGCAATGAAAACGCATGACGTTGCTCTTTGCGCGAGCGTATCTGCAGCGGGGCTAGAAGAACGTTGCAATATCGCGGTAGACGCGCTCGATACTGCCGCGCTCATCGGGCTTGCCGACATAGCTTCGGGCGCCCGATGCTGTGGCGATATCCTTGAGCAACGTGACATCAGCGTCACCGCCGAAGGCGATCGTAAAGATCTTGATACTGCGGCCCTCCTCATCCTGGCCGACCAGCGACAATAGCTGCTGTGGCGTTTGCTGGCTCCGGTTGTCGAGGCCATCCGTCAGGGCGACGATCGCACGAATACGTGTCCCCGGCGGTTCAGCCGCGAGGGTCTGGTAGGTCTCGGCGACCGTGTCGAGCAGGCGCGTTCCGCCACGGGGCGTCAACCCGCCGATCCGATCGAGCGTCTCAGCGCGTTTCGGCCCGATCGGCGAGATTGGCGTGAGCACTGATGCCTCATTGCTGAAAATCGTCAATCCGAACCCGTCATCGGCCTCGAGCTGTTCGACGAAAATCCGCAGCGCAGCCTTTGCCTGCTCCAGCCGGCTTTCCTCTTCCATGCTACCCGACACATCCAGCACCACCATCACATCCACCCGCTTCTTGTTCTCCAACCAGAGCGTGCGAATCGCAGCCAGTACATCTGGTCGCGGCACTTCCAGCAATGTTTTCGGTTGCTGCGGATCAACGCCATTCTCCGGTACAATCGGCGCCGTCATCGGCACGTTCGGGTCAGCGGGGCGGAAACCATATTGCAGCGCCAGTTCCTGCTGCGGCTGGTCGAGGAGGTATGCCTGGAACACCTCGGCGGCGGCACGCTGCTCGGCACTCACCCATGACGCATTCAGAATGGCATAGGGGTGGTCGCTCCAGAAGGTGCCTTCGCGCGGGTAGATCGCCACCACCGGCGTTGACTGGTTCGGGTAGCGCTCGCGATTGCGCGACTCGATCACCAGGTTTTCATACAACACCGCCGCCGAAAGATAAGCCGGCCCGCGATTGAACATCTGCTCGCCGAAAAAGCCGGTGCTTTCACCATAGTGGATCACGCCGCTCTGGATCTTCCGCATGAATTCAGCCGCCGCGGGGGCCTGCACATCAGCGACGGTAAGACCGCGCGTCTTGCCCGTCGCTGCGTACGCCACCGCAATGATGGTTGTAATGCCGCTATTGGAATAGTCAGGGTGGGTATGGCCGAATTGCACCGGTCCCCATTCCGGCCGGCCAAAATCGGCCCAACTCTTGCCGCTCGCGGAAAGCTCGGCAATATCCGTCCAGCCGGGTTGCGTGTCGGGCCAGCCAAGCACACGCGCCATCGGCTCCCACATGGCAATCACCACCGGGCTGAGCACCAGTGGTGGCGCATCTTCAGCAACCAGTTGCGCACCATTGTGCGTCTTGCCCCATTCATCATTGGCGACCGGCAATAGAATCTTGCTCGCCGGGCTCCAGACGGTCGGCTGGATCGTACCGTCAAGGATCTGGTTCAATGAGTCGGTCGAACCCATCGGCGTGGCCGTTACCCGGATGGTCGCGCCATCGGCTGTCTTCTGGCCCGCGTTGTTGAAGCGGCTGACGACATCCTCCATCCAGGCGCGCTTCTCACTGCCGTAGACAATGCTGATCTCAACCGTGCTGCCGCCGATACCGCCACCGCTACAGGCAACGAGCACCGGGGCAAGCAGCACAATGATCAGCAACAGACGCAGGATACGCATACCGACATAACACCTTTCTCGTAAAATACCACGTATGGTCATGAGCCATCGGTAAGAAGCAACAGGCCTGTGGCTGCTCACATCGCAAACCTCCTGCCTGAAGCGTACCAGCACCGGCGTACGTTCCTGGAGGGTTTTGAGCGGGCTTATGATCTGTAAGCCGGCGGGCTGAAGCCCTCGGCTCCGTGGGGCGAAGCCGGCCCGTGCCGGCTCCTACAGGCCGCGCAGGCGGCCTTTGCCGAACGAAGCCGAGCCCTTCAGGGCCACGGCGGAGCGTCTACCGGTTGTAATACTGAATGCTCATGAGCCCGCCAGAATACGACGCGCGACAGCGCAACCGCTACGCTTGAGCATACTAGCGATTCACCTGACGCCGCCACAGGTCAAGCAGCGTCGAAACGACCTCGCCCGAAGGGGTCTGTACCTGCTGCGCGATATCGACCCGCGCACCAAAATCACGGTATTTATTGAACGGATTTTCAGGATCATTCGACAGAATGGGAACGTTCGGGTCGGCGGGCCGGAAGCCGTACGGTTGAAGCGCCAGCTCCTGGATCGGACGCGAAAGCAGGAAATCGCGGAATTGCGCCGCCGCGAGACGTTGTTCAGGTGTTACCCAGGATGCCTGCAGCATGGCATACGGGTGGTCACTAAACATTGTCGCCGGCGGGTAATAGATGCGAATGTCCCCCCAGCGTCCCTGCGCCGCCTGGATGTTCTCCAGCGCCAGGTTTTCATAGACGATGACCACATCGTACTTGCTGGGGCCGAACTGCACCATGCTCGTCATGAACGTGCCGGTGCTGTCGCCAAACTCAAGCACCGCCGTCTCAATATCGAGCAACCAGCGCTGAAATGCCGGATCGAGGATATCGGCGTTTGTGAGGTTGGAGGTTTTGTTGTGGTAGGCGTAGGTCAGCAACATAAGCGCCTGTGCGCCGCTATTCGAGGTGAGCGGCGACGTATGGCCGAACTTGACGAACCCCCACTCCTGAGCTTTCCGATACTCCGGCGAATCAGGCGCGAACCCGCGCGCCTTCGCCACACCGACCCAGCCCTCGTTATTGGCCAGTGCATCGTGCAGGTACTGCCAGAAGTTGGCTGGACCATTCGTCCACAGCACCCGCGCGCGCTCTTCCCACGCCACGACCACCATTGGCGTCAGCGCCAGCGGGCGCGGTGCGTCGGCGCCGTCTGCAATGATTGACGGGCTACCCGGGTTACGCGTGGCCCAGTCATTCTTCAACACCTCAACCCATATACTGCTGGCAGGGCTGATCACCGTCGGCTGGCCGGCACCCTGGAAATCCTGGCGCGCAACCCGTTCCGCAATCTCACGTGACCCGATCCCGCGCAGAACGACCTGAATCGGGCGATTGCCGACGCGCGGGCTGGTGGCGGCAAAACGTTGGGCGGCGTCCTCGAGCCACTGGCGCTTTTCGGTGCCATACCAGATCGTGATTACCACCGGATCCTGCGCCGGGCCGAGCGGGATCGGGAACGGCGCGTATCCGACCGGGCCGGCAAAGGCGGTTGCCAGCAACGCCAGCAAACAGATGAGCAAGTACCCGAAGCCAATCACGCGCGGAAGTGGTTGCATACCTCACCCCTGGCTCTGCGCGAAAGCACGCGAACAGTGTACACGAACTTCTTTAAGCCTGTGTGATCGGTTTCGTCACAATTCCAGTGCAACACCTGATATACGGGCCATACCAGAGCAAGGTTGCGTCTGGCGGCAGTTGTCGTATGATGGATGGCGGTACGTTCTCGTACGGTGGCCGGTGCAGAGCGCCTGCGCGCGCCATGAGAGGCTTCTCGCACCAAAACGATAGAACCCTGACGGGCATGTGGCCCGCCAGACCACGTTGCTGGCGCATGAGTGCGCACCTCGCGTGGTCGAGGAGCCATGCCGCGCAATGATACTACGACGAAAGGATCGAAGCATGGACCGTGTTCGCTGGGCCGTTGTCGGAACGAGCGACTTTGCGCTCGACTGGATTGCGCGCGGCGTGACGCTGGGGCGCAATGCCGAGCTGGCCGCGATTGTCAGCCGCGATGAGGCGCGTGGCGCTGCGGCGGCGCAACGTGCCGGCGCGCCACTGCACTACACCTCGATCGAGGCGATCGATCGCGAGCGGGTTGACGGTGTCTTTCTGGTGCTGCCGAATCGTCAGCATGCGCCATATGCGATTGAGGCCGCACAACGCGGGTTACACGTCATTGTCGAGAAGCCGATGGCGCCGACGCTCGCCGAGTGCAGTGCAATGATTGATGCTGCGCGTGCGGCCGGCGTGACGCTGGCGGTGGCGCAATGCATGGAATGGGCCCCGCCCGTGGTCAAGGCGCGCGAACTGGTGGCCGAGGGTGCAATCGGCATCCCGATCAGCGCGTCGATCAGCGCATCCTGGAACATTCCTCCGGCCGGACGCTGGCGTGAAGATGAGACAACCGAAGAAGGTGGGGGACCGCTCCTCGACGCCGGCGTGCATGCCATTGACGCGATCCAGCGCATCCTCGGCCCGGTCGAACGCGTCGCAGCGCTGCTTGATACCCGCGTTCACCAGTATGCCGCCGAGGACACCAGCACCACATTGCTGCGCTTCGCATCCGGCGCGCACGGCGTGATGCACGCACACTTCAACTGTAATCAGAACGAACTCGACATTATTGGCAGCGAGGGGCGCATTACCAGCACCGCCTGGCTGGGCCGCGAGTTCGCCGGCGACCTCACGCTGCGCAGTGGAACCAGATTGACCTCGTTTGGCCTGCCGGTGGTGAATGTGTATGTGCCACAGATCGAACACGTGTCCGACTGCATACTCCGCGGTGAGACGCCGATCATCTCCGGCGAACGCGGCATGGCGAATATGCGCGTGCTCTGGGCGGCGATCCGGTCGGCACGGTCGGGCACACTCGTGCAGGTAGCGGATGTCGCGTAACCGGAAGGAGCGCCATACGCCGGCAATGCGCACTTCACGGTTGGTCACAGGCGCTCTGCGACCACAACGAGCGCCCGGTGGCCAAGGATGGTTACCGGGCAGGTTGCCCGGCGCGTAAAGCGTTCATTGCGACGCAGGCTGTCGCTCAGTGTACGCGAGTCGCCGCTGAGTGTCACCAGCCGCGCGCCGGGGCGCAACACACGCGCCGCCTCGCGCAGAAAAGCCGGGTAGAGCACGCGGTTCTCCACAGACGATCCGAGCTGCGCACCGAACGGCATGTTGACGGCCAGTGCCGTTACCGACGCCGCATCGATCGGGAGGCGGCGCGCATCCCATTCACGAACAGTGATCGGCTTGTAGCGCGGGCCGATATTCGCAAGCGCCGTTGCAACCGCGTCCGGGCTGACATCCCCGCCAAGCAACTGGCGGTAGCGTCCCAGGTGCGCCCGTTCGATCAGTACCGTTCCCGCGCCGCACATCGGGTCGAGAAACACATCATCATCGGCAGGGCCGGTCAGCCAGGCCAGTGCGGCGGCGGCAGCCGGGCGCAGCGATGCCGGCAGGTGTTCATGCTTGTACTCGCGGTGTCGCATCCGCTCATCGCTCAGCCGCACGGCCAGCAATGCTTCGCCGGGCCACTGCGTCAGCCAGATCTCGACCCCACCGTCTTCCACCAGCCGCCAGCGATGCTCCGGGCGCGCCGCGATACCGCGTTCCACGGCGACCTGCGCATCCACGCGGCGATATGGGGTACGCCCGACCTGGCGTGCAATCACACGAAAACGCAGCCGCCCCTCGCCGCCGCGTTGCGGCGCAACCAGGCGCACGAGGCGGAGGGCCTGCTCAATTCCAGGCGCCGTCGTCGCCAGTTGCCCAAGCTGGCGCAGCGCTGCAAACCCTGGCGCAAGCTCGCGCGTCTCCGCCACGACAATAAAGATATCCTCAACGGTGCGCAACGCCAGCAGATCGCGCGGGTCACCGGCATAGCCAAAGCGCACCATGCCATTTTTGTCGGCCACCGAGTGTGTGCCGAGCACGGCGCCGCCCTTCAGCCGTGCAGTGATTTCTGTGCCCGCAATGGCTTCGAAGCCAGGCTGGGTCTGAGCAATATAGATGGTTCGATATCCAGGCATACTCACTCCGCCGGCGTGGGCATTCGGTAGACCGGGTTTCATTGTTAATCTTCATCACGCCGGCCGGGCCGCCTCAATTGTCGCCGCGCGCACCGGATTGACAACAAACAACAGCGCGCCTGCCAGGCGCAACCCGGCCAGGATCAGCACCAGCGCCTGCGCGCCGATCAGGTCGATCAACGGCGCACAGGCCAGCGTCGCCAGGAAGAACCCCAGGTTCATCACGGTCACAAACACGCCCATATAGAACGCGCGCCGTTCCGGCGGGCAAACCTCCAGCAATATATTGAAGTGACTGACATCAACACCCGGGCTGATCGCGCCAAAGAGGAGCGCAAACAACAGGATCAGCGTCAAGTCCGGCACGGCGCCGATCAGAAAATAGTAAATCGCACTGGCGGCAGTCGCCCGCAACAACACCCACGAGAAGCCATAGCGTTCAATCAACCGCGGCCACACCAGGTTGCCGATTATTTGCCCGCCGCTGATCAACGCCAGCCAGACGCCGAGCCAGCCGTCACTTGCACCCAGTTCGCGCACAAAATAGATCGGCTGGAGCGGCGTGGCCATCCAGAACGCAACATTGAAGACCAGCGTGTTGATGGTAATGTTCACGAAGGGGCGTTGCTCGTGAACGATCGCGCGCAGATCGTTCAGGATCATGCGCTGGCGCGCCGGCGCGCGCGCAACGACCGGCGACGGTGGAATATCCAGCCGTGCGACATACACTGTGCTGAGCAGGCTGGCAACCAGTGCCAGCGCAAACATCAACTGATAGTTGATCGGAAACGGCGCTGCATCCAGCCAGCGACCCATGAGAAAGGTCACGACCATCACCGTGATGCCGAGGGTCATGTTACGCGCCGAAAAGAGGCGCGCCCGGCGCGATAGCGGCACGATATCGCCCATCATGGGCAGCCAGCCGGCGTTAAAGAGGGCAACCGGTATATTGATCAGCAACAGGAGCGCTACCATCGCCTCCGCGCGATAACCCGGCAGGAATGGAATGAATATCAGCCCCATGTGTCCGATCCGCAGCGCAAACAGGCTGCCGATGATCCACGAACGGCGCTGGCTGATTCGTTCAAGCAACATTGCAAAGGGAATGGAGGTCAGCGCATTCACCAGCGCTGCTGCCGAGGTCAGCAGGCTGACCATCAGGTTCGAGCCGCCGATGCGAATAAGAAACGCTGCTGCAAACGAATAACAGGCGATCGCAATTGCCGCCCAGAATAGCTCGAACACCAGCAGGCGCATGTTACGCTCGGTGGTTTGCCGCTCCACGATCCGACTCCCTTGCAGAAATGCCCTGCACCTCACAGCGCGATCGCCGCAGGAACAACCACCGCGCGGCTGCGAGTATACCATGTTGCCTGTGCATGGCCGCCGGTTTGGTGGTATGCTAACTGAGCGAGTGACGCGTGCGAGAGATTCTGCGTCTGGAGAGCCTGCGGCAGCGCGATACTCCCGTGTAAGGCTGGCTCGCGAGCCGCCTGTACGGTTCGCAAGCGCCCCCGACCCACCGCTCTCCCGAAGGCAAAAGGAGTTCTTACTGTGATGCTCCTGAAACGGTTGCGTACGAATCCGGGCCTCCTGGTTGGGTTTGCGCTGCTCCTGGCGGCGCTGGCACTGCCAGTAGCGGCCCAGTCGGGCAATGTGACCGTGGTTGATGAAACCGGCGAACTCGATGTGGCCGCCGTGCAACGCGCGGCCCAGCCACTGGCGGCGCGGGGCGCGCGGGTGGGCGTTTTTCTGATCGAGCGCGGCGGCGAGGATGATGCATTGCGTCGCTACCAGCGTGCCGGCCTGGCGAGCGGCAGCGCGATTGATGCCAGTACGATCGCCATCTATGTCTCATTCGACCCGCGCTATGCCGAGATTGCTTTTGGCGACCGCTGGAACGCGGCGCTTCTGACGAATGACAATGCCGGGACGATCCGGCAAAATCAACTGGTGCCCGGCCTGACCGGTGGTGATGAGACCCGTGGCGTGGTTGATGCGCTGACGGCAATCGAGCGCTCGATCGCCGCGCCACCCGCACCTGCGGGGGGCACGACGGTCATTAACCAGGGCGACACGGTGAATGTTGATCTGGTTCCGGTCGTCATCGGCGTCATTGCGGTCATTCTGCTCCTGGTCGCCGGCCCGCTTCTCTGGCGCGGGTATCAGAAGCGGCGCAGCGTTGCACAGGCGCTACAGACGGCACGCACCGGTGCCCAGGCGGCGCGCCGTGCGGCCAGCGCCGCCATCGCCGATATGGGCCAGGTCCTTCGCGTCGCCCAGGAGAAAGCGCAGTTCGACAGGGTATCATACGCCGAGGCGGATGTTCGCCAGTTAGCCGAGATTCAGGGCGACGCTGAAGCTCGGTTCGTCCAGGCCCAGGAAGCGTTTGCCGCAGCGGAGGAGCGACTCCGTCTGCAACGTGAGCCGACGCAGGCGGAATACGAAGGCGCCACACAGACATATACCCGTATCGCGCAGGAGGTCGCGGCTGCACGCGAGGCGCTGGCGCAGGCTGAAGCGCGCCGCGCCGACCTGGATGCGATCGCCCGGGTAGCGCCCGGCGAGGTGGACAAAGCAAAAAAAGCGCTGGCTGACGCTGCCGAGCAACTCGGGGCGCTCGGCGAAGACGTCGCGCAACCCGAGGCAGTGCTCCGGCCTGTCGAGGCGCTGGTCGAGCGTGCCGTCGCGCTCCTTGAGCAGCACCGCGCCGCCGATGCGATCACGGCGGCTGGGGCAGCGTCAGCCGCGGCAGGAGAACTTGCGACGGTGCTGGCCCGTTTCAACGACATCCGCGCTGGTATTGCGGCCGGGCGAGTTGCTGCCGAGAAGGCTGCGGCGCTCGGTTTTCGTATCGACGCCGGCCTGGCTGCGTTCGGTACCGCTGAAGGGCTGCTGCGCCAGGCGGCTACGGCGTTACCGCTGGTCGGGGCCGCCGGTGTCGGTAGCCTGCTCGACCAGGCGGACAGAGCGCGCGAACTGGGTGTCATCCGTGGCGGTAGCCTGCCAGCGCGCCAGCGCGCCAACGAAGAACGCCTGGAGAAGGTCAGGCAGGCCGGCGAGGCGCTGGCAGCGGCGATTGATGCCGGGTGGCGCGCCTTCGACATTGTTGACGAGTTCGCCGAGAGCACCTGGAGCGATATTCGCGGCAATGGCAGCGAAGCCGAGAAGGCCGCCGATGAAGCGCAGGAACTCTGGGAACAGGCCGCCGAGCGCAACTCAATGGAACGCCAGGAGTTCATCGAAGCCGCTGCCGATCTCGATCACGCCGAGGAGCGAATCGCCGCCGCCCATGCCCTGATCGACGCCATTCTCCAGCGCCTGAAGGATCTGGAGGCCGCGCGGGCGGCCGCGCGCGATGAGATTGCGGCAGCAGAGGCGGATATTGCCCGCGGGCGCGAATATGTGGCGGCCAACGATCCTGATGTCGGCAAGGAGCCGGAACGACTGCTCGCCAGGGCCGAATCCGCCCTGGCGCAGGCGCGCGCCGAAATCCAGCAGGAACGCCCCGACTGGCTGGCCATCGTACGGCAGGCGGTCGAAGCCAATCGCCTGGCCGACCAGGCGCTCGTCGGGGCGCAATCCGACGTGGATGCGATGAACAAACTGCGGGTCCAGTTGCAACACGTGCAGCAGATCGCCACCGCCGAAACGCAGAAAATCATTCAGTTCGTGGGCATTCACCCGCGCGACATTCCTGCCGGCACGAAAGACAGGATCAATGGCCTGAACATCAATCTGCAGGCCGCCAACACCGTCGCTCAGGGCGTCGTCGAACGCGAGGAAGAAGCGCGCGCGTCAGCGCTACGCGACGCCATTGAGCGGTATACTGCGCTCGAGCAGCAGGCCGCCCGGCTCTACGAAGAGATCCTGGGCCATTTCCAGCGTCTCGAAGACATGCGGCGACAGGTGACCGCCGAGGTTGAGCGCGCCCACGCCGCCATCACAGGCGCCGAGCGCACCCTGGCGCGCGCTGGCGGCGCCGTGAGTTCGCGTTCGGAAGGCGTGGCGTTGCTGCAGGATGCACGCTCAAGCTATAGCCAGATCGGGCCAGTGTACCACGAAGCGGATTTGCAACGAGCGCTTGGATGGGCACGCGACGCGCGCGACAAAGCCGAACGCGCCGAGCGTTTCTTCGACGAGCAGATTCGCGCTGCGGCGCGGCGTAGCCAGGACGAGATCGGCGATTTCGTCGGCGGTATGATTGTCGGCTCGATCCTGAGCGGTGGGCGTTCCAGCAGCAGGAGTAGCAGCTGGGGGAGTGGTGGCGGCCGACGCAGCGCAGGAAGCTGGAGCGGCGGCGGCCGGCGCAGTGGTGGCGGCTTTGGTGGCGGTACCCGCCGCGGGGGCGGCTGGTAGACGGGAACTGGCCCTACGACGGGCGGTGCTCTTCCCGGCGTGTTTCCCACGGCATGGCAACATTGCCGGAATGGCCGTTGGCCCGTGGTTCGCGCATTGCCAGGCGCGGACCATAGGCGACAAACAGGCCATGCTCGGGGCAACGCAGTCGCCCACGCTCAACGATCAACGCACCACCGCATTCCGGGCAATGGTACGTGTCATTCTGGTGCTCATTCATGCGCTTCTCCATGTGTATAACAAAGCACCCGCCTTGCGTGAAGGCGGGCGCCTCTTGCCCTGAAGCGGCCATCATTGCCGCGTCTTCTTCTGTTGCGGTAGTGTAACACTCTGGAGTGGTTTTGTAAAGCGTTGCGCCTTTTTCATTTCTGTTGCGCTGATCCTGGCTCTATGCTATAATCGCCTGCTGCAATTGAAGAATGCTTCTGCTCTCGCACATCCACACCGCCGCGCAAGATGTGGATTCGTTGACGAGGGCCTGTGACCAGAGGAGGATCAATGCGCGAGCGTCGTCGTGACTACGAATTACTGTTCATCATTTCCCCCCTACGCACTGGCGAAGAGGAAATCCGCAACGCCATCGAGCGCGTTTCGCAGGTGATCACCAATCTTGGCGGCATGATCACCGCGACGAACCACACCACACCATGGGGTCGCCGCAAGTTTGCCTACCCGATACGCGCCTATGCGGAAGGTGAGGCAAGCCGGCGCGTGTTTACCGAAGGCTACTACGTGCTCATGCATTTTCAACTGGCGGTTGAGCGGGTCGCAGAACTGGAACGTGCACTCAAACTGAACGACTCGGTACTGCGCTATATGCTGACGCTGGTGGAAACGCGCGGCGCCACGCCTGCAGCGGCGGTGCCAATCGGCGCCGATGAAGATGAAGAGGAGCTAACGGACGAGGGAGAAGAGGAGGAGGACGAGGAGTAGCCGGTAGTGGATCGCGATAGCAGGGAGAGGAACGTGCGATGGCGAAGGACTTGAACAAGGTGATGATTATCGGGCGCCTCGGCAAAGACCCTGAGATGCGCTACACTCCCGGTGGGAGCCCGGTGACGACGTTTAGCGTTGCAGCAGGGCG
This sequence comes from Chloroflexota bacterium, assembly GCA_013388755.1. Classification (GTDB taxonomy): domain Bacteria; phylum Chloroflexota; class Chloroflexia; order Chloroflexales; family Roseiflexaceae; genus JACAEQ01. The sequence continues at coordinate 28,868 of JACAEQ010000044.1, forward strand.
GCAGTGGAAAGATGGGAACGGCGAACTCCACGAAGAAACCGAATGGTTCAACGTGGTGACGTGGAACAAACTGGCCGAGATCTGCAACGAACACCTGCGCAAGGCAAGCCGCGTCTATATCGAAGGGCGCTTACAGACGCGCCACTGGGAGGATCAGAACGGTATCGCCCACTATCGTACCGAGGTTGTGGCCAGCGATATGATTATGCTCGATAGCCGTGGCCCACGTGAACCGTCGCACTACGCCGACGATCACTACCATCAGCACGATCAGCGCCCCCAGCAGCGCAACCAGCCGCAGAGGGACGCGCTTGACATTGGTGATGAGGATATTCCGTTTTAGTACTGTGTGAGGTCTGTTGTGTCCGATGATCAGGATCGCCGCCGGAGTGCGGGCGGTGGGCGTCGCCGGTTTACGGCGCGTCGCAAAGTGTGCCAGTTCTGCGCGGATAAGGTCCGTGTGGTGGATTATAAGGATGTGAAACGCCTGCAGCGCTGCATCTCCGAACGCGGCAAAATCCTGCCACGCCGCCGCACGGGAACCTGTGCGCGCCACCAGCGCTCGCTGACCGTGGCAATCAAGCGTGCGCGCCATATGGCGCTGCTGCATTTTGTTGCGGCTCACGTTCGCTCCTAGCGCCAATACTTTCCAACGAAGCCCGTCACCCCCATCCCAGCCCTCCCCCCGGTGGGGGAGGTCAGGCGGGGGGCTGGGCGGTGCGTCAAGCCGTATGTGAAAGGTATTGCTCCTGGAGCCAATACGTTGCAGATACTCACGATCTGGTCTGGACATAAGCATGATATGGCTTGCGCCGGGCCATGACGGTGCGAGCCATTGCGCGTCCGGCTCTCGTGGCTGAACGCCTTTGTGCGAGCCTGTCTGGAACATATATACGCGAATGGCTCGAAATCCACAGAAAAATCCGAACCAGCGCCAGCAGCAGGGTGCGCGCCCGGCCCCCACCGCCCGGCGCCATCTGCGCCGCAGCGAGATTGAACGCCGCCGGCAACGCATGATCGTGATCGGCACGTCGGTCATCGTGGCGCTGACCCTCGTGGCGCTCACCGCCGGACTGGTCTATGAACAGGTCTGGCTGCCCGGCAGGCCCGTGGCGCAGGTCAATGACGTGGTGCTTACGCGCGGCGAGTACACGGCGGAGGTGCGCCACGAAGCAGCACGCATGATTGCGCAGAGCCTGTACCTGGCAACGTTTGGCGCGCAGTTCGCCCAGCAGTTCCTTGACCAGATCCCGCAGATTGATGCCCAGGCGGCAACGGCACGCACCGCGGCAATCGATGATTCGCTCGTGCAACAATGGGTGGACCTGCAACTGATCCGCCAGGGTGCGCAGAACAGGTATGGCATTCAGGTCAGCGACGGTGAGATCGCCCAGGAGTTCGTTGGTCTGTTCGGCCCGGGCTTTGCGCCGCCAACCAATGTCCTGACGCCAACCGCGCTGCTGCTCCCGACCGTGCTCCCGTCTGATACGCCACTCCCGACTGCTGGCCCGGGGACGCCGTCGCCCACCCCGACGCCAACGCCGTCCGGTCCGACGGCGACCGCCACGCCCTCGCCAACGCCGGAACCAACGCTGACACCGTCGCCGACACCGCTGGCCGATGAGGCGGTGACCCGCCAGCAGGAGGCACTGCAACGCCTGTACGATGAGTATGTCAATGAGATGCGCCGGATCGATCCGCAGAGTCGCATCCACCTGACTGCCGATGATTTTCGCGTCGGCCTGTACAGTCAGTTTCTGCGCCAGGCGTTGACTCGCAAGGTACAGGAACAACTCGTTCCTGATGCCGGCTTCACGCCCAGCAGCGATCCGAGCAGCATTGAGACGCGCCACATTCTGCTGAAGGTCACCGTGCCGGTCACGGCGACCGATGAAGCGCGAGAGCAGGCATTCGCCGCTCGCCGCGCAGAGGCCGAGGCGCTGCTTGCCGAGGCGCGCGCCGCCGCCGACTTTGCTGAACTGGCGCGCGAACGATCCGAAGACTATAACTCGAAAGAGGCCGGAGGAACACTGCCGGCGTTCGATAAGGACGGCAAGACTCAGAGCGGGACGCAGATCGATCCGGCGATCGTGGCAGCGGTCGCCACGGCGGCAGAGAATGAGATCGTCGGCCCGATACGAACGTCTTTCGGCTGGCACATTGTGCAACTCGTGCGCCGCACGATCGATACCCGCGAGGTGCAACTGAGTAAGGCGCGTACCGAGGCGTTCGATCGCTGGCTGGACGAGCAACGCGCCGCTGCCCGCGTGCAGCGCTTCCCGACCGTCGAGCCGACCCCATCGCCACTGCCGACCGGTACGGCCGCGCCATTGCCGACCGTTCCGCTGGGCGGCGATCCATCACCAACCATACCGCCAGCACCGACCGGTACTCCTGTTCCCGCCACCGGCACACCAACCGCAACTACGACGCCATAGGTCGTAGCGCACGACGCTGCGGCCAGGCATGTGGCGCGCCTGGCCGCACATCATGTGTGGCTATGAGACGCTGGAAACCACAATCAGGTACCGGGCGCTGGATCGCGCTTGTTCTGTCGCTGCTGGCGCTTGGCGGCGCCGGATTCGCGTTTGTCAGCCTGGGGAGCCGGATCAGCGGCGATCCGGCGCGGTGGCAGATCGATATCGGCGCCTTCGGGCTCTTGCTGATGTTCTTGCTGACGCTGGCGGCAGCCGGCTGGTGCATCTATCGCTTCGTTGCAGCAATGACACTGCACTATGAGCTCGATCGCAACGGCATGTACATCACCTGGGCAGGTAATCGCACGACGATCCCGCTTGACCGGGTGAACAACATTGATGCAGGGGCCGGGCCGGTGTTCCTGCCGCTTGGCGTGCTGCAGCGTATTGGCACATACTGGGGCCGCGCCTTCGCAGGGGAAACCCCGCTCTATCTGTTTGCCACGCGCCATCCTGACGAGTGCCTGGTCATCTATACCCCCGGCGCTGCCTACGCTATCTCACCCGACGATCCGGACGCCTTCGTGCAGGATCTTGAGCAGCGCCGCAATCTTGGCGCGACCAAAACCGTGCAACCGGCTGTGGAACACAGCCAGGTGTTTCATTATGCGTTCTGGCAGAGCAGCACCATTCTGACCCTGGTTCTGGCGACGGTGCTTGTTAATCTGCTGGCGTTCGGCATCATTTCGGCCCGGTATCCAGCGCTTGCCCCGCTGGTCGAGATGCGCTTCGACGCGATCGGAGAGGTTGCCGAGTTACGCCCGCGACACCAGGCGCTCTTCCTGCCACTTGCGGCGCTCGGTCTCAGCCTGCTGAATATGGCTGCCGGGCTTGCGCTCTATAACCGGCTGCCCCCTGGTGCACAACTGCTCCAGGGGGCTTCGGTGATCGTCCAGATTCTGTTCCTGGTGGCCGTCGCCAGTATTCTTTACTAGACCGTGACCTCAACCACTATCCTTCGAGGAGCAACGCCTCGGGATCTTCAACAAGCTCTTTGACCCGCACCAGGAACGACACCGCCTCACGCCCGTCAACGATCCGATGATCGTACGAGAGCGCCACATACATCATGGGCCGGATCACCACCTGGCCGGCGATGGCCACCGGGCGTTCCTGGATCTTGTGCATGCCCAGAATGCCAACCTGTGGCGTATTCAGGATCGGCGTCGACATGAGCGAGCCGAAGATGCCACCATTGGTAATGCTGAATGTACCACCCTGCAAATCGGCAATCGTCAACTTCGACTCGCGGGCACGGCGCGCCAGTTCCTCGATACCGCGCTCGATTGCGGCAAAGCTGAGCCGATCGGCGTCACGCAACACCGGTACCACCAGACCCTCGTCGGTGCTGACGGCCACGCCGATGTCGTAGTAATGCTTGACAATAATCTCGTCGCCGCGAATCTCGGCGTTGAGGAGCGGGAACGCCTTCAGCGCCCCGATGACGGCTCTGGTGAAGAACGACATAAACCCGAGGCCGACGCCATGACGATCCCGGAAGGCTTCGCGCCGGCGCTTGCGCAGGTCAATCACCGCGCTCATATCGATCTCATTGAACGTCGTCAGCATGGCTGCGGTGCGTTGCGCCTCCACAAGCCGCGCGGCTATCGTCTGGCGGCGGCGGGTCATCCGAATCCGCTCTTCACGACGCCACTCGCTCATGGCCGACGCGGGCATCACCGGTGTGTACACCGCTTCCGTCTGAACCGCTGCACTGACGGCGCTGCTGCGCCCAAGGACATCCTCTTTCGTTACCCGCCCCCCTGGCCCACTACCGGCAACCGCAGCAATGTCCACTCCGCGGGCCTCGGCGACCCGCCGGGCAACCGGCGTAGCCGCCACCCGTGCGCCGGATGCTCCATCGCGTTCCGCTGCACCCTGCGGTGCGTCGCCGGCGGCATCAGCAACCATACCGAGTATCTCGCCCATCGTCACGATCGCCCCGTCGGGTTTCAGGATGCGCGCCAGCACCCCGCTCTGTTCAGCCGTCACCTCAACCGTCACTTTATCAGTTTCCAGTTCGACCAGCACGTCGCCGGTGGCAATCGCCTCACCTTCGTGCTTGCGCCAGGCGCCAACCGTGGCCTCAACAATCGACTCGCCCAGAACCGGAACCTTTATCTCGAATGCCATACAGCCGTACCTCACACATAACTATCTACCGCCGGCGCCCGCAGCGCCTCGGCAATCAGGCGCTGTTGTTCAATCGTGTGCAGCGCCAGCGATCCTTCCGACGGGCTGGCCGACTCCGGGCGCCCGGCATAGCTGATCGGCCGATCGGGGCCGACCAGTTCCCGCAGGCGTGGCGCAACATAGCTCCACGCACCCATGTTCTTCGGTTCTTCTTGCAGCCAGACGATCTCCTGCAGATTCGGGTAGCCATCAAGCACGGCGCGCAATTCGTCGCCTGGAAATGAATAGAGCTCCTCCAGCCGCACCACCGCGATCGCGCCGGCTGACGACACTGCATGTGTCGCCAGCAGATCGACGTAGACCTTGCCGGAACAGAGCACCAGGCGAACCACATCGGTCCGGCGACGCTGCGCCTCGGGATCATCGATCACGCGCTGAAAACGGCCCGCGCTCAGTTCGTGCAGCGATGAACCGGCACGCGGGTGGCGCAGCAGGCTCTTGGGTGTCATCATGATCAGTGGCCGCGGGTCATCGTTGAGCAGCAACGCCTGACGACGCAGCACGTGGAAATACTGTGCCGCCGTGGTGCAATTCACCACCCGGATGTTGTCCTCGGCCGCCAGTTGGAGGAACCGCTCAAGCCGCGCGCTGGAATGCTCCGGCCCCTGTCCCTCATAGCCGTGCGGCAGCAGCAGCACAAGGGCCGGCGTCTGGCCCCACTTCTTCCGCGCGGCAACGATGAACTGGTCAATGATGACCTGCGCACCATTGGCGAAATCGCCAAACTGCGCTTCCCAGACGACCAGCGCCTGCGGGTTGTGCGCCGAGTAGCCAAACTCGAAGCCCAGCGCCGCAGCTTCGGAGAGCGGGCTATTATGCACCGCGAACGATGCCGTGGCCTGCGGAAGCGACTGCAAGGCGCACCAGCGCTCACCGGTCGTGGCGTGGTGCAGCACCAGGTGGCGCTGGCTGAATGTACCACGCTCGGCATCCTGGCCCGTCAGCCGGATCGGGATGCCTTCTTCAAGCAACGAGGCGAAGGCCAGCGCCTCAGCGTGCGCCCAGTCGATTCCCTCCGGCAGATGCAACGCCGCACGTCGCCGCTCCAGGGTGCGTTCGAGGCGCGGATGAACCCGAAACCCGTCAGGCCGCTGCAGCAGCGCCTCGTTGAGCGCCACGAGTCGCTCCGCAGCAACGGCGGTGTGTGTCCGTCGCGCAATACCTGGCGGCGGAAGTGGCGGCGGTTCCTCGAAGTGTGGGTTCATCTCCGCCTCGCCCCGCGCCTGCTGCAGCCGTTGCCAGACTCGCCGCACCATGCTCTCTGCCTCGCTGGAGGAAAGCACCCCTTCGGCGAGCAGCCGCGCGGCCCACTGTTCGCGTACCGTGGGATGGGCAGCGATCACGGCATACATCCGCGGCTGCGTGAACGCCGGCTCATCGCCCTCGTTGTGCCCCCAGCGGCGATACCCAACCAGATCGATCAAGAAGTCCTTGCCAAAGGTCTCACGATAGGCATACGCCATGCGAGCGACTGCGATGCAGGCTTCGACATCGTCGGCATTCACATGGACAATCGGCATCTCAAAGCCTTTTGCCAGATCGCTGGCATACAATGTTGAGCGGCTTTCTCGCGGTAGCGTGGTAAAACCGATCTGGTTATTCACGATAATATGGATCGTACCGCCAGTGCTGTACCCTTCGAGGTTGGCCAGATTTAACGTCTCGCCGACGATTCCCTGCCCTGGGAACGCCGCATCGCCGTGGATCAGGATGGGCAGCGAGGCGCGTTGGTCACGCGTCGGCGCCCCGGCGCGATCGCAGTGTTCCTGGGCCGCGCGGGCGCGCCCCGCAACGACCGGGTTGACGAACTCCAGGTGGCTGGGATTCGGCGCCAGCGTGATCGGCATCTGCTCGATGCCAGCATCACGGAAGGCGCGCCGTGCGCCAAGATGATACTTGACATCACCGACCCAGCCGCCGGCACCGCGACCTTCAGGTGAAAGCGAGGCATCACGCCCGGCGCTGAGGAACTCGCCAAGGATCGCGCTATATGACTTGCCGAGAATGTGCGCCAGCACATTCAGCCGGCCACGATGTGCCATACCGATCACCACCTCGCGCACCCCTCCCACGGCGGCATTGCGCACGATCGAGTCGATGATCGGTACCAGCATGTCACACCCCTCGATCGAAAAGCGTTTCTGGCCAGCGAACGTCTGGTGCAGGTAGCGCTCGAATGTTTCGACCTCGGTCAGGCGCTCCAGTAATTCACGTTTGCGTTCAGCATCGAAACCGTAGAAGAAGCGCCGGCTCTCCACAGCTTCACGAATCCAGGCGCGTTCTTCAAACACCTGTACATGATCAGTTTCGTAGCCAATGGTGCCGGAATAGACGGCGCGCAACTTCTTCACCGCCTCAAGCGCGTTGCGCGAACCTTCGACCAGCGGCCCGCGGACGATATGCGCCGGCAGCAACGCCAGATCGGCGTCGTTCACATCATGGATGGCGGCTTCAAGGCCCGGGTCGCCCGGCGGATCGCTGCCCAGCGGATCAATCCGTGCCGCAAGGTGCCCGAGCTCACGGATATAGCGAATGAGGCGGGCAGCGGCGATGGTGTGGGTCACATCCAGCGGCGAGGGCGTGCCGGTGTGCGCCACCGAAACATCAACCCCGGCAATGGTCACCGCAGCAGACGGCAAACGCTCATCCGGCACCGGCACGGCGACAGGAAGAGGAACATCCAGCGTCCAGTGCGCAAAAAATGCGCGCGTTGCCGCATCAACCGACTGCGGGTCGGCACGGTATTGTTCATACAACTCGAGCACATAGCCAGCATTCGGGCCGGAAAAGAGCGAGAGATCGTTCATCAGGCACCTGTTGTGAAAATAGCCGATAGCGCATGGCTCCGGCATGGTATTCATTCGGCGTTGTATGGCGCAGCGGCCTGGACGGATGGCTCAATGGCATGGCGCGCGAGGCGACGCCATCGAGCGGTACAAGCGGAGATGGCTTCAGCCATGCGTCGCTTGCTGCAGGCTGTCGCTGCGCGCAATGACACGCGGCGTAGCGTTGTTCGGATAGGCAGCATGTCACTAGCAATTATAACATTCCATGCCCATGGAGCACCGCCACGCCACACATGGCGTAAAAAGTGTGTTGTGATTACTTGAGTTCGTTATACGCGACGCGTTATAGTAACAGTACTACGGATACGTCGCCGCCCGGCAGGGTCGCATGGTTCAGCGGGAACAGCACACCGGTCGGCATAGTCAACGAGGAAGGGTATTGTGTCTGCTGCGGTAAGTAATGCTGAGTATGTTGCGCTCAAGAAAATCGTGAAACAGCGCGGGCTGCTTGAGAAGCAACCCTGGTTCTTCATTGGCGTCATTGCGCTGAAGGTGGGGATGCTCGTTGCCAGCGTCGTGCTGCTGTTTCTTACTGATAATCTCTGGATCCAGGCGCTCAACGCGATCTTCATGGGGTTTGTCCTGGCTCAGCTCGGTTTCACGTCTCATAGCGCATGTCACCGGCAGATTTTCGACAAGGTCGGCTGGAACGATGCTGTCGGTATTGCGCTTGGCAACCTGTTGCTGGGGTTAAGCGCCGAGTGGTGGACGGGGAAGCACAATGCGCACCATGCGCACCCGAACCACGACGGTATGGACCCGGATCTTGACGTGCCGGTGGTGGCGTTCACCGAGGAACAGGCACAGTCACGGCGTGGAATCTGGCGCTGGATGGCAAAATACCAGGCGTACCTGTTCTTTCCGTTACTCACGCTGCAAGGCTATGCCCTGCGCGAGGTGAGCATTCGTTTCCTGCTCAGCGGCGAGTCGCGGCGCCGGGGCATTGAGGCGTTGATGATGGCACTGAACCTTGCCTGGTACGTGACCCTGCCAATCATTGCGCTCGGGCCATGGGCCGGTCTCGGATTTATTCTGATCAGCCAGGCGTTTTTCGGCGTCTACCTCGGCTCAGTGTTCGCCCCCAATCATAAGGGTATGCTGATCGTCGACGATACGACAAAGATCGACTTCCTGCGCCTCCAGGTGCTCACCGCGCGCAATGTCAGCGGCCACCCGGTCACTGATTTCTGGTATGGCGGCCTGAATTATCAGATTGAGCATCACCTGTTTCCCTCATTGCCGATGCACCGGCTGCGCGAGGCGAGCCTGATCGTCAAAGCGTTTTGCGCCAGCCATGGCATCTCGTATCACGAGACGTCCATGCTGCAGTCGTATCGCGAAATCCTCGGCTACCTGCACGACATTAGCGCACCGCTGCGAGCGCCGCAGCGGGTGCCATCATCCGCCCCCAGAGGATGAGTTCGTAACTCTCTGTGACGCGGTCGCCCGGAGATCGGGCGACCTGCATCGCACTGCTTCTTGCCCCGCAGGGCGTGCTGCGGTAGAGCGATACCTCGTGCGGGCGGGCCACGAGACCCCCTCAGTGCCGATACTTTTCAAATAAGTCCTTCACCCCCACCCCGACCTCGCTCACGTGTAAGATTTTCGCCTGCGGCGGGCAGGAACCTCGTCTACCCCTCCCCCATACCCCCTCCATAGACGACACGCGGCGGAGCGTTGTTCAGATAGGCACTTCTACAGAACCAGGATGTCGAATCACCCGATTCATGCCGTGCAAAGTTTATGAATATCTTTTGAAAAGTAATTGAACTGAATTAGTACAGACAGGAGTGATTGCAGAGCTATTATGTAAGTGATGTATAGTCAAAACGAGGTTGAAAGCCATCGAACGTATGCTATAGTAAAGCTACGAAGTCTGAACTACATCGCTCGCCCGGTTGCATCCTTAGCGTACGCCAGAGATGGCATAGGCTTGCTTTGTGTTGCATTCTCCTGCGGTGTTGTAGTTCAGAGAGAGCACTACGATGTGCAAATCTAGTGAGGCTGCGTATGAAACTGGCCAGCGCAATCGGTCGCTTTCTCCTCGGCGCGATCAAGGTTCTACGGCTCGCTCTGCCAAAACTGGGCGTTGGATGGATGTTCGCTCTGCTCACGAGCAATTTCAACCGGGTGTCCATCGTTGAGCTAGGTGTTACGGCCATTATTGTCACCACCATGATCGGCCTCCACCACTTCCTCTCACCATTCCAGGTCATCTGGGGGCGTCTGGCGGATAGTCATCCCGTTCTCGGCATGCGGCGCACGCCGTACCTGATCCTTGGCGCGACCATGGGCAGCCTGGTGTTCCTTGCGTTACCGTCGGTTGCCGTGGCCATGGGCGATGGCTCACTCGCCGCCATCATTGCCGGCTTCGGGTTGCTGATCCTGTTCGGCATCAGCATTGCGGCCATGGGCGACAGCCATCACTCGCTGATCGCCGAGGTGACGCAGCCAAAATCCCGCGGCGGCGTGATTGCCGTGGTGTGGACCTTCACGATTATGAGTACGATCATCGCGGCCGGCGCGATCAAGTCGATTATGCCGACTTATGCGCCGGAGACGATGCAGACACTCTACAATCTGACGCCGCTGGTGGTGATCGGCTCAACGTTGCTTGGCGTCCTGGGCATTGAGAAGCGACTCAACCGCGAGGAAATGGCTGCTGCGATTGCCCGTTCGCGCGCGGCTGCGCCTTCCAGCAATCCGCTGGGCGCTGCAATCGGGTTGCTCCGGCAGAACCCGCAGGTGCGCGCGTTCTTCGGTTTCGTGTTCCTCTCGATCGTCGGCATCTTTTTGCAGGACTCGATCCTGGAAGTGTTCGGCGCCGAAGTGTTCAATATGACGCTGAAGGAGACGACCGGCTTTACGCAGACCTGGGGCGGCGGCGTTCTCGGCGGCATGCTGCTGATGGGCCTCTTGAGCTCGATCTTCCCGATCAGCAAGAAGCTGATCGCGCTGATCGGCGGCGCCGGCACAGCGCTCGGTCTTGGCTTGCTGACCGTGTGCGCCTTCACTGGCCAGCGATCGTTGCTCAACCCGGCAATCATGCTCATGGGTCTCAGCACCGGCCTGTATAACATTGGTGCGCTCTCACTGATGATGGATATGACGGTTGAAGGCGCAACCGGACTCTACATGGGGATGTGGGGCATGGCGCAGGCCTTTGGCACGGCGGTCGCCTCGATTCTGGCTGGCGCGCTCCATACCGTGCTGATTGAGTCCAGTGTGCTCAGCCATAGCGTCGGGTACAGTTTCGTCTTCGGCCTGGAGGCCGTTCTGATGGTCATAGGCATTGCGCTGCTCTCCGGAGTCAGTGTCGAGGCATTCCGCGGCCTCACCCGCACGGATATCACCCGGGCGATGGAAGCCGGCGCGGTGGCATGACGAGGTGATGGGGTGACCGATATTCTGCCTATTCGTTTCGATGCCATTGCATCAGCCTATGATCATGTGCGCGGTCACCCTCCCGATGTTGCGGCGCGTATTGGTACGGTCATTGCTTCAGTGGCAGGGTACGATGCGCTGGTACTGGAACTCGGCATCGGTACCGGGCGCATCGCGCTACCGGTCGCGGCTGCCGGTTGCCGCGTCGTCGGCATTGATGTGTCGCTCGAAATGTTGCGCGTGGCGCGCGCCAAACCCGGCGCTCAGGCGTTGCACCTGCTCCAGGGCGATATCGAGCAGTTGCCGTTCGCCGATCATGGGTTCGATGCGGCCCTGGCGGTGCACGTCTTGCACCTGGCGCGCGACTGGCGCCGCGCACTCGGTGAGGCAATCCGCATCCTGCGCCCCGGTGGCACGCTCATCCTGGGCCGCGACTGGCGCGATCCCGAGAGTTGCGTCGGGCGCCTGCGCAGCAAGTTTCGTGAAACGGTGATCGAACTGCTGCCAGGTTCGCGCCCGCCGGGCGCCGGTGCGGCGATCGGGCAGGCGCTGGCCAGGCTCGGCGCAACAATCGAGCCGGAGGTCACGGCCGCAACCTGGACCGCACCAGTCAGCCCGGCCCAGGTACTGGAGGAGATGGCGTCACGTTCCGATGCCGAGACCTGGGTGCTCGATGATCAGACGCTCCACGCCGCGCTGGAGCGGTTGTACGACTGGGCCGCGCGTACCTACGACGACATCGAGCGGCCGGAAGACGTTGAACGGCGCTTCGTCATTCAAACAGCCCGGAAGATGGAGTAATACCCGGTTGCATGCAGACAGACACCGGTCAGGAGCAACGGCATGCACCCGTGTCAGGAGGCGCCATGGCTGCGACCATTCTCAAAGAGGACGGCGCCTATCATAGCTTCTGCGGCCTGACGTGCATCGGCTGGTTGTACCAGAAGATTAAGGACAGCTTTTTCCTGGTGCTCGGCACCCATACGTGCGCCCATCTGCTGCAGAATGTTCTGGGCGTGATGGTGTTCGCCCGCCCGCGCTTCGGTGTCGCGCTGATCGAGGAAGCTGACCTCTCGAAACCGCAACCCGATCTTGCTGCCCTGATTGATGAGATCGTCGCCGATCATCATCCCTCGGTCATTTTTCTCCTTTCGTCATGCACTCCCGAGGTGATGAAGGTCGAGTTCGAAGGGCTGGCGCGGTCGCTCAGCCGACCTGATCTGCCGGTGCTCTTTGTTCCCGCCAGTGGCCTGGAGTACACCTTCAGCCAGGCCGAAGACTCGGTACTGCAGGCGTTGCTGCCATTCTGCCCGATGGCAGCGCCCGACGACCGCCGGGTTGTGTTTCTCGGCTCGGTTAACGATGCTATCGCCGATGATTTCCGCGTCGAGGCTACCCGGCTCGGCATTCCTGTCGCCGGCTTCCTGCCCGATAACCATTTCTCCGCGCTGCCGCCCATCGGCCCGGCAACGATCGTCGCGCCGTTGCAGCCCTACCTGGCGAAAGTTGCCGGTCGCCTGGCCCGTGAACGTGGCGCCACGGTCCTCAGCTCGCTCTTTCCCTTTGGCCCGGATGGCACACGCGCATTCTGGGAGGACCTTGCCGCCGCCCTGGGGATCGCCGTTGACCTGCGCGAGCGTGAACGCCAGGCATGGGAGCGTCTTGAACCGCACCTGGCGATTCTGCGCGGCAAACGCGTGCTGTTTACCGCCGATAACCTTATGGAACTCCCCCTGGCGCGCTTTCTGAAGAACGCCGGTTGTACCGTTCTGGAATGCAGCAGCCCCTACATCAACCGTAAGTTCCATGCCCGCGAACTGGCAGCGCTCGATGGCGTGCGCATTGTTGAACAACCAGACTTTGACCGGCAGGTGCACGACATCGATCTGCTGCAGCCGGATCTGGTGATCAGCAACCTGGCCACCACAAACCCCCTGGTCGGGCGTGGCGTGGTGGCAAAGTGGAGCACTGAGTTCAGTTTCATGCCGATCCATGGCTGGAGCGGTGCGGCAACGCTGGCAGGCATGTTCACCCGCCCGCTGCAACGGCATCGCCGGCTCGACCCGCTGGCGCACGACCCGGTGTGGCTGGCGGGCATGATGAGTTGAGGATCAGGGGTCAGGGGTAATGCTTCCCCTGAAGGAACGTCTATGCGTCTCGCGCTCTGGATGTATCAAGGCACGGCTCATCACGGCGTCGGGCGCATCGCCAACAGCATGCGCGGCGTCCACGCAGTGTTTCATGCCCCACAGGGCGATGATTATGTCAATCCTATCTTTACCATGCTGGAGCGGACGCCCGACTTCCCCCGCATGACGACCAGCATCGTGAGCGGGCGCGACCTGGCGCAAGGCACGGTCCGGCTGCCTGAGACGCTCCGCAAGGTTGAGGCGCGGCTCCATCCTGATGTGATCATTGTCTGTGCGAGTTGTTCGACCATCTTGCTGCAGGAGGATCTGGAGCGCATCGCGCGCAGCGCCACGACGCGCGCCGAGGTGCTCGTCTACGACGCGAACCCGTATCGCATGCAGGAAATTCGCGCCGCCGACGGCCTGTTCGATCTGCTGGCGCGCCGGTATGCACGCGCACAGTCGCTCACACCGGCGCCGAGCGTCAATATCCTTGGCCCGGCCTCACTCGGCTTCCACAACCGCAGCGACCTGATCTGCCTGCGGCGCATGCTTGCCACACTCGGCGTCCAGGTCAATGCGGTCGCGCCGCTGGGTGCATCCGTTGGCGATCTGGAACGGCTTCCTGCGGCATGGGCGACGATCGCGCCATATCGCGAACTGGGGCAGGGGGCAGCGCGATGGCTCGAGGAGCAGTTCGGTGTTCCCGCGCTGACCGATGCGCCAATCGGGGTGCAGCCGACGCTCGGCTGGCTGGGACGCCTGGTGGAAACGCTGAACGACGTCGGCGCGCGGAACGAGCGCCGGCAGGCGCCGTTGCAGATGCCGCCGCTGACAGCGTTTTCGCTCGATGGGATAAGTGCGCCGAGCGCGGTGCCATGGTTTGCGCGTACAGCCGATATGGAAAGCTACAGCACGAAACGCGCATTCGTATTCGGTGATGCAACCCACACCGTCGGTATGGTGAAGTTCCTGCACGACGAACTTGGCATGCAGCTAGCGGGCGCCGGTACTTACCTTGAGCACGAAGCCGCATGGGTGGCGCAGCAACTTGCGCAGTATCTGCCGCAGGACGGCGCCGGACCGCAACTGCTTGTCACGGACGTGTTCCAGCATGTCGCGCAGCGGATTGCCGAGCTGTCGCCCGAACTGGTCTGCGGCACGCAGATGGAGCGCCACGCCTGCCGCAAACTCGACCTGCCCTGCATGGTGATCGCGCCACCGACCCATATTGAGAATCACCTGCTGAGTTACCGGCCGGTCCTTGGTTTTGATGGCGCAGACGCGCTGGCGGACGAAATCTATACCACGGCAACGCTGGGCATGGAGAAGCACCTGATTGACATGTTCGGCGATGCCGGCCTGGAGTATGGCGCAGCGCAGGGGAAGGGCGGCACAACAGAAGAGGAATGCGCGGGAACAAACGATGGGGCGCAGGGTGCCGAGGGAGAAGCGGAACATGGCCAGGTCAACTCCTCATCGTCACACTCCACTGCCCCATCGCCTGTGCATCCGGTCTGGTCGGGCGATGCGCTCGTGATGCTGAAGAAAGTGCCCTTCTTCGTCCGCGGGCGCGTGCAGAAAAATGTCGAGCGGTATGCCACGCAACACGGCTATGCGACGATTACCGCCGAGATCCTGATCGCGGCGCGCGAGGCGCTCGGAGGCTGAAAGCGGCACACGGCGCACGGCCTTCCAGCATATCGTGCAACGAAAGGCGAAGGCATGAGTCTCACACTTGCAGTCTACGGCAAAGGCGGCATCGGTAAGAGCACGACCAGTTCCAATCTGTCGGCGGCGCTGGCACTCAAAGGCGCCCGGGTGCTGCAGATCGGCTGCGACCCGAAGCACGACAGCACGTTCGCCCTCACCGGCACACTGCAACCAACCGTGATTGACATCCTCACCGAGGTTGATTTCCACCACGAAGAAGTTGCCGTCGAAGACGTGGTCCATACCGGTTTCGCCGGCGTTGATACGCTTGAGTCGGGAGGGCCGCCGGCAGGAAGTGGTTGTGGCGGATATGTGGTCGGCGAAACAGTCAGGCTGTTGCACGAATTCGGCCTGTACGACAAGTACGATGTGATTGTGTTCGATGTGCTCGGTGACGTTGTGTGCGGCGGGTTTTCCGCACCGCTCAATTACGCCGATTATGGCGTGATCATCGCCTGTAACGATTTCGACAGCATTTTCGCCGCCAACCGGCTGTGCCTGGCCATCAAGCAGAAAAGTGTTCGCTATCGCGTGGAACTGGCAGGCATCATCGCCAACCGCGTTGACTACGAACTTGGCGGTGGCACGGCGTTGCTGGAACAATTCGCCGCGACGGTCGGCACACGAATTATCGGCCGGGTGCCGTACCACGACCTGATTCGCCGCTCACGCCTGATGGGCAAGACCCTGTTCGAGATGGAAGGCCCGGGTAGCGACGAATGTACCGCGCCATTCCTGGCGATGGCCGAAGAACTCCTGAACAAGCCGCGCTCGTCGGTTCCCGCCCCTATGGGCGACCGCGAGATTTTCAATGTGATTGGCGGATGGAAGTGATCGATAGTACGCAACATAAGCAGCAGTTGCAGGAATATTTCAACGGCGCCGGATTTCAACGCTGGAGCGCAATCTATGGTGATGGCGAGGTGTCGCGCGTACGCCGGACGATCCGTGCCGGTCACTCCCGCATGCTGGCGCTGGCCGAAACATGGGCGCTTGACCGGACCGGTCAGATGTCGCGTCCACTGGATACGGTACAGGTGCTCGATGCCGGATGCGGCACGGGTGTCTTCAGCCTGATGCTGGCACAGCATGGGATGCAGGTCACCGCCGTTGACATCGCACCGCAAATGCTGGCAGCGGCGGCGAAACGCGCATCCGTCGCCGGGCTCACGCACCGGATCACGTTCATCGCTGGCGATGTGGAACAGGTCGGCGGAACATTCGACCTGGTGGCATGCTTCGATGTCCTGATCCACTATCCGCAACCGGTATTCGGCCAGATACTTGGTCGCCTGGCGCAGCGCACCGGGCACATGCTCCTGTTCACCTACGCGCCGTATGAGCCGCTCCTGGCCGCGATGCACTGGATCGGCGGCTTCTTTCCCCACGCGCATCGCCGCACGGACATCCAGATGATTCGTGAGGCGAGTGTGCGACAAACGCTCGAGGCGCATGGCCTGGACGTACAGCAGATTGTGCCGATTCGCAGCGGCTTCTACCACGTGAATCTGGTGCAGGCGTTGCGACCCGACACGTAGAACAATGAGAAGTTATTTGTTGTGCATGTAGTAACGAATTATTACTACGCAACAGCGAGGCTGACATGACGCGTATATGGTGGGCGATCATCCTGCTGGCCGGTAGTTGCGTGCTGTGGATCTGGTATCGCCGCGAGACAGTGTGCGAAGGCGATGGCGTCGTGCATCTCCAGAGTGAACACGAACACTTCCACCTGCATGTCGATCTACCGCCCGAGATGGAGATCGAACCGGGTGATACGCTCGAGATCCTGTCAGTACCGAAGGTCCGCGGGCAGACGACCGGCGAGATCACCTACCCGAGTCGCGTGCGACTGACCAGGGCCAGCGCGCTGCGCCGTGAGCTTGTGCAGCGTAGCAGCCTGCTCGAAATCAATGAACTGGTGGAGCATCCATAACGATTGCGGAGGGCTGGCTGGCAGCAGCATGCTGCGCTGATGGTAACTGTTCGCAGGCGAAGATTCAGGGGAGACCTCGAGACAAAGAATCGGCGGCTGGAAGGCTTCTGTAAGCGTCGGTTCACGTCGCCCCGCCGATGGAAGAAACCATTTCCAGGCGAAGTGTGAACACTCGCCACTGATACAGCCTGCTGGAATGGAGAACGCCCGATGATGAATATTCCCGGCGAGTATAGCCCCACCACCCGCCATGCGTTGCGCGAGGCCGTGCTGAACCCGCGTTTCTACACCACCGACTTCCGCGCCATCGATCGGTTGCATGTTGCACACATGCGTGACGAGTTCGAATGGATCCGCGCCGAATTCGAACGTGACTACAACAAAGGGCATTTCGTCCGCAATGACGAATTTCTGGCGAACTTCGACGATATGCCGGCGCGTGATCTGTACATTGAGTTTCTCGAGCGCAGTTGTACCGCCGAATTCAGTGGATGCCTGCTGTACGCCGAAATGGTCAAACATCTGCACGATCCGACACTCAAGGCGATCTTCCGCTGCATGAGCCGCGATGAAGGGCGGCATGCTGGCTTCCTCAACAAGACGATGGCCGACCTTGGCGTCGAGATGAATTTGCAGGTGCTGCACACACGTAAGAAGTACACCTACTTCCAGCCCAGGTTCATCTTTTACAGTGTGTATCTCTCGGAGAAGATCGGCTACGCGCGCTATATCACGATCTATCGTCACCTGCAACAGAATCCGCAGGGAATGATCCATCCGATTTTCAAGTGGTTCGAGAATTGGTGCAACGATGAATATCGCCATGGCGAATTCTTCTCACTGTTGATGCGCAGCCAGGCCGATCTGCTGAGCAGCGCGAACCTGCGCTGGATTCGTTTCTTTTTGCTGGCAGTGTACGTGACCATGTATCTCAACGATGCGCGGCGTTCCGATTTCTATGCGGCGCTTGGCCTGGACTGGCGCGATTATGATCAGCGGGTCATCCGCCTGACGAATCAGATTGCGACCCAGGTCTTCCCGGTCACGCTGCCGATTGACGATCCGCGTTTCTTTCGCCACTTCGATGCATGCGTCGCGTATGACGCACAGATGCGTCAATTCGGGGAGCGGAACGATCCGCTTGCAGCCATGCAACGACTACGGTTACGCGCCGCCATTGCAGCGCGCCTGCTGGCCACGTTTCGCCTGCCCGCGACACCGACATCGGAGGCAACGCGCTGGAAAGGGCTTGCCGGCTTTCCGAACTACCCCGGCTCCGGCTGGCGCGGCAGTGAGCAACCACGCGAACGAACAATATCGGCGTAAGAGTCGCGGGTCAGGGGCGGGTCACACGAGCCGGCAGACTCAGCGTATCCCACCCTTACCTCCTGACACATAAGGACGCTACGATGCGCTTCCTCTTCCTCACAATGGACGGTAATCACATCGCGGCGCTGCGCACCGGCGCCGAGTGGCTGCAGCGCGACCAGGGAATCGCAGTCGGCCTGGGGTGCTATGACTCGAACTCGTTGCGTCGCGACGACGACTGGCGCCGGCTGGCGGCAGATGCGGCCACCTGTGATTTCATCTTTGGCGCGATGCTGTTCGGCGAAGAGTATGTCCGTCCACTGGAGCGCGTGCTTACCGATGTTACGGCGCCGGTGTGTGTCATTACCAGTAACCCGGCGCTGATCCGCATGACGCGCATCGGGCACTTCGATCTACGAAAGAAGGTCGAAGATCAGGAAGCGTCGCTGTTGAGCCGCTGGATGCAGAAGTTCCGCCCGAAACACGGGCAGGGCGAGGGGCAACGCCAGCTTGCGGTGTTGCGAAATCTTGGCCGTGTGCTGCAGCATATTCCAGGCAAGGCGCGCGACCTGGCGACCTACATCGCGGTGCATCAGTACTGGATGCATAGCTCGCCTGAGAACCTGCGCCGTATGCTGGCGATGCTGGTCGAACGCTATGTGCCCGGGTACCACGGCCGCCTGAAGGTTCAACCGCCGATCGAATATCCCGATGTTGCCTTGCTGCATCCTGATGCGCCTGAGCCATTCGCCGATCAGCACGCATACGAGCAGTGGCTGGCGCAGCGTGCGAAACGGCGACGAGGAGACCGGGGGACAGGGAGACCGGGAGTGCGGGAGACCGGGGGACAGGGAGACCGGGAGTGTGGCAGAAAGGAGGGCGGAGAGAGAGGCACCGTCGGGCTGTTGACACTGCGCAGTGTGGCGTTGAGCGGCAATACGTGCCATCTGAATGAATTACACAGGGCGCTGGAACGCCGTGGCCTCGATGTACGCATGGCGTATTCTGCAGGGCTGGATTTTCGCCAGGCGATCGAACGCTTTTTCATGAAACGCGATACAGCCCGCACTCACTGGCTGAGTGGAGGCGCGCCGGTGCCACCCGGTGCTCGTCGCTCCACCGTTGACATCCTGGTGAATGGCGCTGGTTTTGCGCTGGTCGGTGGTATGGCCGAGAGCCGGCCCGCCGAAGCGGTAGCGGTGCTCAATGAACTTGATACCAGGTATCTTGACATGATCCCGCTGTCCTTCCAGCGCATCGAGGAATGGCGCAACGACGACAGCGGCCTCTCGCCGATCCAGGTGGCGATGAATATCGCGCTGCCGGAACTTGACGGCGCCGCCGAGCCGCTGGTCTTCGGTGGCCCGACGGCAGGGAGCGATCGCTTTGTGGCGCTGCACGAGCAGATTGAACTGGCGGCGGAACGGATCGCACGCCACGTCGCGCTGCGTCGCACTCCTGTCCACGCCCGTAAACTGGCGCTCGTCCTGTTCAACTTCCCTCCGACCCTCGGCAATGCCGGCACCGCCGCCTATCTCGACGTCTTCGCCTCCGTCCATCGCCTGCTCCTCGCACTCAAGGCCGCCGGCTACACCCTCGATCCGCCCGCCACCCCCGACGACCTGCGCCACCTCGTGGTGCAGCAGGATGCCGAACGCTTCGGTACCCCCGGCAGCGTCGCCGCCCGCCTCAGCCTCGCCGACTACCGCCGCCTCTTTCCGGCCCACGCCGCTATTGAGCCGTTCTGGGGGCCTTCCCCCGGCAACCTGCTCACCGACGGGCGCGACTTCCTCATCTGCGGCCACACCTTCGGCAATGTGTTCGTTGGCCTGCAACCCTCCTTCGGCTACGAACGCGACCCGATGCGCCTGCTGATGGCGAAGGATGCCGCACCGCATCACGGGTTCGCCGCCTTCTACACCTGGCTGGCACACGTCTTTGGCGCGCATGCCGTGCTGCACGTCGGCACCCACGGCGCGCTGGAATTCATGCCGGGCAAGCAGGCCGGCCTGAGCGCGCAGTGCTGGCCAAGCCGCTTGCTGGGGCCGCTGCCGAATATCTACTACTACAGTGTGAATAACCCGAGCGAGGGGACCATCGCCAAACGGCGCGGCGCGGCGACACTGGTAAGCTACATGACGCCGCCGTTGCAGCAGGCCGGGCTGTACAAAGGGTTGCGCCGGTTAAAGGATACGCTCGACGCATATCGGGCGCGCCCGGTCGCAGGGATGCTGGACGACATACGCCTGCAGGCCGAGCAACTGGGCATGGCTGCCACAGCGCCCGGCGGAACTTCGGATGATGCAGCCTACGTTGCCGCGCTGGCACACGAACTGATCCAGGTCGAACAGCGCATGGTGCCCGTCGGTCTGCATGTACTCGACAAAGAACCCGATCCGGTTGAACTGACCGATGTACTGGCACTGGTTGCCGCCTTCGCCAGACCGGCCGGCGTCAAACAGCCGCTGACACATCTTGTTGCCGCTGGTATGGGCCATGACTATGCCGGGCTCCAGGCGGCGTTGCAGCATAGCCGCCAGGCGCAGGAGATCTATCAGCAGATTGATGCACTGGTGCGCCAGGCGATGCGCGCCCTCGTGGATGAGTATCGTGGTGCTCCACCACAGGCAAAGAGTGGAGCATTCGAACAGATTCTGCTGAGCCGTGCGACGCTCGCGGGAGACACGCTGCGCAAGTTCCGCGCCTATCTCGAAGATCTCCTCGATCGCATGCTGCATGACCATGAATTGCGCAACTTGCTGCGCGCGCTCGACGGTGGCTACGTTCCGCCATCGCCCGGCAACGACGTCGTGCGCAACCCGGCAGTTGTACCAACGGGGCGCAACATTCACGGCCTGGATCCGTACCGCGTGCCGAATACAACGGCGCAGGCCGCCGGCGAGCGCCTGGTTGCCGATCTGCTGGCCCGGCTGACCCGCGAGCAGGGGCGCATGCCCGAGAGTGTCGCCATTGTGCTCTGGGGCACCGACAATCTGAAGAGTGACGGCGAGGGTGTGGCGCAAGCGCTTGCGCTCATGGGGGCGCGCCCGGTCATTGACGAACTTGGCAATGTCAACGATGTGGAGCTTGTGCCTCTGGGTGAACTGGGCCGGCCGCGCGTCGACGCCGTGATCACGGTCAGCGGCGTCTTTCGTGACCTGTTCAGCCACCAGATGCGATTGCTCGACGCCGCGGCAAAGCTGGCGGCACGTGCCGACGAACCGCCGGAACAGAACTACATCCGCAAGCACGCGCTGGCCCACGCCGCCGAACTGGGCATCAGCCTTGATGAGGCCGCCACGCGGGTCTTCTCGAACGCTCCCGGTAGTTATGGCGCAAACGTCAATCATCTGGTCGAGAGCAGTACCTGGAGCGATGATGGCGAAATGAGCGAAGCCTTCATGACGCGCAAGAGCTTCGCGTGTGGGCCGCGCGGCGAATGGCGCGATGCGCGCGCCGTTATGGAGCGGGCGCTCGCAACCGTTGATGCGACCTTCCAGAACGTAGACAGCTTCGAGATCGGGATCAGCGACATTGATCACTATTACGAGTACCTGGGTGGCGTCACGAAGAGCGTCGAGAAGCTGCGCGGCAACCGGCCGCCGGTGCTGGTCGCCGAGGCGCTGGCAACCACCGGTGAACGACTCAGTACCCTGGAGCAGCAGGTACGCATCGAGACGCGCGCCAAGCTCCTGAACCCGAAGTGGTTCGAGGCGATGCTGGCCCACGGGTACCAGGGTGTCCACGAAATCGAAGCGCGCGTCGGCAACACGTATGGCTGGAGCGCCACCGCCAGCGCGGTTGACGGCTGGGTCTACCAGGGCGTCGCCGAGACATTCGTCCTTGATGATGCTATGCGCGAACGCCTGGCGCGCCTCAACCCGCATGCCGCCACCGCGATCGCGGGCAGACTGCTCGAGGCCAACGACCGCGGCTTCTGGCAGGCCGACGAGGCGACACTCGCGGCATTGCAGGCGATATACGCCGACCTGGAGGATCGTCTGGAGGGTGTGGTGTTGAGCGTTGAACGTTGAACGCTGGATGTTGCGCGCTGGATGCTGGCCGTGCGACGCAGAAGGGGAACAAGCTATGACGCTGATAAAAAACATTCGCCTGGGATTCCTGCATGTCGCGGTTGCAATGACCTTTGTCCTGATCAACAGCGTGTTGAACCGCATCATGATTCATGATCTGCACATCCTGGCAAGCGTGGTCGCGGTCCTGGTGGTGCTGCCGTATGTCCTGTCGCCGGCGCAGGTCTGGATCGGGCAATACTCCGACACGCACCCGATCCTCGGGTACCGGCGCACGCCATATATCGCGGCAGGCACGCTGCTCTGCCTGGGCGGCGCTGCTGTTGCACCGCATGCGGCGCTGTTGATGGCGCGCGAGCCGTTCATCGGCGTTCCGCTTGCGCTTGTCGCCTTCGGGATCTGGGGCATCGGCTACAACCTGGCGGTCGTCGCATACCTGGCGCTGGCCAGCGATCTGTCGAACGAACAGCAACGCTCGCGTACCGTGGCCGTTATGTGGTTCATGATGATTATCGGCGTGATCGTGACCGCGATCGTGGTAGGCCGATCACTCGAGCCATACAACGAGGCGCAATTGTACCGCTCCTTCCTGGCAACATGTGGCGTGGCGCTGGCCCTGAGCGCCACCGGGCTCGCCGGCCTCGAACCACGGCAGGTTGCGCGGGCCGGCATCCAGTCAGCGCACCAGAGCCGCGCCAGCCAGACGGCTGCCATTCGCGCCGTGCTCGGCAACCCTCAGGCGCGGGTCTTCTTCGTCTATCTGGTGCTCTTGCTGGCGGCAATTCTTGGTCAGGACGTGTTGCTCGAGCCGTTCGGCGCGCAGGCATTCGGGATGACCGTCCGGGAAACGACACAACTGACCGCCATGTGGGGCGGCGCAACATTGACGGCGCTGTTGCTGTATGGCGCTGTCATCAGCCGCTGGATGAGCAAAAAGCGCGGCGCCATGATCGGCGGCGCGATTGCGGCCACCGGGTTGCTGCTGACCGCGGCCAGCGCAATGATTGCCGTCGAGGCACTCTTCATCCCTGGCATCCTGCTGCTCGGATTCGGCACCGGTATCGCAACGACCACCAACCTGGCGCTGATGCTCGACATGACCACGGCCGAGCAGGTCGGGCTGTTCATCGGCGCGTGGGGCGTGGCCGATGCGCTGGCGCGCGGTGTCGGCACCCTGCTTGGCGGCGTGATGCGCGACGTCATCGGCGCGCTCACGGGCAACATAACCAGCGGCTACATCAGCGTCTTCCTGATCGAGGCGCTGCTGCTCGGCATTTCTCTGGTATTATTGCAGCGCATTGATGTCACCACCTTCCGCAGTCGCCAGCCGTCGCTGACCGAACTGGTCGCGATGACGGGCGACGCTTGAACTGAGTCTGAACCATGTCCACAACCCTTCCAGGGACACAGAATGGCCGGGTCACCACGAACGGCACGCCGGCGCTGCCGGTCTATCCATTCAGCGCGATTGTCGGTCAGGCGGAACTGAAGCTCGCGCTGTTATTATGCGTGATCGATCCGACGATTGGCGGTGTGATGGTGATGGGGCACCGTGGCACCGCCAAGAGCACCGCCGTACGCGCGCTCGCCGCGCTCCTTCCCACCCAGCGCGCCGTGACCGGGTGCCCCTACGGCTGCGATCCTGCCGCCCCTTCGCCGATCTGCCCCCATTGTACCGCTCCGGCCAACCATACGGACGCAGCAAAGAATGGACGTGGCAAGACCCGCGCCGCACCCGCGCGCCACGCGTCGGTTGTACGTCCCGTACCGGTGATTGACCTGCCGCTCGGCGCAACCGAGGACCGGGTCGTCGGGGCGCTCGACATCGAACGGGCGCTGGTTGACGGAGTACAGGCATTTGCGCCCGGGCTGCTGGCGCGTGCCAACCGAGGCTTTCTCTATATTGACGAGGTCAACCTGCTGGAAGATCATCTGGTGGACCTGCTGCTCGACGTCGCGCAGAGTGGGGTCAACGTCGTCGAGCGTGAAGGGATCAGCGTGCGCCACCCGGCGCGCTTTGTGCTGGTCGGTAGCGGCAACCCGGAGGAAGGCGACCTGCGACCGCAGTTGCTCGACCGCTTCGGGCTACACGCGCGCATCACGACGATTGACGACGTCGCCGAGCGCGTCGAAATCGTCAGGCGCCGGCGGGCCTTCGACGCCGATCCTATCGCCTTCGCACAGCAATGGGATCGCGACCAGCAGCGGTTGCAACGCCGCATCAAAGCGGCACAGAAGCGGCTACCCACCGTCGAACTGACCGATGATGCGCTCTACGCCGCCGCGCGCCTGTGCGTCGCGCTGGCGATTGACGGGCACCGTGGCGAACTGACCCTCTCGCGCGCCGCGGTGGCGCTTGCGGCGTTTGAAGGGCGCGAAAATGCGCAGCCATCCGACATCGCGCGGGTTGCGACCCTCTCGCTGCGCCACCGCCTGCGCAAGGACCCGCTGGAGACGGCGGGCGACGATGCGCGCATCGAGCGCGCCGTGGCCGAGACGATAGGAGCCGCGGCGCGGGCATAATCATGTAAACCTCACCACCTGCCGCACTGCCTCGCCGCGTGCCAGGGCGTCAAAGCCAGCGTTGATCTCGTCGAGGGTGAGGGTTCGCGTCAGCAACGCCTCAACCGGCAGCATACCTGCCCGGGCGAGCCCGATCATGCGCGGAATGTCCCGTGCGGGTACTGCCGATCCCATGAACGAGCCGCGGATCACCCGTTCTTCCAGTGTGATCGTGACCGCGGGAACGCTCAGCATCTTCTGTGCGCCGGGCAGGCCGACGGTCACGGTTGTGCCGGCGCGCGCGGTGGCGCGGAAGGCCTGCGCCAGTACGTGCTCGCTGCCAACAACCTCAAAACAGTAATGCGCCCCGCCTCCGGTCAGTTCTCGCACCGCTTCCACGGGGTCGATCATGGCGGCATTGACCGTGTGACTGGCACCGAGCCGCCGCGCCAGCTCCAGTTTGTGTTCCAGCAGGTCCACCGCAATAATCGGGTAGGCGCCGGCCAGCCTGGCGCCCATCACGACACTGAGTCCCACGCCGCCCAACCCCCACACGGCCACTGCCTCGCCCGGTGCAACACGCGCGGTGTTGACGACCGCGCCAACGCCGGTGATGATCGCGCAACCATAGAGCGCCGCCGTCTCCAGTGGCACCGCGGGATCGATCCGGATCAGCGACTCGCGCATGGCAACGGTGTACTGCGAAAAGGCTGCAACTCCCAGGTGATGGTGAAGCGTTTGGCCGCGCGCGTTGCGAAAGCGGCGCGTCCCATCGAGCAGGCAACCGGCAAGGTTGGCGCGCGCCCCGGCTTCGCACTGCGTCGGGCGCCCTGCGGTGCATGCCACACAACGACCGCACATCGGCAGGAAGGAGAAGACAACATGATCGCCAGGGAGGAGATCTGCCACGCCAGCGCCGACTTCGCGCACGATCCCGGCGGCCTCATGACCCATGACCATCGGCAACGGACGCGGGCGCGACCCGTCTATCACGGAAAGATCAGAGTGGCACAGGCCGGCGCTGACCATCTCGATCAGCGCCTGGCCCGGCCCGGGCCCGTCAAGTTCGACCTCGTCCACTTCCAGGGCACACGATTCGGCGTAGGGCGCCGGTTTTGCCAGTTCGTAGAGCACCGCGGCACGCGTTTTCATGGTCATTCCTCTTGTGAAAAGCCGCTCGTATGCCGATTCCTGACATGGCGGCGCGGTGCGGCATACGAACGCAAAGCGAACGGTGCCGAAACCCTGCACGACAGCCTATCAGCTATGGGCGGAACCTTTGAGGCGCGCGGATGCAGAAAGGTGCGCGACCCGCGCAACTTCGTGCGCCAGTTGTTGCGGCACCACGACGGCCCCGTCATCGTCGGCGATGATGATGTCGCCCGGGAGTACCAGCGTCTGCCCGCACGCGACGGGCACATTGTAGGCCCAGGGAAAGAGCCCGCCCTGCGAGGCGTAATTCGGCGTAAAACCAGCCGTCCAGAGCGGCACCTCCAGGGCGCGCAGGCGCGGCCAGTCGCGCATGCAGCCGTCAACCACTATGCCAGCGCCGCCGCGCTGTTTGAAGGTGGTGGTCAGCGTTTCGCCGATACAACCGGTGTACGGGTCACCGAACGCCTGCACCACCAGCACATCGCCCGGCTCGACCGTCTCGAACACGGCCCAGAGGGCGCTACTTCGCTCGGTATGCTCCGCGCCCAGGCCCGACGCGATATCTTCGCGTTGTGGCATGAATTGCAGCGTGACCGCCGGGCCAACCACCAGGCGACCCGGGTGGCGCGGCAACGGCCCGCGCATGAAGCTGTAACGCACACCCATGCGGTGCAGGGTCGCGCTGGCCATCGCGCTGCTCACATCGCGCAGTTGATTGAGCAGTTCCGGTTCAGGCCGCACGATCCGGCCGTGGATCGGCAGGGTAATATCGGCCGGGGGCAACTGGTGTACACTGACGATATCGTCTGAGGCCATAGCATTTCTCCTGTCGCAGGTACCCCTTTCCCGGGAACGAGCCGGCACGCCGGCATGAGATGCTCCGGCGGGGCGACATCTCTGGCGTGAATGTTCGGGCGATCAGGCAGATTATACCGTTGGTTACGTTTCCTCGTCGCAAACGTACCAGAGGATGCGGTAGGGGATGCAGAACCCGCAGGCGATGAAGAGCTGCTGTGCGCCGGTGTTCCAGCTACCCGTGCCGAGGAGCGCCCGATCAAGACCGAGCGCGCGCATCTGCCACAGTGCCTGGAGTACCAGCGCCTGACCCAACCCCCGGCAGCGATACTCCGGCCGCGTGCCGATCAGGTCGATCCAGGCAGCGGAATAACTCAGCCGCATGTTCTCCTCGACGGCTACCGAACAACGGCAGAATGCCGCCAGTGCGCCATCGGGCGCTTCCACGACCAGATCCAGGTCGGGAACATACGCCGGTCCGCGCATCCAGGCCACGCGATCGGCGGCATTTTCGGCGGCGGTAGCAAACGCAGCGTGGTGCACATCCACCAGCGCAGGAACCTCGATCTCACTGGCAACCGGGCGCAGGACGAACCCTGGCGGCACGCACGGCACAGCAATGGGATCGGTAAGCCGGCGCTGCATCCGCACCACGCACCACTCTTCGCAGCGCAAACCGAGACGCGCCAGCAAGGCCATCCGGCGTAGATCGTCGTCGCGCACCGGGATGCACAGGATGCTGCGTTCGCCATGGCGCTCGGCAGCGGCGCGCACGCGTTCCATCCCCCAGCAGATCATGCGCGCTTCCAGCACTTCGTCACAGGCGCGCGGCAGGGCGCTGTAGATCAGGATGTCGCCTTCCCAGATCATGGCGAAAGCCAGCGGCACGCCGGCGCAATCAACCCATAACCGCGCATCAGCGCATCCATCGTGCAGTGCGCCCAGGCAGAGACGTATCTCGTGGACCGGTGGCCAGGGGTCGATGCGTTCTTCGGCGCGACAGGTCAGCAGCAGGCGAGTTACTGCGGCCAGGTCGTCGGGGTGATGATAGGGGCGGCTGGCAGGCGGCTCCATAGACGCCTCCTGTGGTGTGCCACGTTGCACGATACCAGGCGCGGCTCGACAATGAATGCGCGCCTGGTTGTAAGTATAACCACCGGCGCAGCGCATGGTGTAACGTTCTGCCAACGTATGGTTGAACAATCTGCCGCCACCTCCCGTAGACGTGTGAGCAGGTGCGAAACGTCAGTTTGCGCGCCACACAAGCGAGCCACCGCGTCACTCCTGTTACATGACACGACGTACGCGGTGGTATACCAGCAGGGTGGCCTGGCGGGCGGCACGCCCTCTAGAGTCCATCATCCGGCGGTGGGAAGGCGGTCGCACCACGGAAACGAACGCCGTCCCGCCGGCGGATGGGCATTGGCATGCGCCCGGCTGGCCGATTGCGCACGTGACCGCGTCACTCCTGTTACATGAATATCACCGCCTGTGAAGCGATTCTTACGCTCCAGAGACCAGAAACGTAGTACGCTGTGCAGGAACGATACCAGGCGTTCACCGGGCGTGCTGCTGACAATGAGGTCCGTGCGCTTCGTCATATGCACTACCGTTGCATTGCCCTCACTACTCGCAGCGCCCAGGCCTTGCGGCGCGAATGACCCTTCCAGCAGAGCCATCCATCAAACGTACCGCATGGCCGCCTGTGGCAGGCCGGAGTATGGCCATGGTCAGCCGCCGGTGTGAGAAGGAGGAATCCGTATGGCAGAGGAGATAACGATCAGCCTCATCAAAGCCGACGTCGGCGGGTATGTCGGGCATTCGGCAATACACCCGGCGCTGAAAGATGAGGCCGGCAGGCAACTTGAGATCGCGCGTCGCCGCGGACCACTTATCGACTTCCATGTCACATCCTGTGGCGACGATCTGGGATTGCTCATGACTCACCGCCTGGGCGTAGATAGCGCCGAGATCCATCGGCTCGCGTGGGATGTGTTCGATTCGTGTACGCGAGTCGCCAGGGAGCTGAAACTGTATGGCGCCGGGCAGGATCTGTTGAAGGACGCCTTCTCCGGCAACGTGCGCGGGATGGGCCCGGGTGTGGCCGAGATGACGATTGTCGAACGGCCGTCCGAGCCGCTGCTGGTGTTCTTCGCCGACAAGACCAGCGCCGGTGCATGGAACCTGCCGCTGTTCCGGATGTTCGCCGATCCCTTCAATACGGCCGGCCTGGTGATTTCACCGGCCATGCATGATGGCTTCCGCTTCCGGGTACTTGATGTCAAGAAGGGTGAGACGATTGTGCTCAACACACCCGAGGAGATGTATGACCTGCTCGTCTTCATCGGCGCGCCTGGACGCTATGTGGTCGAGAGTGTGATGGCGAAGAGCAGCGGCGCGATGGGCGCGGTCTCGTCAACACAGCGACTGGCGCTGATCGCCGGGCGCTACGTCGGTAAGGACGACCCGGTGTGCATCGTGCGGGCTCAGGGCGAGTTTCCAGCGGTCGGCGAGGTGCTCGAACCCTTCACAATGCCGCACATTGTCGAGGGGTGGATGCGCGGATCGCACTATGGGCCGCTGATGCCATGCCGCGTCGGTGATGCGCATCCGGGCCGCTTCGATGGGCCACCGCGCGTGATCGCGCTTGGCTTCCAGCTCGCTGATGGACGGTTGATCGGGCCACGCGATATGTTTGACGATCCTGGCTTCGACGAGGCCCGCCATATGTGTAATGTCATTGCCGACCACCTGCGACGCCATGGGCCATTCGAGCCACATCGCCTGCCGATGGAGGAGATGGAGTATACGACGCTGCCGGATGTCATGGCGAAACTCGCCGGCCGCTGGCAGCCAGTTCATGGTCACGTCGTCAGCGTCGAGGATGTCGCGGCGCTACCGGCCCATGCATGAATGACAGGGACGTTCGTTCGCTCACCTGAAGGGCGGCCTGTCACACAGGCACACGATACAACCAGAATTGATATGAAGAGGTTCCACTATGCCGAAGAGCGACTGGCAGCATGCTGATGATCGCGCCGCCCATATAATTGACGAACGCCAGCATTATGTCGAAGGCGCGATCATTGACTGGTTGATCCGTACCGGGCAGTGGGATCCGCTGGCGGAGGTCAAGGTGCGTGCCTGGCTGGAACGCCAGGCGATCGAACTGGCCGAAAGCGAGCGGCGCGAGACGCAGCCGTAGGCGTACTGCACCGGGCAGATCTATGACGGGGTGATACGCACCCGTGCGACATCCATCCACTGCGCACCGGTGACGGTATGCACCCCCCAGCCGAAGCGCCCGTCCGGGGTGGCGATCAGCCACTGATTGTCAACCCAGGCGACAAAGCCGAGCGGGCCGTGGGGCGCGCACATGGCTTCATGCACCAGCTGGCCCTCAACGAAGAACCTGGCGCCGCCGTTGAACCATTCGAGCGTATACTCGCGGAACATGGCATCCGGTGGCGCAATCGCCGCTTCGCTGACCGCCAGCGCGCGCTGGACCCGCGGCCAGACCATGCGATAGAGCAACGGCAGCCGGTTCATGAGCACGACCAGCGGCGCAGCAGGCGCCCAGGCCCATGCCTGCCGCGTGGTTGCGTCAATGGTTGCGACTTTCCAGCCGCTACCCGGCACACCGCGAGCCAGCGGCATATCGCTCGGTGCAGAGGCATAAAAGAACCAGACCGCGGCGGGCAACACCGGCAGCACTTTGCCCAGCGGAGAGATCGGCGCATTCCAGAAGCCAAAACCCGCTGTCCCCGCGATCGGTGTTCCGATCCGCGCCACAACCGTCATACGCAGCGGCGGTCGCCACGGGAAGCGCTCGCGCGGCAGGCCGGTATAGTCGTCAATCTGTGCATTGGCATACCGCCGCGTCGTTACGCCGGCCACGACGAACCGTAGCGCATCAGGCATCACCACCAGTCGCCCGCCGCTCGCCTGCATGACGCGCCAGCGATGTGATAGGCGCGAACCAGACACCACATCCATGACACCCTCCGGTTCGGTAGCGGGGCGTCGCTCCGGAGACATCTTCTGGACCTGCACCGGCGCTCCATGCCGGTCACTACGTACTCCTGTCATTGTATACGAGTTACGCGGTCGTCTTGCAGACGACCCGCGTAACAGCTCTGCTAGCCTTCGGCAGAGCGGTATTTCTCTCTTATTATGGTGGTGTTTGCCG
>JACAEQ010000112.1 GCA_013388755.1 Chloroflexota bacterium
CGAATCATTTTGCCAGCACGACAGCGCTGGAACAGGCGATTGCTGCGTTTATCACCTATCACAATGCACAGGCCCGCCCAATCACCTGGACGTACACCAGCGACAAGCTCGAAAAGAAAATCGGATCGCACTTATGATAGCCTGTACTAAGTGTTCACATGTCTCCCGGGAGCGCGGGCATCTTGCCCGCGTAGACGCGCCGAGGGCGTTCCGCCCTCGCTCCCGGGCGCATGTGTTACCCCAGGCGTGAACACGTACGACTTCGAGTATACTGGGGGCATGCCAAAGCGCATTCTCGTCTGTACTGCCCAGGTGCCCTTCGCGCGCGGCGGCGCCGAACTTCTGGCCGAAGGCCTGTGTGACGCACTCCGCGCGCGCGGCCACAGTGCCGACATGGTCGCGTTGCCATATGCCTGGCAACCCCACGACCGCCTGGCCACGTCGGCGCTCGCGTGGCGCCTGCTCGACCTGACCCATGTGGACGGCGCGCCGGTTGACCAGATTATCTGTACGAAGTTTCCCTCGTATGCCGCGCGCCACCCGCGCAAGGTCGTCTGGCTGGTCCATCAACATCGCCAGGCATACGACTGGTATGGCACGCCGCTTTCCGATTTCGCCAACACTCCTGAGGATCGCGCAATTCGCGACCAGTTGCTGCGTATCGATCGGGCGATGCTTGGCGAGGCGCAACGACGATATGCCATCTCCCGCAACGTCGCTGCGCGGTTACGGCGCTTTACCGGCCTGGATGCCATGCCGCTCCATCCGCCCAGCCGGTATGCCGGGCGACTGCATGCCGGCCCGTATGGCGACTACCTGCTTTCCGACGCGCGGCTTGACGCCGCCAAGCGACTCGATCTGCTACTGCGTGCGCTGGCGCGAACCAGCATGCCGATCCGGTGCGTCCTGATCGGCGCCGGGGCCGATCGCGAGCGCCTGGAACGTCTGGCGGCCGAGCTTGGCCTTGGCGCGCGAGCCGAGTTTCGCGGCTTCGTGCCCGACGAAGAACTGATCGCTTTGTATGCTGCCGCACGCGCCGTCTACTACGCCCCCTACGATGAAGACTACGGCTTTACGTCGATCCAGGCGCTTGCGGCGGCGCGCCCGGTGATTACCACAGAAGATGCCGGCGGGGTGCTGGAGTTCGTCACCGACGGCGTGACCGGCCTGGTGGCCCCGCCCGACCCGGTGGCGATTGCAGCCCGGCTTGACCTGCTCTTCGCCGATCAGGGACTGGCCGCTCGCCTTGGTGCAGCCGGGCCGGCGCGGGTGGCCGGTATCACATGGGATCGCGTGATCGACGCGTTGATCCTCGAACGCTAATCGCCAAAGACGATTCCCAGGTCGCGTGCCGTCAGCATCGTATCTGAGTCAAGCGGTACGGTCTTCATACGACGTGTGGCGTCTTCAAGCGGCACATAGCGCACCGTTGGCGGATCGAGCGCAACCATCACCCCCGACTGGCCCTCATCAAGTGCGCGCACTGCAGCGGCCCCGAACCGTAACGCCAGCAATCGGTCAAATGTGGTCGGCGTACCGCCGCGCAGCAGATGGCCCAGGACCACAACCCGTGTCTCCTTGCCAGTCAATGTCTGAAGTTCACGGGCCACGCGTTCGCCGATACCGCCGAGACGCTCGGCGCGTCCCGCTTCCTTCGGCGCGATCACTGAGACAGCGCCTTCGATCGGGCGGGCGCCCTCAGCAACCACAACGATCGAATATGGGCGGCCCTCGGCCTCGCGCGTCTTGATTTTGTTGGCAATCCTGTGAATATCGTATGGGATTTCGGGAATGAGGATCGCATTCGCGGTTCCGGAGACGCCGGAATTGAGGGCGATCCAGCCGGCATAGCGTCCCATCACCTCAACGACCATCACCCGCTGGTGAGCCTCAGCGGTCGAATGTAACCGGTCGAGTGCCTCGGTTGCGAAGGCGACTGCCGTATCAAACCCGAAGGTTGCAACCGTGCCATCCAGGTCGTTGTCGATCGTCTTCGGCACACCGATCACACGAACGCCTTTCCGCGCCAGCGCGGCTGCGATCTCCATCGAGCCGTCGCCACCCACCGAGATGAGGGCATCGATCCCGTAGGCCGCAAGACCATTGACCAGTTCATCGGTACGATCGCGTTCGCCAACGGTGCCGTCTGGCATGGGCGTTGGATAGCGCAGTGGATTGCCGCGGTTGGTTGTGCCGATGATGGTGCCGCCAAGCGACGTGATACCGCGCACCATTTCGCGCGTCAGTGGAATGACCCCGCCGCGTGGATAGCTCTTGGGCGAGAGGATGCCGCTGAAGCCATCGCGTATGCCATAACACTCCCATCCACGATGAATCGCACCAAGGACCACGGCGCGAATGACGGCATTGAGTCCCGGAGCGTCACCTCCGCCGGTGCAGATCGCAATACGTAGTCGTGAGGCGGGATCGCCGGTCATAGGGGGGTTCTCCTCTCCTGCAGGAATCGCCACGCGCTGCCGCCGATGGAACGCGACAGCGCGTGGTCACGCATGTGATAGGACCGTGGGTTACGCCGGAAGGTCAACCACCTTGATTGCATCCTTGCCGCCGAAGAAATCCCACCAGGCTTTTGCGCCATGATCGAGCACTTCGTTGAGCGCCATAATATTCTGTACGCCACGATCGCTCAACCAGGCCTCAAGCGCATCGTACCCTTCCTTTGCGAAGACCGGAATGCCATCCTGCCAGGTGGCGCGACCACAGAGGACGCCGGCGAAGCGCGAGCCGGCCTCGGCAGCCATTTCCAGCGACTCGCGGAAGACCTCATCGGTAACGCCGGCGCTGAGGTAAATAAACGGCTTGGTGGCGGCATCTGACGCTTCGCGGAACAGCCTGAGCGCCTCAGCGCGCGTATATGCTTCCTGGCCACCAAAGGCCTTCGTGCCCGACACAAACTTCATGTTGATCGGCACTTCGACCTTGAGCACATCAACGCCGTACTGAGGTTTGGAAAGCTCTTCCATGTAGGCTGCGACATACTTTGGCTTAACCTTTGCAAACTCGAAGCTCTTCTCATCGCCAATATTGTCATCGTAGGCCAGCGGCTCGAGGAAGAACGGCACGTCAAGCCCTTTGCACTCGGCGCCGACTCGCTCGAGGAAGGCATTCTTGCGCGCCAGGATATCGGGATCGTCGAACGGATTGTAGTACACCAGGATCTTGATGGCATCGGCACCTGCCTTGATCAGGCTGTGCACGCTCCAGTTGTCGAGCAAGTCGGGCAGGCGCCCTTTGATGCTCGCATCATAGCCGGTCTTCTCGTACGACATCAGGACGCCCGCATTCGGCGCCTTGTGTTGCAGTGCCGGCAAGCCATACTCCGGGTCCATCAGGATCGCCGAAGCATGCCTGGTCAGCACCTTTGTGACCGCCGTCTTGAACGCAGTCAGATCGTCATTTGTGGCCGTTCCGCCTTCGCCGCGCCCCTTGGCGATCGCCTTTTTCAGCGAGCCGCGCTGATCCATCGCCGCCGCAGCAATCACCCCACGCTCGTTGGCGCACTTATTGATGCCGTTGAACTTGCCGCGCGTCATCGTGACCGTGGCCATAATGGAACCTCCTCTAACCCTTACTCCCTAATACAGGAACATCGGCTTACCCAGCGGGTGTTTGACCCGCGGCCGGTAGTTTTCCACGTCGTAGAGCTCCTCGACATCAACGCGCTTGACACCCTGGACACACGTATCAGCCGGAACGGTGGTGTACTGGCCGTTCTGCAGTGCCACCATGCGACCACTGTGCCCTTGCAGCAACTGGTCGACCGCCAGGTTGCCGTAGCAGATTGCCACCATGCGATCAAGCGAGTCGGGGGCACCGGCGCGCATCAGATACGAAAGCTGCTGCTGGACAATATCAACGCCGGTGATCTTCTTGATCGCTTCGCCGGCGATCATGCCGATGCCGCCAAGCTTCTTGTGACCATAGGCGTCTTCCTGACCATACTCGACCACCTGGCCACCGATCATCGAGGCGCCTTCCGAGATGACGCAGATGGCATAATTGCTCGGGTTATGCTTCCGATCTTCGACCAGGAAGTGCGCCAGTTTCTCAACATCAAACGGCACCTCGGAAATGACCGCCCGATCGACATCGGCCAGATATGCCGAGATCAGCGCGGTTTCCCCCGAATTGCGCCCGAACAACTCGATGACGGCAATGCGCTCATGCGAACCGGTAGGCGTGCGCAGCGAATTCAGAAAATCGACGCTGCGCGTGACGGCCGTTGAGAAACCGATGCAGTAATCCGTGCCAAACACGTCATTGTCCATCGTCTTCGGAATGGCAATGACACGAACCCCTTCCTGGTGCATACGCACCGCATAGGAGAGCGTATCGTCACCGCCAATTGGAACCAGCGTGTCAATACCAAGGTACTCCAGCACCCGCAGGACATGCGGGGTACAGTCGGCGATCTTCTTCTCGCCCTTGAACTCGAACTTACCCTTCAGAAACTCGGGTATATCCTTCTCACGCACCTTCTGCGGGTTTGTGCGCGACGTATGCAGGTGCGTCCCGCCGTACCGATCGATAGTGCGCACATCCGCCTTTGTAAGCGGCTGCACCCATTCGCTCGCACTGTCCGGATCGTCCGGATTGTAATGGAGGAGGCCAGCCCAGCCGCGCCGGATACCGATCACATCGATGCCGGCGTCGTTGGCGCGGTTCACCACGGCCTTGATGCAAGGGTTCAGGCCGGGAACATCGCCGCCACCAGTGAGAATGCCAATCCGCATAGTGTCAATCTCCCCGCTAGCTTTCAGAAGACTCGAGCAGGTACCGGAGAGCAGCGCCTGATCCTGCGGGATGCGACGCCCGCTCTCTCATATCGGAAGTGTTCGATGATCTGCCAGGAAGATGCACGCGCGTGCCGCTGCGGCCTGCGGCACCACCGCGTCCTGGAACCCCAGGGATGGGCACAGTATTACTTCCTGAATGTGTGCGTGAAACTAGTGCCATTTTATACAGGTTTTACCTCTACACGGTTATGGGGTCAGACACCATACGTAAACATGTCACAACCCTTGTTTCGGTTCCTTCCGCCACTGCTATAATGGTCCGGATGCCGTAAGCTGACTGGAGTGACGCGGTCACGCGCGCAATCGGCCAGCCGGGCGAATGCCAATGCCTGTCCGCCGGCGGGACGGCGTTCTTTTCCGCGGTGCGACGGCCTTCCCGCCGCCGGATGATGGACTCTGGCGGGCGGCACGCCCGCCAGGCCACCCTGCTGGTATGCCACCGCATACGTCGTGTAAGCTGAGACGACAATGCTGCAGCTATTATACATGCGCCGCCAGACATTACGATCGTTGCTCGTGCTGGCGCTCTACGCCCTGGCACTTGCTGCATGGTTGGCCCCGGCCACGGCTGCACAGGATCGTACACCGGACGCGGCAACATACGAGGCCTGGCTCCGTGAAGCATTCGCCGCAGCGCGCCGCGGTGATCGTCTCGGGCTGGAGGCGGTCGCTGCACGTCTGGCGACCACGCGCGAGGTGCGCCTTGACGATGGGACCACGGTCGCAGTCGAAAACCACTGGTTGAGCGATGCACTTGCCGTACCGGACCCTGACCTCAATACCATTGCAGCGCGTCTCGGAGCGATCATTGATGCCCTGGCACTGCCGCCATCATCGGCGCCTGCTGATGCTGTGGCACGCCTGGAGCAGATTCTGGATGCGCCGCCGTTCAACCGACCGCCGCCTGCCCCGCCGCCACAGTGGCTCGTTGATGCTCTTGACTGGCTGGTGCGGGTGATCGAGAGTGTCCTCCGCCCGGTGGGCGTTGTGCCGCCAGCAGCCGCCAATACGGTCGCCTGGTTCATCGCGCTGGCCGGTATCGTCGCGCTGGCGAGTGTTATCATCTATCTGCTGATCGGGGTGCGCCGCGGCATCATTCGCGACGCGCACCCTGTCGTGGATGGCTCGGAAGAACGGATCAGCGCCGCGGCAGCGCGTGATCAGGCCGGTGACCTGGCGCGCAGCGGCGATTATCGCACTGCTGTGCGGTTGCTTTACCTTTCGGCGTTGCTCTGGCTCGATGAGCAGGGCCTCCTGCGTTATGATCGGGCGTTGACCAACCGCGAATACCTGGAGCGTGTGCGGGATGCTCCAGAATTGCATACGCGCCTTGCTCCCGTGGTCGAAACGTTCGATCGGGTCTGGTATGGTCACCTGGGAATTGATAGGGCCGCTTTCGAGGCGTATCGCGACCAGATCGAGACCCTGCGTCGCGATCTGGCGTAATACCCGGCAGGAACATCATGTCCCGCATGCGCGACATCCTGGTGATCACTGGCCTTTTCGGCGCACTGATCGCGTTTATTGCGTCTGGCCCCGGACGCGAGCCGCCTCAGGCGCCGGATGCCCCGACAACCTATTCGAGCGCCGGCACAGGTGCGCTGGCGTTGTATGAGTGGACGCGCGCGATGGGATACGACTCCCGGCGCCTCGAATATCGCCCGTTCGTACTGGCAGACGAAGATGATGTGCTGGTTATGCTCAATCCCGGCGAGCCCGTGACCCGATCCCAGGCGCGCGATACTCTGGCATGGGTCGAACGCGGCGGGATGCTCATCCTTGCCGATGATACCCCGGCGCTTTTTGGCGCGCCGAATACATTGCTGGAAGAGCTTCGGTTTCAGGTTGCCGTCATCACCGGCACCCAGGTGATTGAACGCGTGGTCGCGCTCCAACCCGCCTTTGACGAGCCGCCGGTCGGTGCGGTGGACGTGCGCGCCGGACGCGCCCTGCTGCCGCTGCGCAACGACTACGCTCCGCTGCTCGGCGCACAGGATGCGCTTCTGATTGCCGGGGTGCGGCACGGGCGCGG
This sequence comes from Chloroflexota bacterium, assembly GCA_013388755.1. Taxonomy (GTDB): domain Bacteria; phylum Chloroflexota; class Chloroflexia; order Chloroflexales; family Roseiflexaceae; genus JACAEQ01. Next base: position 6,850 of record JACAEQ010000112.1, read on the forward strand.
ATATGTCTATCTCAGCGCGGCCACGCGCCCCTTCACCAACGATGGCCTGCGCGATCCACAGAGTGCCGCGCTGGTGTTGAACATGTTGCGCCGTGTTCCGCCCGGCGGTCGTATTCTGTTTGACGAGTATCACCATGGCCTGACCGCGCCGCCGGCGCCTGCCGATGGCCTGCTACGCACACCCTGGGGATGGGCCGGTGTGTACGCCGCGATCATCACGGCGCTCTTCGTGGGGCTGAATGGGCGACGTTTCGGGCGTGCCGTGCCGCTGCGCGAGGAGAGTGCGCGCCGCAGCAGCGCTGAGTATGTCGAGAGTATGGCAGATCTGTTTCAGCGCGGCGGCAAGCGCCAGTATATGCAGCGCCATTACCATGCCAGCGTCAAGCGACGTCTGGCCCGGCCATATGGCTTGAACCCGCACCTCGACGATGCCGAGTTCGTGTACGAACTTGGTCGCATGTGCTCGATTGATGAAGCAGCGCTGCTGGTGTTACTCGGCCGGTTACGCAGGCCGCCGCGCTCCGACAGCGAGCTGTTGCACGCTGTCGTTGCAGCTGATGCCTTCATCGCGGCACAATTCCGACGTTGAATGAAATCGTTGCACCACATCATCCGGCTTCATACGGCTCTCGACCTGCTTGATGAAGGTCTTGCCCTGTATCGGCGCGACTTTGCCGGCTTTGTCTTGATTGCTGCAACCTGGTTGACGCCGCTGGCGATCGCGCTGGGGCTCTTCATCGGGTTTGCCGACCGGCTTGGCGACCTGTTGATTGGACTGTTGCTCCTGGTTGGGGCATTCCTGGCACTGCCGTTAACGGTCTACCTGATCGGCGGTCTCTCACGTGGCGCGTCGGCAGCGATCGACGGTCGCCCGGTACGGTTGCGCGAAGCGCTTGCCATCGGGCCGGGGCGTGTACTGAGCGCCGGGTGTTTTACCCTCGTGTACAGTCTGATTGTCCAGATCGCATCAGCAGCATTGAGTTTTATCTGCATCTGCCCGCTCTATGTCATTGGCATTGCAGTCTCAGCGATCCTGGCGACGGCCGCAAACGGTGCCGGCGGTGGGGCGATACTGCTGGCGCTGGTTGGCCTGCTCTTCGGCGGCGTCTATCTGCTGGCACTGATCGTTGGTGGTGCCGGCTATGGCAGCCTCTTCTATGCGCTCCAGCCATGGGTGCAGGAGCGCCTTACCTTCGCGCAAGCCATGGAACGTAGCGTGGACATGGTCGTCTTTCGCTTCCGCAGTAACCTGGTTGCGTGGGCGCTGAGCGCGCTGCTGGTTGCCGCGGCAGGTGTGTCAGTCAGCCTGGCCGTCGGGTTGCTGGCGCCACTCCCCGCACTACTCTTACTAGGGGCGGAGTCGCCGGTCGCACAGGCGATCGCCAGCGGCGCGTGGCTGCTTGGTCTGGTGCTGGTACTGCCGCCGCTGCCGATCTGGATGACACTCTTGTACCGGCGCAATCTGGCGGCGCGCAACGGAGCGGATCTGGAACAGCGGGTCGTGGTGTGGGCGCGGGAGATGGGAATTGAGAATAGTGCAGCAGGCAGCGGGGACTAAGCGAATAACGCATTGGGTGTCATTGCGAGCGAAGCGAAGCAATCTCAGGCTTGATGCTGAGACTGCTTCAGCCACGCGTCGCTTGCTGCAGTTCGGACAGGCTCGTGGTATTACTCCTCTTCGCCATAGATTTCTTTCAACAGGCTCGGCTTCTTCGGCGCAGGTTTTTCGCGTTCTGCGCGTCGGCGTGCAATTTCTGCCTGCTGATCCTGGCTCGTGCGCAGGCGGCGCATGAAGCGATCCACCTGGCCGGCGGTATCGACGATACGCTGTTCGCCCGTGTAGAACGGATGGCAACGCGAACAGACATCAACGCGCATACCTTCGCGTGTGCCAACAACTGGCCATACCGTGCCACACGTGGTGCAGACGATCTGCGTCTGATAGGTTTTCGGGTGAATGCCCTTCTTCACAGCGTGCTCCTACTCGGCGGCATACACACTGACGCGCTTCTGGGTGCGCGAGTGGTGCTCGAAGGTCACCACCCCCTCGATCAACGAGTAAATCGTGTAGTCGCGCCCTATCCCGACATTCGCGCCCGGCTTAATCTTCGTGCCGCGCTGGCGAACGATAATCACTCCTGGCTGCACACGCTCACCGCCATAGCGTTTGACGCCCAGCATTTTCGGGTTGCTGTCACGGCCATTGCGCGAACTGCCGACACCTTTCTTATGCGCCATAATCTCATGCTCCTCAGCTACGCCTCATCGCGCGGTGCGCCAGTGGCTGCGATAATCTTATGCACCGAGATGCGGGTATACGCCTGGCGATGGCCAGTGCGTCGCCGGTAGCGCTTCTTGCTCTTGTACCGAAAGACAACAATCTTGTCGCCCTTCTCCGGCCCGATGACCGTTGCCAGCACGCGCGCGCCAGCCACGGTCGGCGTACCGACCAGCATCTCTTCGCCACCTATCAACAGGACTTCACCCAGTTCGATTTCGCTGCCCGGCTCGGCATCCAGCAGCGCGACATTGAGCGCCTGCCCTTCTTCAACGCGGTATTGCATGCCGCGATCACGCACAATAGCGTACACAACTCTGCTCCTCAACCGACCGATGCGCCTGCAAGCGACCGGGTTGCCAGACAAGAGAAAGAGAGTGGCGATACCACTCTCTCAAATCGGTGCGTTGCCACGGGGATTATAACAGAGCGCCGCTGCACTGTCAAACAGGTTCCACCTGGAACGCATGTTGTTTTGCGTCGGCGGGGCGACGTGACATGGCGCGTGCGGAAGCTCTACCGCTGCCGATTCTGTATCGTGGGCTTTCCCCAGACCCTCGATCGTGAACAGTTACCCTACCTGGTGAACGACTCACTGTGAACGGTAACTACTATCTGCAATGCTGTCGCCTGCCTACCAGCGGGTTGCATAACTGAGCCTGGCGATCTACAATGCAACCATTCTGTCTGGTTGCGCCTACTGCTTCTCTTGCCCCAGATTGCTGTAATGACCGAGCCGGCACACATTCTCGCTGTGGACGATGATGCTACCATCCGCAGGATGTTGCAGATTCTTCTGACTGATGCCGGGTATCGCGTTTCACTTGCGAGCAGTGGTGAAGAGGCGCTTGCGTACCTTGAACTGGTCACTCCCGACCTTATTTTGATGGACGTGGTCATGCCCGGTCTGAGTGGGCGTGAGGTGATGCGGCGCATCAAGGAGGACTCCGAGCGGCCGTTTATTCCGGTCATCCTCATAACTGGACGCGGCGATCAGGAATCGAAGGTGGATGCGCTGGATGCTGGCGCGGACGATTTCCTGGTAAAACCGGTCGATCTGACGGAGTTGCTTGCACGGGTACGTTCGATGCTGCGTCTACAGCGCAGCCAGCGCTCGTTACGTGCCGAACAGCGTAAAACAGAGCTGTTACTGCACCTGACGCGCGAGCTTGGCACCACGCTCGACCTGGATCAGTTGTTGACCCATTTCCTGAACCGGCTGGCCGATGCCGTCGGGGCGGTGCGCGCCAGTATTATTCTGTTGACCAGCGATCAGACGCGCCTCTTCTCCAACACACGCAACCGCCCGACGATCCCGCTCGCCGACATTCTTGCCCATGGAGTTGCCGGCTGGGTGTTGCGCGAGCGCACACCGGTCATCATCGAAGACACGCGCACTGATCCGCGCTGGATGGCGGTCACGGCGCAGCAGCGCGCTGTGCGTAGCGTTGCGGCGGCGCCGATTGTGCGTGAGGGGCACGCGCTTGCAGCCATTACGCTGGTGCATCATACTCCCGGCTACTTCACCAGCGAACACCTTGATCTGCTCAACTCGGTTGCTGCCCAGAGCGCTATCGCGCTGGAGAATGCTGAACTGTTCCGCCTGACACGCAGCCAGCGCGACTTGCTCGAGCGTCGCGCCGAGGAATTGCAGCGCATTAATCAGGTGAGCCGGTATCTTGCCGAATTGATGAGCCCTGACCAGTTGTTGCGCCTGGTGGTTCACCTGATCCACCACACCTTTGGCTACCCGATCGTCACGATTGTATTGCGCGAAGGCGAGCGCCTGGTGTTGCGCGCTGCCGCTGGCGGCCCGGTGGTGGAACAGGCAATCGGCGCCTCGCTCCCGGCCGGCGCCAGTGTTGCCGGCTGGGCGATTGCTCATCAGGAGCCGCTGAACGTTCCTGATGTGCGTCAGGACGAGCGGTATGCCTCGTTTGGCGCTGAGGCCAGTGTCCGCGCTGAACTTGCTGTGCCGATCCAGACGGCGCGCGAAGTGTTTGGCGCGCTGTCGGTGATGGCCTATGCGCCTGGCGCATTCGGCGAGCCCGATATTCGTTTGCTCTCGACACTCTCCAGCCAGCTGGGTGTCGCTCTCGATAATGCCCGCCTGTTCGATACCGAACAACGCCGGGTGCGGCAACTGGGCCTCGTGAACAACCTGTCACTCGCTGTCACGGCGCGGCTCGATTCTCCTGAAAACCTGGCGACTGCCGCTGACGCTGTGGCAACCATTTTCGATGTCGCGTTGTGCGGTATCGTCCTTGCAGGCTCTGGTGCGCGTAATGCGTTCCAGGAGACCGTATACGCCACGCAGGGGATGGGTGATGCGCTACCGCTGCGCCAGATCGCCGAGCGGCTTGAGTTGCCCGCGCCACGGATCATCACCTCATTCGAGAGTGATGATTGCCTGCGTGAGTTTGCGCCACAGCTTGCCGCTGCCGGCGTGACATCGCTGGCGCTTGCGCCATTACTTGCAGGCGGATCCCAGATCGGGCTGGTGGCGCTGGATATCAGCAGCCCCGCGCGCCCGTTCCAGGTCGCCGACCTGGCGTTACTTGAGACAGTGGCGAGCCTGCTGGCTCAGGTGGTTCAGAATGCGCGTCTCTACCGCGAAGTCGAGGATGAACGCTCGACGCTCGGCGCCGTGTTGCGCGGCGCGGCCGATCCGATCCTGCTGATCGATCCACACGATCGACTGCTGCTGGCAAATCCGGCGGCTGAGCGGCGGCTCGATCTTGGCGCCAATGGTGGCCGCCCGATCGATCAGTTGCTCAACAATCGCGATGTGCTGCGCGCCCTCGACGGTACGCGCAACGGCGGCCTGCCGCTGGCAGCCGAGGTGGCATTGCCCGATGGCGCGACATTCAACGTCAGCGTTGCGCCGGTGCGCAGCGCTGATGGCGCGCTGATTGGCCGGGTGGCGGTGATGCAGGATATTACTGCTATCAAAGAGCTTGAACGCGCCGAGCAGGAACGGCTGCGCGCCGTCTTCCGCCGCTATGTCTCACCACAGGTGGTGGAGGAAGTGCTGGCGGGCGGTGCGGATTTCGGTGCGCCTGAGGAACGCAACGTGGTGGTGCTGTTTGCTGATATGCGCGGCTATACGACGCTGGCCGAAGGTCTCGAGCCGCACATCCTCGTTGGGCAGATCCTGAACCGGTACTTCACGGCGATGACGGAGGTGCTCTATCGCCACGGCGGCACAATCGACAAATTCATGGGCGATGGGTTGATTGGCGTGTTTGGTGTGCCGATTGCGCGCGCCGATGATGTGCAGCGCTCGTTGCTTGCCGCCGTTGATCTGCAACTGGCGTTTGCTGAGTTACGCGAGACCTGGCGCCGTGAACTTGGCCTGAACCTCGGCATGGGTGTCGGTGTCGGTTATGGCCCGGCACTGGTCGGTAATATCGGCTCACCGCAGCGCCTTGATTACACGGTGATTGGCGACGTTGTCAATACGGCCAATCGTCTCAGCGGGCTGGCACACGCCGACCAGATCATTGTGTCGCATCGCCTGGTCGACGCGCTCCCGCGCGACTGGCAGGCGCCGTGGCAGTTGCGCCCGATTGGCCCGGTCTTGCTCAAAGGTAAACACGATCCGCATAGTGTGTATGAGATCGTGTATCAGGTCGCCCTGCACAGCGATGCTTGAGTCGTCTCGGGTTGCACGATGGCGCGGCACAGCACGGTGGGGCAGGCGGTGGCTGGCATCTCGACCGGCGGAGACGACACAGTGACCGCAGGGTTGTGGCATGGCGGCGCGCTGCGGTTGTTACATCTGTCACTGGTCATCCGTTGAGGCGCGCCAGTCGCGCGACGACCTCGATGATCAGGCGGTGTTCCACGGCCTTGATACGTTCGTGGAGCGCCGTTTCATCATCTGCCGGTAAAACTGGTACTTCTGCGCGCGCCAGCACCGGCCCGTCGTCCACTGCCGGCGTGACACGATGAATGGTGCACCCCGTGACCGGCAGGCCGAGGCGCAGCGCATCGGCGACGACGTGCGCGCCACGCAGCGCCGGGATGACGATGCCGCGCGAGGTGACGAACGTGTCGCCGCCATCGTCGGGGAGCAGCGCCGGGTGCTGGTTGATGACCCGGTTGGGGAAGCGATCGAGGAACAGTGATGACAGCACGCGCATAAACCCGGCGAGAACGATCAGATCAGGCGTGAATGCCGCCGTCACATCTGCCAGGCGGCGTTCCCATTCAGCGCGCACAGCGGGATCACGCGGGTGGCGTAGTGGCACGAAGGCGGTTGCGATGCCGTGTCGCAGCGCGCGTTGCAGGCCGTAGGCGTCGGCGCGGTCGCCGGCAACCAGCACGATCTCTGCGCCCAGCATCCCTTCCGCCTGCGCATCCAGCAGCGCCTGAAGGTTCGAGCCGCTGCCAGAGAGCAGTACTGCGACGCGGTACGGTTCCGTGCGTCCCGGCTGTGACCCTGGCGCGTTCACCGGCGTGTTGCCCTGGCGCCGATGTCGCGGCGGTACTGCATGCCACGAAAATGGATCATCTCGACAGCGCGATACGCTCGCGCCAGGGTCGCCTGTAGATCAGGCCCCGTACCTGTTACGCCAAGAACCCGCCCGCCGGCGGTCACGAACTGGCCGTTCTCCCATGCGGTGCCTGCGTGGAAGACCAGCACCGCGGGATCATCGATCAGTTCCAGGCCCTCGATCGGGTCGCCGCGGTGCGGCGTTTCGGGGTAGCCTTCCGCCGCCAGCACCACACACGCTGCCGCCCCTTTCGACCAGCCCAGCATATCTGGCTGGAGTGGCGCCTGCCCGGCGCACGCCAGCAACGCCGCCAGTAGATCGCCCTCGAGCAGCGGCAGGATCGCCTGTGTCTCCGGGTCGCCGAATCGCGCGTTGAATTCGAGCACGCGCGCCCCGTGCTCGGTCAACATGAGGCCGGCATACAGCGCCCCGCGAAAGGGCGTGCCGGTGGCTGCCAGCGCCTGCACCGCCGGGAGCATCACCTGCCTGCTGAGCGCGGCGACATCAGCGGCATCGAGATGCGGCGCAGGCGCATAGGCGCCCATACCGCCGGTATTGGGGCCGGCGTCACCATCGCGTAGTCGCTTGTGGTCCTGCGCCGGTATGAGCGGCAGAACACGCTCGCCGTCACAGAGTGCGATGAGCGAGATCTCCGGGCCACTGAGGCGCTCTTCGAGGAGCAAACGTCTGCCAGCAAGGGTCGCGCCAAGCGCCTGGATGGCATCCAGCGTTTCGGCGAGTGTTTCGCTGACCACGACCCCTTTGCCTGCGGCGAGGCCATCCGCCTTGACGACCCAGGCGCGCCCGCTGGCGCGCGCGAACGCCGCTGCGGCTGTGGGGTCATCGAACGTATGCGCCTCGGCAGTCGGGATTCCGGCGCTGATCATCAGTGTCTTGGCGAAGGCCTTGCTGCTTTCGATTCGTGCCGCCGCTGCTGTCGGGCCGAACACCGGAATGCCTGCCGCCAGGCAGGCGTCGGCCAGACCGGCAGCGAGCGGCGCCTCGGGCCCGACCACCACCAGGCCGATGTGTTCGCGGCGCGCAATGTCGAGCAGCAGGGTCATGTTGCTGGCCTCAATCGGAACGTTGTGACCGAGGCGCGCCATACCAGGGTTACCGGGAGCGAAAAAGAGCGCATTGAGTAATGGCGACTGTGCCAGCTTCCATGCCAGCGCGTGTTCACGGCCACCCGATCCGACCAGCAGTACATTCAGGGCCATGCGATTTTCCTGGCGGCAGAGCAGAGGTGCATGGGAACAGAGCCGGCGTCGCAGCAGCGTGCCCGGGTTGATTATAGCACTCCTTCGCCATGCCCGGTGATGGCGCCATCGCGCAGGTAATAGATATCGGTCGCGAACTCGGCTGCCGTCGGGTCGTGCGAGGCCATGAGTAGCGTGACACCCTCCTGGTCGCACAGGGCGCGCAGCAGTGCCAGCACCTGCCGCCCGGTACGGCTGTCGAGATCGCCAGTGGGTTCGTCGGCCAGAATGATGCGGGGTCGCGTGACCAGCGCCCGCGCGATGGCAACCCGTTGTTGCTGGCCGCCACTCAGTTCGTATGGACGATGATCCATCCAGCCGGTAAGGCCGACGGCAGCCAGGCAACGCCGCACACGCGCATCCCACAACCGGCGTGGGGTGTTCCACGCGAGGCGCAACCCGAGTTCGACATTTTCATAGGCCGATGCAGTCGGCAGCAGCGCGAAGCTCTGGAAGACGTAGCCAATGCGGCGACGCAGCGCCGACAGTTCGCCAGCGCGCATTTGATCGACGCGGCGCCCTTCCACGATGACACTTCCGCTGGTTGGCGCATCCAGCCCGCCGACCAGGTTGAGCAGCGTTGTTTTGCCGCTGCCGCTTGGCCCCATGAGCACAACGAAAGCGCCCTTTGTGACATCCAGGTCAACGCCGCGCAGGGCATGCACCGCGCTCCCGCCTGCACCGAAGGTGCGGGTGGCAGCAGTAAGCCGGATGATCGGTTCGGCATGATCGAAGGTTGTTGCGGTCATAGGCTCTCACCCATCCGCAGTCGAGCGTCGTCGCAGGCGCCACGGCCAGCGCCAGCGCGACGGGCGCACCGCGCCAGCCGGCGGCGTGTCGTCGTACAGGCGATGGTGCGAGCTGCCATCCGGCTCTTCTGCTGGCGCTTCAATCCGGTCGTCATCAACGGCTCGAATGAGGACACCGCCGTCAACCAGTTCGACGCGCGCGCGCCGCCCGATCCCTGCCAGCGCACGTTGCTCGCCGGGGATCTGCAACCGCCCCGCGCGATCAACAACCACCAGTTCTTCGGCGGCGCGCGCGCGTGTGGGGAGCACGGCCGGTGCAGCATGCGCCACTTCACCCTGAAGCATGGCCTCATCGCCGCGCCGTGTTTCACTGCTGGTGCGGCCGTCGCGAATGGCGATCACACGGTCGGCCTGTTCGGCGACGCGCGGGTCGTGCGTGACCAGTACCACGGTGAGGCCGTAACGTTCCCGCAGGTCGCGCAGCAGGGCAAGGATACGTTGCGCCGTCTCCCAGTCGACTTCGCCGGTTGGCTCGTCGCCAAGGAGAATGCGCGGCTGATGCGCCAGGGCGCACGCGATCGCCACGCGCTGTTGCTGGCCACCGGAAAGCCGGGTCACGGGGCTGCTCGCTTTCTCGGCAATACCAACCGCCTTGAGCAATTCATCGATCCAGGCACGGCGCTCCCGACCCCTGCGCCCGCCCAGCGCCATCAAGATCTCGATGTTCTCGCGCACGTTGAGGTAGGGTAACAGGTTGCGTGCGGTCTGCTGCCAGACAAAGCCGACCCGCTCACGGCGGTAGGCGCTGAGTTCCGCAGGCGACAACGCCGTCAGGTCGAGCCCGTCAACTTTCAATTGCCCGGCAGACGGCCGATCCAGCCCGCCAATGGCGCTGAGCAGTGTTGACTTGCCTGAACCTGACGGGCCGACCAGGGCCAGGAACTCACCACGCGTCACTTCCAGGTCGAGCCCTTGCAGCGCCACGACTTCCAGTTCAGCAACCTTGTAAATCTTAACCAGGCCGCTGGCTTGAATGATATGATCGGTTTCGCTCATCGTCTGGTCACGGCCCACGCTACAATCACGTAAGTGTTCACACCTGGGTTCACACACGCGCCTGGGAGCGAGGGCGTCCCGCCCTCGGTGCGTCTACGCGGGCAAGATGCCCGCGCTCCCAGGAGACATGTGAACACCTACACAATCACGTCAGTTTGCATCTCCCAGCTTCACCGCCTGGAACAGCCGGATCCGCGCCAGACTTGCGCCAAGCGCCAGGAGCGCCAGGAGCAATGCGCCGCCGTAAGCAACATAGATGCCGGCCATGCTCTCCCACGCCAGTTGTGGCGCAACGGGGGGTGTACCGGGATATGGCCCCACGCCAACCTGCATGAACGGCACGACGAGCGTGGCGGCCAGCGCGCCAATCGCTGTGCCGGCCACCATACCCGCGCCGATGAGGAGTGTCTGCTCCAGCGCCAGCGCAACCGCAACTCCCGTGCCGCTCAGCCCCAGCGCGCGCAACATGCCCAGTTCAATCGCCCTGCGCCGCGCCGTGATCAATCCGGCGACCAGGAATCCCAGCAGCGTCAGTGCCCCGGCTGTCAGGAAGCCGATTGTCAGCAATCCGAAGAGTCCCTGGCGTTGCGGGCGACTCTGCTCGCGTGCCGTCAGCGTTGCGACATCCAGTGCGTCAACCACGGGAATGCCGAGCGCGCGCACACTCGCGACAATCGCATCCGCCGGAACCTCCAGGTCGCGCGCGATCCAGACATCGTATGGATATTGCCCGCCCATCTGGTCGAAAATATAGTTGAGGTTGGCCACCACGATCGGGCCGTCCTGCGGATACAATCCCGGCCAGAGGTCAATGGCAGCAATGATCCGGAAGCGCACCTCGCGTTGATCGCCGTATAACTGGAGCGTCATCGGCAGCGCATCGCCCACGCGCAGTCCGTTGGTGAGCAGGTCGCGACTGACGATGGCGCCGTCGGTGTGGCGCGCCAGCATGTTCATCAATCCGCCAAGCGACTCGCCTCCGCCCCAGGCGCGTTCGAACCGCGTGATAACCGTGGGGAAGTCACTACGGTCGATCCCCACCAGCTGGACACGTTTTCCGGCGGTGCCCACGCTGGCGATGGCTTCATAGCGCCCGACGCGCGTGGCGGCGCGAATACCCGGCGCCAGCAGGTGTTCACTGACCGGGACGAACAGGAAACGCGCCTCCTCACGGATATCCCGCCGCTGCGGTGGTTGCGCGCCAGGTTGCCCCGCAACCGGTCGCTCCGTGCTCGCGCCGGTTTCTATGAACTGCATTGGCGCGCCGACACGGTAGCCAATCTCGGCATGCATCGCGCCGTCAAGGGTGGTCGCCATGGCTGAACTGAAGGTTGCCAGGCTCAGGGTAAGCATGAGCAACAATAACGCGCCACGGTAGGTATCGGTCTGGCGCGCCAGCGCGCGCAGCGTAACCAGCGGTGCAACCCATGGTGGGGCGGCGGCCAGGCGTGCCAGTAGTTCAAGTGCCAGCGGGATCAGGCGCAGCGCGAGCAACCCGAGCGCGAAACAGAGCAACGCCGGCGCCAGGATGAGCAGTGGGTTGGCGAACGGATCCGCCGCCGATGTGCCGCGAAACAGACCGCCGCCTGTGCGGAGCAGGTAGATGCCGTAGCCTGCCGGGATCAACAGGAGCAAGTCGAGATAGGCACGCTGCCAGAGCGGTGGGCGCGCGGCACGTGCCGCTTGCTGTTGTTCGTCCACCAGCGTGCGGCGCGTAGCGACCAGTGCCGGCAGAAACGCGGCAATCATCGTTGCGGCCAGCACCCCAAGCGCATATGTCAGGCTCTGCCCTCCAGGCGAACGTGCAGCGATACCTGCCGTGAGATCGATATCGAGAAATGAGCGTGTCTGACTCATGACGTCGGCGAACAACAACCCCAGCGGCAGGCCAGACGCCAGCGCCGCTGCACCGATGATGAGCCATTCGACCAGGTAGACGCCAAGAATCTGGGCGCTGCCGACACCGCGGGTCTTCAGCAGCGCGATCTCGCCGCGCTGGCGATGCACCAGCAGTGCAGCGACCATGGCGGCGAAGTAGAGCACCAGCGCCAGGATCGGCACGCTGAAGGTAAATAACTGCAGCGATAGCGCTGCAACGCGTGACTGGTAGATCCCGAGCGCCTCAGCCGGCCCCTGTTCGAGGCGGAGCCCCGGCACGATGCCGCTGATCCGGGCGCGGACCGCTTCGACCCGGCCGAGAAGCGGCCCCGCCTGCGCGCCGCTGACGTTTTCGCCGCTCAACCGCACGAACCAGAGGGTCTGGTCAACTTCGTTGCGCAAGGTGGTGGCGACAGCACCGGTAAAACTCGACTCCGGGACGAGCAGGACATCACTCAGGGTCTCAGGCGGAAAGAACCAGGCCGGGTCGGCACGGTTCACCGGTTCCCAGATCGCCGCCACGCGCGCCTGGAGCGTGGCCGGCCGGCTGCCGGATGCCACCAGTGTCAGGCGGTCACCCACGTTCAGGCCGGTCTCATCGGCCAGGGCGCGCGCAATCATGATCTCCAGCGGCTCGGATTCGCGTGCCGGGCGGGGCATCTGGCCATCCACGATGTGTATCCGGTCATCAATGCCGCTGATGAACCCCAGGGCTGCATTTTTGAGAAACAGTGTGTCACCGCCGGTGGTAAGGAAGAGACGCATCGGGGCAGTGCGCGTATGACGGGCGAAGCTATCAATCGCCAGGTCGAGCCCGGGAATTCCCTCCTGGCGCAGGTATTCGTCGGCGGGTGCAACGCGTTCCCACTCGAGCGGGCCGTTCCAGGCGCCGACATAACGGAACAGCAGGGCAAACGGCGAACGCCCCTGGCGCGCCTCCTGCTGGCGGATCTCGTCACGCAACAGGCGCAGGCTGGCCACTTCGGCATAGGCCGGCGCTGCCGCGGCCAGCGCGACGGCAGATGTGGCGGCCGCCAGGGCGCACAGTGTCAGGCCCAGGTTAGCCCGCAGGCGCTTGAGAGCCGTGATGACGATTGAGAGAATGGTGATGGTCATACTATGGCCCGACGACCACGTCCCCTTCCTTCAGGCCCGTGACAATTTCTACGCGCTCATCGGTTTCGATGCCGATGGTGACCGGAACGCGGCGTTCGCGTTCGCCCTCGCGGACGATGACGAAGCGCCGGCCTTCGAATGAACGCACCGCGTCAGGCGGTAGCCAGAGCACATGCTCCTTGCGCTCCAGCACAATGCTGATCCGCCCGACGCTAATGCCGGCTTCGAGTTTCTGGCCGCGCGTGTCAATAATCTGGAAGCGCGTCGTCGAGTCGCGATCCTGCACCGTACCGCTGCCGCCTGAGCCATACGGCGCAGGCAACCGCCGGATCACCGCCGGAATCACCAGGTCGGGACGCGAGAGCAGCCGGATCTCAGCGCCCTGCCCTTCGGCGAGCTGGCGCATCTGCTGGCTGTTCAGGGTTGCGGCAAACTCGAGTTGTGATGGATCGGCGACTTCGATGACCGGGTCGAATGCACTGACGGTCATTCCCGGCTCGATGGCGATGGCAATCACGGTGCCGTCCTGTGCGGCGATGATCTGGCCGTCCTCCACACGGCGACGCGCCTTTTCAACCGCGCGTTCAGCATTCTCAACCGCTCGCAGTGCTGCATTGAGCGTCTCGGCGCGCGCTTCCTCCAGTGCGAGTTGCGCCTGCTCCAGCGTGCGGCGGGCATCGGCCAGCGCTCTGGTATCACGACCCTGGAGCAGATTGTCGAGGGCGCGTTGCGCCTCAGCCGCTTTCTTCTCGGCTTCGCCGGTCTTGACGATCTCGTCCTCGACGGCGCGATCGCGGGCGCGTTGCGCCTGTTCAACCGTGCGTTCGGCGTCGCGGAGCGCGCGCTCGGCCTGCGTGAGCTTATTGCGGTACTCCTCCTTCTGTTTGTCGGTCAGCCGGTTTGGCACCCTGACCCCATTGGGGTCAATGATGGTCGGGTTTTCGGGGTCGGTGCCGTATTTCTGTACCCAGTCCCAGTTCCACCAGGCCGTGCTGTACGCTTTCTGCGAGTCGTTCAAGGCTTCGGCGCTGTCGCGCAAAGCCTCTTCCGCAGTTGTTTTTGCCCAGGATGCATCATCACGCGCATTGCGCAGGTCGCGCAGGGCAGTGTCGAGTTGTTGCTGCGCCTCGCTGAACACATCGGCCTCGCCGCCAGGTAGCAGGCGCGCCAGTTCCTGGCGGGCACGTTCTACGTCGAGTTCGCGCTCCTTGATCCGCTTCGCCTGCGCCTGGCGCGCACTCTCAAGGTCGCGTCGTGCCTGAACCACATCCACCTCGGCGCGGCGTAATTCCTCGAGTGCCTCATCCTGCTGTAACTCGGCCAGGACATCGCCGGCTTTTACAACGTCGCCGCGTTGCACGCCGACGGTGTTCACCCGCCCTTCGCGGCGAAACGACAGACGCGCCAGGTCCACCGGTGTCGCACGCCCGGTGACGGTCAATACGCGTTCGAGGGTTCCGCGCGCAACGATGTAGGTTGGTCGCTCCAGCGCAGGATCAGGCGGCAGGGGCGTCGGGGTTGGCGGTTCCTGCGCCGCCTGTGTCGTACTGCAGGCCGCGAGCAGAATCGCGCACAATGCTGCGGCAAGGATCACAACGCCGGGATGCCCGGGTATCTTGCGTGGCCGCCGCAACCGGTAGCCGTGATTGTCAATCATGAGCATATCGTGTTGTGTGTCGTGATGAAACCGGCCTGGAACGCTGCGACTGGCGCAACGTATCCCGGGCGTTCCCGGAAGCGCTGGCGCCGCGCTTGCGTGCAGCGGGCGCTCCCGGGTGGTGTGCCGGCTTATCGAACCATTCCTGCCGGCAGAGGGGCGCCTTCAACATCATCAACGTTGAACCCCATATACGTCGGATCGACCTCCCGGGCGCACGCCGCCGGGCGCGTGCCCTCGCGGTTCAGACACTCGGCGAAAGCCGTTGCCAGGCGCTGCGCTTCGGCCAGCCCCTGCTCAAGACTGGCCCCCTTCTGTGCCGTCTCGCTGATTGCCTTGAAGAGCCAGTACGGGTCAGAGTAGAAGCCGTAGAGGGCGTTCGGGTCATCGCCCGGTTCGCCAGGGTTCGCCAGTGTCTCGCTCAAAGCCGTGAGTGCTTCGAGACGCTCCGGTGGCTGCTGGTTGAGGAACGCATCAGAGCGCGCAACCGATCGCCGTGCCGGGAGATCGCCATACACCAGTGTCGTGTCGGTTGAGAAATACTTGATCCACTCCCAGCATGCCTGGGGCTGGCGGGCCATTGCGGAGATCAGCAACCCGCGCACATACAGATCGCTGCCACGTGCACCGGCACCGCCCACCGGTAATGGCGCGACGCCAACCTCGATCGGAGGTGCCTCCTGGTTCGGCGGCACCAGATCGCTGGTGGGCGCGCCGCCGACGACCGTTGCGCCGTAATCGAACCACATCCCGGCACGACCTGACTGGATCAATTCGTACGACTGGTCGCTGCCCGGATCATCACGGCGATAGCCGATGTTCAGCGGCGGCATGACCCTGTGCACCATGCTGAGGTCAAGATACCAGCGGATCGCGGCCACTGTCTTCGGATCAGTATAGTTTGGCCGGAGATCCTTCCCCGAGCCGGTGGTCAATCGCGCGCCCTGCTGCCCGATGAAGAACAACAGGTCGGCCTGGGCGCCGCCAAGCGGCACGTATCCCCACTGCCGCTGAGTGCCTTCACCTTTTGTCAGCGCCTGCGCAGCTGCCAGGAAGTCGGCAGGCGTCCAGGCGGCGCCGGGCGCCTGTAAACCAGCAGCGTCGAAGGCACTGCGATTGTAGACCAGGTTCCGCATATTCACCGCATATGGCATGCCGTAGATCCGCCCCTCCCTGGTGTAGTATGCCAGGGCTGCCGGCAGGACATCATCGCGCGGGAAGTCGGCGTCGGCCTCGAACAGCGGGCGCAGGTCGAGCAGGGCGGCATAGTCGCTCTCTTGCAGCGGGCCATTCCAGCTGAAACAGTCGTACTGCTGCGCCAGTTCGGCGGCACTGGTCATGAAGGTTCCCGGGGACGGCTCAACGTTCTTCAGTTCAACGAAGATATCCGGGCGGATCGCGCGGAAGGCGCGCGCGATCCGGCGTACCTCCGTCGGGTTATAACCGAAGAGGCCGAACGTGATGGTGGTTGCACCGTCAGGGGCCATCTGTGGTTCAGGTGTCGCGACAATCACCGGATTGAGATCGGGCTTCGGGGTTGGTGTCAACGCCATCTGCTCGATGGCATCGCGCATCTGGCGCTGCGCTTCGGCAAGCGCAGCGCGGACATCGGCCTTTGGATCGGACATGACCGTGGCAAGTGCCTGGCTCAACGCGCCAGCGAGGCTGTAATCCGGCTGGCGTTCCGGCAATGGCGCGCCATTGGCCATCGTCCAGCGGTACGCTTCGGCTGTCTGCGTATCAAGCTGTTCCCAGAAGCCGCTCTGTGTGGCCAGCGACTGGCGCGCCGGTATGCGACCCGGTGAATCGCCATTCTGCTGGTCGATCGGCTGGCGCGAAAGCCACTCGATCCAGCGCCATGCCGCGTCTGGATGGGCAGTGCCGCCACTGATGATGAACCCCTCGCTGCCGCCGCCGAAGAGGATGCTGCTATCCTTACTTACCGGATAGGGGACGCGCCCGACCGGGAAATCGGGTTTCCACGGTGTACCATCGGGGTTGTTAAGGTACAGCTCGCCCCAGAGCGCCACCCGTCCCTCGCGCACCAGATCGGTCGGATCGGCAGGAGGATTGTCGTTGCCGCCCGTTGGAACGGAGTGGAAGACGGCCGGTTCGATCAGGACGCCGTCACGTCGCCAGGCGCGAATCTGCTCGATTGCGTTGACATAGGCCGGCTCGGTGATATCCGTCTCGAGCGCCGGTGTGGAGAGTGGACGGATCCCCTCGGCTTCAAGCAACGCCAGCAAGGGGAGGAATCCGCCACTGGGTTCCATCAGGCCGTGCGTTACGACCGTCAGGCCGTTGCGCTCGGTGAGGCGCTCGGCGGTTGCCATGACGTCGGCCCAGGTCCAGCCTGGTTGTGGCTCCGGGATGCCGGCGCGCTCGAACACCTCGCGGTTATAGCTCAGGAGTTGCAGGTAATGGTAGCGTGGCAGCGCCCAGATGCCGCCCCTGGCCGAGTAGCGTTCGAGCGCGCCCGGGTAAAAATCGTCGCGCGCGAACGTCGCGTCGGCTTCCATCAGTGGCTTCAGGTCGAGGAGCAGTGGCGTACCGAAGGCTTCAGGAACCAGCGCGAACGCTGGCGCCGTATCGGCGATCGAGACAATGCGGCGCAACGCATCCACCTGACTTGACGGGCCATCGCCCGACATGCCCATCATGGCATCTTCAAGCGGCACGAGCACAACGTTGATGCCGGGATGTTCGGCGGCGAATCGTTCGACCAGCGACTGGTACAGGGCACGCTCGTACTCCCATATGCCGAACGTGATGGTGACCGCCTCACCACTGCCGGGTGGCGGCGTGACGCCCGGAAGAGCCGTCACCTGCGGCGTGCCTCCCGACGGAGCCGGTTGCGGCAGGCCACATGCCGTGAGCGCCATCATCAGGACCATCAGGAGCAGAATCACGCGTTGCATATATCCCCTTTCACGATTCTGATTACAATACGTGCGGCATTGTGCCTTCCACGGCGATACGCTGCCAGCCAGTAGTATAGCCTGCCTGAGACGCATGATCCATGCTCAAGGGCAGGGAACTGTGTATTACACTGGCAACGATGTTTTCTTGCCAATCGCCGGGGCGTTGCACGGCAGGTATCACAACAGCTTCCGGGAAGCTTACTACTTTCATCCATCGTACACGCTCAACAGCGGCGAGACCATGAAACATGACGCACAGACAGCTGAGGACGTTCCAATAGCAGCGCCGGTGCTTGCCCAGCTTGCGACTCGCTCATATAATAGCCCATCGTACGATGCGCTGTCAGACTATTGAGGATCGCCCATGACCGACGATCGACGCCGCGCTCGACCTTATTTCCGCACACCGTCCGTGTCTCCTCTGGGTGACCGCATTGCGTTTGTCTATGCCGGCGATATCTGGCTTGTCGCCGCTACCGGGGGGCGCGCCGAACGCCTGACGGCGCATCCGGCCAATCATTCGGCGCCGCGCTGGTCGCCGGATGGTGCGGCGCTGGCATACACGTCGAACCGCGCCGGTCAGGGAGATGTGTATGTATTGCCGCTCGATGGCGGCGAAGTGCGTCGCCTGACCTTTCACGAGAGCCTGAACAGCGCCGAATGCTGGTCGCCTGATGGGACGGCGATCTATTTCAGTTCGCCACGCGAGCGCCAGGGTACGGCCATTTACCGTGTCGCCACGACCGGTGGCACGCCGGTACGCTGGGTGGCACAGCCCTATGAGCGTCTCGGTGCAGCAACCGTGTCGCCATGCGGTCGCTGGCTGGCATTCAGCCTGATGCGCGATCCATGGTGGCGGCGCGGCCCGAACCCGTATGGCGGCGCGGAAGTGTGGCTGGTGTCGAATGAGCCAGGCGCCGATGACTTTCGTCGCCTCAGCGATGCGCCGGGACTGAACTGCTACCCCCTCTGGACGCCTGATGGCCAGGCGCTCTATTTTGTATCCGACCGCGATGGGTGCGAGAACCTGTGGATCATGGCGCGCGACGGCGGCAATGCCGAGCGTGTGACATCATTTATCGATGAGCGACTGTTCTGGCCGTCGATCAGCGCTGATGGCGCAATCATCGCCTTCGAGCGTGATTTCAGCATCTGGACGTTTGACGTTGCGGCGGGCGAGGCCGCGCCGCTACCGATTGCCGTGCGGCAAGATGTCAAGCAGACGCCGGTGCGCGTCCAGACCTATACTCGCGATCTGAGCGAACTGGCGCTGTCGCCCGATGGGAAGAAGATTGCGTTTGTGGTACGTGGTAAGGTCTTCGCCGACTTCGCCGACAAGGAATCGGAGCGTGAGCAGCGCCAGGGTCTGGCATTTCGTATCTCACAGACGCCGTTCCGTGATGGCGAGATTAGCTGGACGCCGGATAGCCGGAGCCTGGTATATGTCTCCGATCGCCACGGTGATGAGGAGGTCTACCGGTACGATTTCGTCACCCGTGCTGAGCAACGCCTGACCGATGCGCCAGGTCGCAAAAGCGCTCCATGTTCTTCCCCCGATGGCCGCTGGCTGGCATATGCGCGTGGTGATGATGAGATCCGGCTGATTGATGTGGCAAGTGGCGCTGACCGGCCGTTTGTGCGGGCGCGTTTCCTGTTCGGCGCATCGTTTGCATGGTCGCCCGACAGTTGCTGGCTGGCGTTTTGTGCCCAGGACGAGCGTTTTTTCAGCAATCTGTATGTTCAGCATATTGACGAGCAACGCCCGCATCAGATCTCGTTCCTCAGCAATCTCCAGGCTGCCGGGCCGATCTGGGCGCCAAATGGAAGTTTCATCCTGTTCACCACCGGCCAGTACCGTGCCGAGTCGCAGATTGTACGCATTGACCTGCGTCCGCAGCCGCCAGTATTTCGTGAAGCGGAGTTTGACCGGCTGTTTGAACCGCGCAATGGTGAGGCGCGCAGTGGGCGCGGCGAGATGCGCACCGGCGCAATGGCGCGTGCTGGCTCCTTGTCAGTCGAGGCGGATCGCGACCCGGTGTTTCCCCTGCCTGCGATCGAACCCGACGAGCCGCCTGATGTCGCGCCGGTCCGAATCGATGACGAACCGTTGCCTGCCAGGTCGGCACTGGCCACGACCAGCGTGACGATTGTCTTCAGCGGGATCGAGCGCCGGCTGCGTCTACTGACGCCGCTTCAAATGGATGCGACAGCGCTCTGTATCAGCCCGGACAGTCGCGACCTGATTTGCAGCGCGATGGTGGCCGGGCGGCAGAACCTCTGGAGCCTGCCACTTGATGAGCCGCGCGCCGAGCTCGGGCCACGGCAGCTTACCAGCACGACCGGCGCCAAATCGCATGCCTCCTTCGCGCCGGATGGAAAGAGCGTATACTTCCTTGATGGCGGTACCGTCGCAGTGCGTAAGTTCCCCAGGGGCGAACAGGCTGCCCTGCCGGTCACGGCAGAGGTGATGATTGATTTTGCCGAGGAAAAGCGCCAGATCTTTGAGGAATGCTGGCGGTTGTTGCGCGATTATTTCTATGATCCGACCTTCCGCGGCCTGGACTGGCCCACGGTGCGCCAGCACTATGCCCCACTGGTAGCCGGCGCACAGACGGTATCCGAACTCTACCTGATCCTGAACCTGATGGCCGGCGAGCTACGCGCTTCGCACCTGGGCGCATACGCAGGCGGAAGTTCGACGGGGCAGGATGGATATACTGGCCTGATCTTCGATCCAGTCGAGTATATGCGCAGTGGAACGCTCCGCGTAGCCCGGGTCGTGCCCGACAGCCCGGCCGCGCTGGCCGGTAACGGTGCGATTCAGCCGGGTAATCGGGTGCTGGCGCTCAATGGCACGGCACCTGGCCGGGAGGTATCCCTTGACGCATTGTTGCAGCGGACGGCCGGCCGGCGTGTGACGCTGCGTGTCGCCGGTGCTGATGGAGAACCGCGTGACGTGGAGTTGCGCCCGGTTTCCGCCGACCAGTACGAATGGCTCTGTTATCGCGCCTGGGTGCTGGAGAACGAGGAGCTGGTGCATCGTATCAGCGGCGGGCGGCTGGGATATGTCCATGTTCGCAAAATGAGTTACGATGCCTACCAGCAGTTTCTTGCCGATCTCGACGTTGAAACCCATAGCAAGGCAGGCGTGGTCGTGGATGTGCGGTTCAATTCGGGGGGGCACACCGCGACGTTCATTCTGGACGTACTGGCGCGGCGGAGTGTGTTGACGAGCGCGTTCCGCGATCGCTCGGCAGCCGATTCTTCGCACATTTTCGGCAATCGTGTGCTGAATAAGCCAACCGTGCTGGTGACTAACGAACTTTCGCTCTCGAATACCGAGACGTTCAGTGAAGCGTACCGCCGCCAGGGTCTGGGTGCGGTCGTCGGGCGGCCCACGGGCGGCGCGGTGATTGGCACGTTCAACCGGCGCCTGATTGATGGTTCGTATTTCAGGTTGCCGCAGTTACGGGTAACAACGCCTGAGGGTGAAGAGCTGGAAGGATATGGGCGCCCGGTTGATATTGATGTGCGCCTTGGCCTGGGCGAATGGATGCGGGGCCGCGACGCGCAACTTGAGGCGGCGGTACGCGTATTGCTGGCTACGATTGATGGCGCGTCAAAGGCGCAACAGAATGGAGCCGCCTGATGAGCATCGTTCGTGAATCCTTTGGGGCTGCTGGCGGTGAGACGGTTGAGTTGTATACATTGCGCGGCGCCAGCGGGATTGAGGCGCGGGTCATGACCTATGGCGGGACGTTGATATCCCTGCGCGCGCCGGATCGCACCGGGCGTCAGGGCGACATCGTGCTCGGTTTCGATACGCTGGAGCCGTACCTGGGCAACCAGCCGTATCTCGGCTCGCTGATAGGGCGCTACGCCAACCGCATTGCCTTCGGGCGTTTCAGTCTGGCTGGAACGGTCTACCAGCTGGCGTGCAATGATGGGCCTCACCATCTCCATGGTGGCAGGGTCGGTTTCGATAAGGTGATCTGGCAGGCACAGGAACGACCCGACGCGCGAGAGCCGGCGCTGGAGTTGCGCTACGTGAGCCGTGATGGTGAGGAAGGCTACCCGGGGAACCTGGCGGTGACCGTGACGTATACCCTGACCGGCGACGGCGCCTTGCGGCTCGATTACCAGGCAACGACCGATTGGGAAACCGTGGTCAACCTGACAAATCATGCGTATGTTAACCTGGCCGGTGGCGGCGATATTCTGGGGCATGAGGTGCAACTCTTTGCGGGGCGCTTTCTGCCGATTGATGCGACGCTGATACCTACTGGCGAGTTTCGCCCGGTAGGTGGTACGGTGATGGACTTTACCACGCCGACGGCGATCGGGGCGCGCATGTTCGCCGACGACGAACAGATCCGTTGTGGTCACGGGGGGTATGACCACACCTGGGTGATTGATGGCCCGGCGCATACACTCCGCCTCGCAGCGCGCGTCTACGATCCGGTGAGTGGTCGTGTGCTGGAGGTGTTGACGACACAGCCCGGCATGCATCTGTACACCGGCAACTTCCTTGATGGGACATTGACCGGTCGCGGCGGTCATCTCTATGCCAGGCACGCCGCGCTCTGCCTCGAAACGCAGCATTTCCCCGATTCGCCGAACCAGCCGGCCTTTCCTTCCACCGTCGTGCGCCCCGGAACGATCTACCGCGAGACGACTCTGTTTCGCCTGTCGGTGCGCTAAGTGCCTCTCCGAGAACCCATGGGCATGCTGTCATTGGGAGGAGCGCCAGCGACGAAGCAATCGACCGGTGCGAGACGAGATTGCTTCGCTTCACTCGCAATGACAGTGACCATCTGGTTTTCGGAGAGGCTCTAAGAACCTCTCCGAAGAACGGATGGTTGGATGTCATTCGACCGGTGCGAGACGAGATTGCTGCAGCCACGCTTCGCTCGCTGCCAGATGAAACATGAGTCAGTCATAAACGGCAAAACCATGGTACTATACAGGTACACCGACCCACGATAGTATCGGTTCTGCCGCGAGATCGATCTCGTTGTGACGGCGTCCACGTTTCGACGCTGTTGGCAGGATGTCCGCGTAGACAGGAGGCTGATCATGGAAACGCTGACTTCCACCGAGCAAGAGATCCTCGATGGCCTCTTCGTCAAATCGCAGCTGCCAGGGTACGATCCGGCGCTCGACACGACGGATGAGGAGCGCCGGATTGCGGCGAAGTACATTGTGATCTGCTTGCGCCAGCTTGCCGCGCTGGGCGTGCGTTCACAGATTGTTGTCGCACACGCCGACGAGTAGCGCTTCAGGGCGGTGCCTGGTACCAGTCACTGCCTGCCCTGGGGCGCCGTGTATCGTGATATGCTCGACTTCTTGCGGCGTCTGCTGGGCATTGCGCCAGTGGCAACCAGCAGGGCCGGTCCGGCACCAGTGCGTGTGCAGGCGCCCTCGCTCGAACCGGTCGCGCCACGCGTCCTCATGATTGTCCACAATCCGCCGGTCGCTTCCGAGGGTGGTCGTCGTCTGACCGAGATCTTCGGCTGGAACGATCCATTGCGTCTGGCCTTGCAGTACGCCGCCGACCTGGAGCATGCCAGTGGCGGTTACCTGCGCTATCGTATCGTCGAACGGATTGACGCCGACTGGTTCCCGCCAAAGATTGATGGCTTCCGCTACAGTGGTGAGAGTTATGTTGCGGCATGGCGCGCGCGCCGGATGCATGAACCGGATCGGATAGACTACGAGGCGCAGGTGGCAGCGTTCGACCTGCTTGGTCGCTACGATCGCGGCGAGATTGACGAAGTCTGGTTCTTCGCGTTCCCCTACGCCGGCGACTATGAATCGACAATGGTCGGGCGTGGCGCATTCTGGTGCAATTCGCCGCCGGTGCCGAATACGGGCTGGTGCAGCGGACGCTTTGTGATGATGTGCTTCAATTATGAGCGCGATGTTGACTGTATGCTGGAAAACTTCGGTCATCGGGTCGAGTCGATCATCAGTCGTGTGTTCGCAAACCACGCGCCGGAACAGAATCTGTGGGAGCTGTTTACGCGCCACGACCGGACACATCCTGGCCGGGCGCAGTGTGGTAATGTGCATTTTGCGCCCAACTCTGAGCGCGACTACGACTGGGGTAATCCGCGGCCTGTCCTGAGTTACTGTGACGACTGGTTGACCTTCCCTGACGTGCCCGGTCATGCGCGCATGGTTGATTGCCGTGAGTGGGGTGGCGGCGACATGCGCCTGCACCATCTGTGGTGGCTCAGCCACCTGCCGAAAGTGGGTGGCGAAACGTTCGGGGTGAGCAACAACTGGTGGTCGTATGTCGTCAATCCAATGCTGGTGTCAGTTGATGAGTGAAGATTGCAGAAAGAGAGCAGAGAGGCATGGGATGGTCATTTCCGGTTGCACGGGTTGCAGGAATTGATATCAAGATCCATATTACGTTCTTTTTGATCGTCATCCTTGGTGCGATTGGCGGGGGAACGGTGTATGGCGCTGCGGGCGCCGTATTCGGCGCAGTGCTGGTGCTCTTGCTGTTTCTGTGCGTGACCTTGCATGAACTGGGGCACGGTATTGCGGCGCGAGCATTTGGTATTCCGGTGCGCGAAATCATCCTGCTGCCGCTGGGGGGCCTGGCATTGCTTGGCCGTAATCCGTCGAAGGCATGGCACGAACTGGTGATTGCCGCAGCCGGCCCGCTGGTCAATGTACTGATCGCCGGTATGCTGTTGCTCGTGACCGGAACGGCGCTGGCGTTCGGCGTGTTTGACATGGATGCCCTGCAAATGGAGGCCGGGGCGTTTCCCGCGCCATCGCTCCAGGGGTTGCTGGTGTGGCTGCTCCAGGCCAATATCATGCTGGTGCTGTTCAATCTGATCCCGGCCTTTCCGCTCGACGGCGGCCGGATCTTCCGTGCCACACTGGCCATGCTGATTGGCCAGCGGCGCGCGACGCGTATCGCCACGCTGCTTGGCCAGGGTATTGCGATCCTGCTCGGTATCTTCGGCATTGTGAGTGGCAACTTCCTGCTGGCGCTGGTTGCTGTGTTCATCTTCCTTGGAGCCGGCCAGGAGAATGCCGAGGGCCAGGCACGCACCATGCTGGTGACCATGCGCGTTGGCGATGCCTACAATCGTCACGCGCTCACCCTGCAGATCGGCGACCGCGTCAGCAAAGTGGTGGATTACATTCTCACGAGTTACCAGCCGGATTTCGCCGTCATGCAGGGTGGCCGCCCGATCGGTATCGTGACGCGCGATGATGTGCTGCGCGCGCTGGCGTCTGACCCGCGCGACCTGTATGTGACCGGCGTCATGCAGCGTGACATTGTGCAGGTGCCGTCATCGGCGACGCTGGATGAAGTTCGCCAGTTGATGAACGAGCGTAGTACGCGGGTGGTGGCCGTGTATGAGGGCGATGTCTACCTTGGCCTGGTCAGTATTGAGGATATCGCCGAGGCATATGCGGTGCTGGCGTTCTTGCAGCGCCAGCAGGAGGCGCGCCGCATGGTTGAAAAAGCATCGCCCGGTGAGCCGTGATGCACCCGGGCACGGAATCGATTCTGCCAGAGGCACGATGAGCCGGTATGCGTGTCGTCTGCGAGACGATCACGTACTACCAGTCAATTCAGGCACGGTTACGCGTGCGATGCAGCGCCTCCAGCGCGGCGCGCAGGCTGCTCTGGGCGGATAACTGTGCCAGGTTGACGCCGAGTTGCACAATGGTCTGCGCCACCTCGGGCGACATGCCGGCCAGTGTCACCCGCGCGCCCAGCAGGTTGGCCGCCTGTGCCGTTTGCACCAGATGATTGGCGACGCCGGTATCTATCACGGCAATGCCGGTAATGTCAATGATCACTGCGTCGGCATGATAATCGCTAATCGCCTGAAGGATGGTCTGCGTCATCTGGGTGGCGCGGACGCTGTCAATGGCGCCGATCAGCGGGACGATCAGGGTGCGATCATCAATCGGAATGATCGGCGTCGAAAGCTCGCGAATGGTTGACTGCTGCGCGGCGATGATTTCGTCCTGGAGTTGCTGGCGCTGGGTGTTGCTCTCCACCAGGTCGTGCATGATGCCAGGGAGCAGGTCGAGCGCCTTGAGCGCGGCCTCCGTGACGTTCTCGCGGGTGATCAGTGTGCCGGGTGTATAGACGTGACGCTCGCTCGCTTCGCCGCGCAGGGCGCGTAGGGCAAGGTCAATCGCCACACTCCCGATCTGCAGCGGCTCCTGATCAACCGTGGCGAGCAGGCGCCCGGCGTGGATGGCGCGAAATGCCTCGGGCAGGCCGTCGTACCCGACGACGGTGATCCGGTCTGATAACCCGGCCGCTTCAAGGGCGTCAATCACGCCAAGCGCCATGGCATCGTTGGCGGCGAATATGGCATCAATCGTGTCGCCGCCGTGCAGAAACCTGGCAGTGCACATCCGGCCACCCTCACGCGTCCAGTCGCCGATAGCCGTTCCTACAATACGTATGCCCGGCCAGCGCTGCAACGTGTCGATCATCAGATCGACACGCCGGTTCTGCGGCCCGGCAATCAGCGCCATGCGAAACCGGTCGCCCAGGTGTTCCACGAGGAGTTCGGCGAGTCGCAGCAGTCCGTGGTGTTCATCGGAGCGCACCGTTGTACTGACGTATCCTTCCAGAATACCGCCGTCAACTTCGATTACCGGCACACGGGCAGCGCGCGCCAGTTCCAGGTAGGCGGCGAAACTGCGCGTTTCGTGGGCCGGCCCGACGAGCAATGCGTTCACACGTCGCCGGAGCAGATCGGAGATCATGTCGGCCTGGACCTCAACGCTGCCGGCGGCGTAATCGAGTAATACGACTCCATGGTCGGTGGCGCGTAAACGCGCACCATGGCGCAGGATTGACCAGAAGGTGAACCGCGGGTCGTTCAGTACGCAGCCGATCGTCGGCTTGGCGCTGGATGTCACGATCACTTCTCCATCCTCGTCAGAACCTACTGTCGCTGTGGCCGCCTGGTGTCGTGAAGCGCTGTAGATACTGTGTGTCGCGCGGCCAGTGATGACACCCATCTTATGGTGGGGGCGAGAGCAGGGTTGCGGAGGCCCAGCCCTCGGTGCCGGAAGCAACGCCTTCGCCGGCGCGATTGGCAGCAGGCTGGACAACACGGATGCGAAGCCAGAGTTGCCCGCCAACCGTGCGCCGTTCCAGAAACGTGATCGTGTCACCTGGATAGATCAGGCCGACCACCGTTTCCGGCGCGATGCGCGGCTCCGAGCGCAGATTACCGCCATTCACAACCTGGCCGCTACCGATGCCCGGTTCGGGCGTGCCAGTGGGATTGGCGGCCGCCTCGGCGGTTGCTGTGCGCATGGCGAAGCGGGTGGCGGTGCGCAGGGCCTCAGCCGTCTGAACGGCAGCGGCGGTGCTGGTAAGCTGCGGCGCAACCGTCCCGCTGAAGGCGGTGGCCGTGGCGACCAGGCTTTCTGTCTGTTGCTGGCGATAGCTGAGCGCGAACGCCCCGCCACCGACAAGCACCGCGATCAGGGTCGCGGCCAGCAGCAGATTGAACAGCGCGCGCAGTGGGCCGCCGCGCCTGGGAGCGTTCGGCGCGAAGAGGCGATCCCAATCGCCAGGGTTCATGTTGCTCGACAAACGCCATCCTCCGCAGTGTGCTCAGCCGCCACGCAGTATAGCATATCAGGCATATTCGCCAAACGTGTGCGGGTTGACCAGGCGGTACCCGACGCCGCGCACATTGACGATATATGCGGGATCGATCTTGCGCCGCAAGTTGTGCACATGGGTCTTGATCAATTGATGCGATTCATCATCGTTCAACGCATGGGCATTGGCATACGTGCGGCAGGCAATGTCGTGAAATGACAACGTCATCTCTTTCGCTTCAGCCAGGCAGCACAACAGGTCGTATTCAGTCGGCGTCAGTTGCACGATCCTGCCTTTGAAGGTGACCTGGTTGCTCAACCGGTCGATCGATAGTTCGCCGACACGGAGGTACCGCGCCTGCGGCAGAATGACATCGCTTCCCTGAAGCTGTGCCAGTTCGTACGTTATCTCATCGAGCATCATGTTACGCAGTGCCAGGTCGCGCCGGCGTTGCAGCGCGCCTGCAATGGCGCGCAGCAGTTCGCCGGGTTTGCATGGCTTGAGCAGGTAGTCATAAACACCGGCGCGCAGCGCCGCCAGAGCAGTTTCCAGCGTACCGCGGCCGGTGAGCAACACAACTTCGGGCGGATCGGCACAGTCGCGCGCGCTGCGCAACACTTCTATGCCATCAGTTGCACGTAGCGCCAGATCGGTCAGCACAACATCATAGGCATGATTGTCGCTCTGTAACAGCCGACATGCCGACTCGCCGTCAGAGACGGACGTGACGCAGTAACCGGCATCCTCGAGGATCTGCTGCCATGATACGCGCGCGGCATAATCGTCTTCTACCAGCAGGATGCGGGCTTGTGTGAAATTGCCGGGCTGCATGGTCATCTTCTGATATAGGATTCGTCATACCATGACGGCGGTGGCACGTCAATAACTGGAAGGGTAATGATAAAGGTGGCGCCGGTGCCGGGCGCGCTGCGCACATCAATGCGCCCGCCTTGCTGGGTGATGATCTGCTGGCTGATCGCCAGGCCCAGCCCTGAACCATGTGTCTTTGTCGTAAAGAACGGCTCAAAGATATGCGGCTGCAGATCAGGAGGTATCCCGGCACCCGTATCTTCGATCAGCACCTGGACATAGCGGTCAGCAGGTGTGCCGTCGCTTTCCACCCGGCTGGCGGAGAACAGGCGCGTGGTCAGGCGTAGCACGCCACCGTGCGGCATGGCATCGATCGCATTCGTGACCAGATTGAGCAGCACCTGGGTCAATTTGTCGCGTTCGCCGCGAAACACCGGCAGATCGGGAGCCAGGTCCCGCTCAATACAGATATTGTTGCGCGCCAGCGCGCTGCCGAGCAACAGCAGCACACGTTCGATCACAGCGTTGCAGTCGGTTGACCCAAGCGCACTGCCATCCGGGCGCTGCACATCGAGCAAGCGGCGTATCAAGGTCGAGACACGATCAAGCTCATCACTGACCAGGGCGAAGTAGCTAGCCTGGCGTACAGAGTCGGTTGTTTGCGCCAGGTACAGATAGTTCTGGATCGATTGCAGTGGCGTATTCACTTCGTGCGCCACAATCGCGGCCAGGCGGCCGATCGCAGCCAGTCGCTCGTTCTGCAGCATGATCTCCTCAAGTTGCAACCGCTCGGTGATGTCAACAATGCGGAGCACGACCTGACGCACGTCGTTCCCTTCCAGTAATGGCATACTATGGATGTAGAGCATCATTGTTGCACCTGATGCGCTGCTGTAGCGTAGCTGTTCTGTGGTCGTCGACCGCTCAGACAGGGTGCGAGCGACAACTGGTGCCATGAGCGGGCAGACAGCCGTACACGTCTGGCCAACGAGCGCAGCAGGGGTAGCCTGGAGGAGTTCGGCGAACCGCTGATTGGCAATCAGCAATGTACCATTGCGATCGATGAGCGCCAGCGCATCGTCCAGGCCATCGAAGATGGTACGCAGCAGATCACGGCTCTGTTGCAGATCGGCGTTGAGCGCACGCAGGCGCTCATTGGCTTCCGCGAGCGCCTGTTTGACCCGCTGGCGTTCGGTGATGTCGCTGATCACGCCGATCATCCCGGCGAGCTGCGCATGCTCATCGTAGATAGGTGCGATGGTCGTGTATGCCGGAAACAGAGTGCCATCGCGGCGCCACATGGTGAGCTCGCCTTCCCAGTTCCGTTTACTGGCGATGGTGGCTCTGATCGCATCCTGTGTCACCTGGTCGAGCTGGCTATCAACAAGGAAATCGGAGTTGCGGCGACCTATCTCAGTTGCATTCCAGCCAAACATCCGTGTTGCGGAATCGCTCCAGTAGATGATTTCGCGGCTGGTGTTAATCGCGATCACTGCCTGGCCAACCGCAGCGAGTAGTTTTGCCTGGAAGCGCAACTGTGCTTCGGCAGTCTTGCGTTCAGCGATCTCGCAGGCAAGCATGTCGTTTGCCCGGCGCAGATCAGCGGTTCGCTGCTGGACACGGCTCTCAAGTTCTGTGTTTAGCTGGCGATACTCCGCCTCACTCCGCCGCAGCGCCTCCGTAATACGTTTCTGCTCGGTGATGTCGGTAGCGATGATAACAACGAACGCGATTGCGCCCTGATCGTTGTAGAAAAGCCGGCCACTGGCGAGAACCGGAACCTCGCTGCCGTCCTTACGGGTCAACGCCAGTTCAGCGCTCCAGCAACCGTCCTGAATGATCCTGGCGATGATATCGAGAACATTGATCGATCCACCGAGCGTTTCTTCGAGGCGCACGACCGAGGCGCCGAGCGCTTCCGCTCTGCTCCAGCCGAAGGTGGCGACCGCGGCCTGGTTCCAGTAAACGATTGTTCCACCTGGTTCGATAGCAATAACCGCCTGGCCAATGGCATCGAGCAGACTGCCGTGAAAGCGCAGCAACGCTTCGGCAGTATAGCGCCGGGTGATGTCGCTCGTGAGCCCGACGAGTTCAATCGGATCGCCGTGAGCATCGCGGAGCGGATGCATGCGCGTCTGCACGTGGCGCACACTGCCATGTTTGTGAATGATACGGTATTCGATCTCGACGCCGCTGGTCAGGCTGGCTCGCAATGCCGCGAGGACAGCGGCTACATCGTCGGGGTGCGTAATGCGCAGCCAGATGTTCGGATCGGCGTAGACTTCCGCAGCAGTGTACCCTGTGATCGTTTCGACGGCCCGGCTGGCAAAGGTGACCGTGAAGCTTGGCTCGATCGCGGTCCACGACAGATGGGCGATCCAGAAGATATCCTGCATATCGTCGGTCACACGCTGAAGCAGCAGATCACGGTCGTACTCCGCGCCAGCGGACAGGCGCCGTTCGGGATCGGACGACGCGCGCCCGTGTCGCGCGGCAAGTTGTGCCGTGGCGTCGGCCAGTTCGCGCTCCAGCCGGGCATTCTGGCGTTGTAGTTCCTCGATTTGCCGGATCAGCCCCTCAGGCCCGGTTGTGGCAGTTGCGTCCGGCGCAGGATGTGATGAGGCAGATGTCATAGGCGTCATGATACTACAAGTGTGGGCATATGCGCAGGTTGTTATGTTGTGGCAATTCTGAAAGGTGACGCGTTCTGGCGCCTATGCTATAATTACTTAATAAATCGATCCGCCACGACGCGATGATCGTTCCGGCCGCTGGTCCTCATTGCGTGATGTTGCGCACCCGAATGCGCAGGATCGTGCGCGATAGATCAGCGGCCGATTCTGTGTCTTGAGGGCCTATGCGTATCCTGATGCTGTCCTGGGAATACCCGCCGCACATTGTTGGTGGGTTGGGGCGGCATGTCACCGATCTTACCGCTGCGCTGTCGCAACTCGGTATCGACGTGCATGTCGTGACGCCACAGTTGAACCAGGGTGATCGGTATGAAGTGACCGCTATGGGTGTTACGGTGCACCGGGTGGCCGCTCCACCGCTGGCGGACCAGACCTTTGTCGGGTTTGTGCAGGAAATGAACCGCGGCCTGGCGGCGGCGGCGCTCGATGCGCGGCGCAGATCCGGCGACTTTGATGTCATTCATGCGCACGACTGGCTGGTGGCACAGGCGGCGATAATGCTCAAGCAGGCCTGGCATCGCCCATTGATCACAACCATTCATGCGACCGAGCGTGGCCGGCAGCAGGGGCACGTCGCTGGTGATCATTCAGCGCAGATCGACCGGCTGGAGCGGTTGCTGACCGGTGAGGCGTGGCGGGTTATTACGTGCTCACGCTATATGGCGCAAGAAGTGCAGAGCTATTTTGGTACTGCAGGCGAGAAAATTGATGTTGTGCCGAATGGTGTGGTTGTGCGCGGTTGCCCGTTCGAAAGCGATCGTGAGCGCCGCGAGTTCCGCCGTCGTTTCGCGGCTGACGATCAGCCGCTGGTTTTCTATGTCGGGCGGATCGTGTACGAAAAGGGGCTGCACATTCTGCTCGATGCCTGGCCACGCGTGCTGCTCCACATGCCGCAGGCACGCCTGATCATCGCCGGCGCCGGCGCATATCTCGACGCGCTGCGCCAGCGCGCGTGGGATCTGGGGATCATCGAGCGCGTGTTCTTTCCGGGCTATGTCTCTGATGAGGAGCGCGACAGGCTGTATCACGTGACCGATGCCGCCGTGTTCCCCTCGCTGTATGAGCCGTTCGGTATCGTGGCGCTGGAGGCGATGGCTGCCGGCTGCCCGGTGATTGTAGCGCAAACAGGCGGCCTCGGTGAAGTCGTGTCGCTCCACGAGACTGGCCTGACCATCTATCCCAATAATGTTGAGTCGCTGGTGTGGGGTATTCTCCATACCCTCGCCCATCCACGCTGGTCGCAGGAACGCGCGACGAACGCGTTGCGCGAGGTACGTGAGCGCTACAGCTGGCACACGATCGCCCGGACGACGGCAGAGATCTATCGCCGGGCGTGCGTGGAGTGGCAGGTGTAGGGGAGACCGTCACAGACGGGGGTTCGCAGGCGGCCCCGACATGGGGAAGTGGCGGCGGAATGGCTTCCGCAGGAAACGGTTTACCTCGTCTCGCCGATCGAACACATCATTTCCAGGTGAAAAAACTGTCACGAATGACAGATGGAGAGGCGCAGCCGCCACTGCGCCTCTCCATGCGCGGTCCGCTACTTCCGCTCTTCCAGCACAGCCTGGGCGGCCGACAATCGGGCAATGACGACACGGTACGGGCTGCACGACACATAGTCGAGGCCAGAGCGGTGGCAGAACTTGACACTCGCCGGTTCGCCGCCGTGCTCACCACAGATCCCGGTCTTCAGATTCGGCCGGGTACTCCGCCCACGTTCGACCCCCATCTGTATCAGTTGTCCCACGCCTTCCTGGTCAAGCACCTGGAACGGGTCGTCCTTCAGCAGTTTCTGCTCGACATAGGCCGGCAGGAAGCGGCCAGCATCGTCGCGGCTCATACCGAAGGTTGTCTGCGTCAGGTCGTTGGTACCGAAGGAGAAGAACTGCGCCTCGGCGGCAATCTTATCGGCAGTGAGCGCCGCGCGCGGTAACTCGATCATGGTACCGATCAGATAGTCGATCTTCTGGCCGGTTGCAGCCATCACCTGGTCGGCAATCTGGCGCACAATATCGCTCTGCATGCGCAGCTCGGAGACATCCCCCACCAGCGGGATCATGATCTCGGGATGGACGGTGATGCCACGCGCCTGGCAACTGGCGGCAGCGGCGAAAATTGCGCGTGCCTGCATCTCGGTGATCTCGGGGTAGCCGATGCCGAGGCGGCACCCGCGGAAACCAAGCATCGGGTTCGCCTCACGCAGGCTTTCCACTTTGGCCTTGAGTTTCGCCGGCTCGATGCCCAGTTTATGCGCCAGTTCTTCGATCTCGTGATCACCGTGCGGCAGGAACTCATGCAGCGGCGGGTCGAGTGTGCGAATGGTAACCGGCAGGCCATCCATCACCTCGAAGATCCCCTCGAAGTCTCCCTGCTGCAGCGGCTCAATCTTCGCCAGCGCCTTGCGCCGCTCCTCAACTGTGTCGGCGACGATCATCTGGCGCACGGCATCGATCCGGTCGCCCTCGAAGAACATGTGCTCAGTGCGGCACAGGCCAATGCCCTCAGCGCCGAACAGGCGCGCCATACGCGCGTCGGTGGGTGTATCGGCGTTGGCACGCACCCCCAGCCGGCGCACTTCATCGGCCCAGCTCAGGAAAGTCGTGAAATAGCCATAGAGCTTTGAGTCTTCCGGCTTCATCTGGCCACGGATGACCTGAATGACTTCGGCCTCCTGGGTCTCGACCTGGCCGGCATATACCCAGCCGGAGTGCCCATCAACCGTTATCCAGTCGCCGGCTTTGAGAGTGACATCAGGGCCGCGCACATGGACGCTCCCGGCTTTGTAATCAATCTCGAGCGCATCACAGCCGCAGACGCAGCACTTGCCGAGCTGGCGCGCCACCACGGCAGCGTGGCTGGTCAGGCCGCCGCGAGCCGTGAGGATTGCTGCCGAGGCAACCATGCCATGGAAGTCCTCCGGCGCCGTCTCAGTGCGCACCAGGATGACCTGCTCGCCATTCTCGGCGCGCATCGCGGCTTCGTCCGGGTCGAGGACGATACGGCCCTGGGCCGCGCCTGGCCCGGCGGCCAGGCCATGCGCCAGGCGTGTGGCGTTCTCTGCCGAACTGACGCCCACGATCGGGAAGAGAAACTGGTTGAGCATCTCCGGCTGTACGCGGCGCAATGCGGTGTGCTTATCGATCAACCCTTCGTTCACCAGGTCAACCGCGATCTTGACCGCGGCCATACCGGTACGCTTGCCGTTGCGGGTCTGCAGCATCCAGAGCTTGCCGCGCTCGATGGTGAACTCGACATCCTGCACATCTTTGTAGTGCCTTTCGAGCATGGCGGCAATCTCGGCGAACTGCTGGTAGACCTCCGGCATTTCGTCACGTAGTCTGCTGATTGGTTGTGGTGTACGAATACCGGCAACCACATCTTCGCCCTGGGCATTGATCAGGTACTCGCCATACAGCTCGTTGGCGCCGGTCGCCGGGTTACGCGTGAAGGCCACACCGGTCGCGCTGTCGTTGCCCATGTTGCCGAAGACCATCGTCTGCACATTGACACCGGTGCCGAGCGTATCGGGGATCTTGTAGACACGGCGGTAATCAACGGCGCGGCGCCCCATCCAGGAGTTGAACACGGCCAGAATGGCCATGCGCAGTTGCTCGTACGGATCTTCCGGAAAGTCGACGCCGGCATCTTCCTTGATAATGGCCTTGAATGTTTCGGCGATACGGGTGAGTTCCTCTGTGCTCAGGTCGGTATCATGGCGTCCCTTACCCTTGGTTTCGGTCATCACATGCTCGAACTTCTCTCCATCGACGCCGAGCACGATCTTGCCGAAGAGCTGGATGAAGCGCCGGTATGCGTCAGCGGCGAAGCGGGGATTGCCCGTCAGTTTGATGATTCCTTCGAGAGTCTGTTTGTTGAGCCCCAGATTGAGCACTGTGTCCATCATGCCGGGCATCGACTCGCGCGCGCCGGAACGCACCGAGACCAGAAGTGGGTTGTTCGGATCGCCGAAGGTCTTACCGGTCTTCTGTTCAACTTCCTTGAGCGCCGTGAGTGTCTGTTCCCACAGGCCTTCGGGGAGCTGTTTGCCGTTGGCGTAGTATTCGTTGCATGCCTCGGTGGTAATGGTGAAACCGGGTGGAACGGGAACACCTGTACGGGTCATCTCAGCCACGCCCGCGCCCTTGCCTCCGAGCAGATCGCGCATAGACGCATCGCCCTCGGTGAAAAGGTAGACCCATTTCTTCGCCATGATGTTTGCCCCCTTGAGGAACTAGCGTTTTGCAACAACAGGCCGCGACCACCTGCATCAAAGCCTGGCGGAGGAGTGGCGCGCAGCCGCCTGGAACCTGAAGGATATTACATCAGTCGCGGGAATTGTGCAACGTGACCATGTGACGAGGCGCGAGGAGGGCGGGAAAGGGGGAGCGGGAGAGGGGGAGAGCAGGAGAGCAGGAGAGCGGGAGAGGGGGAGCGGGGGAGGGCGGGAGAGGGGGAGCGGGGGAGCGCGGGAGAGGAGACGTAGATGAAGGCTATACATAGGAATGTAAAGCTGTCACACATCAAAAGCTCTCCTCCTCTCCCCTTCTCCTCCTCTCCTCTCCTGTTCTCCTCCTCTCCTCTTCTCGGTGTCTCCCATTCCTCCCTTCGCAATATCTCCCGGCCGCGTCACTTCCGCAAACGCGGGTCAAGCGCATCGCGCAGGCCATCGCCAACGAAGGAAAAGCTTAACATAATAAGGGCGATCAACAAGGTTGGCAGCAATCCCATGTGCCAGTACACACGGATATATGCCGATGATGCGCCGACCATCTTACCCAGGCTGGCAGTTGGTTCATTGATACCGAGGCCGAGGAAGCTGAGGCCGGCTTCGGTAAAGATCGCAATCGGCACACCCAGTGTGACCGCAATGATCAAGGGAGTGAGCGCATTGGGCAGCAGGTGCCGCCAGGCGATCTGCAACGGCGGTACGCCGACGGTGCGCGCCGCTTCAATGAACTCCTTTTCGCGCAGTGAGAAGAGCTGCGCGCGTGTAAGGCGACAGATATCCACCCAGCCAATCAACCCGATCGCCAGGATGACGTTGAACAATCCACCGCCAAAGATCGAGATCAAGAACAGCGCGAACAGCAACTGCGGAATGGCTGTGAACAGCTCGACGACCCGCATCACAAAGAAATCCACCCAGCCACCAAGGAAACCGGCGCTCAATCCGAGGATCGCCCCGATCACCAGCGCGATTGCCTGAACCGAGAGGCCTACGATCAGCGACGTGCGGGTACCGTGGACGAGGCGCTTGAGCATATCACGCCCCACATCATCGGTACCCAGCACATAGCCCGCCTCACCGGGGAACTTGCGTGCATCAATCGGCCTGGCGAGGTTCGGATTGGGCGCGATGACATCAGCGAAGATACTGATGCACACCAGTAACGCCACGATGACCAGGGCACCCATCGCCAGTTTATTCTTGGAGAAGCGGATCGCAGCGTCGCGCCAGAGATTGCTTGGCGGGCGCGCACTGATCGGATCGGTCTTGACGAGGGTTTCTTTTCTCGCAACTACACTCATGGTGCTCCCTGTGAACGTTGGACGTTAAACGTTGAACGTTGAACGGACTCACGTCAACTTCACGCGCGGGTCGATCCAGGTATACAGCAGATCGGTCAGCAAATAGACAAGGCCCCACAGCGCAGCAATCAGCAACATGAGCGCCATGATCATGGGGTAGTCGCGGTCGAGCACACTCTCAACAAAAAACTTGCCCAGGCCAGGTACACGGAACATCGTCTCGACAAAGACCGTACCGGTGATCAGGTCGGGAATGCGTGGGCCGAGCACCGTAATAATCGGGATCAACGCATTCTTGACCGCGTGGCGCATGACGACCATCTGTTCTGCCAGCCCTTTGGCGCGCGCGGTACGGATGTAATCCGAGGTAAAGACATCTGCCAGGCTGGCGCGCGTATAGCGTGCAGCGATGCCCAGCGGCCCCATGCCAAGCGCGACCATTGGCATAATGATCTGGCGCCAGTCATCGCCCCAGCCGCCAAGCGGCAGCCACTTGAGTTGCACCGCAAAAATGAGAATCAGCCACAACGCGATGACGAAATTCGGAACGGTCAGGCCAAGCGTGGCAAGAAAGGTGACCACATAATCTACCGGGCTATTCTGGCGCACGGCGGCAAGGATGCCCAGCAGGATGCCGCTGCCAAGTGCGACAACGACCGTAATGCCACCCAGGGCAATACTGATCGGCCAGGTACGTCCGATAACCTGCGCCACTGTTTCGGTCGGGCTAGAAAACGAATACCCAAAATCGCCGCGCAGGGCGTTCGCCATGTAGTTGATGTACTGGATATGCAACGGCTGGTCAAGGCCATACTTGGCGAGAATATTCGCCTTGGCGGCCGGGGGCAGCGGCATGTTTGGTTCATCGAACGGGCCGCCTGGCGTTGCGTGCATCAGCAAGAAGGCGACGATGGATACCAGAATGAAGACGAATGCCAGCCCGCCTAGACGTTGGGCAATGTATGCGACCATGATTGGCTCCGTGAAGGGTTAAGGGTTAAGGGTTAGATTCATTGATACCGTTGAGCTCAATACGTTAACCCCTAACCCCTGACCCTTAATCTCCTACGCCGGCGGCTTGTCGCGGAACTTCGTGATCTCATTGCTCATATAGAGCGTCTGCATCGAATCGCTCATCGAGCTGAACCCGGGCCACTGCAGGCCGGCAAAGCCCGCGACATTCGGCTCAAAGCACTCGCCAACCACGTAGGGCTTGTAGATATCGGCCACCGTGCGGTGGTAAATGAACACTGCCGGCGCTTCCTCGACCAGCATCCGTTCTGCATCCTGGAACACCTTGATCCGGCCTTCCTGGTCAGTGCTCTCCGCCGCCGAGTTGACCATGTCGTCGAAGGTCTTGTTAAACCAGTTGTGGCGGCCAGTGCTGAGCCATACGCCAAGCATATTCGACGGGTCAAGGAAGTCGATGCCATAGGATACCATCCCGAACTGGATCTGGGTTGGTTTGGCATTGATCGCGTCCATAAAGGTCTTGAATTCTTTGTTCGAGACCTCGACCTCAATGCCGTATTCCTGAGTAATCTCGGCTGCGATCGCCGTCGCCAGGGCGACGCGGATCTGCGGCTCATTGCGCAACCAGAGGGTCAGCTTCGGAAAGCCCTTGCCCCCCTCGTAGCCGGCCTCTTTCAGCAGCGCGCGCCCCTTCTCCGGGTCATAGTTCTGGATATCCTTCAGCCCTTCGCTGTTCGACGCCGGGAAGCCCGGCATCAGGAAGGAATAGGCTGGAATACCCTGTGTCGGCGTGATAATCGTCTTGATCAACGTATCGCGGTCGACGATATGGCTGAACGCCTGGCGCACGCGCACATCGTTAAATGGCGGGTTCTGGCAGTCGAAGAACAGGTAGTCGGTGCGGAAGTCGGCAGCAGTCAGGCGGATCTGTTTCTGGAGCTCCGGATCCCGGGCGATGATCTCATTGTCGGCCGTCTGCAACTGCTCGCCGGTGACGCGATCAACTTCACCGGCCTGGTAGCCGGCGAAGAATGCCTCGGGCCGGGCGGCAATCTGGATGACCTTCTGGATGCGTGGGCGATTGGTGCCCTTGTAGGTCGGGTTAGCTTCGTACACAACCCGCTGGCCGGGCTTGAATTCCTTCAGGATGTATGGCCCACACGAGATCGTCTTGTCAGGTTCGGCAGTGTACAGGCCGCTGCCGTACTCTTTCAGTTTTGCCGCACTTAAGACTTCGCTATAGACGAGTTTGGCCGGCAAGAAGGGCGCGGGCGTTTCGGTTTCGACGACCAGGGTATGTGCATCTCTGGCCGTCACACCGAGCTGGTCGAGTGGCAACTCGCCGGCGACGCACTTGTCCCAGTTCTTGATTGCGCCCGGCGCGCTGTAATACCAGGCGAAGTCCCATGCGTGCGTCGGATCGGCGGCATAGCGGAAGGTTGCGACGAAATCGTCTGCCGTCACCGGTGTACCGTCGCTCCAGACCAGATTCGGGTCGAGCTTGAACGTCCAGGCCTTGCCCGTTTCATCGGCTTCCCAGGACAGTGCGGCAGCCGGCTGCACCTGGAAGTTCTTGTCCAGCCGGGTCAGAGTGTCTCCGGTGACGTTGGTGATGCTACCAAACCCACCCGACTTATAGATCGTTTCCATCTGGTTCGGGCTGGTCCAGTCGGCGCTGATGTCGAAGTAGGTCACAAACGTCTGATACTCGGGTGGAGCGGCGTCAGCAGGCAGCGTTACACCGTTGATCGTCTCGGCGCTGGCTGCAGGAGGTGCGGTAGGCGCCGCAGTAGGCGCGGGAACCGCTGTGGCCGGGATGACCGGTGCCAGCGTTGGCGCCGTTGTCGGTGGGACGAGGGTGGCGGGCGGAGCGGTGGGCGCCGTGGTTGCGCCGCCGCCGCCACAGGCCGCAATCACTGCCGATCCGGCGCCGATTGCGGCGGCGCGCAGGAACGTTCGCCGGTTCAACCGTACCTTCTTGTCGGACTTCATGCGTTTCTGTTCCTTTCCTGTGAGTTTCTTTCGGGGAATCTACTGCGCGACGACTGGCGTCGCATATCCTTTACACGGTGCCACAGCCTGGCTGTGGCCCGGCTCGGGAACAACAGTGCAACCCGGTTGCGCTGTGAGCGATCACGAATATGCCAGCGCTGCGTCTGCAGCGCGTTGGTGACTTCCTGGTCACCAGCCAGTGATACCTATGATGACAACCCGGGCCGGGAACATATGCCTGAAGCGCAGAGCAACGGAATCATAACATTACACGAATCGCTTGTCAACGGCAGGTTAACTATCAGTAGTCCAACTGTCAGGATCGTGTACTTGTATTAGATATCCAATTACGCGACGTTGCCACGTTGCCACGTTCCCACCCTCCCACGTTCCCACCCTCCCACGTTCAACGCCATCGTATGCTACACTGCAATGGTGCCCGGCAGGGTGACCGGTGACCGCTGAAGAGGTTGCTATGAGTAGTCAGGGATATTACCGCTGGCCAACGATCCATGGCGATACCGTGGTCTTCGTGTGTGAAGATGATCTCTGGTCGGTTCCGGTATCAGGCGGCATCGCGCGACGGCTGACAGCCAACCCCGGCAGCGTCCACTCGCCCGCGCTGTCGCCCGATGGCGCGCTACTGGCGTTTGTCGGGCGCGACGAGGGGCCGGGCGAGGTGTTCGTCATGCCGGCGGCCGGCGGCGAAGCGCGCCGCCTGACGTTTCTTGGCGCCAGCACGCGGGTCTGTGGCTGGAGCCGCGACGGGCGCGATATTCTGTTTGCCAGTTCGGCCGGCCTGCCGTTTCCGCGTACCTCGGCGCTGTACGCGATCGCCGCTGAGGGTGGTGAGCCACGCCCGCTCCCGACCGGTCTGGCGGTCAGTATTTCGTATGGCCCCGAAGGAGGCGTCGTCATTGGCCGCAACACGAATGATACCGCGCGCTGGAAACGCTATCGCGGCGGTCTCACCGGTGATGTCTGGATCGACCCGGAGGGCACGGGAGCATGGCGTCACCTGATAGCCCTCCCCGGCAATATCGCTCTGCCACTCTGGGTTGGCGAGCGTATCTACTTTGTCGCCGATCATGAGGGTGTCGGCAATCTCTATTCGTGTTTGCCGACTGGTGAGGATTTCCAGCGGCATACTCGCCACACGGCGTACTATGCCCGCTTTCCCGCCACAGATGGCCGGCGAATCGTGTACCATGCCGGTGCCGACCTGTACCTCTTCGACCCGGCGACGGACCAGTCGCACATGATCGAGATCGATTTTCGAAGCCCACGCACGCAACGTAAGCGGCGGTTCGTTGAGGCTGCACGCTTCGTGCAGGGAATCAACCTGCATCCCGAAGGTCATTCGCTTGCTGCCATTGTGCGAGGTAAGCCATTCACGTTTGGTAACTGGGAGGGTGCCGTGCTGCAACACGGCGATCCCGGCGCCGTGCGCTACCGTCTGGCAGCATGGTTGCCCGACGGCAAACGGATCGTGGTGGTGAGTGATGCTGCCGGTGAAGAAGCGCTTGAGATTCATACGATCGCCCATGCCAATGGCGTGCCGAAAGAAGATCAGTGGCCGGGGGTGCGCGATCTGAACACCACCGCAGCGCAGGATGTGCCGTGCGACGGCTGTACGCGCCTCGACGGCCTCGATATCGGGCGCCCATCAACGCTGGTCGTGTCGCCAAAGGCGCCGCTTGTCGCGATTGCCAACAATCGTAACGAGCTGTTGCTGGTTGACCTGGAAGCGCGAACGGTGCGTGTGCTTGATCGCAGCCGTCACGCGCCCATGCCCGGCATTGCCTGGTCGCCCGATGGACGCTGGCTGGCATACGGCTTTGTTGAGACGCAGCAGACCTCGATGATCAAGCTCTGTGAGGTCGCGACTGGCCAGGTAACACCGGCAACGCGCCCGGTGCTGTATGATGAAGCACCGGCGTTTGACCCGGACGGCAAATATCTCTACTTTATCTCGTACCGCGACTTCGAGCCGGTGCGCGACGAGATGCATTTCGAGTACAGTTTTCCGCGCGGCGCCCGGCCATTCCTGGTGACCCTGCGCGCCGATCTGCGCTCGCCGTTCGTGCCCGGGCCGCATGCGCTGGAGAAGCCGGCCGGTAAGCCGGCGACCAGTGAGGCGAAGCCTGAACAGGAGGGTTCGCCGGAGGCCGGACCGAAGGGTGCAGAGGGCGCACCAGCGCCAGCGGCAAAACCTGAGCCGGCGCTCACGATCGATCTTGAGGGGATTACGGATCGGGTGGTCGCCTTCCCGCTGCCGGTCGGGCGCTATGGCCAGGTCGCCGGTATTGCCGGCAAGGCGCTGTTCACTGTCTTCCCGATTGAAGCGTTGCCCGGCAGTTCCTCGGCCCCCGGCGACGGTGCGCCGGCACGCGGGCGCCTCGATGTGTATGATTTTGAGACCTTGAGCAGTGAGACGCTGATTGATGGCGTTTCGCGCTTCTGGCTTGCCAATGATGCCAGGACGATGGCGTACCGCGCCGGCAACCGGGTGCGTGTGATCAAGGCAGGTGAGAAACCGAAAGACAATGGTGAGCCAGGGCGCAAGAGCGGCTGGGTTGATCTCTCGCGGGTCAAACTGCTGGTGTCGCCACCTGCCGAGTGGCTCCAGATGTACCGCGAAGCCTGGCGCCTGCAGCGTGACCACTTCTGGACACCGGACATGTCGGGTGTGGACTGGCTGGCTGTCTACCAGCGCTACCTGCCATTGCTGGAACGGGTCGCGACTCGCGGCGAGTTTTCCGACCTGGTATGGGAGATGCAGGGTGAACTGGGCACATCGCACGCCTACGAGTTCGGCGGCGACTACCGGCCGGAGCCGCACTACAGCCAGGGGAAGCTTGGCGCCGATCTGCGCTACGATGCGGCCACCGACTCCTACCTCGTCGAACGGATCGTACGCGGCGACATCTGGGATGAGCGTGCCAGTTCACCGCTGGCACGGCCCGGGATTACCATCAAGCCAGGCGACCGGTTGATCGCCGTTAACGGGCGACGTGTCGGGCGCGATCGTTCACCGCATGCATTACTGATGAACCAGGGCAATAGCGATGTGCTGCTGAGCTTCGCCTGCGCTGACGGCGTCACGCGCGTTGTGACGGTCAGGGCACTGCAAGATGATACTCAGGCGCGCTATCGCGCGTGGGTGGAGCAGAACCGCCAGGCTGTGCATGCAGCAACGGGTGGGCGCGTCGGGTACATTCATATTCCGGACATGCAGGCGCGCGGGTATGCAGAGTTTCATCGCGGTTTTCTCGCCGAGGTGACGCGTGAGGGCCTGATTGTTGACGTGCGGTATAATGCCGGCGGGCTTGTGTCGCCGCTGATTGTCGAGAAACTGGCGCGTAAGCGCCTGGGCTACGATGTGTCGCGCTGGGGCGAACCGGTGCCCTACCCGCCGGAGTCGGTGATGGGGCCGATGGTGGCGATCATCAACGAAGCGGCCGGTTCAGATGGTGATATCATCAGCCACGTATTCAAGCTGATGAAACTCGGCCCATTGATCGGCAAGCGCACCTGGGGCGGCGTGATTGGCATCAGCCCGCGTGACACTCTGATGGACGGCGGCATCACGACCCAGCCGGAATACTCGTTCTGGTCGGCGGAGGCTGGCTGGCAGATCGAGAACCGCGGCGTCGAGCCTGATATCGAAGTCGAGATCCGGCCGCAGGATTATGTGGCCGGCCAGGATCCGCAACTCGATCGCGCGATCGCGGAGGTATTACGCCTGCTGGAGGATAACCCGCCGGTCCTGCCACAGTTCGGCGACCGGCCACGGTTGCCGTTGCCGTGACATCAGGCGCAAAGTAAGAGAACAGGAACCGCAATGCCAGGCATATCCTTCGACCGGGCGGTCGAATACTATGATGAAACGCGTGGTTACCCTCCAGGCATTGATGAGCAATTGCGCGACTCGATCATCGCGCACCTGGGCCTGGGGCGCGACGCGCGGCTCCTGGAGCCGGGCATCGGCACCGGGCGCATTGCACTGCCCTTCATTCGCGCCGGTTATACCTACGTCGGCGTTGATCTCTCGCGTGGCATGATGCGGAAATTGCGGCACAAACTCACCGATCGCGCGCAACCGGTATGCCTGGTTTGCGGCGATGTGATGCACCTGCCATTTGCCGATGCCTCGTTCGACGCAGCTGTGCTGGTGCATGTGTTGCACCTGGTGGACGACTGGCGCCAGGTGCTGCGCGAGACGCGGCGCGCGCTCCGCGAAGGTGGGTGCATGGTGCTTGCCAGTGATGAGCGTGGCGGCGAAGGTGATGCGTTACCGCGCGCCCGGGTTCATGCGGCGTGGTCGGCCATTCTTGATGAACTGCGCGTGCCACCGGAGCAACGGCGCGACGGTGCGCCGCATGGTCTGGACGATCGGTTTCCGCCGTTTCTCGAGGAACTGGGGGCCGAGGTACGGCGCACAACACTGGTCGCATACCGCCATGTGGCGCGCACAGCGCGCGAGGTGGCGCATCAGTACCAGGCGCGACTGTATAGTAGTTGCTGGGCGCTTCCCGACGCGGTGCACACCGAGGCGGCGCGTCGCCTGCAGCGCTGGATTGACGAGGAGTGCGCCGATCCGGACACGGCGCACGAGGCGCCGGCCCGGATTGACGCGTACGTGGCCCGCTGGCCGTAGCCAGGCTTAGAGCCTATCCGAAAACCCATGGGCATGCTGTCATTGCGAGGAGCGCCAGCGACGAAGCAATCTACCGGCGCGAGCGGAGATTGCTTCGCTCGCGCTCGCAATGACATTGACCATCTGGTTTTCGGATAGGTACTTACGACATCGTGATTACCTTCCGGCAAGGTTCTTCCGGGAAGATACGGGAGGCGCCATTCACTCGCCGTTCCTCTCACCGGCAGCAGTGTTGACACGCAAGATTGTGTAGAGTGGGCAAAATCCGGTGGCGGCGGTTACGATGAGAATCAGCCCGACGATGCTCAAGATCATCTGCCACATGCCGGCCATACCAAAGAAACCGAACAGAAACATAAGCAGGCCGATACCAAGCCGGACATCGCGATCGGTGATACTTTCGTTGACAGGTAGCACAACATCCCCCTGTGGTTCCATCAGTTGACGAAAGACCTTGTGCGGTTCGTCACAGAGAATTGGCATACCAAGTATACGCATTGGGCGGGGCGTGTTGTAGAATCCTTCGTAACGCAGCGTGGCGTTCTCTTAACCGACAGGACCTGACAGGACAGAGAAACGATGAACGATACCATTGTATTCACCCGTGGCGTGCCGCCGCCCGAGGCGTTCCCGGTCGCGCAGCTTGCCGAATGCGTGGCAGCGGCGATCCAGTCCGATCCGGCGGTTGTGCTGCAGTATGGTCAGCAACAGGGGTACGCGCCGCTGCGGGCATTACTGGCCGCCGAATACGGCGTGCCGGAGAACGAAGTGATGGTCGCCAATGGCTCGCTTCAACTACAAGATCTCCTGGCGGCCCACCTGGTACGGCCGGGGATGACGGTGC
Organism: Chloroflexota bacterium; assembly: GCA_013388755.1. Lineage (GTDB taxonomy): Bacteria > Chloroflexota > Chloroflexia > Chloroflexales > Roseiflexaceae > JACAEQ01. Next base: position 51,376 of record JACAEQ010000112.1, read on the forward strand.
TGACCGAGCAACCCGGCTATGATCGCGCCATCATGACCTTCCGCCGCCGTGGTGCTCGCGTGGTCGGTGTGCCGCTCGAGGCGGATGGCGTTGACGTCGCGCGGCTGGAGGCCGAAGTCAGGCGCCAGACCCCGGCGTTTCTGTACCTGGTGCCGGATTTCCAGAACCCGGCAGGCGTTACGACGTCGGCGGAGAAGCGACGCGCCATTCTGGCGCTCGCTGAGCGCTATGGCTTCTGGGTCGTGGAGGACATACCATACCGGCGGCTACGGTATCGCGGCGAGCCCGTGCCGATGCTGCGCGAGATCAATCCGCAGCGAGTTGTAACGATGACCTCGTTCAGCAAGCTGCTCAGCCCGGGCATGCGGGTCGGGTACATGGTTGCGCCGGCGCAACTGGTGGCAGCGATCACGAAGGAAGGCGAACATACGTATCTTTCGCCGGTACTGCCGACGCAGGCTGCCGTCGCGGAGTTCATCCGGCGCGGCTGGCTCCAGCCGAACATTGAGCGGCTGAAACAACTGTATCGCCCGCGCTGGGACGCCATGCTCGGTGCGGTGCGGCGCCATCTGGAGGGTGTGACAGCCTCAGAACCGGATGGGGGGTTCTTCGTCAGCGTTACCCTACCGGCGGAGGCCAATACTCGTGGGCTGGTTGAGCGAGCAAAAGCGATCGGCCTGGTGCTGACGGAGGGGCAGGCGTTTTTTGCCGATCCGGATGAAGGCCCACCCCCCGACGGCGAGCGGTTTGTCCGGCTACCGTTCTGCGCCGTTACCCCGCAACAGATTGATGAAGGCGTGCGACGGCTGGCGTCGCTGCTGTAATGCGGCATGCACGAGTGGCGCCGCGCTATGTAGCGGCGCTACTCATTGTTGACCGCGAGAAGATACCCTTTGCCACGTACATTCAGAATATAGCGCGGTGAGCTTGGATCAGGCTCCAGCTTCTGGCGCAAGTGGTGGATATGTGGCTTGATCAGCTCGCCAGCTTCGAGGTCGCTGGCCTCGTATCCCTGGGCACATTTGACCAGCTGGCCGTAGGAGAGCATCGTGCCGGCATGCTCCGCCAGGCACAGGAGCACACGGAATTCGGTGGGCGTGAGCGAGAGGGTGCGCCCCCCCAGGGTGGCGACCTGGCGCCAGGTGTCGAGTTGCAGTTGCCCGATGATAATGGTACGTTCGGCCTGCGCTGCCCCGGCGGCCTCGGTGGTCGCCGCTACCGAACCGCGAAGCTCCTGGACCGCAGCGTCAACGGCATTCAGCAACGCCCGGCGGCGTTGTTCGGTGGCGTGTGCATGGAGCGCCGCCTGGACGCGTTCGACGACCTTTGCCGGCTCGGTATTCTTCAATAGATAGTCAAAGATACCGTAACGTAACCCTTCGACGGCTGTCTCCAGCGAACCATGGCCGGTCAACACAATCACCGCAAGGTCCGGCTGGCGCGCCCGCGCTGCCGCCACCACCTGCATCCCGTCAATGCCGGGCATCTTCAGGTCAACCAGCAGCAGGTCATACTGCTGCTCGTCGAGCAGGGCAATCGCTTCCACCCCACCGGAAGCCGTTGTGACCTCGTAGCCGGCGCGCGTCAGCATGGCGCCCAGTGTCAGCCGGATGTTGGCTTCGTCGTCGACCAGCAATACCCGCTCTGGCTGGCTCATTCCGCGTCTCCCGCGCAGTCAACCCTGCGAATCGTTCCAGCGAACAAATGCACCACTGCGATGTCAGAGATGGTAGCATCAAGTGTGGATGGATGTCAACTATTCATCACGCTTCACAAAGTCGTGTCCGCATGGATCTAGTAAATGCCCACCTTTTGTAGTATACTCATGACAACTTACTCATCACCTTGTGAGAGAAGGTACAGGCTCGCGTCGCGCCCGTCGCGTGCAGTCTCCCACACGACCTGGTAGGGCTCCTCCCACGCACGCAGGAAGCCATTGTCGGTGGCAACAGTTCTGTTTCGACACCGGCCATCCGTTGTGCGGGTCGATGGCGACCCTGGAAGGAGGACGGTCAATGATCGACCAGAGTGTGCGTCGTCTGCTTGAAAGCGCAATTGATACGCCGATCAAGCTGCAACTGGTGCTGATGTTCCATGAGAATCAGCAGTTGCGTGTAACTGCCGGTCAGGTGGCGGATCGGATGTATCGCGATATCTGGAGCATCCGCGAGGCACTCCGCGAGCTGGCGGAGAGTGGTGTTCTTGTTGAGACGATGGCGAAAGACGGTCCCGCGTATCATTTCCGCCCAGCATACGAACTGGCCGAGCCGATCCGTCGGCTGGTGCAATGCTATAATGAACCGCTTGAGCGTGATCGCTTGCACCACATTCTGCGCCAGATCGCCGGTGATGCGCAATATCGGCGGGCCATGCGCGTCGGCGTGGCGTTCGAGACGATCAGTTTCTAGTTGCCAGTAAGCTATGTTCGAATCGTTCAAGAAGAAGTACGACCGTACGCCCCCCGAGAAACGCAATCGTGTGCCGCCTGGCCAGTATGTGACTGAGAAGTTCCCGGTACTGCATTACGGCGATGTGCCGAATTATCGCAACGTCGAACAGACGTGGGATCTGCGCGTGTGGGGCGAAATCGCTGAACCTGCGCGGTTCAGTTTCGCCGAGTTTCGCGCCCTGCCGACGATCACCGTGACGACCGATATTCACTGCGTGACGCGCTGGAGCAAGCTTGATACCCACTGGGAAGGTGTGCAGTTCAAGGAATTTCTCAAACATCTCCCGCCGCTGAAAGCGACGGCCACGCACGTCATGGCGCATTGTGAGCAGGGTTTTACGACAAATGTGCCACTTGAGGTGTTGCTGGAGGATGACGCGCTGCTGGCGTACAGGTATGAAGGTGAAGAACTGACGCCGGAGCATGGCTATCCGCTACGCTTACTGACGCCGCGCAGGTATTTCTGGAAAAGCGCGAAATGGTTGCGCGGCCTTGAGTTTCTTGCTGTGGATCGCCCCGGTTTCTGGGAGCGCTACGGCTATCATAACGACGCCGACCCCTGGAAGGAACAACGCTACGCGGAAGAGTGACCGTCGTTCCATTGTGGCGGTTGTCGCTGGCAAAGCTGGTAACAACCGCCACGTTGATCCTGGCGTGCGACGCTGCTGCAGGCGATCACGAGGGCCTGCCTGAAAAAGATCGGCCTTAGATCAGGTATGGCCGCAACACGTTACGTGCCAGCAGAAACCCCCGCTTGACCAGTTCTTCCGTCCCTTCGAATTTGCGGTCCTCGTGCTCGATGCTCAGCACAAAGTCGTACCCGACGGCGTAGAGTGCCGCGATGAACCGATCCCAGCGCACTTCGCCGAGGCCCGGCAGCCGCGGGATCTGCCAGCCGATCCCCGTCGCCATCACACCGTGGGCATACAGGCCATCACGGTTGATCTCGAGATCCTTGGCGTGGACATGGAACAGGCGATCGCCGAATTCGTACACAGCGCGCTCATAATCGATCATCTGCCAGATCAGGTGTGATGGGTCCAGATTCAGGCCAAAGTTCGCATCCGGAATGATCCGGAACATCTCACGCCAGATCGCCGGCGAATAGGCCAGGTTGGCTCCGCCCGGCCACTCGTCATAACTGAAGATCATCGGGCAGTTTTCGATGGCAATCTTGACGTTGCGTTCGGCGGCATAGTGCACCAGCGGCGGCCAGACCTCGGCGAACTGTTTGAGGTTGTCGGGCACGTTCTTCGCCGGGTCGCGCCCGATGAAGGTGCCGACGACGCCGACACCAAGCATGTGCGCTGCGTCAATCACCTGTTTCAGGTGTGCATTGACGCGGGCGCGATGGTCAGGGTCGGGGTGCAGGTTGTTTGGGTAATAGCCGAGCGACGATATGACGAGACCGGTGCGTGCCATGAGTTTGCGGATTTCCGTCGCTCGTGCATCGGTTAGCGTGGCGACGTCGATGTGACAGATGCCGGCATAGCGGCGCTCCTTGCCGGAACTGGCCGGCCAGCAGGCGATCTCGATCGCCTCGAATCCGCTGGCGGCGCCCCACTCGGCGCATTCCTCCAGCGAAAGCTGCGGTAACGCGGCAGTGAAGAATCCAAGTTTCATAATCGGCCTCCCGTGCTTTATAGCAACATGCAACAACCTTGCTCCCCGATTGGGTGCGCGGCGAGCAGGAATGGCGGCGCGTCCGCGGATCGCGGTTGCTGCTCGCCGCTGTGGTCCTACGAGTTGTGCGGTCGCCCTGATGGGCGATGCTCGCAGTCTGATTCCTCCTGCCCCTTCGACGCGCGCGGGGCACGGGTCGGCGGCGTGGTGCTCCGTGGGGCGGCGTATGAGCCGCCCTTGTGTGGGAGAGCCCTGCTGCCTACCGTTCGATCTGCACCCAGCGGCCCTCGCGTGCGCTGCGCAGGATGGCTTCGCCCAGGATCAGTTCTTCGTGCCCGTCGGCGAAGGTCGGGTAGTCGGGTGCGGCGGGTGGCGCACCGGCGGCGACGGCGCGATAGACTGCCTTGTAGAGTTGTTTGAACGTGTCGGGAAAACCTTCGGCATGGCCACCGGGATAGTCGGTGGCGCCGCGCGCGGCGGGCAATAACAATGCCGGGTCGCGCAGCAGTATGCCGCTTGGCACTTCACGCCGGCCCAGCCACAGTTCTTCCGGTCGTTCCGAGTCCCATGCCAGCGCGGCGCGTTCGCCGTCAATCTCATAGCTGAGCCGGTTCTTGCGCCCCGGGCTGACCTGTGAGACGGTCAGGACACCACGCGCACCACTGGCGAAACGGAGCAGGATGCTGGCGTAGTCTTCGGTATGGATCGGTTGTTCGACGGTATCGGCTGCCGTCACCTCTTTGCCGGTGAAGGTATCGATCGGTTTTGTCGGTTTGCGGCGCACGGGAATGAACGTCGCCATATCGGTCATGACCGCGCTCACCCGGTCGCCGCTGATGAAGGTCATCAGATCGAGCCAGTGCGAACCGATGTCGGCGACGGCGCGCAATTCGCCGCCCAGTTCGGGTTCAAGCCGCCAGTTCCAGTCCGTCGGCAGCATGAGCCAGTCCTGCAGATATGACCCCTGGATGACACGTGGCGCGCCGATCTCGCCGGACTGTACCAGCGCGCGGGCGTGCTGGCACAATGGGTAGAAGCGAATATTGAAGTTCACCGCGTGGACGACTCCGGCACTGCCGGCCAGGCGCACCAGTTCCGCCGATTCGGCGGATGTCAGGGCCAGAGGCTTTTCACAGACGACATGCTTTCCAGCGGCGATTGCCGCGCGGACCTGCGGAAAGTGGAGATGATTGGGCGTCGTGATATGCACGACCGTGACGCGCGGATCAGCCAGCATCGCCTCGAAATCGGGATACACCGGCAGGCGGAGCGCGTCTGCCTTGGCATGGGCGCGTTCGGGGCTCGAACCGACGACGCCAAGCACGGGAATACCGAGGCGGCGCAGCGCCTCGACGTGGACGACCCCGATGAAGCCGGTGCCGACGACGGCTGCGGAGATCTCTGCCATAGAGCACCTCGCGATAGCAGGTAGGTAGATGGTTGATGGCGTTGATTGTCGCCCGATTGGCCCATGCTGTCAAATGCCGCAGGAATGCCCCCGCAGTCGTGCCGGGAGTGGTACAATCCGGTGTGCGGCGCCGGCAGGATGATCCGGACGGCGCCGCACCGGTTCCTCATATGGTTGAGAGGCCACAGATGTCTGACATAACAATTGAGAATCTGACCTATGAGCAGGTGGCAAAGACGATCGATCATTCGTTGTTGCGCCCTGAATTGACCACGCAGGAGGTTGCGGCGGGATGTGAACTGGCGTTGCGGTACCACACGGCATCGGTATGCGTCAAGCCGTGTGATGTGCCGCTTGCGGCGCGCATCCTGGCCGGAACCGATGTGGCGGTTGGCTCGGTCGTCGGTTTCCCGCACGGTAGCCACGCAACGGCGACCAAGGTGTTCGAGTCGCGCCTGGCGCTTGATCAGGGCGCCGTTGAACTTGATATGGTGATCAACATCGGCTGGATGCGCTCCGGCCATGAGGACGATGTGCTGGCCGATATTCGCGCCGTCGTCGAGGCCGCCAGGGGCCGGGCGCTGGTCAAGGTTATCCTGGAAAATGCATATCTCAGCGATCGGGAGAAGGAACGCGCCTCGCGGCTTGTCGAGGCTGCCGGCGCCGATTTTGTGAAGACGTCAACCGGCTTCGCTCCGTCTGGTGCAACCATCCCCGACCTGCAACTGATGCGGCGCACGGTTTCGCCTGCCGTGCAGGTGAAGGCCGCGGGAGGTGTGCGTACGCTCGATGCGCTGATTGATGTGCTGCGCGTGGGTGTAACGCGCGTCGGCGCCACCGCGACCGCCGCCATGCTTGATGAGTTTTGCCGGCGCAAGGGGTTGCCTGTTGTCGGTGCCGGAGAGCAGGCGCCTGTTGCTCCGGGAACATACTGATATGCCGGGCGGAACCGCCTTGCGAGTAGTTCACACCAATGATGTCCGATAGCGAAGCGTACATCCTGCTGGCGACCAGCGAGATCGAAGCCAGCATTGCGGTCAAGCGCCGCGTCATCGAGGCTCATCTGCCGGTCGTCGCTGCCATCGCGGGGCTGGTCGTTGAAACGTTGCGTCGCGGCAACAAGCTGCTCCTGTGCGGCAATGGCGGCAGCGCCGCAGATGCCCAGCATATCGCCGCCGAGTTTGTCAGTCGCTTTCGCCGTGAACGCCAGGGCCTGCCGGCCATCGCCCTGACGACCGATACCTCAATCCTGACGGCGATCGGCAACGATTATGGGTATGAACGCGTCTTTGCGCGCCAGATCGAGGCGCTTGGCCGGCCCGGCGATCTGGCAATCGGGATCAGCACCAGTGGCGAGTCGGCCAGCGTGATTGCGGCGATGCGCGCGGCACGGGCGGGCGGGTTGGCAACGGCCGGGTTGTCCGGCGCGACCGGCGGGGCATTGCGCGATCAGGTTGATCTCTGCCTGTGTGTTCCATCGCAGAACACGGCGCGCATCCAGGAAACCCATATCACCGTGGCGCATGTCGTCTGCGAAATCGCCGAGCGCGAATTATGCAGCGATCCGATTCTATAATGCGTCGATTCTGTAACATCTGGCGCTTGTGGAGCGTCACCCCGACCGGCTACCATCACTGGCAGTATATTCGCCACTGTTCCCCGACGCATGTTCCATAGTGGCGCATCATACGCTGATGAGGATGGATAACTGATGATAGCATTGCCTGCATTGCATCCATGGTTGAGGGGCATTGCTGCTCTGTGCCTGTTTGCGACCCTGGCGATGGCACCGGACCGGGCGAGCCGTGCGCAGGAACCTGTCGCTGCGCCAGGCGCACCGCCCGCGGCATGCGCCGCGCCGATCGCGCCGGTGACGCTCGTCAATCCGGTGGTGATCACCAGTTGCACCGAGGCGGCGGTACGGACGGCGCTGGCAGCCGGTGGGCATATCACCTTCGATTGCGGGCCGAACCCGGTGATTATTCCGATCACTGCACCGCTGGTCACCTCGGCCACGCGCGATATTGTGCTCGACGGCAAGGGCCTGGTGACACTCGATGGCGGTGGTACGAGCCGGATCATCGAGAAACCGTTCACCCCCGGCTCGGAAACGAACAAGACGTCCGGCAATGACCTGGTGCTACAGAACATCCGCCTCATCGGCGGTCGCGCCCCGGCGGCGACGAAGCGTCAGGACGACCGGGCGCGTGGTGGCGCCGTCTGGGTAACGAGCCCCGGGACGCGGCTGCATGTCATCAATGCAGTGTTCGAGAATAATCGCACCACCAGTGTCACCGACGAAGATAATCAGGGCGGCGCGGTTTTTGCAGGGAACATATATGAGACGGTGATTGTCGGCTCAGTGTTCAGCAATAACGAAGCCGGCAGCGGCGGCGCCTTCGGCGGCATTGCGACCGGGTTGCAGATCTACAATTCACGCTTCGACAACAACCGCGCGGCTGATGCCTCGCCGGGCGGTATCGTTCGCGGCCACGGCGGCGCGATCCATCTCGATGGCGTCAGCAACGGATTCAATCCGATCACCAGCAATACAGTAGATATCTGTGGCAGTGTCTTCGACGGTAACACCGCAACCCGTGGCGGCGGGGCGCTCAAGGTGACGATTTCCGACAACCTGGGCACCAGGGCGATCTATGCCCGATCGACGTTCAACAACAATCGTGTGCTTGATGCCCCGCCCGCCGAAGGGCACGGCGGCGCGATCTATCATATTGAAGACGATCGCGCCGGCGGATCGGGCGAGGACAATATCGAGGTTCGCGAATCGACGTTTAGCGGCAACTATGCGCCCCGCCAGGGCGGCGGTGTCTGGTTCACGATCCTGGGGCGCGGCAGGGTGATCAATGCTACGTTTTACAACAACCGCGTCGCGACCGCCGGCACAAATATCGTCGGGCAGGGTGGGGGCATGGTGATCAGCGATGGGACAATTGATGTCAGCCATACAACGTTTGCCAACAATTTCGCAACGTATCAGGGCGGCGCAATCTTCGCCGGAGGTTCGGCCTCGGTCACATTGACCGGTTCGATCTTCTACGATAATCGGCTCGACCCGACGCATACCAATCCTTCAACTACCGAGTATCAGGGGTATCATACGAACCGCCCGCTGACAAACGGCGGGGGCAACATCCAGTACCCGCGTACCAGGGCGCCCGACTTCAATCATGATATCAACAACCTGATTACCTCGCCCGCGTCTGCCATTCTGTTTCAGAACCCGCAACTGGGGCCACTGGTTGACAATGGCGGCCCGTCGCCGACCATGGCGATCCCGGCCGCAAGCCCGGCATTCAATGCCGCCGTGGCAGCTTCCTGCCCGGCGACCGACCAGCGGGGTATTGGCCGGCCCCAGGGTGGCGCATGCGATGTCGGCGCGTACGAGCTTGTTGTAAGGTTGACCCTCAGCCCGCCATTCGTCGGTGTCGGTGAGGTGGGAACGGTTGTTACGGTCCATGGCGCAGGATTTGATTCTGGGAGCAAGATTGTCATCGGTGGGACTGAACGCGCGACGGTGTTTGTAAGCGCGACCGAATTGCGCACGGCGCTCGTCGCGGCTGATGTGGCGAGCGTGAGAGATCTGGCTGTGAGCGTCAGTAATTCGGCGCTGCCATTTGAGACGCTCAGTGTGGTGTCGCAGGTGTACCGGGTGCGACTGCCGCTGATCAGGCGCTAGTACCAATACTTTTCAAATAGGCCCGTCACTCCCACCCCAGCCCTCTCCCTCCGGGGGAGGGAGCCCGCCTCCTCTCCCCCCAGCGGTGGTTGGGCGCGGGGCTGTGCGGTGCGGAAAGCCGTATGTGAAGGGTATTGGCGCCAGTACACCACTGGCGTACATCCTCGCCCGGCGGTTGAAACCGCGCCTGGAGGCGCTGCGTGCCGGGCGTCGGTCTGCGCCGACGCTTTCCCATCTGCGACGGCGGGTGGTTGGCCGAAGGCTCAGAGGCGCGACTGACGCAAGAACACACATACCTGATAACGAGGGAGAGAACACCCATGACCGAAGGAACCTCGGCGCCTGCGCCGCTGCCACAGCCGGCGCAGACGCCACCACGCAAGGATCGCACGTGGCTCATTGTGGTGGCCATTGTGCTGGGTATTGTACTGGCGTGCGCCATACTGCCGCTTGGCGGCATGGCGCTCCTCCTGGCATCTGCCGGCCAGGGCGCGACAACGACTGCTGCCAGCGGCACATGGCAGGAACAGGTGATCTCCGGACGCGGCAATGATCGTGTGGTGGTGATTACCGTCAGCGGCGTGATTGGTGCCGGCAGTAGTGATGGCGTGTTTTCCACTGGCCTGAGCCACGAGCAACTGATCTCACAGATCCGTACCGCCGCCGGCGACTCGCGCGTCAGAGCGGTGGTGTTGCGGGTTGATAGCCCGGGCGGATCGGTGGTCGCCAGCAACGAGTTGTATGGTGAGCTTCTGAAGCTGCGCGAGCGCGGCAAGCGACTGGTTATATCCATGGGAACCACCGCCGCCAGTGGTGGGTACTATATCTCAATGGCGGGTGAACAGGTGTATGCCAACCCGGATACGCTCACCGGCAGCCTCGGCGTGATCGTCTCGCTGCTCAACTATGACGAAGCGTTCAGCCGGCTGGGGCTGCAGGAGTATGTGTATAAGAGCGGCGAGTTCAAGGATATTGGTTCGCCGTTGCGACCGCCACGGCCCGAAGAGGAAGCGATCTGGAACGCGCTGGTGGATGAGGCCTACCAGGGGTTCGTGGACGTGATTGTTGAAGGCCGTGGTATGGCTCGTGACGATGTGTTGCGCGTTGCCGACGGGCGCGTGTACACCGGGCGGCAGGCGCTGGCGCTGGGCCTGGTGGATGAACTTGGCAACCTGGACGATGCGATTGAGGGCGCGAAAGCGCTTGCCGGCCTGGATGAGGCGCTTGTCGTTCGCTACCGATCGTTCAACTCGTTGCGTGAGTTGCTGCAAGCCAGCCTCGAACGCAGCGCGCAGCCTGCCGATCCGCTCGGTCTGCGCGCGATCGCTCAGCCACAGACGCCGCGCCTGGAGTATCGTTTTGTGCCCTGATGTGCCGTGGGGGAGCGCGGCACTATGTCACGCAACACGTTGAGGTGAGACCATGCGGGCCGTCGTGTGAAAAAGGGGGGGCCATGGCGCGTGTGCTGGTGACCGGCGGCGCCGGTTTCATTGGTTCGCACCTTGTTGAGGCTCTGTTGCGCCGTGGCGACATGGTGCGTGTGCTCGACAATCTCTCGACCGGCCGGGCCGAGAACCTGGCTGCGGTGCGCGATGATATTGAATTGATCATTGGTGACCTCCGCGACGAAGCGACGGTGCGCCGCGCGGTTGCCGGCGTCGAGGCGGTGATGCACCAGGGCGCACTGGCATCCGTGCAGCGTTCGGTGGATGATCCGTTGACGACCAATGCCGTGAATGTGACCGGGACGCTGCACGTGCTGATGGCTGCGCGCGACGCACGGGTGCAGCGAGTGGTCTTTGCCTCGTCGTCATCGGTCTATGGCGATACGCCGACACTCCCCAAGATTGAGACCATGCCGCCGCGCCCACGCTCGCCCTATGCCGTCTCGAAGCTGGCCGGCGAGCAGTATTGCCTGGCGTTCAGCGCGGTGTACGGCCTGCCGGCGATTGCGTTACGCTATTTCAACGTGTTTGGCCCGCGCCAGGACCCGCGTTCCGAGTATGCTGCCGTGATCCCGCGCTTTCTCGATCGCATGGTGCGTGGTCTTGCGCCGGTGATCTATGGTGACGGAGAACAATCGCGCGACTTTACCTACGTTGAGAATGTTGTGGCAGCCAACCTCGCTGCCCTGGATGCTCCTGCCGATTGCTCGGCGGTGTTCAATGTCGGCGCCGGGGAGCGCACCTCGTTGCTGCAACTGGCGGCGCAGATCAACCGGTTGCTTGGCAGCGATCTTGTGCCCGAGCACCACCCGCCGCGCGCGGGTGATGTGCGCCACTCGCTCGCAAGTATTACCGCCATCGGTGAGACGCTCGGTTATGCGCCGCGTGTAACCCTTGCCGATGGCCTGGCGCACACTGTCACCTGGTTCCGTGAAACTGTATGAACAAAGGATGAACCGCATGGCCCTGTTGTCCGCAGCGAAGGAACGATTACTCGAGCGGATCGCCCGGCGAACGGTGCGCGTCGGCATTATCGGCGTCGGCTACGTCGGTTTGCCGCTCGCGACCGTGTTTGGCAGCGCCGGGCTGCGCGTCACCGCTATTGACATGAGTACCGAGCGGGTTGCCGCCATCAATGCCGGGCACAGCTATATTGAAGATGTTCCCTCCAGTCTTGTGGCGCATCTGCGTGCCGATGGCCTGCTCGATGCCACGTGCGATGTCAGCGTGCTGGCCGAACTCGATGCGATCAGCATCTGCGTGCCGACGCCGTTGCGCAAAACACGCGACCCGGATATTTCGGCGATCATCAATGTAACGGAACAGATCGCACGCTATCTGCGGCCCGGCCAGGTGATCATTCTGGAAAGCACAACCTACCCTGGCACCACGCGCGAGATCATTCTGCCACGGCTGGAGGCCGGCGGGCTGCGTGTCGGGGTGGACTATTTCCTGGCGTTTTCGCCTGAACGCGTCGATCCTGGCCGTACTGACTGGACGACGCGTAACACGCCGAAGGTCATGGGTGGGGTGACACCGGCCTGCCTGGAGACGGCACGCGCGCTTTATGAGACGGCGATTGAACGGGTCGTTCCGGTGAGCAGCCCGGAGGCGGCCGAAATGGTCAAGTTGCTCGAGAACACCTTCCGTGCCGTCAATATCGGCCTGGTGAACGAAGTGCTGCTGATGTGCGACAAGCTCGGCCTTGATGTGTGGGAAGTGATTGACGCTGCGGCCAGCAAACCGTTCGGCTTTATGAAGTTTACGCCGGGGCCTGGCCTGGGAGGGCACTGCATCCCGATCGATCCGCTCTACCTGTCGTGGAAGCTGAAGACGCTCAACTATACGGCGCGCTTCATTGACCTGGCGAGCGAGGTCAATACCGACATGCCGCGCTACTGGGTGCAGAAGGTGCAGGATGCCCTGAACGAAGATGGTCGGGCGCTGAAGGGCAGCCGCGTCCTGGTGCTGGGTGCTGCGTACAAACGCGACATTGATGATGTGCGCGAGTCGCCTGCGCTTGATATTCTCCATCTGCTCCACCAGAAAGGCTCGCTGGTAGAGTATCACGATCCGTATGTGCCGCAGATCCAGGTTGAGGAATTGCGGCTGCGCAGCGTGTCCGACCTGGATGGCGCGCTGCGCACGGCAGACTGTGTCGTGATCGTCACGGATCACACGGCATACGACTGGCGCGCGGTTACCGTGGCCGCGCGCCGGGTCGTTGACACGCGTGGTGTGCTGCGGCATGCGTGAACGCCGCGGGTGATCGGGGCATCGCCGCGCCACTCATGCCCGCGCACCCTCACCCGACCGCCCGTGCTCCAGCACCCGCGCCAGGCCATCCTGCCGGCGCATAAGTATCAGCAAGGTCGCCATCGTCAGGCCGATCAGCGCAAACGCCGCCGGCGCAGCCTGCGTATGGACGGACTCGCTCGCCGCCACCCAGATTCGTACCGGCAGGGTGTCGAAACCAGGTGGTCGGAGCAGAACGGCCGTCGGCAGTTCCTTCATGGCGGTCACGAAAACCAGCACCCAGCTCGCCAGCAGGCCTGGCGCGGCAACCGGAAGCGTTACCCGGCACAGGCTGCCCGGCCCGTTGCATCCAAGCGTGCGCGCCGCCTGTTCCAGTACTGGCGAGACGGTGCGCAGCGCACTCTCGTTGGCGGCCACCGCCTGCGGCAGGACCCGAAACACAAAACCGATCAGCAGCGCTGCCAGTGTACCGGCCAGTAGCGTCAGCCAGCGGTTGAAGAGCAGCACGAAACCAAGGCCGACCATCACGCCGGGTAGTGTGAACGGGCTCTTGCTCAATGCCAGCAGGAAGCTACTCATCGGGCCAGGGACGCGCGCCGCCAGCAGTGCCGGTGCGCACGCCAGCAAGGTCGCCAGCGTTGCCGCGGCGCCGGCCAGCAGCAGGCTGTTCAGGCTGTGGCGCAAAAGCCCGTCATTATTGATGCCCCAGATACGGTCTGCTGCTGTTGGAAACAACCAGCTTTGCAGCGTCAGCCCGCCGAGCACCCCCAGCGGAAGCCCCAGCGACAACAGGACAAGCACGCCGAGCAGCGCGAGGACAGGAACGCGCCCGCGCCCCAGCGCGACCGGAACGCGCGGTTGCCAGCTGCGGCTGCGGTTGAGACGTCGCGAGCGGCGGCTGAGCAGCTCCTCGCTGGAGAGCAACGGAAGCGCCAGCACGATCAGCGCCATACTCAAAATGGCGGCTGCCGAACGGTCAACCTGGCCGGCAAATTGCTGGTAGATCGCCAGCGTAAAGGTGCGATAGCGTAGCATCGCCACGGTGCCGAAATCCGAGAGGACATACAGCCCGACCAGGAGCGCTCCCGCCGCTGCCGCCGGCATGATCAGCGGCAGGGTGACCTGGCGCGCCACCGCCCAGCGACTTCCACCCGCAATGCGCGCCGCTTCCTCCAGCGTGCGGTCGGTGCTGCGTAGCGCTGCGCTCACCGGCAGGAAGATATACGGGAACACACACAGCCCGATCACCAGAGTTGCACCCCAGAGATTGTAGAGTGGTGGCAGCAGCAGTTCGCCGTGCGCGAATCCGAACCAGCGTATCGCCGCGAGATCGACCAGGCCGCCACGGCGCAGCAGCACCAGCCAGCAGATCGCGACGACATAGGCCGGGATGGCGAGCGGCAACGCGAACAGCACGCGCCAGATCGAGCGCCCTGGTATATCCGTCCGTTCGACGAGCCACGCAGCGCCACCGCCGATCAGGGCGGCCAGGCCGATGGTGGTTACCGCCAGGGCGACCGTGTTGCCGATCAACGGCGGGATCTGGCCGACCCAGAGCCGTCGCCACACCTCCAGGTCGGCGTCAAATGCTCGCAGTGCCAGGTAGACGAGCGGCACACTGGCCAGCAGACTCACCACCGCCGCCGTGATGGCCAGGGTTCGTGATGTATGATCGATGCCCATGCGCGGCACGTACCTGAACTGGCTCACGGCAGACCGGCTTCCTGTGTCAGGGCGCGCGTCGGCGCCAGTTCGTCCCACATGGTTTTCAGTGTCACACTACTGAGGCGCAGCGAGGTCAGCGGCCTGACCCCCTCGGCCAGCGCCACGTCAGGGTCGATCGGATATTCGAAGTTCTGCTCGGCATAGATGCGCTGGCCACGGGTTGAGAGCATGAAATCAACGAAGATGCGCGCAAGGTCGGGATGGGGGCCACCCGCGACAATGCCGGCATTGGTCGAATTGACGATCAGACCCGGTTCACCCTCACCCTGGTCGGGAAAAATAACGCCTACCGGTGCGCCCTCTGCCTTCGAAAGATGGTAATAGTAGTGATTAACCAGGCCAAGCTTGAGCTCACCGGCGCCGACTGCTTTGCGAACGTCGGTGTGCCCGCCGAAGAACTGGGTATCATTCGCGACCAGCCCGCGGATGAACTCTGCCGTTGCTGCTTCGCCAAGCTGGTGGCGCATTGCCACCAGTTGCGCCATCATTGCGCCGTTAGTGCTATTGGCCGACCCCACCATGCCACTCCATTTCGGGTCGGTCAGATCCAGCATCGAGCGGGGCAACTCTTCCGCGGTCACGAGGTTCGTGTTATACATGATGACCCTTGTCCGCAGGGTCAGCGCCACCCAGCTACCGTCATCGGCGCGAAAACCTTCCGGTACATCCAGCACCAGCGGCGAGTCATTCGGCGCGAAGACCCCCTCCGCGGCCAGGCTTGCCATCGTCAGCAGGTCGGAGTTGATCAGCACGTCGGCCTGCGGGTTTGCCCGCTCCTCGAGCAGACGAGCGGCCAGTTCACCGTTGCTCCCGTTGAGCACGGTCACCTTGATGTCCGGATACTCGGCGTTGAAGGCCTCGATCACTGGCTTGAACAGCGCCTCGGCCCGTGAGGTGTAGACGACGATCTCGCCGCGAGCGCTTGCGACGGGGGTAGGCGTCGCTGGAACAATCACCGTCTGCTCGACGGCGACCGTCTCGCGCACGATGACCGTCTGCTGGACGACCTGTGGCTCAGGTGATGGAGCGGCGGCTGGCGCTGCACCGCAGCCGGCGAGGATCACCGCTAACAACGACGCGGCCATGAACAGGAGACGGCGGACAGGGCTCATCGACGATCATTTCTAGGCGCAGTCGGTGCGCATATCAGGCCGCAGGGCACGATGCGCTACGTATGCCTGACCATATGACAGCGATAAGACTATCCTAATTTACGCGGTTTGTCAACTATTAAATGTCTTTATGGCGGAAACGATGATCGTAGCTGAGCACGAAGTCCAGTTGCTCATCATCGAAGCCATAATGGTGCGCCAGGAGCCGGTCGATCGCGTCGAGCGCCGGGCGCGCGCGCCGCGCGTCGATGCTGGTTTCATCAACCCGGATGCGCACACCGCGGCGCGCGCGCGCTGTGGCGCCTTCGCGGTACAACGCCAGGAGGCGATCGGTGAGCGCCTGAAATGGCGCGGGGTCGGCCGTTTCCAGCGGAAAGACCGGGACGTGCAGGACCTCGCGCGCGACCACGTCCATACAATTCGAGAAGGCGATCCAGTACCAGTAGAAGAGCTGGCTGTTCAGCAACGCCAGTACGACTGGCGCCACGGCGGGCACAATGCGTAATGGCCTGTAATGCGACGACAGTTTTTCCGGCAGTGCCTTGCGCCAGTAGCGCCCACCGGAGTGATAGTGGATCAGCGTGCCGCCAGGCGCAAGATACTCATGCAACTGATGGCCATGGGACAGCATGCGTTGCAGCAGGCGCACCTCCAGCTCGGAGCCAAGCTTCGGTAATGGCCCGGCGAGGCCGGGTATCGGTGGTAGCGGCGTGTACCTCAGCGTTTCAAACAGGTGCCCTCGTTCACTGGAGCGCCAGCGCCGGTAGCCGCTGACATACCGTTCGCTCTGTGATGGCGCGCGTTGCAGCAGGGTGATCGTCAGGTTCATATCAACATCGGGAAAGAGTTTGCCCGGCCGCACGGCGTAGTGGCTGTGCCACTGGCGGAGCGGGGCGTACAGTTGTTGCAGCTGCGCCATGCCGTCAGTAGCGACCGAGGCAATCGGGACGATCATGCCCAGCCGCCCTTGCGGCTGCAACAGCTCCAGGGCGCGTTCGACCACGAGTGCATACAGGTTACCTGTCGCCGCCGTCCGATACGTCCGCAGTGCAGGATGGACGTGCAGCCCGCGGCGCACGACATATGGCGGGTTGCCGATCACGACGTCGAAGCCGCCGCGCGCCATCACCTGCGGGAAGGTTGCTCGCCAGTCGAGCGCATCCTGGGCGATGGTGCGTGATATCGCATGGGCATCGGTTGTTGTAGGAACCTGCGCTGGCGCAATGTTTCCGGTCAGCGCATCGCCGCAATAGATGTTGAAATGTGTCCCGCCTGGTTGTACTGCAGCGCCGCTGCCGTCCGCCATGTGCAACCAGAGACGCATACAGCAGATCTCGACCGCTTCCGGCATCACATCAACGCCATACAGGTTGCGTTCAATGATCGCCTGGAGCCATGCGTCCGGGAGCGGCCGTGCGCGGCGTGACGCGATGGCGTGCGCCAGGCCGGCCAGCACATCGAATGCTGCGCATAGAAATGCGCCCGAACCGCATGTCGGGTCAAGCACGGTCAGGCGCGCCAGTGCGTCTTCGAGGTCAGGGAGCCGTTCCGGTGGCCAGGCGGCGCAGAGATCATGCGCCAGCCGCATCATGTCAATGTTGAGGGTGATCAGGGATGCCGGATCGACCGTACCGGCGCGCAGTGCCCGGACCGTTGCTTCCAGCTGGCGGCGGCGCGCAATAACGTCGCGCCATGTTTCGCCGCGCAGCGCGAAGCTGGCCGGCGCGGCGCTGTTCCACTCGCCCCGCCGGGTCACGTCGGCAATACCGGCAGCGATCGTCGCCGGCAGCTCCAGTTCGCTGCCATGAGGCATGGCAGCGGGGATGTACCGCAGCGGATCGCGAGAGGCCAGTTCGCTGGCCAGTGCTGTCGCGCGTGGTGGGAGAATGTCGAGCAGGCACGGGATAATTGTGTGGGTCGCGATGTACGCGGTAACATCGGTACCGGTATAGTAGATGCCGGCCCGCTTGCGTTCGATATATTGCTCGAACAGGTACCCGATCGTGGCGGGCACCGGTCTGCCGGCACCAGGTTTGTCGTGCGGGTCGAGTCGCCAGTCGAGCTCTGCAAGGATGGCAATCGCGCGGTTGAGCGCCGCTTTCTCCAGGCGAAACGGCACGGAAGGCGCGCTGGTGTTGTGTCGTTGAACGTTGCTGCCATGCAGCAGCAACGATACGGCGAAAGCGCAACCGTGATCATGCTCCGCCTCAGGCGCATCCTCCAGACGTTGCCGCAGCGAGCGCCGATCGCCAGCGGGCCACCCGCCCGCCGCAACGAATGACAGGAACATCAGCCGCGCCAGGGTGATAGCAGCGCTGCGCCGCCGCGCGTCGTCTGCCACACCCTCGATGCCGGCGGCCAGGATGTCACAGGCCGCGAAGAGGCGCGATATGGTATGGTTCTTTGATCTGCGTTTGGGCATACAGGATGTCAGTGGGTCAGCGGCGTGAGTGGAATCTTGCCGTCGGCGAGGGTGGCCTGGAACCAGAGGAGGGTTGGCGGTATGGCAACCGCCAGTGTGAGCGCCCACCCGACGATCCGGCCAGCGGTGCCGCGATCTGCCAGCCTGCCCAGCGCGAGGCCCATGGCGGCCAGGACAAACGGCAGCGAGAAATAGAAGAAACGTACCTGGACGTCGAGCCGGAGCGCCACCAGCCAGTAGAGCGCAACCGCCAGCAGTGCAGCCAGCACCGGAGCCTGCCGTCGCACGATGCCGGACCATGTCTCGCCGGGTGCCCGGTTCAGTGCCAGCGCGATACCTAGCGGAATCAGCGCCAGGCCGGGATCGCTGTATGCCAGGCGCAGGCCATTGATCATCAACGGGCGGTATCCGGGAAAAAGCGCGCCAGCTTCGCCGGGCAGCACCTCGGCGGTTGCGTGGCGCAGCGTTTCAGCGAAGATTTCGATATAGAGCAGCCCGAAAGCGAATGCCCCTGCGAGCGCCAGTATTGTCGCGCCCTGCCATACCAGTCGCCGGTGGGCCAGGCTCACGACGCCGACCGCCAGCACCATCCATGCGCCGGCGAGAAATGCGACGCCAATATGTGAAAGCAAGGCCATCAGCGTCAGCAATGCCACCAGCAACCAGGTGCGCGGACGCGGCGCAACACCGAGAGAGGCCATCAGCACCAGCGCGATTGGCGCAGTGAACCACTGGCCGAAGACCTGCGCCGAGAAGCTGTAACTGAGTCCGGCGAATGCGGCCAGGTTGCCTGCATAGAGTACGAGCGCGAGACGCGCGCCGTGAGGGCCAGCACCCAGCCGGCGGGCGATCAACGCCGTCAGAAACGCGGTTGTGCCATCGAGCAAGGCGAGCGGTCCTTGCAGCGTAACATCCAGATCGCGCAGCATAAGCGCCAGCGGCATGAGGGCCAGGTATGGCCCTGGCGGATAGATCGTCAGGCCGCGGGCAAATTCCGCCGAGGGCGCAATGATGACAAGCTGGCCGGTGATGGTCATGATGAACCGGTTAACGTTGCGGTCAAGATCCTGGCCGCCAAACGTCGGGTAGAGAATGGGAACCAGGCGAATCACACATGCGGCGATCATGAGCGCCCAGAGCAGCCGCATCTCGCGACGCGTGCCCCAGGAGGGTGCGCCGGGCGGCGCGGGATTATCCAGAGCCAGGCGCTCGAAGAGTGGCAGGACACCCCGGGTCAGAAGCGCCAGCGCCACGGCGGCGCCGGCCAGTCGCAAAAGATAACTGGAGGCGAGGAGAAACTCGCTGGCCAGGAGGGCTGCCAGGCCGGTTGCGGCGAGTACGCCGAGTGCGCTTTGCGCTGCCGGTCGCCAGTCGAGTCGGCGTGCAATGAGCAGCAGGCACGCCAGCACCCCAATCTGGGCCAGTATCTGCCGGGCCGTCGGGAAACGTGGCGCATCGTTGAGTATTGCCACGGTAAACCCGTCCAGCCTGACGCCGGGTCGTCGTGGATCGCCCGGGGCGGAGAAGGTATCGCTCTGAATGGCGAGCCTGGCGGGGGGGGACGGGTCATCCGGCAACAGCAGCGCATAACGTCGTGGCGCCGTATCGGTAAGGAAGCCACCGAAGGGATGACCATCCACTGCCAGCTTTACCGTGCCGGAGGTGGGGCGCCCGCCGAGGTGCAGGGTCAGCGCGGCATATGGCCCTCTGTCCGGCCGATCGATTGTGAGCGTCGTCTGCGCCGTGGTCCAGCGGTAGCTGGCACCATCAACAACTTCCTGCTGGTAGGCGCCGTCAACAAAGATGAAATCACGAAAGTTGCCAACGTCAACCGTATAGTATCCGGGGTGCAGGTTCAGGAACGCCAGGTTGGCGGCCAGGAGCGCCAGCGCGGTAAGCGCGAATGGCGCAAAGTGTGCAAGGCGAATACACGATAGCGGCATGGTCTGGATCAATGCGTCAGCGGCGTCATCGGAATGCGCCCGTTACCCATCGTTGTCTGGAACCAGAGCGCCATGCCTGGTAAGGCCAGCGCCAGTGTCAATGCCCACGCGGTGATGCGCCCGGCGCCGCCGCGCGCCGCGATCCGCCCGAGGGGCAATGCGATGAGTGCCAGGGCCACCGGCAGCGCAAAATAGAAGTAGCGCACCTGCATCGCTGTCAGCACATTGATCAGCAGGAAGATGGCAGCGGCCGCCAGCCATGCGCCGGCTACCGTGAACCGCTGCGCGCGTTGCTCCGGCGCTGCCAGTAGCATGAGCGCGATGCCGGGCCAGATCAGTGCAATCCCTGCATCGCTGAACGCCAGGCGCGCACCACCGATCAGGAGCGGGTTCAGCCCCGGTAGTGCTCCTGTGGCGTGCGCCGCTGCGCCCTGCGCCTGGCGCGCGGCGTTCCCAACCATTAGCGCTGCTGCGCTGGCATACAGTACGACAAAGCCTGCCACCCCTGCGGCGGCGAGAATGGCGATCGCTCCTGCCACCTGCTGGCCGCGCGAGACGACGAGTATTGTCAGCAGCAATCCCAGCCATCCCGCCACCAGAAAGGCGACACCGGCGTGGGAACAGAGCGCCAGCAGTGCCACCATGGCGCAGAGCATCCACGTCCGTGGGGTAGGCGGCCAGCCCTTGCGCAGCAACAGCAACCCGAGCGGCGCGACGAACCACTGGCCGAAGATCTGCGCGGCGAAGCCAAAGTTCAGCGCGCCGAGCGCCGCAACGCTCCCGGCATACAGCAGCAACGCCATCTGCGCCGCGCGCGCATCGCCGCCCAATCGGAGCGCCAGAACGCCGACCAGTAAAGCGGTCAGGCCATCAAGCAGTGCCAGTACAATCTGCAGCAGCGCCCGGAGATCCTCGGTGAGCAGCATCCCGGGGAGAACAGACAGGTAGACGCCTGGAGGATAGATCGCGCGCCCGCCAAACTCGGTGGACCCCGTGATCAGGAACAGTTGCCCGGTTGCCACGTCGGTCATATGCGCGGTATGGAAGCCCATGTCCTGGCCACTAAAGGTCGGGTAGAGGATGCCGGCAAAGCGCAGGCCACACGCTGCCAGCGTGAGCGCCCAGAGTACGTGCAGGTCGCGGGGCCTGGCGAAGGTCGCCGCCCGTTCGAGGCGCGGCAACACGATCCAGCTGAGCAACGCAAGCGTCGCTGTGCCAGCGGCAAGCCGTGGCAGGTAACTATGCGCCAGCAACAATTCGCTGCTAAGCACGGTTGCCAGGCCGATCGCCGCGACTGCGCCTGCTGCCGCCTGACCGACCATGCGCCAGCCCAGGCGGACGATCGTCATCTGCAGCAGGAGTAGCGTGATGATCTGTGCCTGAAGGTGTGCAACTGCCGGGAAGCGCACCGTATCATCCAGCACCCGCCACTCAAAGCCATCGAGCCTGACGCCAAGTTGCCGGTTATCCCCGGCAGCGGTGAATGTCTCGCTGAGCAGACCAACCTCCGTCCAGTCGCGCGCTGCAGCGTGCGGTACGAGCAACGTATAACGGCGCGGCACCGTCGTCGCCGTCAATACCGTCCAGGGCGACTCATTCAAGGTCAGTTGCAGGGTTCCGGGTGCAGGACGCCCGCCGAGCGTGAGGGTGAGGGCATTGTGCGGGCCAAGATCGACCTGCGCGAGCGCGAGGGTTGCGCGTGCCGTGGTCCAGCGATAGGTCGCGCCGTCCAGCCGTTCCTGGCGATGGGCACCGTCGAGGAAGGTCTTGTCGCGGAAGTTACCGATGTCAACCAGGTAACGGCCGTCGTGCAGATTGAGCAGGAACAGGTCGGCAGCAATCAGGACGACGATGCATGCCAGCAGCACGACTGCGGCCTGGAGCACCAGGTGCCGGGAGACGGTGAATACCGGCCCGATGGCGCCTGGTTCTTCGACAGACGCCGTGGCGTGATTGAGCAGAAAGGTCTTACGCCGGTGCGTGGTCATGGAGCCGCCGTTCAGTAGCTATTCAGGCGGCGGGCATTATACCATTTCCGGCATGCCGGCGGCGGAGCGGTTCGCGATCCAGGGATCGCGCTGGTTCCGCTCCGTCGCCGCTGTTCTCAACCTTATTTCCCGCCCTTGATCGTGGCGACCAGCAGGTCACGATTCATACGAGCAATCACATCGAGCGAGATTTCCTTCGGGCATGCAGCCGAGCACTCGCCGATATTGGTGCAGCCGCCAAACCCTTCCTTATCCATCTGTTCAACCATCTGCACAACGCGGGCATAGCGCTCAGGCTGGCCTTGTGGGAGCAGACCGAGGTGTGAAATCTTGGCAGCGGTGAACAACATTGCCGATGCATTCGGGCAAGCCGCCACGCAAGCGCCGCAGCCAATACAGGCAGCGGCATCCATCGCCGCGTCGGCATTCGACTTGGGCACCAGCACCGTGTTGGCGTCCTGGGCCACGCCGGTCGTGGCCGAGATGAATCCGCCGGACTGGATGATCCGGTCGAAGGCCGAACGGTCAACAATCAGATCCTTCAGCACCGGAAAAGCGCGTGCGCGCCACGGTTCGATCGTAATCGTATCGCCGTCCTTGTAGTGGCGCATGTGCAACTGGCAGGCCGTGGTGCCCTTCTGGCCGCCGTGCGGATAACCATTGATCACCATGCCGCACGAGCCGCAGATCCCTTCGCGACAATCGTGCTCGAAGGCAATCGGCTCCTCACCCTTCATGATCAATTCCTGGTTGACCACGTCGAGCATCTCCAGGAACGACATGTCGGGAATGATATCCTTCGCCTGGTATGTTTCGAAGCGGCCCTCCGAGCGCGAGTTCTTCTGCCGCCAGACGTGGAGTGTCAGATTCATGGCATTCTCTGTATCTAGAACGGTTACAGGTCAACGGTTCATTGCATTGACTGCACTGATCCAGCGCCCTGACCCGTGACCCCTACTTATAACTACGCGTCGCGAGCGCGATATTCTCGAACTGCAACAGTTCCTTATGCAGGATCGGCTTGGCGCCGAGGCTGGTGAATTCCCATGCCGCCACATAGGAGTAACTCTCGTCGTCGCGCTTCGCCTCACCATCTTCCGTCTGATATTCTTCGCGGAAATGGCCGCCGCACGACTCATTGCGGTGCAAGGCGTCAATGCACATCAACTCGCCCAGTTCCAGGAAATCGGCCAGGCGCCCGGCCTTTTCGAGTTCCTGGTTGATATCGTTGTTCTCGCCGGGCACCTTTACACTCGCCCAGAACTCCTCGCGCAAGGCCGGGATCTGATCCAGCGCCTTCTTGAGCCCCGCCTCATTGCGTGCCATACCGCAGTATTCCCACATGATCCTGCCAAGCTCACGGTGGAACGAGTCGACCGTGCGCAACCCTTTCGTATTCAGCAGCCGCCTGACCCGGTCGTTAATTTCGGCCTCGGTCTCTCGGAAGGCGCTATGTGTCGTGTCTGCCTTCGGTAGCCGGGTCGACGCCAGGTAATCGGCAATGGTATAGGGCAGGATAAAATAGCCGTCGGCCAGTCCTTGCATCAGTGCCGAGGCACCGAGGCGATTGGCGCCATGATCGGAGAAGTTCGCTTCACCGATCACAAACAGGCCGGGAATGGTGCTCATCAGGTTGTAATCTACCCACAACCCACCCATGGTGTAATGCACGGCGGGATAGATACGCATCGGTACTTCGTACGGATTCTCGCCGGTAATGCGCTCATACATATCGAACAGGTTGCCGTAGCGCTCGGCAATCACATTCTTGCCCAGGCGCTTGATCGCATCGGCGAAGTCAAGGTAGACGCCGAGGCCACCCGGCCCGACGCCACGCCCGGCATCGCAGGCTTCCTTTGCCGCCCGCGACGAGATGTCGCGTGGCGCCAGGTTGCCGTAGCTCGGGTATTTGCGTTCAAGGTAATAGTCCCGTTCGTTTTCGGGGATCTGGCTCGGCGGGCGCCGGTCACCGGGGGTTTTCGGCACCCAGACGCGACCATCATTGCGCAGTGACTCCGACATCAAGGTCAGTTTGCTCTGGTGATCACCGCTGACCGGGATGCAGGTCGGATGGATCTGTGTGTAGCAGGGATTGCCGAAGAAGGCACCGCGACGATGGGCGCGCCAGATCGCGGTTGTATTGCACCCCTTGGCGTTGGTCGAGAGATAGAAGACATTCGAGTACCCACCGGTCGCCAGGACGACGGCGTCGGCAATATGCGACTCGACCTTACCGGTGATCATGTCGCGCGTGACGATGCCGCGCGCCTGACCATCAATCACGACCAGGTCGAGCATCTCGGTGTGCGAGAACATCTGTACCTTGCCCAGGCCGATCTGCCGGCTGAGCGCCTGGTACGCGCCCAGCAACAATTGCTGGCCGGTCTGCCCGCGGGCGTAGAAGGTGCGCGCCACCTGGGCGCCGCCGAACGACCGGTTATCGAGATAACCGGA
This sequence comes from Chloroflexota bacterium, assembly GCA_013388755.1. Classification (GTDB taxonomy): domain Bacteria; phylum Chloroflexota; class Chloroflexia; order Chloroflexales; family Roseiflexaceae; genus JACAEQ01. The sequence continues at coordinate 75,898 of JACAEQ010000112.1, forward strand.
GTACTCACGTGCGAATGGTACTCCCTGAGCGACGCACTGGTCAATGATCGCCATACTCACTTCGGCCAGGCGATAGACATTCGCTTCACGGGCGCGAAAGTCGCCGCCTTTGATCGTGTCGTAGAACAGGCGGAAGACGCTGTCGCCATCGTTGCGATAATTCTTGGCAGCGTTGATGCCGCCCTGTGCTGCGATGCTATGTGCCCGCCGCGGGCTATCCTGGTAGCAGTAGCATTTGATGTTGTAGCCGGCCTCCGCCAGGGTTGCGGCCGCCGAAGCGCCTGCAAGGCCGGAACCGACGATAATGATCGTGTAGCGCCGCCGGTTGGTCGGGTTGACCAGCTTCATCTCGAACTTGTGGCGCTCCCACTTTCGTTCGATCGGCCCGGCCGGGATCTTCGCATCGAGTTTGGGGTCAATATATTCCGTTGCAGGCCGTGTGGTGGACGGCTTGGTATCGGTTGTGGACATCGTCATGCCTTCCCTCTAGTGTGCATCTCAACGCACCACGCCGGTGATCACCGCGATGGGCACAGTCGAGAAGCCAAGGAACAACAGAATGCCGGAGAGTGCCGCCAGGCCGCGCCAGAACCCATCGGTGCGCGCGCCGTTGAGGCCGAGAGTCTGAAACATGCTCCAGACGCCGTGGTACAGGTGCATACCGAGGGCGCCGACGGCAACAATGTAGAGTGCGACATTGATCGGGTTCGAAAAGCCGGTGACGACGTTCTGGTAAGCCGACTCGTGGCCGGCGAAGTTGGGGATGCCGACGCCGAAGGTGAAATGCGCCAGGTGATAGATCAGGAAAAAGAAGATCGCGATGCCGCCCCAGCGTAGCGTCATCGAAGCGAATGTAGCCTGCTTGCGTTTCGTCTGGCGGTACCCCTGCGGGCGACTTGCCCAGTCGAGCCGGGTGAGCTGTACCGCGGCGGTCACATGCAGGATCACCGATGCCAGCAGGACCACACGCAAGATCCAGAGCAGACCGCGCTCCGGCAATACCGGAGTGCCGATGGTACGGAGGAACTCGGCATAATGGTTGAACTCTGCCGGGCCCTCGAAGATGTGGAGATTACCGACCATGTGCAGGATAACAAAGCCGTAGCCAATGAAGCCGGTAATGGCCATGATGGCCTTCTTGCCGATCGTACTGCGATAGAGGGTCAGTGCTGCTGCCATAACCTTTCCTTGCTAGACTTGCGATCTCTCATACGATCAACCATCAGGTCATGGATCTCACCGTGGCAGTGCCGTTCAGGCTGCCGGGTGCATGAGGGGCAGGAGCGGGAGCACTACAACATCGCTCCGGCAAGGGGTGCGGCTGGCGGCGGATGACGGCCATATGGCCAGATCTGTGCGGCCATGGACACTCTCGCTCTAGCGATATCAGCTACGCCAGGGAGTCGGACTCAAATATCTGGGAAGAGTTTCACGAACTTGGTTGCATTATAACGCAAGCAGTAACGATTGTCGAACAGGGGTTAAAACGTGATGGTTCACACTTCCCTCGAAATGGTATGTTCCGTCGGCGGGGCGACATGATCTGGCGCTTGCGGAAGCCTTCCAGCCGCCGATTCTCTATATTGGGGGTCTTCCCCCAACCTCCGACTGTGAACAGATACGTTCAGGTTCAGAGTGCCATCCACCCGCCGAGTTGTGCCGACATGGCGCTGAGATCGCCTGGCGCGATCGGTTGCTCCAGCCGCCCAAGCGCGTCACGCAGCGCCGTAAGCTGCCCCGTAGTCGGCACGGCGGGGGTCAGGGCGAGCGCTGCGCGCACCAGGGCGCCATAGGCTGCGACAAGATCCGCCGGCCCGGAAGGATGGGTTGTCGCGGCAACAATAGTGGCCTCGACCTGGTCGCGCGCCGCGCTCCATTCGACAACGCCGGGGATGCGCAGCATCAGGTCGAGTAGCTGCGACGTGCGCTCGGCAGCGGCGCGGCGCGCCTCGGCGATAACCGGCGACGAGGTGGGTGCCGGCGGTGTTGCCACGCCAATCGGGGCCGTCCCGGGCACGAATGCGATGATTCGTGGTAGTGCCTGCTCCAGCAGATGTTCGATCTCGCGGGCATACATGAGCCACGGGCCGATCTGCATCTTGAACGGGTCAGGGATGTCGCGGTCGCGCCCGGCAAGTTCTCCTAATGTGTGGATGCGGTCACTGTCCTGTGGGAAGCGCATGCGCGCCACGCGCGCCGTGCCGGCGTCAATGGCGAGCAGTAGCGCGGCAGCCCGGGCCAGGTCGTCATTCAGACTTCGGGCGCGATGAGCGTGCAGGTCGACCTCCATGTGCTCGGCGACGGCCAGCGCGTCCGGGCTGGGGGGGTCATCGTCGTGGCCGAGGATGCCGGCGGATTCGACACGCGCGGTGATGTTCCGCCGCTCCAGTAAACGTCGCAACATGGCGGCTGCCAGCGGTGCGCGCCCGGTATCGGCGGCGCCGACGATCAGAATGAGTGGCTGGTTCATGGCTCTCGTACTGGTTTCACACGGCTGCGCGAAGGCACCCACAGTTGCGTCATGGTACAATACGTCGCGATAAAGTCAACGTGCTCGACGGCTGCAATCCGGGTTTGCCATACGGTATGGCGGTGAGGTGGGTCATGAGTAGCACAACCGCGCAGGACACGACAATCGTCTATCCCGACAGTGACGGTATGCCTATGGCCGAGAACACGCTGCAGTTTCGCGAGATTGTCACGATCCAGGGAAACCTCGACAGTATGTTTCGCGATCGTCCCGATGTGTTTGTCGCCGGTGACCTGCTCTGGTACCCGGTCGAGGGCGAACCGGCTATCCGGCGCGCGCCGGACGCGATGGTGGTCTTTGGCCGGCCAAAAGGTGATCGCGGCTCGTATCGCCAGTGGGAAGAAGGTGGTATTGCGCCACAGGTGGTGTTCGAGGTGTTGTCGCCCGGTAACACGCTGACGGAGATGGCCGAAAAGTTTGAGTTTTACGACCTGTACGGCGTCGAGGAATACTATCTGTACGACCCGGACAGTGGCGACATGAGCGGCTGGAAGCGCGAGGGTTCACGGCTGAGGGTCATTCCCGTCATTAATGGCTGGGTGAGCCCGCGGCTCCAGGTGCGCTTTGTGCGCGATCCGGATCGTGTACGTATGTATCGCCCCGACGGCACGCCATTTTTGAGTTTTGTTGAGGTTCAGGCCCAGATGGAGCAGGAACGCCAGCGCGCCGAGCAGGAACGCCAGCGCGCCGAGCAGGAACGCCAGCGCGCCGAGCGCATGGCGCAACGGTTGCGCGAGCTGGGAGTGGACCCGGATGCCTACCTCTGAACAGGACCCTGGTATGGATAGCTTGCTGAAAGCACAGGTTGTATAGTATCAGTAACTCCTTTCTTCACCCTCCTTCGCCAGGAGACCCCGGCACAGCCCGGGGTCTCCTGGTTCATGCGTGCAAGAGCTGGTGCAGCTCATACGCTATGGTAGAAGTGCTGCCGTTCGTCACGCCGGTAACGCCGACGCGATGAGTGGCGAATACGAAAGCAATGGCGTTGCGCAATCCGCGGCGTTCCGGCTATACTGAGGTGAACAGTGGTCTCGTCAGGAGGGATGCGAATGACAGTTGATGCACGCGAGATCAACGTGAGGATGCGTTGGGAAGAAGGCGATGATCTGGTGCTCAGTCTCGATCCACTTCAGGGACACTGGACGGAAGAGCAGTATCTGCTGCTCAGCAATCAGACCAATCGCCTGATGGAGTTTTCTGACGGGTATATCGAGGTTCTGCCGATGCCGACCAGGCGACACCAGGCTATCTCATTGTTCCTTCTGCTAAGCCTCCTCGCGTTTGTTCGGCCACGCGGAGGTGCGGTCTACTACGCCCCCTTACGGTTGCGCGTGCGCCCGGGCAAGTTTCGCGAGCCGGATTTACTTCTCGTGACAGATGCGGATGATCCTCGGGCTCAGGACGAGTTCTGGCTTGGTGCTGACCTGGTCGTCGAAATTGTGAGTCCTGACAAACCGGCACGTGACATTGAAGAGAAGCCGGTGGATTATGCCGAGGCCGGTATTCCTGAATACTGGATTGTCAACCCTCTGATTGATACGATCACCGTACTGGTGCTCGATGGTGAAGCGTATGTCGAATATGGCGTATTCCGGCGCGGAGAGCGGGCGATCTCAAAACTCCTTGGCGGGTTTGGCGTCGATGTGGACGCTGTGTTTAACGCGCAGTAGCATCTCTCATGTTCTTCCACGCAAATGAACAACGGGCGGTTATGCCACGAAGGCTACCGGCTGCGCCGGCAGCCTTCGTGGTGTCACTTCCTTTCTGTACCACCCGCCTGTTTCAGCGGATCACGAGCGGCAGTGTGACGACGTAGGGCCCGCCGGTTGTTCCCTGCAGCGTCGCCGGCCCGTAGATGTGCGTTGCGTCACTGGCGGTCACTTCGACGAGCCAGTAGCTATAGCGCACGCCGGGCTCAGCAGTCGCATCGTTCCAGGTGTAGCTGGCGCCCGCGCCATTGTGCCCTCGTGCCGGGATGAGGAGCGGCGTGATGCGAATCGCGTCGCTCCGCACCCCGCTGGTGCTGCGCTCGAGATAGAAACCGCGCGTTCCCTGCTCTGCAGTGGTCTCCCAGCTAATAACGACACCGGTTGCGCTGCGCTCGGCACTGAACCGCGCCAGCTGGATGGCGGTCGGCGAGATGGGCGACAGACCCATGAACCAGGTGAGATCGGTCTGGCCCGGTATCAGGGTGAAGAGTGGCGTCTCGCCGGTATCCTGGTCGGCGTCGCTGTCGGCAGCAGAATCGTTCCCACGTCGTGGCGGGCTGACGTAGTACCCTCCGGGAACCGTGAATGCAAGCCGGTAGGCGCCCGGTTCAATGTTGCTGAACAGGAACGTGCCATCTGTAGCGGTCGTCAGAGTGGCGACAGTTGTACCGTCAGGGCGTACCAGGCGTACGGTGATACCGCCTATTCCTGGTTCGTCCGGCGTGTGGATGCCGTCGAGGTTGCGGTCGAGCCAGACCAGGCTGCCGACTGACGCCAGCCGGTACAGGCCGATGTCCAGGTCATTCCGCGCCTCGCCGGCGGCCAGCGCGACCGGATCGCTGCGCCGTGTTCCCTGATCAATATCGGAGTCCTCCGCCGCGCCACCGGCGCCGCGCGGGCTGATGCTGCGTCCAGGTGTCGCGCCAACACCGATGCTGTAGGTTCCAGCAGGCAGGTTATCGAACCGGTAGTTGCCGTTGAGGTCGGTGGTGGTCGTCAGGATGAGTGTGCCGGCCCCGTCGTATAGTTCGACCAGCACCCCGCTGATGCCGTTCTCTCCCGCGTCCTGGATGCCGCTGGCATTGGCGTCATCCCACACCCGGTCGCCCAGGCTGGCATTGCCACGGAAGCCGAAGTCAACGTCGGTACGGGCCTGGCCGGTGGTCAGGGTGACGCCCGTGACGCTGCCTGGCGTTGTTGCGCCGTCGAGGTCGTAGGTAGCGGTCACGCCCCCGGGCAGCGTGGTCGTATCTACGCGCACGGTGTACGTTCCGGCTGCCAGGCCGCCGATCAGGTAGTTTCCATCGGCGCCGGTGGTGGCGAACGGTTCAGCGGCGTCGCGCGCGCTGTTGCCGTTCAGATCGAGGTAGACGATGACGTTGCGCAATCCCGGCTCACCCGGATCCTGCGCGCCGTCACCGTTGCGGTCGAGCCAGACCCGGTCGCCCAGGCTGGCGTCGCCACGGTAACCGAAGTCAACGTCGGTGCGAGTGGCGCCGGCCGCGAGTGTTGCGCTTGCTGCATGCGGCGTGGCTCCCGCCCCGTCGAGATCATAGGTCGGGCTGGCGCCGCCCGGCAGCGTGGTCGTATCCACGCGCACGGTATACGTGCCACCCGCCAGACCGCCGAAGAAGTAGAGACCATTCGTATCGGTCGTCGTCGCCGGCTCTCCACCATCCAGAGCGCCATTATTGTCCAGATCGAGATACACGGTGACACCGGCAATGGCCGGCTCACCCGGATCCTGTGTACCATCGCCGTTGCGGTCGAGCCAGACGCGGTCGCCAAGGCCGGCGTCGGCCAGTTCGCCGAAGTCGTAGCGGATGCCGTCGCGCCCTGGCGGCAGGGCGATGTCGCTTGTCACGTCGTTGCCGCCTGTGCCGGTCGCTACGCCGCCGATTGTTCCAACTGCGTCAAGGCCATCGCTGTAGATTGCCGGCTGGGTCTCGCTGATAGTGTAGTTGCCTGCCAGTAATCCGGTGAAGCTATAGCTGCCGTCACTCAGAGTCAGCGTCGCGCGATTCACGGCTGCGCCTGTGGCGTCGGTTCCCGTCAGTGTGATGGTCACACCGCCGATGCCGCTTTCGCCGCCGTCGAACACACCATTGTTGTTGGTGTCAACATAGACTGCGCCGCTCAGGGTGCTGAGGGTCTCGCCAAAGTTCTGATTGCTCAGGCCGGTCAACGGAACCGAGACGTTCAACGTATTCGGCGTTGAACTACCATAGCCGGACGGCTGGATCTGCTCGATGCTATAGTCGCCCGCCGCCAGGTTGTCGAAGCGGTAGCTGCCGTCGGCGAGGGTCACAGTGGCGCCGACGACGGTTCCGCCACTGTCACGCAGCGTGATGGTGATGCCGGCAAGTCTACCGGTCTCGCTGCCGTCGAGCGCGCCGTCGCGATCCAGGTCAATCCAGACGACGCCGCTGACGAAGGTGCCGAGTTCGCCGAAGTCGTACTGTACCGCGCTGGTGCCCGCGTTGAGCGTGATGTTGCTGACCTGGTCATTTGCCAGGGTTCCGCCCGCGGTGCCGACGCGGTCCAGACCGTCGTTGTAGGTGGCGGGCTGGGTCTCGTTCACGGTGTACGTGCCGGGGCGCAGGCCGGTGAAGCTGTAGGTTCCATCGGCCAGGGTCGTAGTGGTCAGGTTGACCGTCGCGCCCAGGTCGTCGGTTCCGTTCAGGGTGATGGTGACACCGCCAATGCCGGGTTCGCCGGTGTCGGGAATGGCGTTGTTGTTGTCGTCGCGGTAGACGGTGCCGGCCAGGCTTGCCGGGCGGAGTTCGCCAAAGTTGTTGTTGACGCTGGCATCGCCTGAGGCAAGAGTGAATCCGGCGATCTGGTCGTTGGTCGCGGTTGAGCCGCCGAGCGAGCCGGCGGTGTCGCGCCCGTCGAGATACGCACCGGGCTGGGTTTCGCTTACGGTGTACGTGCCGGGGCGCAGGCCGGTGAAGCTGTAGCTGCCGTCGGCGACCGTGGTCGTGGTCAGGCTGACCGTCGCGCCCAGGTCGTCGGTTCCGTTCAGGGTGATGATGACGCCGCTGATGCCGGTCTCACCGGTCTCGAAGACGCCGTCGTTGTCGTCGTCTGCGTACACGAAGCCGCTGATGCTGGCGCCGAGCAGTTCGCCGAAGTCGTACTGTACCGCGCTGGTGCCCGCGTTGAGCGTGATGTTGCTGACCTGGTCATTTGCCAGGGTTCCGCCCGCGGTGCCGACGCGGTCCAGACCGTCGTTGTAG
>JACAEQ010000002.1 GCA_013388755.1 Chloroflexota bacterium
GTCGCGACCCGCCCCTACGGCGCCCCCACGGCACGAATGGATCAATTATTATCAATCTGTGCGCGCTGCAACGTTCCGGAGAAATCAACATAGATCGACTTCCATTCGCTAAAGACGTCCAGCACCTGGGTGCCGCCTTCGCGATGGCCGTTGCCGGTGCCTTTGGTGCCGCCGAACGGCAGATGGATTTCGGCGCCGATCGTCGGCGCGTTCACATAGACGATGCCGGTATAGAGATCGCGCATGGCGCGGAAGGCAGCATTGACGTCGCGGGTATAGATCGCCGACGAGAGGCCGAAGGGCACATCATTGGCGACATCAATCGCTTCTTCCAGGCTATCAACGCTGATGATCGACAGCACCGGGCCGAAGATTTCCTCCTGGGCAATACGCATGGTACGCTTCACATCGGCAAAGATCGTCGGCTGGTGGAAGAAGCCATGCGCGTAGTCGCCCCCTTCCAGCGCCTGCCCGCCGACGACCAGTCGCGCGCCTTCGCCTTTTCCCACTTCGACATAACTCTTTACAGTGCTGAGTTGCCCCTGGTTGATCGACGGACCCATCTCGACCGTTTCGTCTAAACCGTTGCCGACTTTGAGCTTCTCGGCGCGGTCAGCCAGGCGCTCGGTCAGCTCGGCGACCACAGCGCGGTGGGCGATCAGTCGCGAGGTTGCCGTGCAGCGCTGGCCGCTGGTGCCGAACGCGCCCCAGAGCGCGCCGTCGACCACCAGATCGAGGTCGGCGTCATCCATCACGATCATCGGGTTCTTGCCGCCCATTTCGAGCGAGACATGCTTCATCCCCTCGGCGCCAGCGCGCGCGACGCGGCTGCCGATCTCGGTTGAACCGGTGAAAGAAATGACCTGCACGTCGGGATGCTTGATCAGCGGTTCGCCAACCCGCCCGCCGCTACCGGTGACGATATTGACTACCCCATCGGGAACACCGGCGTCGAGCAGGCATTGCACCAGGTTATACACCGAGAGCGGCGTATCGGACGCAGGCTTGATGACGACCGTATTGCCGACGATCAGGGCCGGGAGGATTTTCCACGACGGGATGGCCATCGGGAAGTTCCAGGGCGTAATCAAGCCGCAAACCCCGAGGGGCTGGCGTACCGACATCTGGAACTTATTCGCCATCTCGGACGGTGTCGTCTGGCCATAGAGGCGTCGCCCTTCGCCGGCCATGAAGAAGCACATGTCAATGGCTTCCTGAACATCGCCGCGCGTTTCTTTGAGAACCTTCCCCATCTCACGAGTCATATCGCGGGCGTACTGCTCCTTGCGCTCGACCAGCAACCGGGCTGCTTTGTACAGGATTTCGCCACGCTTTGGCGCCGGAACGAGCCGCCAGTGACGATAGGCCTGCTTCGCCGCTTCGACGGCGGCCTGCACGTCACGCTCATCGCTATCCTGGAACATGCCGACGATTTCACGCGTGTCGGCCGGGTTGCGGTTCTCGAATGTGCGACCACTTGCCGAATCGACGAGTTTGCCGCCAATCAGGTTTTTGTACACGGCTGGTGCTGCCATAAGCGTTCTCCTTTGAACAGACGGCGAGACCGTGCCAGCAGAGGGCCGGCTCCGGGGCCTGCGTAGACATGTCTGTGCGCGGGGATTATAGCATGCGCCCCGTGCTGCGCTGCCAGTTGCAGGCGCTGCATCTCATGCGCCCGGCGCGCTGCGGGGCAGTTTCAAAAGCTCCTGCTTGACAAACCTTTCTGATATGAGTACCCTACCGGGCAATACACGGAGGCATACATCAGCGTGAATGAGGTGGTGACCGGCGTGGAATCGGATGCCGCGATTGAACTGCGCAATGTGAGCAAATGGTTCCACCGCGACGCTCCGGCTGTGCGCGACGTCTCATTGCGCGTGCCACGCGGCACGTTACTGGCATTGCTGGGGGCGAGTGGTTGCGGCAAAACGACGACGTTGCGCCTCATTGCCGGCCTCGAGACGCCTGATGCCGGCGAGGTGTTCCTCGCCGGGCGGCGGGTCGCCGGCGGCGGCGACTGGATCCCGCCGGAGCGCCGGCGCGTGGGCATGGTCTTCCAGGACTACGCGCTCTTTCCGCATCTGTCGGTGCGCGAGAATGTGGCGTTCGGCCTTGCTGGCCGGCCCGCGCGCGAACGCGCTGCTCGCGTCGCTGCCTTGCTGGCGCTCGCCGGCCTCGACGACCTGGCCGACCGTTACCCACACCAGCTTTCCGGCGGCCAGCAGCAGCGTGTGGCGCTTGCCCGTGCCCTCGCGCCTGATCCGCAGGTCATTTTGCTGGATGAGCCGTTCTCCAATCTCGACGCCGTCTTGCGCAAAGCCACGCGCGACGAAGTGCGCCGCATCCTGCACGGCTCAGGAACGACGACGGTCTTTGTTACCCACGACCAGGAAGAGGCGTTCAGCGTCGCCGATACCGTGGCGGTGATGCGCGACGGCGCGATCGAACAGGTTGGCGCGCCGCATGAGATCTATTTGCGCCCTGCCAGTCGCTCGGTGGCAACGTTTGTCGGCGAAGCCAACTTTGTGCCCGGGCGCGCGCGGGGCCGCCAGGCCGAATGCGTCCTGGGAACAGTCGCGCTGGCTGACCCGATCGATGGCCCGGTGGATGTGATGGTCCGGCCTGAAGCGCTTGATCTGCGGCCTGACCTCGCCGGCTGCGGCACGGTCGAGCAGATAGTGTTCTTCGGCCACGATCAGCTTGTTGGCATTCGTATGTGCGATGGGGCGCTGATTCAGGCGCGCACCGGCCCACGCACCGACCTTTCGCCCGGCGCCCGGGTGGCGGTCAGCGTTCAGGGTGTGGCTGTGGCCTTTCTGCATGAGACGTAGGGGATTCTTCGTGCTGTCTGTGGCAGTAACGGTTTACCGATCGGGGCAAACGATAGCTGGCGCCTGTGCGCCATGGGGTTCCGGGGGATGCCCCCCGGATCACGCTTCGGCGGAGGGATGGCTGCCACACGCGCGAGAGATGTCGCTCCGCCGACGGGCCGAACGCGGCCGTGCAGGCGCGCCACCCGCGCTCCCGGGAGCAATCTAAGTACAGGCTATCATATATTTGATCCGAGTTTGACATGATCCGTTTGGCATCGTATCCTGGGTGATGGAGGTATCAGGTATGCGTGGCCCAAAGCCCTTGTATCCCATTCACTTA
>JACAEQ010000106.1 GCA_013388755.1 Chloroflexota bacterium
GGATGCCCGCTGGGAGAGTAGGCCCGTGCGCCATCCGTCTCCTCGCGGCGTGGAGCAGTGGCAGCTCGTCGGGCTCATAACCCGAAGGTCGGTGGTTCGAATCCACCCGCCGCTACCACGATCTTGACCAGGGCACGGGTGTGTACAATGACGTACACGCCCGTGCCTTTTTGTTGTATCGCCGGGTTCCCGGTGCGCCGGTTCCGTTGCGTGTGAGGTGTGTCCTTGGCTGGTCGTGTGCGGCGAATGCCTGATCGGACGTTTACTCTCGAACTCGACGTTCTTGAGGGTCTGGAGAGGTTCGCGGTTGATGAGCTTGATGAACTTCCTGATTGCACGATCCTGTCGATTGATGTTCGTCGCGGTGCGATTCGCCTTCAGTATGCTGGCGATCTGCAAGCCCTTCTGCAGTTGCACTCGGTGGTTGCCGCGTATCTTGTGTTGAGCTATCCGGTGCCACGACCTCGCGCCCTGCTCGGCCATCAACATATGACCCGGCTTGTCGCTGCGCTGGAACAGGTACGCGGGCTTGCCCCGCCAGGCCGGTATCGCACGATCCGGTTGAGCGCCGCAGGTGATGACTCGCGTGTGCTTGAGCGTCTGAAGCATACCCTCGCTGAACAGACCGGCCTGGTCGTGACGTCTGATGAAGGCGATCTGCTGCTGCGCTTGCGCCGGGCTCTCGATACTGACGGCTGGGAGGCGCTGGTGCGGCTGACGCCGCGACCCCTGGCAACACGCGCATGGCGCGTCTGCAACCGACCGGGGGCTCCCAACGCCACGCTCGCATACGCAATGATGCGCCTGACACACCCGTCACCCGCCGATCGCGTGGTGAACCTGGCGTGTGGTTCCGGGACGTTGCTGGTGGAACGGCTTGCACTCGGGCCGGCCCGATCCGTTATCGGTTGCGACCTCGACCACGAAGCGCTCCGCTGTGCGCGCCGTAACCTCGAGGCCGCCGGCTATGCGGATCGTGTGTGCCTTGAACCGTGGGATGCAACCATGCTCCCGCTGCTATCAGGCAGTGTTGATGTGGTGTGCGCTGATCTGCCGTTCGGCCAGTTGACAGGTTCCCATCGCGACAATGAAGCACTCTATCCGCGCCTCGTCGTGGAAGCTGGACGGGTCACGGCACGTCATGGACGCATGGTGCTGTTAACCCACGAGGTGCGCCTGCTTGAGCGCGTGCTCGAGCAGTATGCCGATCGCTGGGCAGTGATGGATGTGGTGCGAGTGCGTTCCGGCGGTATGACGCCGCGCATCTACATGCTACGACGGACCTGACATGCAGGGCGCGTCACCGTGCGCGTTTTCAGGCACTGGATACGCTCTGCTCCGTGCCGATGACCTGCCCGCTACGGCGTTCAAGCGCGACGATCAGGACGGCGATGTCAGCAGGGTTGATCCCTGCCAGCCGTGCCGCCTGGCCGATCGTCGCCGGGCGAAACCGCAGCAACACCTGGCGCGCTTCGCTGCGCAGCCCGCGGACGCCGGAGAGATCAAGATCGGACGGGATACGGCGCGTTTCCATGCGCCGTAGTCGCTCGACTTCTCGCTGCTGCTTGAGCAGATAGCCACCGTATTTTGCTTCAATCTCGATCTGCTCAATAACACTGCCTGCCCCCGGCGGTAGATCGAGCGCCTGCTGGATCTGCTCGAACCGCACGTCTGGACGACGCAACAACTCCTCGGCAGTTGCTTCGCCATTCAGAGGCGCGATGCCCGCCGCCATGAGCCGGGCATTTGTCGCGGCTGATGGAAAGACACGCTGGTTGCGCAAGGTTGCGAGTAGTGCGCTCGCTTCGGCGCGCTTACGCTCAACTGCCTCCACGCGTGCAGGCTCAACCATACCCAGTTCGCCGGCGAGCGGCGTCAGGCGGAGATCGGCATTATCGGCGCGCAGCAACAGCCGATGCTCGGCGCGCGAGGTGAACATACGGTATGGCTCGCGGATCTCCTTCGTTACCAGGTCGTCGATCAACACGCCAATGTAAGCTTCATCGCGGCGCAAGATAATCGGTGACCGGCCCTGAACGGCGCGCGCAGCATTGATGCCCGCCATTAACCCTTGTGCCGCGGCTTCTTCATACCCCGTCGTGCCGTTGATCTGGCCGGCAAAATACAACCCCGGCGCGCGGCGCGCCGACAGATCGGCGGCGATTTCGCCGGTGGCGACTGCATCGTACTCGATCGCATAGCCGGCGCGCATTAACTCGACGTGCTGCAGTGCAGGGATGCTACGAAGCATCGCCCACTGAACATCCTCGGGTAGTGAGGTGTTGCATCCCTGAACGTATACTTCGGTTGTCGACCAGCCTTCGGGCTCAAGAAACATACCGTGGCGCTCTTTGTCGGCGAAGCGGATGATCTTGTCTTCGATCGAAGGGCAATAGCGTGGGCCAACACCTTCGATCACGCCGCTGAACAGCGGCGCGCGATCTAGATTGTGCCGCACAATGTCGTGAAATGCCGGCGTTGTGTGTACCAGATAGCAGGGTAGCTGTGGACGCCAGCCATCCAGGAACGGCGCCGGATATGCGCTCGACGGTGGACCACTGAACGCCGGCGACTGCCATATGGCAAACGATGGATTTTCCGCAACGCATGTTCGATCGTTACTACCTGCCGGGTCGTCATAGTGGCCAAAATAGAGCGGGACAGAACTCCCCTGCTGTACCTGCACCCGCGTGAAGTCGATCGTGCGTGCATCAATGCGTGGTGGCGTACCGGTCTTGAGGCGCACCAGCGGAAAGCCGAGTGCCGCAAGATCGTGGCTCAGGGCAATAGCCGGCGCCTCGCCTGCGCGCCCGGCGCCCCAGACCGCGTCGCCGGTAATGGCCCGGCCACGCAAAAATGTGCCGGTGGTCAGGACGAGGACCTTGCTCTGGTAGACGCGCCCGGTATGTGTGATGACCGAATACAGGCGGGTATCAGGCAACGGATCTGCCATCCGTGCTGATCCATGCGCACGATTCGACGCATGGAGGACCGCGACGGGTGGCACGATGCGTTCGATCATCGCCTGGCGCAGATCGAGGCCGGGAATCGTTTCCAGCGTCTCCTTCATGATCCTGGCGTAGAGACGTTTGTCAGCCTGAGCGCGTGGCGCCTGAACAGCAGGGCCCTTGCTTTCATTGAGCAGGCGGATCTGGATGAATGTACGGTCGGTCACACGCGCCATGAGCCCGCCAAGCGCATCAATTTCGCGCACGAGATGCCCTTTTGCCGGCCCGCCGATTGACGGGTTACACGACATATGCGCAATCTTGTCGAGATCGATCGTTAACAACAGGGTGCGGCAGCCCATGCGGGCCGCGGCGTGGGCGGCTTCACAACCGGCATGGCCGGCGCCCACGACGATCACGTCGTAAGGATGTGGATGAATATGGTGCATGGGGTGTTCGCCTGTTTTGATAGCGTTTTCTTTCATTATACATGCTTCCCCGAGTGATGGGACGGCGCAATATGCTACAATAACCAGAGCAGGACGAGGAGACGCCCCGCCGCCGAAACGAGGGACAGACGCCCGTCAGGGCGCTGCCTACCGCGCAGCCCGTAGCGTTGCTATGTGTCGGATAAGCCACGGCAAGTTCTTATGGATCAGAGGCGCACGAGTTGCGTTCGGCTGGCTGGTATGTGCTATCGTGCTTGCCGGCTGCGCGGCTGCGTCCACTCCACAGCAAGATCGGAGCGGCGGTTTCAGCCCGGAAAGTGTGGCGCAGAGCTTCTTCGAAGATCTCCGCCAGGCGCTGCAGGATCCGAATCTGCGCCAGGCGGAGACGCGTAGCATCTGGGCCGAACGCCTGGCAGGATATTTTGCACCGGTCGAACGCGATGATCAGCGGGTTGCATTGAGCCGTGCCCTGGCTGCGTTTGCCACTGATCTCGGGCAACTGGCGCCAGACGAGGCGGTCGTTTTCGAGTTACGCGGCTTCGAGCGCGTCGAGAAAATCTCCGATGATGGGCAACGCGCGGTGGTACGCCTGCCTGCCGCCAGTATCTATATGGCGCTGATGCGCATGACCGATCGCGGCCCGCGTACATTCTATGAGCAGACGATCGGCCTCGATCGAGTGACTGGCCGCGCTGATGGATCGGTGCCGATGATCAATATCGATGGCCGCTGGTATCTGACCGAAGGGTAAACGGTCCGGTTGAGAGGGATGCCTGGAGGGCAGAAGGGGTAAGACGGAGAGGCCATTGCATTGCGGTCCCAGCAACGACAGCGCAGAGATACAGCGCGCGAGGACCTGGCACGTCGCCGGGCGAACGAGCGCCTGCGCCAGATACAGGCTCTGGCGCAGCTCGATTGTTTGAGCGGTGTTCCGCCCGAGTCGCTTGCGCGTCTGGCCACCTGTGCCACGTTACGCGCTTTTGGCCCCGGCACCGTGATGGTGAATGAGCGAGGTCCGGCTGCGTTCCTGTCGCTGATTTTGCGCGGCACCGTCAGCCTGACACTCCATGATCGTGCCGGCCATGAATCGCTCATTGGCGTGCTGAACCGTGGCGATTGTTTCGGTGAAGGCGCATTGTTCGGCGATCGGTTTCGTGGCGTGACAGCACAGGCGGATACGATCTGTTATCTGTTGCAACTATCACTTGCGGATGTGCGCGCGGCTCTGGACGCTTCGCCCGAGCTTGAGCAGACGCTCCGGCGCATCTACCAGCGACGACTGGTCGAAAGTACCCTCGGGCGGGTGCCGCTCTTCAGCCAGCTTGCGCCGGTCGATCGGATGCATATTGCCGATCTATTGCGACCGGCAAGTTTTAGCCGGGGTACGGTGGTGTTGCACGAGGGAGCGATCGGCGAGGCGCTCTATATGCTCGTCTCGGGCCAGGTGGTTGTCGAACAGAGCGGGCAGGCCATTGCGTACCTCGAGGAGGGCGATTTCTTTGGCGAAATGTCATTGCTGACGCGCCGGCCACACAATGCTGATGTACGGGCGCTCACACCGGTGGAGGTGCTGGCGCTCCCGGCAGCAAACCTGGATGCGCTCCTGGCAAGCCAGCCGGCGCTGGCTGCTCAGCTGGCGGAAGTTGTTGAACGACGGAAAGCGTCCAGCCTGGCGATGCGGGGCGATGTCGAGCGGCAGACGCAGTTGACCGCGCTCCTGCAGCACGGTTTACGGCGCGGGTCGCATGTGCTGGTGCGCGATCAGAATCTGTGTAAACCAGGATGCCGCATTTGCGAGGATGCCTGTGCCGCTCGCCACGGGACCAGCCGTCTGCGCGTTGCCGGGTTCACGGTGAATGGCCTGGATGTTGCGGATGCGTGCCGCCAGTGCCGGGTAGGAGCGGAATGCGTCGAAGCATGCCCGGAAAACGCTATTGTGTGGAACGATGCGGGCGCTCTGATCGTCACGGACGGCTGTACAGCCTGCGGCGAATGTGTGCCGGCATGCCCGTATGATGCGATCCATCTCACGCCGGCCGATGCCCACCGGCATTCGCCGCTGTGGGGGCTGTGGCAGCGGTTGCAGCAGTTCCGAACGCCGACCATTCCGCTTGAGCCGGTCAATCGCCTGCAGCAGCGAGCGAATAAGTGCGACCTGTGTCACGGACATCGTGACCTGGCATGTATCAGCGCGTGCCCGACAGGCGCACTGCGGCTGGTGCCGGTTGAGGAAGTATTCCCGCTTTGAGCCTGATGTACGCTTGACATGGCATGTGGAGCGCGCTATGATAGCGCCTGCCATACGTCATGGCAGCCTTCCGGTCTGGTTCATCAGTACGCGGAATTGCGCGTAAGGGGGCACACCTTGGCGACTGGAAGCCAGCAGCCTGCTTCAGGTGTTGTGCGCCTGTCGCGGCGCATTGGCGGCTGGTTCGGCGATCATCAGGCTGTTGCGTGGTGGATGAGTGTGCTGCGGTTGGGGCTCTTTCAGCTGGGGATGGGTATTGCGCTGGCCCCGATCACCGGCACGCTCAACCGGGTACTGATCGGCGACATGCGTATCCCTGCGGTTGTCGTCGCTTCGCTGATGGCCATCCATTATTTCGTCTCGCCGGTGCGTGCCGTGTTTGGCTACAAATCGGATCAGCACCGTGCTCAGGGGCGCTGGCGTACGCCGTACGTCGTGCTGGGTGCTGTGATGACGTATGGCGGGCTGGCCACCGCTCCCTTCTCATTACTGCTGCTGGGGGCCGATAGTCCGATCCCATTCGAGGCGGCCCTCCTGGCATGCTTCGCGATCTTTCTGGCGTATGGCATCGGCGTCAACATTGTGGAAACGACGTACCTGGCGCTGGTGAGCGATATCACGCCGCCACGCGATCGCGGCAAGGTGCTGGCCGTTCTGTGGATGATGCTTGTGCTCGGCACCATCGTCAGTTCGATTGTTGTCGGCGCGATGCTTCAAACATACTCGCCCATGCTGTTGATCCAGATCATGCAGGGGTCGGCAGTCATCTATGTTGTGTTGACGGCGGTTGCGCTGCTCGGGCGCGAGCGGTTACGGGAGGACGGCACCCTCGTCAGTTATACGGATGATATCAGGGTACGCCTGACATTGGTGCAGCAACTCCAGGTATTGTGGCGGCAACAGGCGCTGCGGGCGCTGTTTATCGTGCTGTTTGGCGGCACGCTGGCGCTGGCGACCCATGATGTGCTCCTGGAACCTTACGGCGGCCAGGTGCTCGGGATGAGCGTGGCAGCGACGACGCAGTTGACGGCGCTCTGGGGTGTGGCGATGGTGGTCGGGATTGCGGCGGCAGGCTTGCTGTTGTGGCGCGGGAGATCGGCTATCGGATTGATTATCGGAGGGTGCGTCGTTGGTGCGCTCGGTTTTCTGGTGGTGACGGTTGCCGGCGGGGCAATGGAAGTAAACCTGTTTCGTGGTGGCGTGATGCTGATCGGCGCAGGTCGTGGCACCTTTATTGTCGGCTCTGTGGCGCTCATCATGGCACTTGCCGATCGGGAGCACGCCGGCCTCTTTCTCGGTCTGTGGGGCGTAACCCAGGCGCTGGCGCAGGGTATCGGCACCGTGGGCGGTGGCCTGGCGCGTGACATGGCGCAGATGCAGACGGGCAGCGTCCTGCTGGGATATACCGTGGTCTATGCTGCGTCGTTTGTGGTGCTGCTCCTGACCCTGATACTGATTGCAGCGTTTCGCCTGGGACGCCAGATACAGGCAGGTGCTGTTCGTTCACCCTGGGCCGGTTTGCAGGATCTGCCCGGTGATCAGATCCTCTTCTGATGTGGCGTGCAACCGGTCGTATCCGGGCCAGGCCACGGTATGCTCCGCATGATTCGTCACCTGTTGCCACTCATATACGCGCTGGCGCTCTGGTGGGCTTCCACCGCTATCATCATCGTGCTCTACCGACTCGCGCGGTGGACGTACCGTTTCAGCTTCGCCGGCGCCACGGTGATCGGTCTGGCATCGCTGTACGGGGTCTGGGTCGTGCGTGACGATACGGGCATGTTCGGGGCGTATGTGGCCTTTACGTGTGGCACGCTGGTGTGGGGATGGCAACTTACGGGGTTTTACATGGGGTTCGTCACCGGGCCGCGCCAGGAACCGGTTGCATATCATCCCAGTGACCTGGTGCGGTTTGCCCAGGCGGTGCACGCGAGCCTGCACCATGAACTTGCGGCACTGGCCGGTGCCGGGGTGATGGCGGTGATCAGCTGGGGCGCAATGAATCAGCTTGGTGTATGGACCTATCTGCTGCTCTGGTTGATGCACCTGGCAGCCAAGGTGAACATCTTTCTTGGCGTGCGGAACTTCCATGCCGGCCTGCTGCCGGACCATCTGCATTATCTCGGCGCGTTTTTTCGCTTCCGGCCAATGAACCTCTTTTTCCCCCTGTCCGTCACAGGCGCCGTGGTTGCCGCAGCGCTGTTTGGCCGCTGGGCCCTTCACCCGGCAGCGAGTGAGTTTGAGGCGGTGGCCGGTACGTTTCTCGGTTTCCTCACGATTCTCGGGCTGCTTGAGATCTGGCTATTGATGATTCCTCCAGCCGGCACACCCTGGGGCGAGCATCAGGCCAGTGCCGAACGGTAGTGTGACGCTACCAGTAGTGCACCAGCGGTATATCGGCCATGCTCAACAACCCCGATTCGGCGCGGCGAACACCGGGGATGGCATTGACGACAATGGCTGCTGTGGCGATATCGCCATGAATGCCGCCGGCAATCGTCATGCGCAGTGGTGGGGTGCCGTCGATCTCGATGGTATCCTGTGGGTCAGGCGCGCCGACATACATGCGCAACTCGAGCGTGATGACCTCGCGATCGGCCACGTAACCACGCGTTACCTGACGTACACCGGCGACCTGATCGGCTGAAACAGTGACGTGTTCGGTGATGATCGAACGTTCGGCCATGACTGGCATGATCGTGTCGTCTCCCGCATCGAGTTGCCATCCGAGCGCGGCAGCAATCATGTGCAGCGATTCGGGCAGACCAACGTGCCGCACGGTACCTTCATGCACGCGCTGCGCGAACTCAGCCGGCGTGAGGCCGGCGCCGATCTTGCGCTGCAACGGGCCACGGCGTTGCGCCGCATCAACGACACGTAACACACGCACGGCGCGTACATCGGCACAGACCGCAGTGAGCATGATGGGCAGGGCATCCATCGCATACCCGGGGTTGACGCCTGCGCCGAGCAGGGTCACATCCGCTGCGCGCGCCGCGATGTCGAGGTCCGATGCGAGTTGCGGTTGTGCACTCCAGGGGTAGGAGAGCTCCTCGCATGTCGAGACGACATCCGCGCCGGCCGCGATGCATGCCTGCAGTTGGGGAGCGACGGCTGCGAGTGATGACGACGTGGCATGCAGTACAATCTCGGGGTGGGACTCGCGGAGGACGTCAGCCGCACCGGCGCGAACGATGACGCCAGATGGCTCGCTGCCGAGGAGTTCGCCGAGATCGCGCCCGATCTTGTGCGGGTCAATGTCTATGGCGCCGACGACCTGTACGCCGGGGTGCGCGACAGCCAGGCGCGCTATACTGATGCCAATCGGGCCAAGCCCATAGCAGACGACGCGGGTCGCCATACTTCTGTCCTCGTACATTCAAGCAGGCCGTGTTATCATAACGCGCCGGTACGCATATTGTCAATTGCTTGACAATTGCGGCATGATCCGCGACTATGCCCGGCAACATGGCGGATGACGGGGCACCAGGCGGCACGCAAGGGGCGCGCAATCTTCCGGAGGATGCTTGTGCCTGGCGGACGATGTCACGTTTGCACTGGCGATGGTAGGTCCACAGATAACCTGATGGGGATGTGAGTTGACACCACCAGCGATTCTGATCATAGATGATGATATCGTGCTGCTGGCACGGTTGGCAACACAGCTCAAAGAAGCCGGGTATACGGCGCTCCAGGCGGCTGACGTGCGCCAGGCCGAGCAGTTGCTCGATGATACGCCGGTTGACCTGGTTTTGCTGGATACTGCGATGGCGCGCGGCGCCGGCTGGCAGTTGCTGCCGCGCCTTGCTGCACGTGTTCCAACGATCATCGTCAGCGGGGATGGCCTCGAGGAAGATGTTGTGCGCGGCCTTGACGCGGGCGCGCTTGATTATCTGACGAAACCCTTCCGCACGGGTGAGTTACTGGCACGCATACGTGCTCATTTGCGGGTAAGGTCAGGCGATGAGAGTGGATCGGCCGGTGTGCCGTCGCGCCGCAAACCGGTTCCAACGAACGTCACTGAGCCGGGTGACGGTGAGGGTCCGGCGAGCGATATGGTGCCAGATTCTCCTGCGGCAGAAGGCGTCTCGCGCCCGGAGGGTGATGATCGCGCCGGCGAACAACGCGGCGCCAGGTCGCGTCGCTCGCGCAATGCAGCGGAAGAGGAAGAGCCAGTCTTCATCCCGTATGCTGAGGAACGGCGGCTGCTCGATACCGAAGGAAGGATGGCAGCAGACGAGGTGCGGGCCAGCGAACTGGAACAATTGCCACTCGGCGCGCGGCTGCGCGCGGCACGGCAACGCCGGCGAATTACTCTGGTCCAGGCTGAACTCGATACCAGGATCCGGATGTCATACATCCAGGCGATGGAAGAAGAGAAGTTTGCTCTGTTGCCGCATGGGCCGATCGCCGAGACCATGGTGCAGACGTATGCGGCATATCTGGGTCTCAACGTGGGGCAGGCCGGCCAGGAATACCGCCAGCATCATTACAGTGCGCCGCTCGAGCCGCTCATTGCGCTGGGGGGGGCAGCATTGCCGCGGCCAGCTCCGCCCTGGTGGCTCTGGGCCATTGCAGTCGTGCTGGCACTGGGCGTAGGAATTGGCGGAATCTTCGCGCTGGATCCGGCCGGAGCAGCGGCGCTTGGGCAGCGGGCGCGCGCGCTGGTGATGCCGCCAACAGCAACTCCGACGCCTTCGCCCTCGCCGACTCCCAGCATAACCGCCACTGTAACCCCCACCGCAACACCGAGTGCAACTGCGAGTGCTACACCCGGCATCACGCCTACGGCAACGTCGAGCGCCACGCCAGAGCCGACGATGACGCCAACCGCCACGCTGCGCCCACGAGCAACGGCGCGCCCGACGGCACCGCCAACGCCGGAGCCACCAACGCCGGAGCCGCCAACGCCGGAACCGCCAACGCCGGAACCGCCAACCCCCGAGGCGTGACCCGGCGCAGGGCGAGAGCAGATGTCTGATGGCAGATCGGGATCGGCGCTTCTGGAAGCGGGCGATGTCGTGTTGCTGCGTGATGGAGATGGATCGTGGCACGCGAAGGAGCAGGTGCCATGCTCTACGACGATACAATTGCGGCGATTGCGACGCCCCCTGGCGAAGGTGGCATCGGTATTGTACGCATCAGCGGTCGTGATGCGCTTCGTATCCTGGAGCGCGTGTTTTTGCCTGTGCGCGCCGGCGCGTGGCGGCCCTACCGGATGCGTTATGGCCGGGTCGTTGACCATGCCGGCGTAACCGTGGACGAGGCGCTGGCAGTGTTTATGCGTCGGCCACATAGTTTCACCGCCGAAGATGCCGCCGAAATCTCCGTCCATGGTGGCCCGCTGGTGCTGGAACGGGTCCTGCAGCTGGTTCTGGCAGCAGGTGCACGGGCAGCCAACCCTGGCGAGTTTACGATGCGCGCCTTTCTCAATGGCCGGATCGACCTTGCCCAGGCGGAGGCAACGCTCGATATCATTACGGCGCGGACGACGGCTGCGCTGGCACTCGCGGAAGCGCAACTCGGCGGCTGGCTTTCCGGCGAGTTGCGCCGTGTGCGCGAACAGTTGCTCGGGCTGCTGGCGTACTGTACTGCGCTGGTGGACTTTCCTGAGGACGAGGTCGAGCCGCAGGACGTGGTGTCGCCGCTCGCGGCCGCCCTTCACGCACTTGACGCGCTGGTCGCCACGGCGCAACAGGGGATCATCTACCGCCAGGGCGCGCGCGCGACACTGGTAGGCCGCCCGAACGCCGGAAAATCGAGTCTGCTCAATGCACTTCTGCGCGTTGACCGGGCGATTGTGACGCCAATCCCCGGTACGACACGCGACACCCTGGAAGAGACCGCCAACCTGGGAGGCGTACCGGTGGTGTTGACCGATACGGCCGGCATTGTTGAAACTGACGATCCGGTTGAGCGAATTGGCGTAACACGGAGCCGCCAGGCGCTTTCGGCGGCAGATCTGGTGCTGATGGTCGTTGATGCATCCTGCGCGCCAACCGTTGCGGATCGTGAGATCGCGGCCCTCACTGAGGGCAAACGGGTGATCCTGGTGCTGAACAAGGTCGATCTGCTTGATACTTCGGGGAGTGTATCTATCGTGGTGCGGCTACAGGAGTATGGCCAGATCCGTAATAACCCGTTTGATGCAACTGTGGCGGTATCGGCATTGAGCGGCCAGGGATTGGCGACGCTGGGGGCAGCGGTGGCGCAGCAGCTGCTCGGCACTGTGCCGCAACCCGATGGCCGCATGGTTACCAGCGCCCGGCACCGTGATGCGCTTGCGCGCGCCGCCGATCATGTGCGTGACGCGCTGAGTGGCTATGGTCATGGTGTGACGCCCGACCTGCTGGCTGTTGATCTGACAGCGGCGCTCAGCGCAATTGGCGAAGTGACCGGTGAGTCGGTCGGCGACGACTTGCTGCACGCGATATTCAGCCGGTTTTGCATTGGAAAATAGCACGAACGGAAGGGCGTCAGGACCATGGGCATGCAACTGGATCACTGGGCGAACTATGTGCGGCCCATCGGACTGTTCCTGCTGGCCATCCTGTTATTCATTGCGGCGCAGGGCACGGGCATCGGGCTGTTTTTTCACCTCAGCTATCTTCTCATCGGCATCGTTGTAGTGTCGTATGGGTGGGCGTGGCTCAATCTACGCGGGTTGAGCGTACAGCGTGAGACGTTCACCCACCGAACACAGGTAGGGGAGCAGGCGCGCGAGCGAGTCACGATTCGGAATCGCTGGCCATTACCCAAACTCTGGGTCGAAGTGCTGGATCACTCGGATCTGCCGCAGCATGGCGCAGGCTTCGTCGCCAGCCTGCCGGCTGGTGAGCGGCGGCGCTGGATTGTGCGCACGCCGTGCACGATCCGGGGCAAGTTCCGCCTCGGGCCGGTCACTCTGGTCAGTGGCGATCCGTTTGGCCTGTTTCGGCTGCAACGAATGATCCCTGGTTTTGATGAGGTACTGGTATACCCGCGCACCATTCCCCTGCCCGGGTTCAGTCTACCGAGCGCCGAGTTACCCGGCGGGCAGAACCTCAAAGCACGCACGCATTACGTGACGCCCAATGTCGCCACCATTCGCGAGTATATGCCGGGTGACAGCTTCAATCGCATTCACTGGCGCAGCACGGCACGGATCGGGAAGTTGATGGTGAAGGAATTTGAGCTTGATCCAACGGCTGAGATCTATGTCGTGCTGGATATGTTCGAACGAGCGCAGCACTACCTGCGACAGGCCGGCGCAACGCAGGTAGCGCGTGAACAGCGGAGCGCCGAATCCACCGAGGAATATGCCGTCCAGGCGGCGGCGTCGATTGCGCGGCATTTGCTGGCCCAGAACCGTGCCGTCGGCCTGATTGCGTGGGGGCAACAGCGCGAGGTGATCCCTGCCGAACGCGAGATTCGACAACTGTACAAGATCCTCGAAGCGCTGGCCGAATTACGCGCGCAAGGCGCAACACCCCTGGCCGAGGTGCTGGGGGCAGAGAGTGCGCGTTTCGGGCGCAATTGCACACTGGTACTGATTACGCCGTCACTGGACGAGCGCTGGGTGACGAGTGTGCAACATTTGCTGTACCGCGGGGTGCGGATTGTTGCCGTACTGATCGATGCCCGGTCGTTTGGTGGAACGCGTGGTGGTGAGGTGTTGCACATGCGCCTGGCCGAGTTGCGCGTGCCAACATACACATATGGCCGAGGGCAGTCGCTGGCTGAGGTGCTCACCCATCCTGCGGTTCTGGCACCGGGGCCACCACTCAGGAGCGTGTAACATCCAGTCGTGCAGATGCTGCGTAGCGTAGGGTACACCGATCGCTGAACCGCGTGATACTGTCGGAGTACCGCTATGAGCCAGGGCAGACGTTTCGCAGCGAACTTCAACCGGGATGATGAGCATGTTGAGCACGACGCCGGTGATTCACCATGGCAGGCCGAACTGGCTGATTCACTGCCCATGCGCCTGCGCACCGGTGAGCCGATCGAAGACTCGACCCAGATGTATCTGCGCGAAATCGGCCAGGTAGGGTTGTTGAGCGCGGACGATGAGATTGCCCTGGCGCAGGACATCGTCCGTGGCCGTGAGGCACACGAGAAACTGGCCGCGCAGCGTTTCCAGTCGTGGAGCGAGCGTGCCATGCTCGAGCGCCATGCAGCGCAGGCAGAAGAGTCACGTCGCCGCCTCATTCAGGCGAATCTCCGCCTGGTGGTGAGCATCGCAAAGAAATACATTGGCGGCCCGCTCTCATTTATGGATCTGGTGCAGGAGGGGAACATCGGGCTGATGCGGGCCGTCGAGAAGTTTGACTCCGGCAAAGGCAATCGTTTCTCAACATACGCCACCTGGTGGATTCGCCAGGCGATCACCCGCGCGATCGCCGAACAGAGTCGTCTGATCCGTCTTCCAGTTCATCTGAGCGATGCGATCGGGCAATTGCGCCGGGTCACTCGCCAGCTGGAGCAATCGCTCGAGCGTGAGCCGACCATGGAAGAGATTGCTCAGGCGACCGGGCTGCCGGAGCGAAAGGTCAGGCGCCTGTTACAGGCAGCGGCGCAGCCGGTATCACTCGAACAGCCGATCACGAATGATGGCGAAGGGCATGTTGGTGAGTTGCTGGCCGATGATGTCGTGGATGCGCCCCTGGAGATTGCAACGCGACGCATGCTGCAGGATGAGCTGTCTCAGGCGCTGATGGAACTCCCCGATCGCGAACGAGCCGTTCTGCAGTTGCGGTTTGGCCTGACGGACGGACGGCGCCGGACGCTGGAAGAGGTGGGGATCGCTTTCGGTATTACGCGCGAGCGCACACGGCAGATCGAGGCCGATGCGCTGCGCCAGTTGCGTCGCCCCGGTGTTGGCGCGCGCCTGCAGGCCTACCTGGAGTAGCTGCTTGCGCGCGCCTTCAGTGCGACCGCGTAACGTATACCGCCTTATACGCATGCTGGTGGATGGATGTGCATCCCCTCGTCCGCTGTCATTGCGAGCGAAGCGACGCAATCTCCTATCATCTGTGGTGATTGCTTCAGCCACGCTGCGCTCGCTGCAGGCTGTCGCTGATGCTCCTCGCAATGACAGAAAGCACACGTTTCATCCAGAAACCGTCTTACTCGATCTCTGCCAGCAACGCGCCAAGTGTCACACTCTGGCCTGCTGCGGCGCTCAAGTGCGTGATGGTACCCGTGCGTGGAGCGCGCACCTCATTTTCCATCTTCATTGCTTCGAGTACCAGCAGCGGCTGGCCAGCCTCGACGTGATCGCCGGCGGCTACCAGCACACGTGTGATCAGCCCTGGAATGGGTGCTTTGACGCGGCCATCGCCGCTGGCGGGCCGGGCGACCGTCGCATCGAGATCGCGCACCTCCACCTGGTGCAGCCCGCTACGCGCGCGCATCCAGTGCAGGTCACGATCGATGACCAGTTCGTAGGGACGGCCATTGACAATGATCCAGTCCAGTGGTTCCGGGCCGCCGACCTCGGGCATCAGGACGTGGACCTCCTGGCCATCAACAATCATCGAAACCTCGTTGGTGGCCCGGTTAAGCGGTGGTATCTCAACGGTAAAGACGTGGCCATCGATAGTGACGCTCAGTCTATTCATGGTCGAACCCCTGTCTATTGCGGCAATCTACGCGACTCACGGTGCCAGCCTGATGATGCACGCTCCGGCAGCGCACCATTGCCATCGGCGCTGCGCCGGGCATAGGCGAGCGCTGCTGCAACCGCCAGATCGCGCAGGTTGCCTGACGAGGCCAGGGTGTTCAGAAGCTGGCGGCGGGTGAATTCCGAGTCGTACGTACCCGCAGCAAAGTCAGGATCGTCCAGGATGCGCTGGATAAGCGGCAGATTGGTCTGCACGCCGCTGATCGCGAAGTCGGCGATGGCGCGGCGCAGCCGGCCCAGGCAGGCGACACGATCGACGTCCCAGGCGACAATCTTCGCCAGCAGCGGGTCGTAGCGCACCGGAATATCGCAACCACCGTAGGCATACGTGTCAACACGAACATTTGGCCCGCCTGGAAAGCGGAAACGGCGCAACCGCCCGGGGCTGGGCAGGTAATGGTTCCACGGATCCTCGGCGTTAATTCGCGCCTGGATCGCGCATCCTTTCAGGATAATATCGTCCTGGGTCCGGCCAAGTGGTTCTCCGGCGGCCAGCCGGATCTGTTCCCGTACAAGGTCAATACCGGTACGCATCTCGGTGACCGGGTGTTCGACCTGGATGCGCGCCTTGACTTCAGTGAAGACGAAGCGCCCTTGATCATCAAGCACGAACTCGACCGTGCAAACGCTATGGCAGCCAAGCAGCCGCGCAATGGCGACCGCCTGACCGCAGAGTTCATCGCGCTGTGCGTCACTGAGGCCGGGCGCCGGTGACTCCTCAATGATCTTGCGATGGTTGTGCTGGATGGAGCCATCCCGTTCGCCAAGATGGACGAGCGCGCCGTGCCGATCGCCGAGCACCTGGACCTCAACGTACCGTCCCGGCAGGAACGCCTCTTCAATATACAGCCGGTCATCGCCAAAGGCCGTCAGGGCTGCCGAATGGGCATGTTGCGCCAGGGGCGCCAGGTGTTCGGGTTCACGCACGAGACGTGTACCATGGCTGCGCCCGCCACTGTATGATTTGATTACCAGTGGGTAACCGAGTGTTTCGGCCGCATCCATGAGCGCGGCGGTTTCGCTTTCGCCGTAGGGTCGGGCAGAATGCCGCGGCACGGCGAAGCCAGCGGCGCTTACATTTTCAAGTGTGCCGATCTTGTTGCGTACGGCTGCAAGGGTTGCGCTATCAGGGCCGATAAACGTGATGCCTGCGTCTTCGCAGGCATGCGCAAACTCGGCATGCTCTGAGAGAAAGCCATATCCGGGATGAACGGCGTCAGCGCCGCAATCGCGGGCGATCTGCACGATCGTGGCCACATCGCGGTAGAGCGCCCCGGATGCCAGGCGCACGCACTCGTCGGCCAGGCGCACATGGAGCGAGCCGAGATCCGAGTCATCGTAGAGTGCTACGGTACGAATACCCATGTCGCGGCAGGTACGAATGACGCGAACGGCAATTTCACCGCGATTGGCGATCAGTATTTTCTGAAACATAACTCCCCTTCTCCTATGCCGGCGAAATGCCATGTTTGCGAGGAACATGCCGCTCGCGTTTTGACAGCGTCACTTCCAGGGCCCGGATCAGCACCCGGCGCGAGTCGCGCGGCTCGATCACGTCATCGATCAGCCCGCGGGCAGCAGCGACATACGGGTTATTGAAACGTTCCTGGTACTCTTCCACCAGTTCACGGCGCTTCGCCTCAGGATCGGGCGCGTTCTTGACCTCGTTGCGATACAGGATATTGACCGCGCCGGCAGCGCCCATCACTGCCAGTTCGGCATTCGGCCAGGCGTACAGCAGATCGCCACGTAATCCTTTGCTGCTCATCACGCAGTATGCACCGCCATAGCTCTTGCGCAGGATGATCATCAACTTTGGCACAACTGCTTCAGAATAGGCATAAATCATGCGCGCACCATTCCGAATGATGCCGCCGTACTCCTGGGTTGTGCCGGGCAAGAAGCCGGGCACATCCTGCAAGGTGATGATCGGCACGTTGTACGTGTCGCAGATCCGGATAAAGTGCGCTGCCTTGATCGATGCCTTAATGTCGATACAGCCGGCCAGCACCATGGGCTGGTTGGCAACAATGCCAACCACGTAGCCGTTAAGCCGCCCGAATCCGACGACCATATTCTGCGCCCAGAGGGCGTGCACCTCGAAAAAGCGCCCATCATCAAGGATACTGCCAATCACCTGACGGACATCGTAGGGTTTGGTCGGGTCAACCGGCACGATCTCTTCCAGTTCCGGGCAGCGCCGGTCAGGATCATCAACAGGTCGCACATATGGCGGGTCGTCTTGATTGTTCAATGGCAGGTAGCTGAGCAACTCGCGCACCCGCGCCAGGCACTCGTGGTCGTCGCGAGCGAGGAAGTGACTCACACCACTTTCTTCGGAATGCACCCGCCCGCCCCCGAGTTGATCCTGCGTGACATTTTCCTGCATCACGGCGCGCACGACATCGGGGCCGGTGATGAACATGTAGGCATTCTCGGTCATGAAGATGAAGTCGGTCAGGGCCGGCGAATAGACCGCGCCACCGGCACATGGTCCCATGATGACCGAGATCTGTGGAATAACGCCCGATGCTTCGCAGTTGGCGTCAAAGATGCGCGCATAACCACCGAGGCTGTCAACCCCTTCCTGGATACGTGCACCGCCAGAGTCGTTCATTGCGATGAATGGGCAGCCATACTTCAATGCCATCTGCATCGCTTTGACGATCTTGTTGGCGTGCATTTCACCCAGTGAACCACCCATAACCGCGGCGTCCTGCGCGGCGGTAAATGCGCGGCGACCATTGATCAGGCCGAAACCGCTGATGACGCCATCGCCATAGCGCGACGTTTTACCGCCGGGGTAGACGTCGTAACGTGGTGTTACCAGGGTATCAATTTCCTCGAAGGTGCCCGGGTCAAACAGCAACTCGACCCGCTCGCGCGCCGTCAGGCGACCTTTCTGATGCTGCGCCTCGGCGTCCTTTGCCGTTCCGCGAGCGATGGCCTTACGCTGGCGAAGCCTTTCGACATAGTCCTGCATGCTCATCTGTGAACTCCGTTATATGCCTGCTCCTGGCCCATGTTCGATGCGATTGTCTGCCCGGCAGTCAGCTCCTCGTTGACAGCGAGGGTCAGTGCGAACCCGTCGAGTGCGCGCCACCAGCCTCGAAACGTGGCACGAGTCAGGCTGGAATCGCATATGATCCGGACAGGCGCCCATGCGTTGTCAATCGGATCGGAAGGAAGGCAGACGATATTGCGTGTATCAACGGTAAGCCCGTGATGCAATGCTTTGAGCACTGCTTCCTTGGCGCTCCAGATCGTAGTGACGAGTAACGTCTGCAACGGAGCCGGTGCATCAGATACCAGGCGTATCTCTGCATTGACAAAGAACTCCGCGACAAACGACAGGTCGCGAGCCTCGACATATTCGATATCCGCGCCTGGCACGCACCCTGGAATCGCCGTCAGCGCGCAGAATGCACGGTCGCGACTATGGCTGATCGAGAGTGCAAGATCGCCGAATGACGCTGACGCGCCGGTGATTGTCACACGCGGCGCGCCGTCCGGATCGGCAGTAATGGCGATGTCATTCAATGCAGGGCGGCACCCGGTGGTTGTTTCGAGATACGCGGCGACCAGATGTTTGGCCGTCCAGCGACCGAGCACCCAGTCACGGCGGCGTTTCTCAACAACCAGCGACCGGTAGCGTACCTGCTCTTCCGTGTTCAGCAACCCTTCCGGCGCTTCGGCACGAGCGAGTGCTGGATGAGCGGCGAGTGTTTGAGTGAGCCAGTAGATCATCTCCCGCCTGCGCTGAAGGGGGTACATAGGTAGCAACAGGCTGCGGCGGCGCAACCGCCGCAGCCCATCACTACTTCGCACGTCCTGTGATCTGACGGTATCGTACTGCCTACACACTTACCTCGCCTGGCAGGCGCACCGTGCGATAACCATGCAGATCGACATAAACATTGCCGTCGGTATCAACGACCTGCACATCATAGGATGCGCCATGCTCGACGGATGTGACGACGGCGTACAGGCGCCGGCCTTGAGCGCTCTCTGGCTGGCGGTACACGGTCACGCTGCCGACAGACTCGGGCAATGCCATTGCCTTCTGTGTCACCATTTCCCACATGCCGGCGGCCTGGAAACAGAGCTCGATCAGGCGCGGCGCGGCCAGCATCGGCGCGTCCGGCACGCTGTTGGCCGGCAAGTTATCTGCCATCAGTGCAACCGCCCGGTCCCCGATCACGCCGATCCGTTCCATCACCTGATACGCCGGGCCATGGAAGTAGACCCTG
The DNA here is from genome assembly GCA_013388755.1 of Chloroflexota bacterium. Lineage (GTDB taxonomy): Bacteria > Chloroflexota > Chloroflexia > Chloroflexales > Roseiflexaceae > JACAEQ01. The sequence continues at coordinate 19,560 of JACAEQ010000106.1, forward strand.
TAGATCCGCTCCCTGTCGATATCGAGCGCCTCTATCGAAGGCGGTACGAAATCGATCTTCGGCGCTTCCAGTGGCGCGTTCGTGAGGTGCACCTCACCGACGAAGTGGGTGTCGAACCGTGGCGGCAACTCAGGACGTGGTTGCACCATGGCCCGAAGCATCGCCTTTGCCAGCAACTGGCCATCGCCTGCCGGATGGATCGTCGCGCTCAGGTAGAGTGTGCGTGGCTGGTTGCGATGGAACTTGAATGGCGTACTGAATTGCTCCGTGAGCGACGCTACGTGGTAGCCGGGTGCCAGCAGCGTTGCCAGTTCAGCGAACGCCTCGGTCCCCATGACTCCCGGCAAGACCGGCACACCGTCGATCTGATGGTCATACAGGAATGGTTGCTCCTTCGGATCAAAGGTGGTCTCAACCTGGATGCCGCCGTGCAATTTGAAGGCTTTGACCGCCCCGATCATCAGGCGCCCTTCCGTGCCGACCTTCGCCGGATCAAGCCCGCCGGTCTCGTCAAACTCGGCGGCCAGGATGCCGAGTCGCTGCCCGACGACAATCTCGCCGCGGAAGGTACTCTTCGTCAGTTCGCGACGGATGGTGGGAATACCGGCCTCCGGTGGCAGCATGTCGATTCCGGCCATTTCCATGATCTTCGGAATGGAACCACGGGTTGCCATACCGATGCCGCCCCACGCCGTCCAGTCGATCGCAATCCCACGCGTGGCGGGCCGCCAGGTGCGCATACTGCTCGAAACCTTGCAGAGGAGATCGTTGGCTGATGAGTAGTCGGACTGGCCGCTATTGCCGAAGCGACCGGCGACCGAACTGAAAGCCACGGTTGCGCCGATCGGCATACCCTTCGCCGCGTTGAGGATGCTGAAGAAGCCGTCGGCCTTAATGTCGAAGACCAGGTTGAACTCCTTCGGCTCCTTATCGGGTAGCGCTCTGGAGATTTCGATGCCGCCGGCGTGCAGCAGCACGTCAATCCGCCCGTAACGCTCGCGCACATCGGCAATGACCGCAGCGACCGCTGGCCCGTCGAGCAGGTTGACACTGAAGTAATGCGCCGTACCGCCAGTGGCCTGGACCGCCTCGATAGCGCGCAGCGCCGCCTCCTCACGCTCGATGCCGAGGATCTTGCGGTCAATCATGACCGGCGTCGGGCGCTCGCCGGCAGCGCGGAAGTCCTCGATCAGTTTGCGTTTGAGGGCTTCCTTATCCTGCCGGAACAGTGCAATGTTGGGGTCGTTCGGGTCGGGTGTGGGTGTCAGGTCAAGCAGGTAGAAGATCCCACCCGAAGCCGCCGCCAGGTCGGCGGTGATGGCCGACGTAATACCACCCGCCGCGCCGGTAACGACGAAGACCGTATCTTTGCCAAGTTGCATGCCGGGCGTACCATCGGCAGCCGGCAACTCCTCGAAGGTTACGGTGTAGCGCAGGCCGTTGTGGTAGCCGATTTCAACGGCGCCCGGGTCGAACAATGTCTCGGCGATGAGCGCGTCTGCCGGCTCAGCCGTCTTGCGTCCCGGTTCGAAGTCAACCGCCTTGACCAGAATATCGAGCCGCTCCCGCTTGTACGACTTGGTCGCACCGACAACCGCGCCGCCAAGCGGCGCCGAGGCGCCATCCGGGCCATAGCCGTGCAGGCCGCCCATCCGTGTTGCCGACACCAGGAACGTCCCGGGGCCGACGAGCGTCTCGTACAGGGTTCGCAATGTCAGGTACAGATTCTTGGCCCGTACGCGGTTGAGTTCGCGCCAGGTGTCCAGGTCCATATCCTCGATCGCCGGTTCGATATCAAGTGCCGGCAGCCAGTAGACGCCGTGGATCGGACCTTCGGCCATCCAGCCTTTGAGCCGCTGCTCCAGTTCCTCAGCGGCTGGCGGCTCTTCCAGTACCAGTGTGCCGACGCCGCGCTTCTCGAGGCGGTTGAGCAATGCCTTGCCGATCCCGCCACGATCCATCATCACAACCACACGCGTGTTGCTATCAAGTGTCACGCCGGTCGGTTTGCAGAGGTCGATCGCCGGACGTAACGCCGGGACCACCACACGCCGTGGAACCATGTCCGCGTTTTCAACCGGGGCAAGCGTTACTGCCGGCTGGCCGGCAGACACCGGCGCCGGGGCGGCAGGCATGGCAGGCGCTGCTGGCTGAGGCGCAATGGTTGCACCCGCCGCAGGTTTCAGTTCCGGCCTGTGAGCATAGACGAAGTTGATCACATGGCGCAGGGTGGGGTAATCGCGCAGTTTGAGATCCTCGACGCGCTCGATGGCGAATGCCTCGCGGATGGCGGCGAAGGTCTCGGCCTGCTTGACGGTATCCACACCCAGGTCGGCCTCCAGGTCGAGGTCGAGTTCGAGCATCTCCGGCGGGTAGCCGGTCTTCTCGGCCACGACCTCAAGAACCCTGGTCGTCACCACGTCGGTGGCCGGCACATCGGCGATTGCTGGCGCGGCAGGGGCAGGCGCGGCAACCGGCGCCGGGGCGGGTGCAACCGGCGCGACCGGTACCGCCTGCGGCGGGGCCGTAACTGGCCGGAGTTCCGGCTTATGGTCATAGACGAAGTTGATCACATGGCGCAGGGTGGGGTAATCACGCAGTTTGAGATCCTCAACGCGCTCAATCGCGAATGCCTCGCGGATGGCGGCGAAGGTCTCGGCCTGCTTGACAGTATCCACACCCAGGTCGGCCTCCAGGTCGAGGTCGAGTTCGAGCATCTCCGGCGGGTAGCCGGTCTTCTCGGCAACGACCTCGAGCACTCTCGTTGTGACAATATCGCCGGCCGGCGCGGGTGCCGGTGCTGCGGGTTGTACCGCGGCTGGTGATACGGTTGCAGCAGGGGCGGCAACCGGCACCGGGGCGGGTGCCACGGGCGCAGCCGGTACCGCCTGCGGCGGAGCCGCAACCGGCCGGAGTTCCGGCTTATGGTCATAGACAAAGCCGATCACATGGCGCAGGGTCGGATAATCGCGCAGCTTGAGGTTCTCAATGCGCTCGATGGCGAATGCCTCGCGGATGGCGGCGAAGGTCTCGGCCTGCTTGACGGTATCCACACCCAGGTCGGCCTCCAGGTCGAGATCGAGGTCGAGCATCTCCGGTGGGTAGCCGGTCTTCTCGGCAACAACTTCGAGCACCCGGGCGGTCACCACATCTGCGACCGGTGCGGGGGCAACCGGTGTGGCAGGTGCGGTAACCGGCGCCGGAGTGGGCATGGCCGGTGCAACCGGCGCAGCCTGCGGCGGAGCCGCAACTGGCCGGAGTTCCGGCTTATGATCATAGACAAAGCCGATCACATGGCGCAGGGTCGGGTAGTCGCGCAGTTTGAGGTTCTCGACACGCTCAATCGCGAACGCTTCGCGGATGGCGGCGAAGGTCTCGGCCTGCTTGACAGTATCCACACCCAGATCGGCCTCCAGGTCGAGGTCGAGGTCGAGCATCTCTGAGGGATAGCCAGTCTTCTCGGCAACGACTTCGAGCACCCGGGCGGTCACCACATCTGCGATCGGCGCGGGGGAAACCGGTGCCACCGGCGCGGGGGCGACCGGTGCGGCAGGTGTGGCAACTGGTGCCGGAGGCGGCGCGGTAGCCGTGGTGGCCGGTTTGAGTTCCGGCTTCTGGGTGTAGACAAAACCAACAACATCGCGCAGGGTGGGGAAGTCGCGCAGGCGCAGGTTCTCGACCTGCGGGATGGCGAAGGCCTCGCGGACAGCAACGAAGGTCTCGGCCTGTTTGACAGTATCCACACCCAGGTCGGCCTCCAGGTCGAGGTCGAGGTCGAGCATCTCCGGTGGGTAGCCGGTCTTTTCGGCGACGATCTCGAGCACCCGGGCGGTGACGGTATCCATCGCAGGCGCAGCGGGCGCAACAACGACTGGCGTAACGGGCGCTGCGACGGTGGGGGAGGGTGTCACGGCAACCGGCACCGGTGCTGGCGCAGCCGGTGCCGGAGCGACCGGTGGTGCAACCGGAGTCGTGGCCACCGGAGCAGGCGCCGGTTCAGCGACCGGCTTACCGTTCGATGGTGCCGGCGACGGCGCTGGTGGAGCAGGTGGCAAGGCGGTGGGGCGCGGTGCGGGCGCATAGTGCACCGGTGCCGGCGCAATGACGGTGCCATCGCCTGGCGCAATGGCGCGGAGCATCGGGCCGGTTCCCGGCTGCCAGGTGCCAGGCGCTGGCCGGCGTGTCGGAGCGCCTTGTGCTCTGACGCGCAGCACGCGTTTCACCACTTCGGTCTCGGCATGGTCATAACCGCTGACCTGGTCGATCCAGTGGTCATACCGCGCCCGGTTATCAACGCGGTCGGCGGCGCCAGGGATCCGGCGGGTCAGCGTCATTGCGATCTGCGAGCCAAAGCCGGCCGCCAGGTGCAGCGCATACTGTACCGGGTAGCGCCCACCGCGGCTCAGATTCAGCTGACCGAGGTCCGGGTCAACTTCCTTATAATTCGGCACCGGCGGCACGATGCCGTGCTCGAGGATCTTCACGGCAATGACGTCCTCGATACCGACACCCATCGGGTGGCCGGTGAACCCCTTGGTATTCGAGACGATAATCTGGCTTGCCGCTTCGCCGAAGGTACTGCGAAGCGCAACAACTTCGGCCGAGGCGCTACCGCCGCGCGCCGGAGTGAACGTCTCATGCGACACAAAGACCAGGTGCGGTGCAATCGTCCGGCGGTCAATGCCGAAGCGGCGCTCGGCAGCCGTCATCAGGCTATTCATCACCCCTGAGATATGGGCGACGTCGAGCCGTGTACCGTGGAAGGCGCTGTTGGCGGTTTCGCTGCTGAGGACCTCCACAATGCCGCGCATGCCGCGCTCGCGCACCGCATCCTCGCTCTCGACCACCAGGGCACAGGCGCCCATGCCGAGCAGCATACCGTGGCGGCGACGATCGAAGGGCAATGCCGCCTCCTCGACCCGGTCATCGGTCGCGGCGGCGCCGGTTGCGAGGAACCCGGCACCCATCCAGGCGAGCAGCCGATCACTGGTGATATTGTCGCCGGCAATCACCAGGACGCGCCGGCAACGACCGGTACGGATCCAGTCCTCGGCAATGGCAATCGCCTGGGTCGTGGCGGCGCAGGCGGCGTTGACGTGGGTATTGGGGCCACGCGCGCCGATATACTCGGCGAACTGGCTGTGCCCCATCGCCAGGATGCGAAAGATGAAGCGACGGTCGAAGGCATATGGCTCGCGTTCGAGCACATCGCGCAACTCGCCGATACGGCGGGCGATTTCTGCCAGCGTCGCCGGGTCAGTCGTTATCTGCCGCAGCGCCTCGAGCTGCTCAATCTGCTCGCGCCGGTTTTCATACGTGTAGTAGCGCTCAAACTCGTCGGCGATGCGGTCGAGGCCGGGGAAGGCAGATGCAAAGATAACGCCTGTCTCATCGCGCAGCGCCTCCGGCAGCATCCAGCGGTCCGGCAAATCCTTGCCGGTCGTCGTCTTACGATAGGTTTGCACCAGAGGGATACCCGCCTCACGCAGCGCATCGAGACCTGCCGCCATCGCAATCTGGGTCGTCGTGTCGAGCGCTTCGACCAGTTTGGCAGGGACGCCGTACTCATCGCTGAGGTCGAACCGGCCAGGGCGACCGGCAAGACGAATGACCTCGTTGGGTTCAGCGAGGGTCTCGAAGCTACCGCTGCCATCTTCACTCTTGACGACGCGCGTGATGTTCCTTGCCAGCATCTGGCGACGGAAGCGTTCAGGGATGAGATCGATAAACTGCTCGCCATGCAGAATACGCAGGGCATTCTGCTCGTCCATGAGCGGCTTTTCGGCGCCGGGCAGTCCCAGCCCTGTACCGGAGATGACGACCGAGCCAGAGGGTGGAACATTGCGGTCATACGCGCCGGTCAGGGACCCATCGCGCGACGCGCCTGCTGCGAGCGACCCTGCGCCTTGCAACGCCTGAGCGAGCAGTTTACCCAGTGCTTCGAGCGGGATGCCATTGGCCATATCCGCCTCTTCTATCTGACTTACGGGAGCGGTGGCAGTCACAGCGACCGGAGTCGCCGCTGCGGCCACGGTCGAGCGCGCACGTTCGGCGCCGGATGGTGAGCCAGTATCAGAACCTGTTTCTTCCAGGCCATACCCGGCAGCATACAGGCCACAGAGCGCGTGATTGAAACTCTGGAGCGTGCCAGTCTTCGGATGGTTCGTGAAAAGCGACACGACATCGGGTTTGGTGCCGAGGACATCATCAACAAACCCTTTGAGCGCCTTTTTCGGGCCCACCTCAACGAAGCAGCGCACACCTTCACGATAGAGGGTCTCAAGACCCTTGACCCATTGCACGGGCGACGCGATCTGCTTCTCAAGAATATCCTTGATCTCGGGCACGGTGGTTGGGTAGAGCTCCCCGGTTACATTCGCCACCAGCGGAATACGTGGCGGCGCGATATGGAAGCGATCGAGTTGCTGGCGCAGTGGGCCGGATGCCGGCGCAACGATCCTGGTGTGGAACGCATGGCTCACAGGAATGCGTTGTGCCTGGAAACCTTTCTTCGTAAAGAGTTCGATCGCCTGCTCAACCGCCTTACTGGCGCCACCGACCACGGCCTGATTGTAGGAATTGATATTGGCCGGAACGATGTAGCCGTCAACCTCTTTCAAGGTTTCGAGTACGACATCAAGTGGCGCCATCACGGCCGCCATCCAGCCATTATCGTCCACCCTGACCTTGCTCATCTCGGAGCCGCGCGCAGCCGATGCTTCGAGCGCCTCGGCGAAGGGCATAATGCCGGCGGCATTGAGCGCCGCATACTCGCCGAGGGAGTGGCCCATGACCATGTCGGGTGCGAAGCCATATTCGCCGAGCAGACGATAGAGTGCTGCATCCAGCATGAGCATGGCCGGCTGCGTAATGGCCGTTTGCATCAGATCGCGTTCGGCCTTCTTCACCGCATCAGGGTCGGCGGAGTCAATGTAGATGTAACTGGTGAGAGGCCGACCGAGGATGGGTGTCATCACCACGTCACCCTCTTTGATGACCTCGGCGAAGGCTGGCTCGCTGAGCAGTTCGCGGCCCATGTTGGTATACTGGCTGCCCTGACCAGGGAAGAGGAACGCCAGTTTGCCAGGTTTTGGCCCGCTGCCGCGAAACACCCCCTGAGCCTGGAGCGCCTTCCACGCGGCCGGATTATCAAAGCCCGCCGCTTTTTGCGCCTTTTTCAGGCGATCGATCAGTTCGTCGCGGTCGCCGAAATCAATGACCAGGCGTTGTGGCTGGCGGAGCTCATTCGGGTCGGGAGGAGCGACAGGCGGCGTCCAGCCATCTTCCACCTTGTGAAAGATGGCATCGAGCTTTTCTTTGAGCGCCACCGGTGTTGGCGCGCCAATGGCAAGGATGCCGCGCAACGGCTTCTTCATGGTGCGGCGTGCCGGAGCGGCGCTGGTTGGAACGGATTGCGGCGTAACGGCCGTTGCCGATGCTGGCGGCGGCGTAGGCACCGATGCGGCGATGGCTGCGCTGGCATACACCTTCGGCTCGGTGCGAAGCATGCCCGGCACATATTCCTCAAGGACGATATGGAAGTTCGTGCCACCAAAGCCGTAGGCGCTTACTCCAGCGCGGCGCGGCGTACTGCCGCGTCGTTCCCACTCGCGCGCTTCGTGTAGCAGGTAGAAGGGCGTGGCATTGAAATCAATATTCGGGTTCGGCTTTTCGCAGTTGAGTGTTGGCGGCAGGATCTTGTGATGGATCGCCATCACGGCCTTCAGCATACCCGCCGCGCCCGCACCAGCCTTGAGGTGACCGATATTGCTCTTGGCCGAACCAAGGCCGATGCTGCCGCGCTCGCCGCGGAAGCACGTCGCCAGACTCTCGACCTCGACCACGTCGCCAACGCGCGTACTGGTGCCATGCGCCTCAACAAGCGTCGCAGTGGATGGGTCGAGGCCGGCATCCTGCCAGGCGCGCTCAACGGCGAGAACCTGCCCCAGTGGATTTGGTGCGGTAATACCCTTGCCCTTGCCATCAGACGACGCGCCGACACCCCGGATGACGGCATAGATCCGGTCGCCGTCGCGTTCAGCATCCGCCAGACGCTTGAGCAGGAACGATGCCGATCCTTCACCCATCACAAAGCCGTCGGCGCCGTCGCCAAACGGGCGTGTGCCGGTCGCCGAGAGGGCACCGATCTTGCAGAACTTCACAAAGGTGCTGGCCCCCATATTGCGGTCGACGCCGCCAGTGACGACGGCGTCGCACTGGTGCTGGATGAGTTGCTCGCAGGCCGCGTCAATTGCGGCAAGCGTCGAAGCGCAGGCTGCGTCAGTGATGAAGTTTGGCCCGCGCAAATTGAGCACGTTCGCCACACGTCCCGAGACGATATTGGGCAATTCGCCCGGCATCGTATCCTCGGTCACCGGCGGCAGACGCCGGTCGAGCGCCGCGTGCCATTCAGCGGCGAGGGCGTCCTGAACATCTTTCGGCAGGCGGCGCCAGGCATCGGTGCTTTCGATCAAGCGCAGATATTCGGGGAAGACCACACGTTGATGTGTGATGTAATGCAATTCGCCACCCATGGCCGTGCCCAGGATGACCCCTGTACGGTCGGTATCGAGTGGGCGGTCAGGAAAACCATAGTCCGCCAGAGCTTCAGCCGCAATAGTAACCGCCCACTGCTGGCCTTCGTCCATGGCCGCAGCAACACGCGGCGGGATCTTGAAGCGTTTCCAATCGAAAGTAAAGCCACGCACCCAGCCACCGATCCTGGTATAACTCTTGTCGGGCGCGGTGGGGTCAGGATCGTAATAGTCGGCAATACTCCAGCGCTCAGGCGGCGTCTCACTGATGCTGTAGCGTTTACCAACGATATTGTTCCAGAAGGCGGGCGCACCCATGGCATCGGGAAGGATGGCGCCCACCCCGACAACGGCAATCGCCCGTTCCGCAGAGTCTGTCATATTCTGTCTCTCCACATCGGAGAGGCGGTGGCTCCCCGCCCCTCGCCGTCTCTCTCAATTCATGCCGCCGGGAACGCCTCGACCAGTTTCGCGGCGACGAAGTCCATATCCTCAATCTGGCCGGCCTGGGCAGCGAAGATCGCTGGCAGATTGAGCGTATTTGCCAGATTCGGGTCGGTCTGGCCGGCGCCAATCAGCCAGGCGAGGCCATCGGTCGCCACCTTGTAGGCTGCCATGCGTGCATTAATGCGTGCCAGCGCCTGCTCGGTCGCCAGGTCAAGGCCGGAGGCAATGGTCGGCTTGCTGGTTACACGCTCGCTGAACTTGGCCGCCGTTTCGGCCCAGGCGATCAATTCGCCGAGGCGGAACAGGATGTGCTGATTGCGGGTCAGGCGATCAATGCGGGCGCGTTCGAGGATACTGGCCAGAGCACGCATCGCAAGCGCGGCAACGCCGGCGCCGTTATTGGGCTCGGCCTGCTGTACCTTGTCGAGCTGCGCGGCCCAGTCGTTGTAATACGCTCCTCTGGTTTTCAGGTGTAGTTGCCAGCGATCGCGCGCGATGGTCCATTCCATAATCTCCGATGTGCCCTCATAAATGCAGGTAATGCGCACATCGCGTTTGATCTTCTCGACCATATATTCTTTGGTATAGCCATAGCCGCCGTGCACCTGGATAGCATCTTCGGCGGCCTTGTTGCCGCCTTCAGTTGCCATATACTTGGCCACGGCGCCCTCGGTCTGTTGCTGGTCGTTGCCGCCGTCAATCGTCTCTGCAACCCATTCGATATAGTGGCGGGCAGCTTCGAGGCGCGCGACGTTGGGCACAATCAGCTTATGGGTCAGCCCCTGCCGCTGGCTGAGCGGCGTCCCGCCCTGGATGCGCGTCTGGGCGTAGCGGATCGCGCGTCTGGCTGCCTCCCAGCCGGCGCCCAGGCCGAACGAGCCGACCATCAGGCGGGTGTAGCCGAACACAGCCGCAGCCTGCGCCAGACCTTTCCCTTCCACGCCGCCGACCAGTCGATCAGCAGGAACGTAGACCTCATCGAGGAAGAGAGCGGCGGTATTGGAGGCGCGAATACCATGCTTATCTTCGGGTTTGCCTTTAGTAAAGCCAGGCGCGTCGTGTTCAACGATGAACCACGAGATGCCACCGGGAGCATTGGCGAGGATGGTGTAGATTTTTGCCACGCCACCGTTGGAGATCCACTGTTTGCGGCCCGTGATCTTGTAGCCGACGACCTTGCCATCTTCTTCGACAGGCACTGCTCTGGTTGTCAGGGTTGCCAGATCGGAGCCGGCCTGTGGTTCTGTCGCGCCATAGGCGACGAGCAATCCCTCCTCGGCAATGCGACCCATCCAGTATGCCTTTTGCTCTTCCGTACCACCGACGGTAATCGGGTCGGTGCCGAGGAATGTCGCGAGCACGCCGGTCGCGATACCGAGATCAATGGCCGCCATGGCCTCTGAGACGCGATAGATATCGTATGCGCCGCCGCCCATCCCGCCGTATTCTTCGGGGATGAAGATCAGGTGGAGGCCAAACTTCTCGGGATCGTAGAGATCCTTGAGCACCTCGGCGGGGAATTCGTCATTGTGGTCCAGTTCGCGGAGGTATTCCGGCTTCAGCTTGCGGTCGGCGTATTCACGCAGCGTCGACAGCACCATGTCGAGCGTCTCGACATCCAGAGCAGTCATCGTATACTCCTCCTAGCAACGTACCGGCGCGGTACACACTTGTACCAGAATTCACGGAAATCCTCGCAGATTGTAGCCATGCGCATTGCGGCATGTAGGAAAGAACTATCTATCGTACGGAAAGATGTCTTCACCCTCCTGTAACTTTTGCAACAATAATGAGTGATATGTTCCAGCAGATCTTCATGTTTCGACGGCCTGTGCTCCTGAGCGCCGCACTTGCGTTGTTACTGGCAACGTGCGTTGCCGCCGGTGCGTGGATCAGCCGTGATGCGCGCGCCAGCGAAGCCAGTCAGCGCGAGTATCTTGCCGCGCGCGCCCGCTGGGACACGCGCCCGTTTCGCGACTACCGCCTGGTCGTTCAGGATGGTAGCTGCACCTATGACGTGCTGGTGCGCAACGGACAGATCAACAGCGGCTACCGCGATAGCTGTAACCTGCGCGCCAGAACTGTCGAGTCGTTGTTCGCGATCGCCGGCGGTAGCGGAGTGCCAGCAACGCACTGCAGCGTCTACGGATGCCTGTGTGAAACCGTGACCAGAGTGGTTGCAGAATATGATACAACACTGGGCTATCCGCGTAAACTCATCATGGAATCGACGCTCAGGCCCAACTGGCGTTACCTGGACTTCTGGCGACGCTTCTTCGCGGACAGGAACACAGCGCAGTGCGATGGCGTCAACCGCTGGACGATCAACGTCCTCTACGTTGGCGCGGCAGGCGTCCCCTGACGTACCGACCACGGAGGATCAGCCGGGTGGTTGCCGCTGCGCCGTACGTCTGGTTGCCTTTTCCGGACGGTACCCGTGGTGATGCGGAGAAGATGCGGGCAACCGCCAGATGTTTCTATCGGTATCTGTTCAGATGTACCGCTTGCAGCGAGCGAAGCGAATCGTTGCTGAAGCCATCTCCGCTCGCGCCGCTCGCTTGAGTCGCTTCGCTCGCAAAGACATCCAACCATTTGTTATTCGGACAGGCACGTGCTCCATGATCGTGTGCCACGATGATCATGTGCCACGATGCGCTGTCCGGCAATGGCGTGCAGCGTCTGGAAGGCAGACGTGTGTGATGTGCTCCTATTGTGGCACAAAGTACGAGAGATCGCAATAGCAACCAGCGCCGTAATTGTTCACTCTTAGTGCCTCTCCGAAAACCCATGGGCATGCGGTCATGGCGAGGAGCGCCAGCGACTGCCTGCAGCGAGCGCAGCGTGGCTGACGCAATCGACCGGCCCGAGCGGAGATTGCGTCGCTTCGCTCGCAATGACATCCAGTCCGTTATTCGGATAGGCTCTTAGAGTACCGTTTTTTTGCGTCGGCGGTGCGACGTGTACTGGTGCTTGCGGAAGTCATACCGCCGCCGATTCTTTATCTCGAGGGCCTCCCTCGAACCCCCGATTGTGAACAGTTACCCGGCGCCGATGTTGCCCACCGGCCACGGGATGGGAGTCTGGTCTTGATTTCGCCCGTTTAACAAAGTACGAACGTACATCGTATGGCAGTCATATAGATTGCGTATCTTTGCGCCGCAGTTCCGCATTCATACTCGATAGGAGCAGGTTCACGAGGGGGATGCATCCGATGGCGCGAATCGTCTGTCTGTCCGACACCCTCTCGCTCGTACGCGCCATTCGGCGTGAACTGGCGGGCGGCGAACACTCGATTCACCTGTTGCCCTGTTCACGTCTAAATGATGCGTTGCGTCAGGCAGTGCGGCAGGCTGCGCCAGATATCGTGCTCCTGGAGTTGACTCATACGCTCGACAACCCGCATATCTACTTCTTCCTGCGCGCCGATCAGGCAACGCGCCACGTGCCGGTCGTACTCCTCTCGTCTATGCCCCATATCGAGTTGTATGCCGACGCGCTGGGCGCGGATGGATTCGTGCATACCCCCCTGAATGAGGCCGAGTTGCACGTTGTGCTCGATACGTGCCTTGGTGTGCGCCGCTCGTTCCCGCCGCATCAGGTGCCAGCGCGGCGACGCGCCGTTTCAGTGGCGCGCCGTATGGTGGCGCGTTATCCAGTGATCACGCTGCCAGTGAACACATAGATCACTTCTGCCAGAGGCAGCAAGCCGTTTCTGTGACGCGAATCAGTACCGGCGCCGGTCGCGCCGTCGTCCTCGCTGCCATTCATACCAGGCAGCAATCGCCAGCGGCACCGTGCTTGCCAGAAGCAGCCAGGACCAGGAGCGCAGGTCGGTGCCCCGCCTGTTCCGATCCAGTGTGTCAGTCGCCTCGCGTGCGTCAGAACCATCGCTATGCAGTGGTGGATCACGCATGGCGCCTGTTGCCTCTCCTTCGCGACTGGCTGGCTGATCCGGAAGTGGCGCGTTGTCTGGCGGTGTTCCTGGCAATCCTGGCACCGGTGCAATCGCCACCGGTGCAGGGGTCGATGATGGGTCTGCCCCGGCTTCTGATGCGCACAGGGTGTCAATGTCGCCATATTCAGCCATAAGCCGGCCAATGCGCACGCCACCGGGTGCGGCCGCGTCGGTTTCGAGGCGCACTCGCTCGAAGTATTGCACCGTGCGCTCGATGCCGGTATCTGGATCGGGCTCGGTCAGCGGGCCACTGATTGGATAGCCGAATACAGGGACGCCGCCATACTGCTCAAAGAATGCCTGGAACGCCCCGTTCGCAAACGTATCGGTGTTGAGTGTGGCGCGCCGCCATGCCGCCCCATAACGCTGCTCATAGGCACGCGTTCCGATTTGCGTGCCAACCACGCGAAACGGCCAGGATGCCTGCGGATGCCATTCGAGCCGCTGCAGATCGGTGTGCAATACGTACGTCTCCGTGACGCAGTCACCCGCAAGTTCACGACGTGGCGCGCCGCGCGGGTACCCATAGACAACCAGCGCGTCCAGCACCGAACGTGGCATTGTTCCACCAAGGGTACGGTACTGCTCAGCAAAATCGCCGCGCAGGTGCAGATCTGGCCGCTCAGCGAAGGAGAGTGACGGGCATACCTCGACGATGCTCGCAGGCGGATCGGGGGCGATCTGGCGCGCGCCGCCCGGATCGCGCATCATCGCGCGGACGTGACCGATAACCGGCTCATACCCTTGTAACGGGATCGGTGCCGGGCGCGTATCGCCGTCAACATGGATCGTCGGCAGGTAGCGATAACCGGTGAGACGCGCGCTCCCGCCGGCGGCGCGCGCAATCCCAACATAGAGAATCACCGATGTTGCGGTGAAGAGTTGATCCTGGTACGCCCCCTGTGAGGCCAGGAAGTTGGCCAGCGAATAGGCCACCAGCCCGCGTCGCCCGCCGGCTTCAACCAGGTCCACCGGCTGCAATGTGTGCGGCTGCGCGCCAAGAATGATATCTGCACCGGCGGCAATCATGGCACGTGCGCCTTCCAACTGGTACTCGGCCGGGAAGAACTGGTATTCCTGCCCCCAGTGCGCGGCGACAATGACAATGTCGGTTTCGCGCCGCGCCTGCGCGATGGCATCGATCACGCGCTGACGCACGCCGCCCTGCGCGCCGTAACTATCGGATTGCCACAGCAGGTTGACCTGGCCATATGGGTCGGGGATGCCATTCATTCCCCACGTGGCTGCAAGAAACCCGACCCGCACGCTGACCCCATCGCGGGCAAATGTGAGGGGGAGATAGGGCGGGCGCGGCTCTGATGCCGCAGCACCGGATACGGCTCCGTGGTGCAGGATGCCGCTCTCGTCCAGGACGCGCAGAGTCGCGTCGAGGCCTTCCGGGCCGCGATCGAGAATATGGTTGTTGGCGGTGGAGACGACGGTGATTCCGGCGTGACGCAGGGCGTGTGCAAGGCGTGGATTGAAGTTGAACAGCGGATAGCCGCTCAAGGGGCTTCCCTCGAGCATCGCGCCGTCAAGGTTGGTATACGCCATGTCGGCAGCCTGCAGAAATGGACGGACATAGTCGAACAGCACGTCATAGCCCTGTGCTTCGCCAACCAGTTGAATGTTCTCGTGGGGAAAAGCATCGCCGGTTGCGGCGATGGTGAAGTGGACCTCGCCCGCGTCGCCGGTACCGCAGTCGTTGAGTGTGAGCAGTGGTTGGTCCAGGCCATCGGCGCGCTGCGCGGCTGCCGGTGTACCTACCAGCGTGACGCCGGCGATTGCCAGCGCGAGTGTGCTGTGTGTGAACAGCCGCGCGCATCGAGAGACGATCGATACCGGATTGCTTATCGTTTGCATATGTTGCCCACCAGATACACGATCGCATACGTGCCCATCAAAATGACAGATAGGATCTCATTGCGAGTGTAGCGACGCACTCTCCCGTCTTCCGGGTCATTGCGAGCGGTAGCGAAGCAATCTCCCGGTGCGAGTGGAGATTGCTTCAGCCACGCTGCGCTCGCTGCAGTAGACACGACAGCGGCGAGCAGCACCCGTGATCTGCGGATGCGCCGCCGTTGGTACTCACCGCGCACCCCATCGGGGCGCAGGGTTGTTGCACGTTGCCAGAAAGATCACATGAGCGGCGCCATGCTGCTGGCCGTAGCAAAGACAGCGCGGAACGTGACGATTTCGCGTGATCGCGCACCGAATCTGATGGTGTTGCCGTCCTGTTCTGCCGGCGCCAGGTCGCGTTCGGCAAGGTTGCAGCGCCATGTGGCGTCCGGCGCGGTCCAGAATGTGACGCTCGCGGCAACATCTCTGTCACTGCTGTTCCATGCGCGCACAATGATGCCACGCCCATCTTCCGCCGGTTTGATCGTGCTGAGCACCAGTTCCGCCGGTTCGAGCCGCACGAAACTGAGCGCCGGCAACAGGGTTCCCGGATGCGCTCCGGTTGCGATCGTGCGCAGCGGCGCAGCGAATGCGTGCGCCTGGCACTCGGCGAGGCGCCGATCGGCACCGTGCGGCGCAAGCGCATAATGAAAGGTGTACGCCCCGTGGCACTGCGCCTCGGGCGTTGCATACGGCGGCCCGGCGTGCCCCTGGCGACATGCCAGATCGTCTCGCGACAGCCAGCCAACGCACCGCAAGAGTGTCAGTGCCAGTTCAACCCCCGCAGTGCCCCGCCGCACTTCGACTTCGGGCAGGCCGCGGTTGGCGAGCAACAACCCGATCGTGCCATCGCTGACGCCGGCCCATGTTCGCTGAGGATGGGTTGCAGCCGGTTGTTCGACCCAGGTTGTCGTGTCGGACGGGAGGTCGATCGCCCGCTCGATGATGTCAAAATGGCTTTCGGCGGCGAACGCATCGGTCTGGATGGGTGTTGGAAAGAGAACACGCAGGCGATGATCGTTTGCCTGGTTGACAACCGTTGTTTCGAAGTCGACACGCCGCGCGCCGGAGAACAGTGTGGCGTGCGTCACCAGCGGCAGTTCGACGGTGGGCGCACCGCGCTGCATCCGGTTTGCGCCGAGCCCCGCAGGAACAGAGTATGTCTGCACAATTTCGAGCGACTGGCGAACTGTGTCGTGTTCAACACGAATCTGCGGAGGTGCAACCGGCGTGGCAACTGGTGTATCCTCCTCAACCGCGCAGAAGTTATATTCATCGCCCCGGTCGCCTTCATCAACGAAGCAGTTGAGCCCACGAAAGATGGCGCCGGTTGTTTTGTCGATCAGCGTCAACGTACCGTCGGTTTCAGCAGTCAGTTGCAGGTACTCATTTTCGATCGTGGTTGGGCTTCTGGCGCTGGTCGTAGCAGGAGCAATGTCGCACCTCCTGACGGCATAGCTTCGATACCCTGCGCCCGGCACATTGCGTGCCACAAAGGTCAGGGTTGCCGCTGCGCCGCGGTGGACGCACACCTCAGCCGTGGTGATCGGCGCCTCGGCGGCCAGGCGCGCGGCTTCCTGCTGTCCGTGCCGGATGGCGTCAAGATCGGGCGGGATGCCAGGAGCGACGCGAATATCTATCTGAAGCGTTGCGCCTGTACGGCGAACCGTGAACGTGCGCACGGCATGGCCGAATACCATGCCGCTACCGGCAAGGTCATCGGCAGCGTCGACCAGCATGCCGAACGGGATGGTTCCGGTCCAGATGATATCCAGGCCAGGTTCGCGCATTTCCACCGGCAGGGTACGCCCTTCCGCATCGACCAGCGACACGCCAGCGGCATCCTCAGGTATCGCGACGCGCGCCGTTACCAGATCGTCGTGTGGCTGCGCCGTCGGGTTAAACACCAGCAGCGCCGGATCTTCGCCGGCAAATGATGTATCAGCCAGCGTCGCGAGCGACGCCAGATTGTGGCGTAGCAATTCCTCACCAATCTGCGTCACCCAATCGAACCGCAGCGCCATCTCGCGGTGCACCTGGTCAACACTGCAGCCGCAGATCGAGTCGTGCGGGTGGTTCTGCATCAGGTAGCGCCAGGCATAGCGCAACAGGCTGGCCTGGTTGCGCAGTGCGAGCGGCGCGCCGACGCACAGAGCGATGGCCGCCGCTGGTTCGGCCCAGGCGGTGAGAAGCGTCTCGCATGCGGTATTGCGTTGTTTGATCCACATACGTGTTGAGAGAACGCCGGGCAGCAAAGGGAAACGCGATGGGTCGCGCATCTCGCCGCGACGCAATTCGAGTACCGGCGCGGCAGCGCGGACATCAGCGAGGAACTGTGGCAACGTACCATGGCGGATGTCGAGTTCCGGCAGCGCGGCGCGCGCCATCTCCAGTAGCCGCGGTAGTTCTGCCATGGGCTCTTCGTGATCGGTGCCGTTCATCGCCAGCAGGTGCGGCGTGGTTGCGTGTGACGCCAGGTCATCAACAATGCGCCGGACGCGAGCGATAAACGCCTGCGGATCAGCCGGCATGGACGCCGCGTTGCCATACCCCTCGCGCTGGTGAAGCACCAGCACGGCACTACCATCGGGCGCGGCCCACTCAAATTCGTTCGGAGCGTCACCGACGCCGCGGGTGAAGACCGCCGCGTCAATGTCGAAGCCGCGCAAGAGTTGTGGCAACTGGCTGATATGGCCGAAGGGATCGGGGATATTGCCGACCGCCATACGTGCGCCAAAGCGAGCGCATGTGGCACTGCCTTGCAGCAGATTGCGGATGTGCGACTCCGGGCCGGCAAGAAATTCATCGGGGAGAATGTGCCACGGGCCGATCAACAGGCGTCCGGCGTGGATATGCTGCTGAAGACGGTGTTCCTGATCAGGCCGAACCGCCAGGTAATCATCGATCACGATTGTCTGGCCGTCCAGCATATAGGAGCGGAACGCTGGATCGTGATCGAGGATGTCGAGGAGCCGATCGATCAGCCGAACCAGGCGCAGGCGGAACTCCTCAAACGGCTGGTACCACTCGCGGTCCCAGTGGGTGTGCGAGACGAAGGTCAGGGTGTGGTGCGACATGACTGCTCCTTATGGTCGTCTATCACCGGCTGCCCGCTGATCTCCGCCGCTGCGGCACCTCCTGCTTCTGTCGTTTCCCCGGCATGCTCCTGGCCGGGATCATCCATCGCTGGCGATGCATCGGTTGCGTCCATGTGCTCGGCGACTGTGGCTGCGGGCGGCGTTGCTGGTGCATCTGGCGCTGCAGGGATGCCGGTTGCAGGCACTGGTTCAGGCGCTGCCGGCCAGCGGGCCACGTCAGCCAGCCGTTGCTGCACAAGTGCGTGGAGTTCCGCCAGGTCCCCGGCGCAGGTATCCGGCGCTGAGATCAGATGCTGGCGCGCCGATTCCAGCCGGAGGTTCATCAATGCGAGTGTATGTTGCAGGCTATCACGAAGCGCCATAACCGCCTGCTCGCGCGCATGACACTCATCCATGCGCGCCAGCAATGGCGCCACCCGTTCAAGCTCATCATGCGCCGCAGCAAGATCGCGGGTGAGCTCATCGCGTTCATGACGCTGATCAAACTGCAACCGGATGTACAGGAAGATTGCAACCAGCCACGCCACGACCGCGACGAGGCCGGCAGCGACGGTCCATTGCCGTGTTGCCAGCGTCTGGTACAGGCCAATCGGTCCAGCCAGCACCAGCGCGATAGCTGCAAAGGGCAACCACCAGCGACGCGGCGGCAGCACCGCGACGACCTGCCCCATCATGGCCAGCAGGGGGCAGGCAAACCAGGCGCTCGATGGCAACAGGGCGATGACCAGAATGAGTTCAACGATCAGGACAAGGAGCAGGTCGCGGTACAACGGCGGCCATGCGCCGGTGCCATGCCGGACGGGCGCCCACAGCCAGCGGTGCGCCGTCAGAAATGCCAGCGTGAGCAGTGTGAGCCAGAGACCGCGTGCGTTGAGTAGACCGCCCGGGTGCATGGCGTCAAATAGCCCTGCGCCGAAGGCGATCACCAGGAACACGTCCCAGAATACAGCGAAATGATGCCGCCAGCGGGGAACGGCGCCGATATGCGTCTGCGCGCCTGCAATCTGCCGGGACACGGCTCTGAGTAGTCTGGTGTCAAACATAACGCCACTCGTCCCCTACGCGAATCAACCCGGGTCTGGACAGGAGGGTCGCGCCGTCGGGCGGTTTCGACGCGAGCCGTGCGAGTGTGCGCCATCGCAGATTGTACAGGCGCCGGCGACCTGCTCGCCTCGGGTGAACCCCCTGGCTGCGCGTGTGATCCGATATTCACCAGAACGCTTCATAAAGGCGGCCGTCGTCGCCAGAATCCGGTTGCCTGCTCGAATGCGTGCGCCAGTTGCAGCACGCCGAGATCGTCGTGGTAGCGCCCGACCAGTTGGAGCCCGACCGGGAGCCCATCCCGGGTAAAACCGGCTGGAACGGATATCGCGGGCAGGCTGGTAATTGAAACGAAGTAACAGGAGCGCATCCAGTCAATGTAACTATCCATCACCACACCATTGATCTCGCTCACGTATGGCTGCTCGATCGGGAACGGCGGAACCTGGCTGACCGGTAACGCCAGGAAGGTGTAGGTTTTCATAAATGTGCGCAGGCGGTGATAGAGCACCGTGCGCAGGTATTCGGCGCGCCCGATCTGCGGGCCGGAGAGCGCACGTCCCTGCTCGACGTTCCAGATGACCGTCGCCTTGATCTGGCTACGGTGGGTATCGACCAGTTCGCCGTATGCCTGTTCGAACGCCCAGGCACGCCACACTTTGAATGCCTCGTCAGCACCGCTGAAATCGGGCTCGGCATCCTCAACGATACAGCCGATGGCTTCGAGCATCGCTCGGGCCGGTTCGAGCGTCTCAGTCACGCGCGGATCGACGGGCAGGCCGCCAAGGTCACGGCTCCAGGCCACACGTATGCCACGGAAGTCGCGGTCAAGCGGCTGGTGGAAGATCGCGCCCGGATCGGGCAGGGCGATTGGCGAGCAGGGATGCGGCCCGGCCATCGCGCTGAGCAGCAGGGCGGCATCGGCTACGGTGCGCGCCATGGGCCCCTCGACGCTGAGTGTCTGCCAGGCATTGCGATCGGAACAGTGCGGCACGCGCCCCGGCGACGGGCGGAATCCAACCACGTTGCAATAGCCTGCCGGGTTGCGCAACGAGCCGCCAGTGTCGCTACCATCGGCGATTGGCAGCATGCCGCAGGCCAGCGCCACCGCCGCGCCGCCGCTACTCCCGCCGCATGTTTTCGATGGATCGTATGGATTGCGGGTAGCTCCGAACACCGGATTGAAGGTCTGCGAGCCGGCGCCGAACTCAGGCGTGTTGGTTTTGCCGACCATGATCGCCCCGGCTTCTCGTAGCCGTGCGACGAGCAAATCATCGCTGTCGGGAACAAAATCGGCGAAGATTGGCGAACCAAAGGTGGTGCGGACACCGCGGGTCAGCACCAGGTCCTTGTGCGCAATCGGCAGACCGTGCAGCGGGCCGATGGCATCGCCGCGGGGCAGCGAGGCGTCGGCGGCGCGTGCCCGGGCAAGCGCCTGTTCCGGGATCAAGGTGACGAGCGCGTTCACGTGCGGGTTCACGTGCTCGATCTGGCGCAGGTGAGCTTCCATCACCTCGACACACGAGAGGTCGCGATTGCGGATGCGCCTGGCGAGCTCATCCGCTGAAAGGAAGCAGATGTCGGAGGTGTGAGGCATGGCGATCACGAACTGCTTGCCGGTACCAGCAATACCACCATGAAGAACACAATGCATGCCAGGATGACGAACGCCAGCTGGATGTACCCCATCACAAGCCCGGCGTTTGCGCGTCCCTGACCGCCGAGTCGCCCACCGGAGGCGGCAATCTCACGCCGTGCCATGTGCCCGGCGACAACCGCAATGATTGGCGCGATGATCGGCAGCAGGAACCAGCCGATGATACCGAAGACCAGACTGACCGTCGCGGCGGTACTCACTGGCGGGTTGATTGGAGCGACCGAGATCGGCGCAACATAGTGTGGTTGATCCAGCGGCGTTGCCGGCGGGAGGGGTGGTGGGACATACACCGGCTGTTCTGGGGTGAGCGGGCCTACACGCGTCGTCGGCATCCCGGCGCTCGATACGCGCAGTTGCATACCGCAGAACGGGCAGAACTGCACATCCCCTTCGAGCGTGCCGCCGCAGCCTGGGCAGGTCATAGGGGTCCTCTCAGTTCGCGTACCTTACCGGCGATATCAGCGGCAGTAACAAGTGCCTCGCCTACCAGTACGGCATCCGCTCCCCAGTGCCGCACAAGCTGTATATGCTCAGCGCTGAAGATGCCGCTCTCACTGACAAGTACCGGGCGGTTCTGTGCCGGGAGAAGCGCCGCGAGATCACGTGTCGTCTCCAGCGTGGTGACGAAGCTATGCAGGTTGCGATTATTGACGCCGATGATCGTTGCCCCACACGCCAGCGCGTGCTGAAGCTCGGTGGCATCGTGAACTTCGACCAGCGCCTGCATGCCAAGCTCGCTGGTTAACGCCAGCAATTCGGTGAGTATGGTATCGTCGAGCGCGGCGACGATCAGGAGTACGGCATCGGCGCCATAGGCGCGGGCCTCGATTACCTGGTAGGGGTCGATCACGAAATCTTTGCGCAACAGGGGGAGTGGCGGCACGGTGCCACGATCGAAGAGTGTGCGAATACCTTCCAGGTACTTGATACTACCCTGAAAGAAGCGGCTATCGGTCAGCACCGAGATGGCCGCCGCACCATTGCTGGCATAGATTCGCGCCAGCGCCAGCGGGTCGAAATTGTCGATCAAGACGCCTCTGGATGGTGATGCTTTCTTGACCTCGGCAATCAGTGCCACGCGATCTGCCAGGCGCAATGCAGCGGCGAAGTCGCGCGGCGGCGGCGCAGTGGCAGCGCGCCGCGTAATCTGCTCAACGGGTACCTTGATGCGCTGGCGTGCCACCTCGGTTCGCTTGTGTGCCAGGATGCGCTCAAGGAATGACTGGCTGGCGTCGGTCATCGGGCGCCCTCGTGCGGTGGAAATACCGCATTATTGTAGCATGCGTTGTGGTGTGCGCCGGAGTGCAGCTTCGGATAGCGCCCCACCGCGTGTTTCGTCACCCGTCGTCCTGGAGCAGCCCCAACGCTGCCTGCACCTGTGGATCGTTCTCGATGTCGTAGCGCCACCATTCGGCGTCAACCACAAGATCTGGCTGCACGCCGCGCCCTTCGATCAGCGAACCATCCGGCAGGCGAAACACCAGTTCTGCCAGCCAGAAGCGCGAGCCGTCATCCAGGTCGTATCCGATCAGATTCTCCGTGTTCCCCGCGCTTGGCATGCCGACGATACGCGCTCTGCCACGCACCTGTAATCCAGCGGCAAACATCTCGGCAGCGCTGGCGGTTTCGTCGCCAGTCAGCACGACGATGGGCACACCCTCCAGAAGTGGCAAGGTCTGCCCCGATGGCACGTCAAGGCTGAAGGAACGGTTGCGGCCGCTGCTGCTGCCAATAGATCCACCATCGATAAACAATCCGAGCGTGCGCCGCAACAGGTCGATTCGGCCACCGCCGTTGCCGCGCACATCGAGAATCAGGCCGTCGAGCGGGCCGGATTGGTTCAGTGCGGCGATCGTGGCTGCGACTCGTCCATCAAGTTCCGCCAGGGCAAAGGTATCAATCAGTACCAGTCCAACGCCGGTTCCCGGTAGTCGCTGGCCTTCCACACTGGGAAACGCATCGGGCGGGATGACCTGGCGAATCACTGTGACATCGCGCGGCGGGCGCTCACCTGAACGTACGCTGAGGCGTACCGGCGTTCCTGGCTGGCCGCGAACCATACTGATCGGGCCGCCCGAGCCGAATGCGGTCGTATCGCTGATCGGTATGCCGTTTACCGCGATAATCAGATCGCGCGGTCGTAACCCTGCCTGCTCCGCCGGGCCGCCGCGCGCCAGCCGGGTAATCATGACCCCATCCGGCAAGGTGCGAATCATTGCGCCGATTCCGGCATACGCCAGCGCGCCGTCGAAGCGCGCCATTTCTTCGGCGACATCCTGTGGCGTATCGAAGCGCGTATGATCGTCGCCCAACCGGCCGATCATCTGTTCGATCAGCGCATAGAACTCGGCTTCTGTACCGGCAGCGACCACCAGTGGCTCGAATTCGCTGCGAACCGCTTCCCAATCAATGCCGCCGTAATCTTCATACACGTACCGGTCGCGCACCAGGGTCCATATTTCATCAAAGATCGCCGTACGTTCATCAGGCATCAGCGCTGCAAGCGTCGGGGTCGGGATCAACGGATAGGGCGTGATGGTCGGTGTCGCTGTAAGCGTCGGCGTCGCCGTTGCGGTGGCAGTCGGGGTGGCGGTGGCAGCCGGGGTGGTGGCCGGCGTGGCGCCGGGGAGGGGCGTCCGATCCGGAGCAGGCGTCGGTTGCGCGCTCACCACGCCGGTGGGCTGGCGGATGGATGCGGAATCAATGCTGCATGCCGTCAGCATGGCCGCCAGAAATAGACAGAGCAGGCGCATGGCGCAACTTTCAGTACGATTTATTCTATCTGTCGTGAGGCCTCTCACAGCGTACCACGGTATTGTACACAATTGCCGGAACCTCTAGCAACAATACCTTTCAAATAAGGCGTTCTGCACCGCACAGCCCCCCACC
>JACAEQ010000093.1 GCA_013388755.1 Chloroflexota bacterium
CCCCCCCCCCCCCACAGCCCTTGAATCACCCCATCACATTGACTTTTTCCGGCGCCACTTTATAGCGCACTCGCCGCTGGTCGGGCGGGCCGAAGGTATACCGTTCCGCGCCGGTATAGCGCCGCGCCAGATAATCAATATGCGCCCGGCCATGCTCTTCGCTAAACTCAACCACCGGGCCGCGCACCTGAATGTAACGGTAGATATTATCCGGGTCAACCACCATGAGCGCGACATACGGCCTGGCGCGGATGGCGCGATCCTTCAACCGGCCAACCATCGTATTTAGGTAAACATACCCATCTTCAAAATGGAACCAGACTGGCGTCGCCTGGGGCGTACCATCGGGAAGAGTCGTCGCCAGGGTCATAATCAGCGGGCGCTCCAGCAGGTCACGATGCGACGCCGGAATTTCCGCCGGGATATGTGCTTCCATCATTCATGTGCTCCTACCGCCTTCAGCCGCGGAATCACCTGCTCGCCGAAGGCTTTGATAAACTGCTCCTGATTTCGCCCGACATTATGCACATGAATTTCATCGAAGCCAAGATCGACGAATTGCTGAATATACGCGCGATGTTCGTCGAGATCGGCGGAGATGAGCATGCGATTCTTATAGTTTTCGGGCCGGACGAGCTTCGCGATCTCGGCGAAATCTTCCGGGCTGCGAATATCCTGTTTGGGGAAGGGCATGCCGCCGTTGGGCCATTCGGTCAGCGCGTTCTGCAATGCTTCTTCATAGGTATCGGCCCACGACATATGCAGTTGGAGCAGTTTGGGCATATGCGCCGGATCTTTGCCGGCCTTGCGCGCGCCCTCTGCAAACTTACCCAGCAGCATGCGCAATTTATCCAGGCTTGCGCCCGGCGTGATGATGCCGTCGCACTCGCGCCCGGTCCATTCCGCCGTTACCGGCCCGGCGGTGGCGATATAAATTGGCGCCGGCGTTGGCGGCAGCGTCCACAGCCGCACCCGCTCCATCGTGAAGTACCTGCCGTCATCATGGCGGGCAACTTTGCCGCTGAATAGCTTCTTGATGATGCTCACGGCTTCCTGCATCATCTGTAGCCGGATGTGTGGTTCGGGCCAGACACCACCGACAACGCGCTCGTTCAGCGCTTCGCCGCTGCCCAGCCCCAGCCAGAAGCGCCCGGGCGTCATGGCTGCCTGAGTGGCGGCTGCCTGCGCAACAATCGCCGGATGGTAGCGAAACGATGGGCATGTTACACCCGGACCAAACGTGAGTGTCCGGGTTGTCGCGCCCAGCGCCGCCATCCAGCTCCAGACAAATGCACTCTGCCCCTGTTGCGGCACCCACGGCTGAAAATGGTCCGCCGCCATCACGCCCTTGAATCCATACTGCTCGGCAAGCCGGCAGTATCTCAACAGGTCATCCGGGTGGAATTGTTCCAGTGCTGCAGCATATCCAATGATTGCCATCTGTTCCTCACAGGTCATGGTATCGTGTTCCATGCGCCAGGTAGCAACGCACCAGCCGTTGCGCGGCCGATTCGCCTGGCTGGCGCGCCAGCCATAACAGGTCGTCAATATCATCAATGTCGCGCGCCAGCCGGGGTAGATGGACCAGACGCGCCTGTAAGCCGCGCTGTCGGGCTGCCGCTAGATGGCTCGCCAGACTGTTCGTACCGAACAGAAACGGCAGCCGCGCCTCCTGGTACATCAGCAAGGCATTCGTGCCGCCGTCATGAGCCGGCGCCAGCACAACGCTCCGCCTGTCCGTGAGCGCGGCTGCCAGCTCCCGGACATCTTCGGACCGGATCAGCGGCAGATCAGCCGGCACTACCAGAAACATCACATCGTTCCGCAGGCACGAAACCGCCTGGTCGAGCGCGGCGTTCAGGCTCGCAGCCCGATCGATAACAATGGTGACGCCGCGTGCCATTGCTCGTTCACGCACGGCGCTGTCACGGCTGATGATCGTCGTCAGCACACCGGCAGTGTGCGTCAATGTCGCCAGCATGTCGTCAAGCATCGCCAGCGACAGCGCGTGCCGTTGCGCCGTATCGAGCACGTCCGCCAGGCGCCGTTTTGCGTTCCTCAGCTCCTTGACTGGCACAATGACGTGGATCATATGGCATGCTACGATCGTTGGCGTAGCGTGGTTTTTGCCGCCGCCAGCACCTCTGTGGCCAGTCGGCGTTTCTCTACAGGCCCCCGCATGATCGTATCGGCAACAATAGCGGTGATTCCCAGATCGCGAATATCTTCTGCCAGCGTCGCGTCTGCTCGATCGATCACCAGAGCGTCTACCAGTCCGCGGTAGCAGTGCGCCACACCCCGCGCCGAGACCTCAATACCCATCGCGCGCATGAGCGGCGCTGCCGGGCCCTTGATTGGTGCGCCGGCAACGATGGGACTGACGGCAACCACTGGCGCGCGCGCCGCCATGATTGCATCTCGTATGCCTGGCACCGCCAGAATCGTACCGACACTGACCACCGGGTTGCTGGGAGCAATCACAATGTATTCGGCTGCCTGCAATGCCTCCAGTACGCCGGGTGATGGACGAGCGGCCTCGATGCCTACAAAGCGTACGCCAAGGACCGCATCCTGAGCGCGGCGTTGCACCAGATACTGCTGAAAATGAAGCCATCCCACCGGTGTATTGATCTCGGTTGCGACCGGTTCATTACTCATCGGCAGCAGTCGCACGCCAACGCCAAGCGCGCGGCGAAAGGAGTCGGCCACCTGTGAGAGGGTCCAGCCGGCACGGAGCAACTCGGTGCGCCGGATGTGAAACGCCATATCACGATCGCCGAGCCTGAACCACGTCTCGGCGCCGAGGGTTGCCAGCATCTCCAGCGTTGCGATTGTATCGTCACGTACCCCCCAGCCCTGCGACTCGTCCACGATTCCCGCCAGCGTATAGGTCACGATATCCACATCGGGTGACACGTGCAGACCGTGGAACATCATATCGTCACCGGTGTTGACAATCGCCGTAATCGTCTCAGGATGCACAACCTGCACGAGACCTTCGAGAAAGCGAGCGGCGCCGACGCCACCCGCAAGCACTACGATCATGGGCCGCCTCTCATGCGCAAATGTTCTGTACTTCGCTGTAAGAAAACCACTGCGAGCAGGTGCCGGGCGCAGATGGTCAGTCAACCCACACAATCAACTGCTCCAATGGCAACCGTTCACGGCGTACAGGATCTGCTGCCGCGTAACCGACTGTGATCAGCGCATGTGGCGTCAACAGCGGGTCGAGACCGAGCGTTGCCGTCACGATCGCCGGGCAAAACAACGGCGCACACATCCAGCCACAATCCAGCCCCAACGCGTACGCGGTGAGAAGCATATTCTGCACGGCGCATCCCAGGCTTTGCACCGCCATCGTTGTCTCGGCGATGTTCCGGTTGGCATCGGGATAGATATCCATCACAGCAGTATACAGACAGGGGATAATCACGACCGGCGCGCGCACAATGCGATCATACGACCTTTGCGCGCGCAGTTCGATGGTTGCTGTCTCCTGACCATCGAATGCGAGCTGGCGGCGCCATGCGGCTCCCATAGCGTCAGCAAGGCGCTCTTTCGATCTGATACCTGTCAGGACTGCAAAACGCCAGGGTTGCCGTCCGTGCGGCGATGGTGCCCAGCGTGCGGCATCCAGCATTGTCAGCAGATGTTCGCGTGCCACCGGGCGTTCCGCCAGGCGTCGCACCGAACGCCGCCCGCGAATGATCTCATGCAGCGAGAGCGACAGGCGTGTGGGGTCGGTCATCATTGTCTGCTCCATACATTCGAACGCCTGCAGAGAGTGTCTCTGGTAAAACGCGGAAGTTCGCCAGCGGTTGCATACAGACCGTCCGCTCCCTCTCCCAACTTCCCCCGCTGGGGGGAGGAGCCGGACACCCGGCGGGAGAGGGTTGGGGTGGGGGCGAAGGGCTGATTGAAAAGTATCGGTACCAGACCCTCACACGGCTGCGCCGCTCACTGCCGTGATGAAAACAGCACAGGGGTCGTGCGCTTCGGCTATCGGTTTTTGACGTTAGCGGAACAGATCACGCTCCGGCGCACGTATCAGCGCCTTCGCGCCGGCATCGGACGGCTCGAAGACATACCCGCGCACGATGGCTGCAGGAACCTGGTCGACCTTTCCCATCACCAGTTCAGCGGCGGAGGCCACTTCGTCCGCTATGGCGAGCACACTGGCGTGCATTGTGTACCCATAGGCATCCGCCTGCCCGATATAGCTTGCCAGTGGTGCAATGCCGGCTGCGCCAATCGCAATGTTCACCTGCCCCTCGCGCCACGGCCGCCCGAACGTATCGGAGATAATCACCGCCACGCCGACGCCTGCGCGATCACGTATTGCGGCGCGCAGCTGCGCTGCGGAAACATCGGGGTCCAGCGGCAGCAGCGTCACGAATTGTCCACCGGCAACGTTCGACTCATCCACGCCGGCATTCGCGCAGATCAGCCCATGATGCGTCTCGGTGATCAGAACGCCGCGATCCATCTTCACAATGCGCCGGCTCTCGCGCAGCACCACCTCATAATAGGCGGCGTCCTTTCGCCCGTGCAGCGCAGCCATACGCGCCATATGCGAGGGTTCAACCGTTTGCGGATCTATCAGGCGCCCCTCCGCCTTGGAAACGATTTTCTGGGTCACGACCAGGATGTCGCCACCCTCGAGCGCTATACCATGCTGTGCCAGCGCCTCAAGAATGATGCTCGCGAGATCGTCACCCGGATGCACATCGCCGATCCCGCGCACTGGAAGTATCCGGATGTCTTCGGCCATAGTGTGGTGCTACCTTTGCGAGCTCAGACACCAGCGGACAGACAAAAGGACATTCGCGCGTGGCCTATTGTACCACGCTGAATAATGCGTCTCCGCGTGATTGACAGTCTTTCCTCGCTGAACTACACTACCGCAACGCGTTGATGATCCATGAAAACGATACATATGATAGTACTCCAAGCACGCCGGTACGATCCGCTCCTCCTGATGATGGCACTCATCCTGGCGGCCTGTGATCCCGGCAATACCGCCCGGCCCCCCGTAACGCCGACAGCGACCGAGACCCAGATCCGCGCTCCAGCGCCGCCCGATACATTGCGCTGGTCGCTTGATGGTGTCAACCAGCTACCGTCACTTGATCCTGCACGCCCCGCGGGGGTTCAGTCGAATACATTGATTGGCCTGGTTTTTGGTGGATTGATCCGTCTCGATGAGAAGCTTGAAGTGCAGCCCGATTGCGCCGTTGAGTGGACGGTCAGCGCGGATGGTACCGTCTATACATTTACGTTACGTGAGAACCTGAGATTTGCCGATGGAACGCCGGTTATGGCTGAGGATTTCGTCTATGCAATAACGCGCGCGTTGCAACCCGAAACAGCGTCATTTGGCGCACCGTCACAATTGAGTCATATCGTTGGTGCAGCCGATGTCGTCGAGGGCCGGGCGACACAACTTGCCGGTGTACGGGCGCTGGATCAGCGTAGACTGCAAATCACACTCGATGGGCCACTGGCGTATTTCGTGGCGCAACTCGCTTACCCCTACACCTTTGTCGTCCCGCGCACTCTGGTCGAGCATGGCGCAGACTGGCAAAGCCGGGCATTCGGCACCGGACCGTACCGTGTCGTTGAGCATCGGGCGGGAGAATCAGTGTTGCTTGAAGCCAATCCACACTACTGGCAGGGGATGCCAGGCATCCCCAGGATCCTGTTGCTGTTCAACCCTGATAGCGAGCAATCATATCAGCGTTACCAGCGTGGTGAGCTGGATATCATGGGGAACCGCGACAATCCGGTCCCGGCAGCGCGGATTGAAGAAGCGCGTATGCGCACCGATTTTCGGTCGGCGGCGGCGTTGACGACGCGCTACATTGGTTTCAATAACCGCATGCCGCCATTTGACAATGTTCTTGTGCGCCGTGCCCTGGCACAGGCGGTAGACAAGAACCAGGCAGCGCGCGACATTCTGGCGGACACCGTCATCCCGGCCGATCGCATTCTGCCCGCCGGGATGCTCGGCACGCAGATCGAACTACGACCGCTGGCCTTCGATCCTGCAGCAGCGCGGCGCTCACTGGCAGATGCAGGATTTCCCGACGGCAGGGGGCTCCCAACGCTTACTCTGACGTACGCGATCGAGGGTGACAACGAGCAGGTCGTGCAGGCGTTGCAGCGCATGTGGCAGGATCATCTGAATATCAGTGTGGTACTTGAGCCATTGCAGCTCGAAGCATTCATCAAAAAGCTCGACATAACATATTTCACACCTGAGAATGGTCTGCAGTTGTATCTGAGTGTCTGGGGCGCCGACTATCCCGACCCGCAGAATTTCCTCTCGCTGCAGCTTCGCAGTGGTGTGCGTAACAACAATGGCCATTTTTCCAGCGTGGATTTTGATCGCCTGGTTGCTGAAGCAGATCGGCTCAGCACACGTTCGGAGATTGAGCGACGCCTCCAGCTATATGCGCAGGCCGAGCAAATCGCCATTGACCGGGTTGGCTGGTTACCACTGTTCTATCCGCGCTTCAATGTGCTGGTGCATCCACGTGTGGAAGGGCTCGTGCTGACACCGATCGGACTGGTCGCTCCCGACTGGAGTAAAACGCGGTTACGTGCCGGTTCTGGTGAATGACGCAGGCGCCAGTGTTGCACAGGTTGAAAACGGCTAGACGCACCACAGGTATACAATAACAAACAGCCTGCAGCATATGCTACAGGCTGTTTGACGGTGGTAGCGGCGGGTGGATTCGAACCACCGACCTTCGGGTTATGAGCCCGACGAGCTGCCACTGCTCCACGCCGCGAGGAGACGGATGGCGCACGGGCCTACTCTCCCAGCGGGCATCC
>JACAEQ010000123.1 GCA_013388755.1 Chloroflexota bacterium
GCGCGCCAGTTGCAGCAGCAGGCTCGCCAGACGCTGCGGCAGATTCTTGAACGCGAAATCGGACAGCCGCTGCTCGGCGCTGATCAGGCGTTGGCCCAGAGTCTCGGCGATGCGGGTGGCGATGCGCGGGTCGCTCAGGAGCAGGCCAGTTACATCTTCGCGGCTCATCAGGCAGAGCAGGCACGGGCTCAACGCTTCGGCATAGCTCTGGTGCAGGTGCTGTCCCAACAGCGCCATCTCGCCAAAAATCGTGCCGGCCTCCAGGACCGCGGTTGTTAGCGCCTTGCCATCGCCTGATAACCGGTACAGCCGTACCCGCCCTTCCTTGAGAATAAACAGCACCTCACCGACCTGCTCGGGCGAAAAGAACACCGTGCCTGCCGGTACACGCTGCATTGGCGCACGTTTCCCCAGCGCTTCAACTTCGCTATGGTTGAGATCACGGAAAATGTCAACATCGCGTAGATAGCTCGTTTTGTCGGAGGATGCTCCCGGTGGCTGTTCGCTCATCATCTCTGCTGGTGCTTTCTAGTGCGACTTCTGGGCCGTGTGCGGCTTCGCCGCGCCAGAACACAGACTTTTAATGTTTGCCTTCGCAATGCCGCCAGGAGCGCCGTCACGAGGAGCCGTTCGGTTGATCCTGCAATAGAGCGCGCCAGTTGTTCCGGCGGCATACGACGCTGTCCACAGTGGAGCACACTCAGTCGTTGCGCGTGATTGCCCCGCGCGCCCGGCGGGTGGCCGGACGGCCATTTCAGATACACCATTCGCGGCGGACACAGCCGTTCGGCAATATCACGCACGCCAGCTATACAGACCGCCGGGATGCCGGCAGCCTCTGACGCAGTGTATCCTGAGATGACATACAGCCTCGTTTGCGTACGATTGATCCCGTGAATGTGCCTGAAAGAACGACAACAGCGTACTCAGTAATTGTTCACGCTTCTGCAACCTGTATGGCCATCCGCCTCACGATCCAGTATATCAAGCAGACCCTGAAGCGCTGGATTGCCTAATGAGATGATCCGCTCGCCAAGCGTATAGGTTGGCGTACCGAAGACAAACGCCGGCCTGATGGCGTCAGGTTGATCCAGATCGACTAACCGCACCGGGTAGACCGGGCGTAATACCTGCACCTCATCGATCAGTTGGCGCGCGCGATCACAGCCAGGGCAACCGGCGGAAATATAGACATACAAGACATTCATGCCGATTTCCGATAGATAAGCGCGGGAAACCTGAGCGGTTTCCCGCGCAGTCGAACAACGGACCAGCCCACCAGGGTTTAGCGCCGAATGAACCCGGCGAATGTCAGACCGGTCGCCACGCCATAGACGAGATGACCAGACAGGCTCATCAGCATTGGCCCGGAGAACGCCGCACCCAGCTGAATCCCCATGCCCATCATCAGCGGCATAATCACCAGTGGCCCGAGCACCCACCAGATCGCTCCATAGATGCCGCCCCACAACGCGCCCCGGCCGAATGTTGAACTCTGTGCACCGAACAGCACACCAAAACTCACGCCAATGACCGCGCTGATAATCATGTGGATCACAAATCCCGCCAGAGCAGATGTACTGCCAATCAGACCGGCGACCATTGGCAGCATGCCCATCATGCCCATCATCGCGCCAAATATCGCGCCGCCAACCAACCCGCCGACCACACCGCCGACCATCTTCTGGCTGATGCCACCCGGGTTTTGCGCTAAGGTTGTCATCGTGTTTTCCTCCTCAGTCGTGGAGCAGCCACGCTGCCCGGTTTTGCTTGCCTGACGGCAGTCTATACCCGATCGGGCAAGCGAACTGTGAGGTAGCACACATAACGGGCGATTGTTATCCTCCAGCGGGGTAGGGGTGACGGGCGTATTTGAAACGTATTGGAACCAGATGTCATTGCGAGCGAAGCGAAGCAATTACCTCATCAAACGCTGCGCGTGCTTCGGCCACGCGTCGCGCGCTGCACGTGGTCGCTGACGCTTCGCGCACTGACACGCGGCGGAGCAGTGTTCGGATAGGCGCTAAGGGCCTGGAACAGTGAGAGGGATCATCATGACAGAAGGACGCGCACTGTGCGCGGAGCGTGAGCTGGGAACGCCGGGAGCCGGCGAATACCTGCGCGTCCAGGCGGCGATCGGCATGTAATCGTTCAGCGGCGGCGCCACGACGCTCTCTATGAATGTGCCGGCAAGCGTGAGACGGCATGCCTGCTCAAACCAGGGGCCTGACCCACTGGATGAAGGCCGGAAAGATTTCCTCCGGCTCAGCCAACTCAGGATGCCAGCGCTTTTCATGTTCGAACAGGAGCCAGCCGTTGTAGCCCGCAGACTTCAGCAGACCGATTGACTGCGCCAGCGGCAGTTGCCCTGTTCCCGGCAACACATAACGCCATCCCACCGTGACGCCGCCTTCAAACGTTTCGCGCATCGCCTGAGGATGAGCGGGATCGAACGTCGCATCCTTGACATGCACATAGCCCACGCGCGGCCCGATAGCGGCAAAGGTTTGCTCGGGCGTTTCGCCGCCGACCCGGTAGGTATGGCCCATGTCCCACAATGCCCCGAAGTTGGGGTTGGGAATACTGTCGAGCAGGAGCTTACAATCCTGCGCCTTGATCCACAAGTCATGCGTCTCAAACACCCACAGAATGTCGCGGGCGCCATCCAGCGCCAGGATTTCCTCGATTGTATCGCAACCGATTCTGGCAAGCTCGGCGCGCGAATGCCCCTCAAGATCCCCCGCGCCAAAGATACGCACGATACTCGCGCCTAACCCGCGCGCGGTGACAATCGTGCGTCTGGCTTCGTCAAGGTTGGCCTGCCGCGCACTCGGGACGCACACACGAATGCTGGAGCTGATGCAGCTTACTTCCAACCCGGCGTCGTTGATCCGGCGACGGGTCTGTTCGACCCGGGTGCTGAATAACGGCAGCGTGGTGATATCGACGGTATCCAGGTAACCGCGAAAATCGACGCCATCAAAACCGTACTCCCGCCCGCGAGCGCAAATCGTATCCAGGTCCCAGGCGGGGCAGCCCAGGGTCATGAAGCTCAGCTTCATACATCCTCCGAATCACAGCATGTCATGCCTGGCAATTATACCCCATCCTG
This sequence comes from Chloroflexota bacterium, assembly GCA_013388755.1. Lineage (GTDB taxonomy): Bacteria > Chloroflexota > Chloroflexia > Chloroflexales > Roseiflexaceae > JACAEQ01. The sequence goes on from JACAEQ010000123.1 coordinate 3,113, forward strand.
CTCATGCCCTTGCCTCTGCCTCCTGTCACTGTGCGGAGCGTGAGCGACCACCTGCTGCGAGCGCAGCGTGGCTGAAGCAATCTCCGCTCCCACCGGGAGATTGCTTCGCTGCGCTCGCAATGACCTGGAGGACACGAGGTGCACTAACCTCGTGAAACAATACACGTAGGGCTTACCTGAGCTGGCCGCGCACCGCTCCTGCGGGAAACTCTTCGCTGTGAATGTTCACATAGAAGTTTTGCGGCTCGAGCACGATCCGTCGAAGCAGCTGTTCGTCGATGTGGACGCAACCTCTCACCGTATTATCGTTGATCTTGTCGGTGAAGTCGACGACGACCGGGCCATTCTGACCTGCCGGACCACGATGAATATGGGCCAAGATCAGTGGTGCGGTATTGGCCACAATCACATCGATGCAAATGCGTTCCCGGTTCGGCGTTACGCGCACGTTGGCAATTCCGAGCCCATCAAGGTCGCCGACGCCGGTGTTTCCGGCATTATCCACTTCAGCCTCACCGGTGAGGATTGTTGTGAAGCGCGTGGCAGGTACACGTGCCTGGTAGACAAACCAGACGCCGCCAATACCCTGGCCGTTGGTGTCACCCGGGGCGACATCAGCCGGGGCATTGGCGTTGCCCGCGAAGAAATAGAGCGGAATGCCTTCAAAGGTTACCTGCCGGCTGCCGTCACGACGCACCGTAATACCCAGTTCCCCATCGACACCAGGGCCTCCCGTCGGATGGACATCCTTACCGGCCAGCAGCGGTGGCCAGACGGCGGCGCACCCGTCGTAGCATGTACTCTCACTCGCTGTATCCTTCAGGAACTGATACAGTGTGAACCCGCCATTAGCCGTCAGAATGCGGCCGAGTTCGCCCGCGTTGCGGAACGCAACTTCGACCGGTACCTGTTCGACAAATCGGGTCTCAGCCTTCACGATGAACCAGACCCCGCCGATTCCCTGGCCGTTGGTGTCGCCCGGGGCGACATCAGCCGGGGCATTTGCGTTGCCCGCGAAGAAATAGAGCGGCAGGTCGTTATACGTGACCTGGAGGGTTCCATCATCACGCGTAATCGTCCCGAGCGTGCCATTGACGCCTGCACCGGCGGTGGGTGCCATCCCTGCATCAACGACGAGCGGCGGCCAGACCGTCGCGCACGCGCCGTTGCAGTTGCTCTTGCCTTTTTCGTCGTTCAAGAAACGGTAGAGGGTCAGCCCGCCATTGGCGGTCAAGATCTTACCCAGAGCAGGATTGTCGCGGAGTTCTACCGTCGGCGCGCTCTGCGCCTGAACAACGTGCAATGGATTTGCGACAAACAGTGTGCTCGCAATCATGAACACTGTCACCAGCCATCCCGATCGCCAGATCATTGAGTGTACCTCCTCAGCTATCGCGGTTATTCACACAGCACGAACGCCGGCCCTTCGACTGTGCTCATGAGGAGATACGGAGCGAGTAGCCACATCCTATCTTGATGGAAAACCTGTCAGGTATTCCGGCCCGGATGGCTGAAGGCTCCCTTCCTGTGGTTCCAGCGTGATGAAGACCCGCTCCACCACGATCAATGGTTCCGTCGGCTGCGTCAATCGCCAGGCGCGTCCGTCGGCATTGACGCCAAACGTCCCGGCACTGATGGTCCGGCCATCACTGACGATCCAGGCCTGGTATTGCATTCCGGCAGGGGGTATGGGTAGGTGTTTGACATACAGCGCGACTGCCGGTGCGCCTGGTGAAATAAAGAATCGTCCAGACGCCTGGTTTGTGCCATCTGTCGATTCCAGGAGTCCTTCTAGCGCATCGTCATTCCCGAACGCAGCGAGGACGATCACCGCATTGCGAGCCGCCTGGGTTTTCTGTTGCTCGATCTGCGCTTGCTGCTGGCTGATGTGCTCCTGTTGTCGCGCCAGTTCACGCTGTTGCGCGACCCCGAACAACAACATGAGCGCCAGAACAATCGCCAGCGCCGGACGCGACACCATCCAGCGAAGGCGCGCTGATCGGCGGCGCGTCACAGGAGGAGGATCCGGCTGAGATGCGGCTGTACGTTGTACCGCGGCAACGATCCGCTCGCGCAGCGCGGGTGGCGGCGCCGCTTCAGGAACAACCAGCGGTAGAGTCCTCGCAATGGCGGCGAAGTCGTCGAGGCGGCGCCGGCAACGCGCACATGTGGCGAGTGAGGTCAGTACGCGACGTTGCTCCTCCGGCGTCAGCTCTGCCCCAAGCGCAAGCGCGGCAAGACCAACGGCAATCTCGTCGCAATAGGGGTGCGGGCACATCACCACGTTGTCACCCTGTTCCATGGCAGTACCTTACCCTGTCGCTGATTCACTATCTTGTTCATGTTGCAAGAAGATGGCACGAAGCTTCTCCATGCCCAGCCGTAACCGTGTGTGGATCGTGGCGAGAGGGGATGCTGTTTGGTCAGCAATCTCTTGCCGGCTCAACCCACGAAAGAAGAGTAACTCGATCGCCTCACGTTGTGCAGAGGGCAGCTCAGCGAGCGCCTGTTGCAGATCGGTGCGCAAGTGCAGCAGGGCCGCAAGATCGGGCTCCGGGCTGACCGGCAAGGTCTCAGAGAGTTCGACCTCACGGCGCCGGATTGCTCCGCGCCGGCTGCGCAACTCGTCAATCGCTCGACGCTGAGTGATTGTGAGCAACCATGTGACGAGGCTGCCACGCTCGGTGCGATAACGGGCCGCATGCTGCCAGAGCCGGAGAAACACATCCTGTGTGACTTCCTCAGCGCTGCCGCGATCACCGGTTATCCGCAATGCCACGCTGAAGATCAGTTGGCCATATCGATCATAGAACAGGCCGATAGCCGCGGCATCACCTTCGGCCATGCGCCGGATCAACCGCTGATCATCGTCGGTCTGCAGAGACATGTGTTGCTCAGAGGGCATGCAACCTCCCTGGATCACGTGCTGTCCGGTTGCGGGCGCCAGGATAGGGCAGGCGCATGCTGGCCGCTTCCACTCATGGTGTACGAAGCGGTTCCCGGAAAGGTATCTCGGAGACCGCATGCCACAGGCAATCGTCCACCAGAATGTCCCTTGACAAGTGACCAGAAGGTAACGTATATTAGATTACGTGACCGATTAGTCACGTATAAGGTGGCTCATGGCTGACGATCGTGTCTTCAAAGCACTGGCGGACCCGCACCGGCGTACGCTGCTCGATCTCTTGTTTCAACAGGATGGACGCTCCCTTTCTGATCTGCAGGCGCATTTGCCAATGACGCGTTTCGGCGTGATGAAGCATCTGCAGAACCTGGAGGATGCCGGGCTTGTGACGAGCCGGAAGGTTGGCCGTGAGAAGCTGCACTATCTCAACCCTGTCCCGATCCAGCAGGTGTATGACCGCTGGGTGAGTAAGTATGCCCGATCGTGGGCCAGTACGCTGACACGCCTGAAATATGTCTTGGAGGATGCTATCATGACCGAGCCAGTTCGTCATGTGTTTGTCGTTTTTATTCGCACGACCCCGGAGCGTCTGTGGCAGGCGCTTACTGATGGAACGTTCACGGAGCAGTACTACTTTGGCAGTCGCGTCGAGTCGTCATGGGAGCGTGGCGCCGCTTATCGGTACCCCAATCCGGCGGGTGGTCTGTTCGTAGAGGGCAACGTCCTTGAGAGCGATCCACCGCGCCGGCTGGTGATGACGTTCCGGCCAGTGTGGCTGGCCGGGGATGACGCCATGCCGCTCTCAACGGTCACGTGGGAGATCGAGTCGGAAGGTTCTGTCTGCAAACTTACCCTTATTCACGCGGATCTCGATCTGCATCAACCAGGAACCGAGGGTATTTTCGAGGGATGGTCGCGGATCGTTTCAGGTCTGAAAACGGTGCTCGAGACGGGCGAGCCGTTGTTTGCAGAGCACACCGGGGGGGCATCGTGATGAAAGCAATGATGCCGTTTCAGGGCTTTCCAGCGGAGGGTCTGCGCTTTCTGCGGGATCTGGCGGAGAACAACAACAAGCCCTGGTTCGAAGCGAACAAAGAGCTCTACCTTGCCGCGATACAGACTCCGGCAGTGGCGCTGGTTGCCGCGCTGGGGGAGCGTTTGCGCGAGCGATTTCCCGATATTCGCTACGACACGCGTACGAATGGTTCGGGGTCGTTGATGCGTATCTATCGCGATACACGGTTCAGCGCCGATAAATCACCCTACAAAACGAATGTTGCCATGATGTTCACCTCCGGCCAGGCGGGGAAATTGGCGATGCCGGGCTGCGGGCTGCAACTGACACCCGAACGTGTCAAGCTGATTGCCGGGGTCTTTGCCTTCACAAGTCGTCTGTCAGGGTGACCGCGTAATTCGTGTAAAATAACGAACATTCACGCCGGATCGTGCCGTGCACGGCAGAACGCCGCAAGAAAGGCAGTATGCACCAACCATGGACGAAGTACGCGTCGCCATCGTCGGTATGGGGATCGGGCGGGCCAACGCGCGCGGTTTTCTGAAAACACCACGCGCCCGGATCGTCGCGCTCTGCGATATTGCTGAGGAGCGCATGCACAGGCTGGCGAAGGAACTCGAGATCCCGGAACCACTCACGTTGTACACTGATTATCGCGAGATGTGCCGCGATCGCGAGATTGATGCTGTCTTCGTTGGCACACCCAACCAGTTGCATGTGCCGGTCGCGCTCGAAGCAGTGAAGCACGATAAGCATGTGCTGGTGACAAAACCACTCGCCGACGCGGTTGGCCCGGCGCGTGAACTGGTGGCTGCCGCCGAAGCGGCGGGCGTGGTCAATATGATGTCGCTCTCGACGCGCTTCTCCCGTGAGACACAGATCGTCGGCGATATGGTAGCGAAGGGCGAATTCGGCGAGGTCTACTATGGCCGCGCCCGTAGCGTGCGCCGTAGCGGCATTCCCAGCTGGAGCCCTGGCTTTGTGCAGAAAGGTGGCGGCGCCTTCCGCGATATGGGTGTCCACGCGCTCGATGCGGCCTGGTGGATGATGGGCATGCCCCGGCCGGTGAGCGCGACCGCCGTCGCCGGGGCAAAGTTCGGCCCGCGCGGCCTCGGTTTCTGGGATTTCAAGCCGCAGCCGGAACTGGGTAACCAGTATGCCGCCGATGACTACGCGGGCGGTTTTATTCGCTTTGCCAACGGCGCGGGCCTGCAGGTCGAGAGTTTCTGGGCCTCGCACCATCCCGAGGATTTCCAGATCGAGATCTTCGGCACGGAAGCGGGCGCGCGCTGCTTCAATCCGCTGACGATCTATCGCACCGTCGCCGGCACGCCGGTGGATAGCGCCTTTACCATCGCCAAGGACTGGGAGGGCGTCTGGGTGACGATCGCCACCCATTTTGTCGAGAGCATTCTCGATGGGACGGAATGCCAGGCGCCGCTGCGCCACGGCCTGATCGTGCAGGAGATGATGGAGGCTGTTCTAGAGAGCGCCGAACTCGGACGTGAGGTGGAGATCGGGTCGGATTGATTGCGATTCAGAATGCCTTGTCTTTAGCACAATCTCCCCTCTCCCGGGTCATTGCGCGCGACAGCGACGCAATCTCCCCTCTCCCGGGTCAGTGCGAGCGATAGCGACGCAATCTCCCCTCTCCCGGGTCATTGCGAGCGACAGCGAAGCAATCTCCTCTTCAAACGCCGAGATTGCTTCGTCGCTAACGCTCCTCGCAACGACAGAGGGTGGGCATGTCGCTAGCGCTCCGCGCAATGACAGGCGGTCGCTAGCGCTCCGCGCAATGACACGCGACCCGGGTCAGTGCGCGCGATAGCGACGCAATCTCCCCTCTCTCGGGTCATTGCGAGCGACAGCGACGCAATCTCCCCTCTCTCGGGTCA
>JACAEQ010000073.1 GCA_013388755.1 Chloroflexota bacterium
CCCTGTCATGCAATTGGTTCCAGAACCCTGGCCGAAAAGTCTTGACACGCCCACGGAATGTCAAACCGAATCGCGACCGCATCAGGACGCGGTCGTATAAAAACTCTACCCTTGAGAGGCTGGGGGGGAGGAGTCGGACTCCCGCCCCCGGCGGGGGCGGGCTGGGGTGGGGGCGAAGAGCTTATTTGAAAGGTATTGGAGCTAGTACAGCCCCCTGAATGTGCGCAAGGAACTCTGGCATGCGATTCGCGGAATCGAGCTTCCCCGAAGCCTGAGAAGGGCATGAACAGACCAGAGATGGCATGCCGGCACCCGCATGGCAGGGGAGCCGGAAACGTGCGAACTTCCGGGAAGCCACGCCAGGCGGCGGTACATCGGCCGGGGATCGCCGCAGTGCGCTACGATCATCCATGAAGAGGGTTGCTGCGGCGGTACCGCCGCAGCCCTCGCCACTCATCAACCCACGGAATCTGCATGGTTCGCAACTTCCTCAGCGGCGCATCCTATCCCTTCCATGCGCTGGTCATGCTTCAGCGTTATCCGGCGCTCTGGAAATACATCGCGTTTCCAATTCTGCTGAATATACTGGTTGGCGCAACCATCTACGCCGGCCTGCTACTGGCTGGTTTTCGCGGCATTGATGCCCTGATTGCCACACTGCCGGAATGGGCCTCGATTGTGGGCTGGCTCCTTCGCGCCTTGCTTCTCGTGACGCTGCTGATCGCGACAGGCTATCTGCTGGTACGCTTTGGCGTCGTGCTTGGCGCGCCGTTCTATGGCCGCCTGTCGGAACGGCTGGAGGAACTGCGCGACGGGGTAGCGTTCGATGCACCGCCGCCCACCGTGAGCAATGTGGCGCACGATGTCGGCCGGGCGCTGCTCTTCGAGATTAAAAAACTGCTCCTGGCGCTGACGATCGGGTTGCCTGTACTGCTGCTGAACCTGATCCCGTTTGCAGGATCGGTGCTTGCAACCGCGGGTGGCATCGCACTTGGCGCAACCATTTCGTGTCTCGACTTTCTCGACCCGCCGCTCGAGCGCCGCCGGTTGCGGTTTCGCACCAAACTCGGCGCCATTCGTCGTGGCCTGCCGGCTACCGCCGGATTCGGCCTGATCTGCCTCGGCCTGGTCAGCATCCCCTTGATCAACCTGTTTGCCGTCCCGCTCTGTATTACGGCAGGGACACTCTTCTACTGCGACCACAAGCACGAATTTCCTGGCAATCCCGCCATGGTTAGGAAATCTTCATCATTGGCGCAGGATCCCCCCTCTTGACGGCATGCGGCACCATGATACACTTGACGCCATCACTGTACCGATCGTCAATCTCCGTATCAATACCCTCCTCCGCTGAGAGGAGTATCTCGCTATAACAGCCAGCAGGCATCAGAGCACCGTCGTCATTGTGCGCGCATGAGCGCGCGCGGGCACTGCCGGCGAATCTGTGCGCGCATTCGGTCATCCGCAGCGGCTGCACCGCACCTGCGGAGCTGGTGGTGTGCCTTGCAGCGTGGTTATAGCGCCGGTCTGTCGTACATCGCATTTCGTAACGACGAAGGAGGGCACGGATGCACAGACGAACGCTGGCGATCCTCTGGCTAGTAACAGCACTGATCCTGGCGGCATGCGGCCAGGCGGCGCCGACTGCACCGGTGGCTCCGCCGACCACCGCACCGGCAGCGGCACAACCCACCACCGCACCGGCAGCGGCACAACCCACATCTCCACCCCGAACCGAGAAACTACGCCTGATTATCGGCACGGGAGGCACGGGAGGCGTGTTCTTCCCATACGGTGGTGGCCTGGCCCGGATTCTTACGGAGAAGATGCCGAATACCGAGGCGACTGCCCAGGAAACGGGCGGCTCGGTGGACAATATGAAGCTCATTCAAAATGGTGAAATCCAGATCGGAATGACCACGGTCGACTCGGCATATGACGGTGTGAATGGAATCGCAGCGTACGAAGCAACCGGCAAGGTGCCGGCCGTCACGCTTGCTGTCCTCTATCAGAGCTTCATCCATGTCGTCGCCCTCGCCGACTCAGGCATTACCAGCGTGGCCGACATGAAAGGGCATCCGGTATCGGTCGGTTCGGCAGGCAGCAGCACGGAGACCGCAGCATTGCGCCTGCTCGAAGCAGCCGGCCTGACGCCCTCCGATATCAGCCAGGAAAATCTGGGCGTCGCGGACTCCGTCGCGGCCATGAAAGATAAGAAGATTGACGCCTTCTTCTGGATTGGCGGACTACCGACAGCCGCGGTTACTGACCTGGTGACGACAGAATCGGTGGTATTCATTGATACCAGCGCGCTCTTGCAGCCGATGGTCGACAAATATGGCCCGATCTACACCGCCATGACATTACCGGGTGGAACGTATAAGGGAACCGATCAGGACGTGGCCGGGATTGGCGTTGGCAACATTCTTGTTGTGAACGAGGCCATGCCTGCCGACGAGGTGAAAGAGATTTTGACGACAATCTTCGATAATATCGAAGAGGTGCGTCAGATTCACCCGGCGGCGCGCTCGTTGAGCCTGGAGACTGCCGCCACCGGATCGTCCATCCCGTTCCACCCGGCGGCCATTGAGTTCTTTAAGGAAAAAGGAGTCTGGAAAGACTAAATGAGACGAGTGACGCGGTGACGTGCTTCCGCGTCTGCCAGGCCTGCGGTAGCGTGGTACTCCCCGTCAGGGCGGCTCACGAGCCGGCTCGACCAGTACCACTCTGCCGCGGTCCAGCAAGCCAGTTACGCGCCGTGATGCTAGCGACCGCGTAACGTCCGTGAATAAGCGGGAGGAAATCAGCGATGAGCACTGCCGCCGGCGCCGGGGCTCACGACAGCGGCGCTACCGATGACGAAGTCTTCAACCAGGAAAAAGTAGAGCAACTGATCGAAGAGTATGAAAACGAGGCGCAGGCGCGCAAACTCGGCGGCGCCTGGGCGTGGATCGCCGGAATCATCGCGGCACTGCTCTCGATCTATGCCCTGTACTGGACCCAGGCGACCATCACGACCCAGGTCTACCGCGCGACGTTCTTGATGTTCGTGCTGGCGTTGACCTTCTTCTACTTTCCACTGCGAAAGGTCGCACGCCCGACCGTCCCCTGGTACGATGTGGTGCTGGCGGTCCTCGGAGCCGCCAGCATGATTTACCTGGCGCTCAATTTCCGTGAGGCATTGCAGCGCGTGACCCAGCCAACACCCGTTGAACTGGTGATGGGTACGATCATGTTGCTGCTGGTGCTTGAAGCCACACGCCGTACAACAGGTATGGCGCTGACACTGGTCGCGGTCTTCTCGATCCTCTACGCGCTGTTTGGCTCAGTCTTTCCAGAGCCATTCGACCACCGCGGCATCAGCCTGCAACGGCTGATCGGCACCAATTACCTGACGCTCCAGGGGGTCTTCGGTGTGCCGCTGGACGTCGCGGCAACGTTCATCGTGCTCTTTACCATTTACGGGGCCGTCCTCGAATATAGTGGTGCCGGCAAGTTTTTTATTGACTGGTCGTTTGCAGCGCTGGGCAAATCGAAGAGCGGCGCCGGGCCAGGACGCACCGTTGCGGCCGCCGGATTCCTGCTCGGCACCGTTTCCGGCAGTGGCGTTGCGACCACCGTTACCCTCGGCTCACTCTCCTGGCCGATGCTGCGGAAGGCCGGTTATGACAAAACGGTAGCCGCCGGTATGCTGGCCGCTTCGGGGATTGGCGCAACCCTCTCGCCGCCGACACTCGGTGCTGCGGCGTTCCTCATCGCCGAGTACCTTGACATCTCGTACCTCGATGTGCTGATTATGGCGATCGTCCCCACAATACTCTACTACCTGTCGATTGTGCTCATGATCGAAGCCGACTCGCGCCGCATGGCGACACAGGCGGTCGAGTTCAAGACTGAAGCATTGTGGGATCTGACGCGCAAGTTTGGCTATCACTTCTCGTCGCTGTTTGCCGTCGCCATCCTGATGGCCTTCGGTATGACGCCATTTATGGCGGTCTACTGGTCGATCGTGATCGCCTTCTGTCTGAGTTTCCTCCGTCCCGAGACGCGTCTGACATCGTTCAGGGCGCTCGCGGCAGGTGTGGCACTGACGCTGGTGTTGCTGGCGCTCGAGGTTACCGGCGTACTGCCGCGGATGCGACCATCGGTGGCAATCTTCTGGGGCCTGATGCTCACGATCGTCATCGCAGCCGGGCTGGCATTGCGTAACCGTATGCGGGCCATCAGCGGCGAAGACGAAAATCAGCGCATTCTGAAAGCGATGGAGTATGGCGGGCGAAGCGTCGTGGCGATTGCCGCCACAACCGCCTGCGCCGGCATTATCGTGTCGGCGGTAACGCTGACGGGGCTGGGGCTGAAGATCTCGGGTCTGATCGTCGGGCTGGGCGCCGGTAGCATTCTGCTGACGGTCTTTTTCGCTGCCATCGCTGTCTGGGTGCTGGGGCTGGCGGTGCCGGTGACGGCATCGTATATTCTGGCTGCCGTGATGATTGTGCCAGCGTTACGCCAGGTGGGGGTACCCGAACCGGCCGCGCACATGTTCATCTTCTACTACGCCGTGCTGGCCGACGTGTCACCGCCGACGGCGCTTGCGCCGATGGCAGCGGCAGCGATCACCGGCGGTCGCCCCTGGCCGACCATGTTTATGGCCTGGAAGTATTGCCTGCCAGGGTTCCTGGTACCATTCATGTTTACCATGACGATTGATGGAACGAGCCTGCTGTTGCTGCTGGAACGCATCGGCAGTACGACAGGCGAGGTGGCGCTGGCATTCCAGCCAGCGTGGAACGAGGCGCTGGCGGCTGGTGGCTGGTGGACGATTGCCGTCACATTTTTTACGAGCTGTATCGCCGTCGCCGCACTGGCGGTCACCTTCGGCGGCTGGCTGTTGCGCCAGGCAAACCTGTTCGAGCGGGCCGTCATGGGCATTGGCGGCCTGGCATTGTTGTACGCCGATCTCGGCGCCGATGCAATCGGGTTCGGGCTCGTGCTGCTTGGCCTGGCGGTACACTGGCTGCGTGTGCGCCGCGCTTTGCAGGCGCCGGTGAACACGGCGGATCAGGAGCCCTTGAACGAACGAGTGGTCGGGTGACGGCATCTCTTCGGGGGCGCGGTTATCGCGCCCCCGGAGCAACCCCCTGCAAGAGTTCGCGCAAGAACCGCCCCGTGTGCGATGCCTCATTCTGCGCCACATCTTCTGGCGTACCCTGCGCCACCACCACCCCGCCACCGTCACCACCCTCCGGGCCCATATCAATCACCCAGTCGGCGGTTTTGATGACGTCCAGGTTGTGCTCAATAACCAGCACGGTGTTGCCGGCGTCCACCAGGCGATGCAAGACGGCCAGCAGGCGCTGCACATCAGCAAAGTGCAGGCCGGTCGTTGGTTCATCGAGGATGTAGATCGTCCGGCCAGTGGCCGCGCGCGCCAGTTCCCTGGCCAGCTTCACACGCTGCGCCTCGCCGCCGGAAAGGGTCGTCGCCGACTGGCCAAGCGCAATATAGTCGAGACCGACATCGTGCAATGTTTGCAGAATGCGCTTGATCCGCGGTACATTGTCAAAGAACTCGAGCGCCGTCTGCACATCCATCTCAAGCACATCAGCGATCGACTTCCCTTTGTACCTGACCTGCAGCGTTTCACGGTTGTACCGTTTCCCCTTGCAGACATCACAGCGCACCCAGACATCGGCCAGGAACTGCATGTCGATCCGCTTCTCGCCGTTCCCCTCACACGCTTCGCAACGACCACCTTTGAGGTTGAATGAGAACCGGCCGGCATCATAGCCGCGCAGTTTCGCCTCGTTGGTTGCGGCGAACAGCTCGCGGATCAGGTCGAACAGCTTGACGTAGGTAGCCGGATTCGACCGCGGCGTACGCCCGATAGGTTGCTGATCAATATCAATCACCTTGTCAAGATGTTCCAGGCCACGCAGGCCGCGAAACGGGCCAGGTTTGAGTTGCGCCTTGTTCAGGCGATTGGCCAGCGCCGGGTAGAGCGTTTCAGTAACCAGTGACGACTTACCGGAGCCGGAAACGCCAGTAATGCAGACGAACAGGCCAAGCGGAAAGCGCACCGTCACATCACGCAGATTATTCATTGTTGCGCCTTCGATCTCCAGCCACGGCGCATCGGTTGATCGTGGAACGGCATCCTCCACGCGCACCGGGCGAGCGCGGCGACGCGACAGGCGCACGGCATCACCGGCGAGAGGCCGCGCGGTCGCAATCCGGCGTTGCGCCGGCACCGCGATTTCGAGGCGCCCGGCGAGGTACGCTCCCGTCTGCGACTCGGGCACCGTGGCGATCAGGTCGGGCGGGCCGGCAGCGACGACGTGACCACCCTTCACGCCTGCTCCCGGGCCGAAGTCAACGAGCCAGTCAGCGGCCTGCATCGTCTCAAGGTCGTGCTCGACCACAATCACCGTATTACCGAGATCGCGCAGCTTCAGCAACGTGTCGAGCAACTTGCGATTATCGCGCTGATGCAGGCCGATACTCGGCTCATCAAGAATGTACATAACGCCAACCAGGCCAGAACCAATCTGCGACGCCAGCCGGATGCGTTGCGCCTCACCGCCGGAAAGAGTCGGCGCGGGCCGTTCAAGCGTCAGATAATGCAGGCCAACATTGAGCAGAAAGCCGAGCCGCTCACGAATCTCTTTTAGCACATCGCTGACGATGGCAAGCTGATAGTCGCTGAGACGCGCAGGTGGTTGCCTGTGCTCAACGCCATTGCCATGCGGTATCGCCTGCCCGTTTGTAGCGTGCACCCGCTGGCCACCGGGTACATCGTCGCCGGTGAGTGACATCACCCAGCGCAACGCATCGGCAATATGCATGCGCGTTACCTCGCGCAAGGAATGGCCGCCGACGGTAACGGCCAGGCTCTCGGGGCGCAGGCGCGCGCCATGGCACGCCGGGCACGGTTGCTCACTCATGAAACTCTGGTAGAACTCGCGGGTATAGTCGCTGCCGGTCTGATGAAAGCGGCGGCTGATTTCTCGGGCCAGGCCTTCCCACGGGCGCATAAACTCGCCGTGACTGCCGGTGCTCTCATCGTGCCAGCTATACCGGATACGTTCCTTCCCGCTGCCATAGATAATGACCTCGCGCGCACGCTCGCCCAGTTGATCCCATGGCGTGTCGAGGTCAAAGCCATAGTGCAACGCGATCGCCGACAGGACGCGATACCCCCACGAATCACGTTTCTTGCGCAACTCGCCCCAGTAGGGAACAGCACCGTCGTGCAAGGTCAGCGACGGGTTCGGCACCAGCAGGTTCGGATCGACCTCCAGGCGAGTGCCGAGGCCGGTGCATTCGGGGCAGGCGCCCTGCGGATTGTTGAATGAAAACATCTGCGGCGAAAGCTCAGGGAAGGAGATGTTGCAGGATGTGCAGGTATTTGCCTCGCTCATGAGCCATTCTTCAGCAGCAGGCGGCTCTGCCATGGCGATCGCCTGATCCTCATCCCCGGCAGTGCCTGCCGCGCGCATGGCCGGCTTGCGGCCCGCCTGGCGTTTCCCCCCGTGCACACTGATAATCAGTTGCCCCTCACCAACCCGCAGCGCCTGCTCAACACTGTCCGTCAGGCGAGTTACAAAAGCGTCCCATTCGCTCTGCGCCCCTTCCTGCGCCCGGCCCATCACGGGCGTTGCCATGCCCGCATCCTCGGATGAGCCGCCAACGGCCGCCGTACGTGCCGGCATGACGAGCCGATCGACCACGATCTCAATCGTGTGCTTGACCTTCTTGTTGAGCTTGATGTCACTGGCCAGGTCATACACCTCGCCATCAACCCGCACCCTGGCAAACCCCTCGGCGCGCGCTTCGGCGAAGACATCCTTATACTCCCCTTTGCGCTGCAAGACGAGCGGCGCGAGCACCATGAACCGCGCACCTGCCGGCAAGCCGAGGACACGGTTGACCATCTGCTCGGCGCTCTGTGAACTGACCGGCCGGCCACAACGGTGGCAATGCTGCGTCCCGACCCGGGCATAGAGCAGGCGTAGATAGTCATAGATCTCGGTCACCGTGCCGACGGTTGAGCGCGGGTTCTTTGAGGCGCTCTTCTGTTCAATCGCAATCGCCGGCGACAACCCGCCGATGAAGTCAACCTTCGGCTTTTCCATCTGGCCGAGGAACTGCCGCGCATAGGCCGAGAGCGACTCGACGTAGCGGCGTTGCCCTTCGGCGTACAGCGTGTCGAACGCCAGCGACGACTTCCCCGATCCTGATACACCGGTCAGCACCACCAGCTTATCGCGCGGAATCTCGAGATCGACACCCTTGAGGTTATGCTCACGCGCTCCCTTGATGACAATTGCGTCCTTTGCCATACGATGGCGACCTTTCGCGCGACACAGGAAGGGCGGCCCGTGGGCACATGCCGCTGAGCCACCCTCCGAAGAGAGCATAAAGGCGCTGCTGAAGCGCCATTGTCTTCAGCCGCGCCGCAGAAACCTGAACAGACGTGCGGTAGTATAGCACCAGAGCCATAGTGAGTCAATCGGCCATGGGACCGAGAGGTGCCACAAACAGAACGTTTCGTGACACGCCGGTACTGAGCCAGACCCTACGATCTACGTGAAAGCGTGCGGGCCGGATGGCATATGCAACGCGCCGACACGTACCGCAGCGTCGCATACCGGCGCGACTACGGTGCGCGAGATGCCGCACCGCGCACAAAGAACCACCAGGTGAGCAGCACCGCCACGGCATACAACATCGTCGTTGCGGCAAAGAGCGGCCCGAAGCCATAGCGCTCCTGCACCGCCGTGCTCATCAGCGGCGCGATCAGGAACCCGGCGCTGTAGGCGCCGCCCAGCAAGCCGATCACGAATGGCCGTGCTTGCTCGCTGGTACGCTCCATGGCATATGCATCGTACAGTGGTGCGGCCATATTGAACAGCACGACGCGTATCAATGCCGCCGCTACCGCCAGCCACAACTCCCCCGCCATGCCCAGCAGCAGCAACATTGGCACTCCCAGTGCACGGGTCAGAACCACGGTGCGCATTTTGCCCCATCGCGCCGCCAGCGCCGGCCCCGCCAGCGCAGCCACACCGGTCGCAACATCGAACGCAGCGAAGAGCGCGCCGAGTGTACGATTGTCTACACCAAACCGCTCGCGGAAATACAGGTTGAGGTATGGGATGAGCAGCGCCGCTCCCCAGGAGATGAGAAATGGCGGGATCAACAATGTGATCAGGAATGCCCGGTTACGCAACACAAGTTGCAACGGTTCAGGAACCAGCCGGTGCCGGTAGGACCACACCGTGACAAGATGCAGCGACGCTGCATCAGGAGGATCCGCACGTCCCGGTTCTGTTTCTCGCACATCGTCCCGCCCTGCCGCATTCTCCCTGGCTGGCTGCCGGATCAGCAGCAATGGCGCGATCGAGAGCAGCGCCCCACACCCGGCGATGGCAAAAGCCGCGCGATAGACGAGGCCACTATCAGGAGCAGCCGCAAGCACATCGCCGAGGGCATCGGACAGGAACCCGGCGCCCAGATTGCCAATACCGTTCAGCCCGATCGCAACCGCAGCGCTGGCACTGAACAGGAAATCACGCGTCGTTTCGCTGCTGATGCGCATCATAAACGGTGCCGCAGCAACCTGGGCGATCACTGCGGCAACCCCCATCAGCGCGGCAGATGCCAGTAATGGCGCAGCATCGGGCCAGACGGCGAACAACAAGACACTTGCGGCGTGCAGAACGGCAGAAGCCAGCAGTGCAGTACGCAACCCGATTCGTTGCACACTGAACCAGAGCGGCAGGCTCAATAGCGCCGCTGCTGCCTGCGTCACCGTGTTCAGCATGCCAAGAAAGTGGCGCTGGTAGCCGAGCGCGAGTACCGCAAGATTGTAATAGAGCACAACGATCGAGAGACTCAGGGTGAGGAGGGCCAGGTGCAGTAAATAACGGCGCGCCGCTGGCGACAGCTCGCGCCAGCGGCCCGGTGAGCGATGAGTCGCCGGCACGCCTTGCATCAGGCGAACCGGAACTCTTCCGGATCGTTCATGTCGAACCCGAGCGCGTCAAGTTGCCGCCAGAGTTCATCGGGAACGGCGACACGCGCCAGTTCAAGCGTCGCGGCGATTCGTTCGGGGCGGCTCACACCGACAACCGTGGACGTGATTCGCGGGTCGCGCAGCGAAAACTGCAATGCCGCAGCCGCCAGCGGCACGCCATACTCCCGGCATACTGCAGCCATCGCACGGACACGCTCAACCAGCGCTGGCGGCGCATCCTGATACGCATAGCGCGCATAGGAATCCGGCCCCTTCACGAGAATGCCACTGCCGTAGGGCGCGGCATTTACCACTGCAACGCCCCGGCTCACGGCGACGTCGAGCAGCGGTTCAGCCGAGCGATTCAGCAACGTGTAACGATTGTGGGTTTCAACGGCAGTAAACGCACCGGTTTCGACATAGCGCACAAGCATGTCGATCGGACCACCCGAAATGCCAAGATGCGCGATGACCCCTTCGTCCTGGAAGCGCTGGAGCACTTCAAGCGGGCCGCCCCGGCCCATCACATTTTCGAAGGTCGTGTGTTCCGGATCATGGATGTACACGAACTGCAGGTGATCGAGCCCGAGCAGGCGCAGGCTGCGCTCAATCGAGCGTTTGATCTGGTCACCGCTAAAATCGCCGGTCGTCAGGTCACGATCGGCTTTGGTCGCCAGCACATATCCCGCTGGCAGACCACCCAGCTGTCGAAGCACAATCCCGATCCGGCGCTCACTCTCGCCATCGCCATAGGCGGCGGCGGTATCAAGGAAATTGATCGGGCTGCGAAACGCTTCGGCAAGCGTGGCCACCGCATGTTCCTCAGCAACGCTGTAGGCAAAGGTCTCGGGCATGTCACCCAGTGGCGCACATCCGATACACAGCGGCGTCACATGGAAGCCCGTCCGGCCGAATGGCCGTCGCGGCAAATCTACGGGCGTCGTCATCAGATGTCCTTCATGGCTGAAGAAAATGGCAGTATATGGCGCTGGATCGGGAGCACCACACCGCAGCAGACGAACAAACGACGACACTGGACCTTAACGGCCAATGATCGGCAGCGTCACGCGATAGACCTGGCCTGATGGCCGTATGCTGGTAGCCGGGCCATAACGATTGACACGGCCGGTTGTTTCGAGCTCTTCCAGCCAGTAGGTATAGACACCTCCGGGCTGTGCCGTCATATCGCGCCATTCATAGACCGCGCCACTATCGGGCCGTCCTAGCGCGCGAATCAGTGCCGGCGTCACCACGGTTGCGTCATTCAGGCTGCCGGTTGTGCTGCGCAACAGCCGGAACCCTGCGGTATTCACCTCCAGCGCGGTTGCCCAGCGCACCATCAGCGCCTCACCTTCCCAGCCCGCCATGAAACGTTCCAGTACGACGGCTGACGGAACCGCCTGGAAGAAGCCAAAGTCGTAGGTATGATTGTTTGACCCTGCGGTAGCCAGGTTATCGTACGGGATCACATACACGGCATGATTGCCAACCGCCGTACCGTCCGAGTCGCGGCTATCACCGTTGGGGCTGCCATCGCCATTGCTGACGGTCAGGATCAGGTTGGCCAGGCCAGGCTGTTGCTGGTCACCGGTAATATTGGGGATGCGCACCTCATACTCGGAAGCGCCGCCTGCAACGCCCGTACCCGTCCGGATGCCAATACCGCCGTCATTGATAATATTGTCATTCGGATCACTATCCGTGAGCGCCGTACCACTGCGGAAATAATACTCGCCATTTGCATCGGTGATTGCCACACCGATGCGCACACCGTTGCGGTAGAGTTCAACGATGATACCTGGGATTGGTGGTTCACCCGGATCTTGCACGCCATTATTGTTTGCATCAATCCAGACCCGGTTGCCAATTTCGATCGGGGCCTGGTCGCAGAGCAACTCAAGATCGCCGAGGCCATTGGCCTTACCGAAGCTGCCGGCAGTGACCTGGTAGCCACGCACACGAGTTCCACTGGCATTGCTCATCTGGATCGTACCCGACGTAAACAGCGTGCCGGTGGGATCGAATGCCGTCGCGGTCACCTCGGCAAAACGTTGCGCGTGCGCAAGGCCACCGAGCGTCAGTTCATCGTGAAAGCCCGGCAGATTGTCGCCAACGTAGAACTCGCCGCCGCCGGGACCCTGGTTATTGTTGGCGCCTGCCGTGGGGCCGAAAATGCCGGCGGGAACCGACTGCGAATTGCTCTCGATCGTCCAGCCGCCGGTACCATTGGGGCCGGCGCGCAACACATCGCCGGCAGGCATGGCATTCAGATTGGCGCCACCCGGCGGCGTTTCCGTCGGGCCGGGATCGTCACCGCCGATCTGATCGGCGAACCGATCGCGGAAACTGAGGATCATGGCGTTTCCATCGAAGACGATATCCGTCAGCATGGGCTGCGGAAACGCGCCAAAACCATCGGCATACGGCCCGGCAGGAAGCGTGTCGGTCCAGGGACGCCACTCAGCCGGCAGGCAGCCACCGGGAGGCGGGAAGGGTGGCGATGGATAGCCGGGCGCGAAAATATCGGCACAGCCACGGTCGTAGTTCAGCGGGAACTGCAGCACTGGCACCGCGCTGAACGCCGCCGTCGCTGGATTATAGCCATACACATACGCCTGCAGATCGCTCGCCGTCCCGCCATTCTCAGCCGTACACACACCACCAACATACACCAGGCCATTGTTCACACCGAGACCGAACGGCCGGCCCACGCCGTTAACACAGCCAGGATCGGGCACGACGCCACGCGAAACAGCCGTTTGCGTTGCGATCGTAATCTCATACAGTGAACGGTTGGCCAGATTCACCACCCACAGGGTGCGATCATCCTCAGAAACATCGAGGTCGCCAAGGCTGACCCGGCCGACCGCCGGGTAGGCGCCAGCATCAAAATCGCCATCACCGTTAGAAAACGATAAATCAGTGTGCGGATTCACGCCGGTGGTCGTAGGGCCAAAAATATCGTCCAGGTCAATAAACGGCGTGCCATCAGGTACACCGTTGACGGTGACACGGTAAATCGTTCCCGTGCCATCGGATGTCGGCAGGCCACTGCCGGGCCCAAAACTGGCCGCGCGCTTGGTAAAGGCAGCAGCAAACAGCGAGTTTGTCGATCGCTGGTACGCCAGCCCCCAGATAGCGCCGGTCTGTGAGGCGAGCGCCTCCTGCTGCGGAGGCGGAGTTGTGCCGCTATCGGTATAGTTAAACGTGTACATCGTCGGCAGGCTCGACGTAGCGGCTGGCCCCGGCTGGAGACAGGTAAGCGACAGTTGCGGGTTCGCCTGGCAATACTCCGCCGGATTATGCAGCGCAAAGTCGACGTTCGCTGAATTGCCGTCGGGAACGAACTGGACGCTTGTATTATTGCCGGGACCCTGGACGCCGGGGCGCAGGTATGCCGGCCAGCCCGTAAACTCGACACGGTACGGTCCGGTGCCGCCGGCATTGAGCGTGTAGGCGCCAGGCGCGGGCGTATTCACCGCAGTGCAGGCCGCAATCGGATTTCCCGGGCCAAGGCAGAGCGTATCGAAACTGGTCGCCGTGCCTGCGGCAGCGCCATTCGCATCGTATGCGGTGACGGTTACGCCGCCGACGCCGGTCTCATTTGCATCACGCTGGCCATTGTTGTTGTTGTCCCGATAGACAACGCCACTGATGATCCCGGCGGCCCGAACGGACGGCATAGGCTGGGTCATGACGACCAGAACGCCAAATATCGTTCCAATCATCAGCGCCAGCGAGAGCCGGTAGGTCAGAGGCAAACGTATCATGGTTTGTCCTGTTCTTGGTTCACTATCGGCCAGTCAAGCAACGAGCGAGCAGACAGCGTCTACTCCGGCGCTGCAAATGGATCGGCAAACTCGGGCGCGCGCAGGGCGCGTTCATCCGTCAGAGCGTGAAGAAACGCGATCAGATCACGGCGTTCGTCATCGCTCAGAACAAAACCGGCGACGAGCGGGTGGCGCGCCGCCAGTCGCTCCGGCTCTGCTCCTGCGCCCGCCCGCCCACCGGACTCGTAAAATCGCACAACCGCGTCGAGCGTCGGCAGGCTGCCATCGTGCATATAGGGCGCGGTAACCGCAACATTGCGCAACGGCGGGACACGGAAGCGGTAAGCGTCCGACGGATCGCCGGTTATCTGCGCCAGGCCACGATCGGCGCTGCGACCGGCCCCCGTTGCCAGATATGCCAGATCCGACCAGCGTGGTGGCGTCGCACGATCCGGCGGTACAATATCCACATGGCAACGCCCACAAGCGAGGCCAGGCGAAAAGAAGAGTGCCATACCACGTCTGGCTTCCGGCGTCATCGCATCGTCGTCCCCCTGATAGACAGCGCGATCGTAGGGAGTATCGCGCGCCGAAAGCGAACCGGCAAACGCGGCAAGCGCCTCAATGACGCGCGGCCAGGCGACAGGGTCAGCGTCGGCGGGAAACGCGGCAGCGAAGCGCGGCGGGTAGGCCGGGTCGGCGCGGAGCCGCTCAAGGATGGCACGTTCATTGCCGGCAGCGCCCATCTCAGGCGGCTGTGTTGCGAACAGGGCGTGCGCCACCTGCTGCGCCAGGCGGGTGCGCGCCGGATCGGCCCAGGTCAGCGCCGGCAGTTCAGCACTGTTGAACAACCCCGGAGCATTACGCGGCAACGGCATGCCCGTAACTCCAACGGGCGTCGCATGGCCGTCACTGAACCCGAGCTCCTGACGATGACACGATGCACACGCGATGTGTTCATTTGCCGAAAGCCGCGGATCATAGAATAACCAGCGTCCCAGGTCGATCATGGCATGTGTCGCATCATCGGACCCGGGCACATCGTGGCTGGCGGGAGTGTGCCGTTGCGAATGCATGATCACGCTCGAAGCCACAGTGATGATAACCGCGCCAAGTACTGGCATCAAGCCCCATCTGGGTATAATACGCATGCGTCGGTATGCACCACGAACACTATCGTCACGGACAGGTCTGGCCACCCCGCTGGCGGCACAGTACAACACAGATGGACGGATGCTGGTCGTACTATACTATCACGCATTCGTTCTGGCATCAATCAGCAAAACTGTCAGAATGGCAGCCGGCTCTATGACAGGATAGGCATCTATGACATTTGAGGCAGCCACAGGCCTGCAACCTCTCGCCTGGAGCCTGTGATCTCACCTGGCAGTGTAGTCGTAGCGAGAAAGGATCACTCATGCAACTCGAGCATGTCGCACTGAACGTTCCCGAACCGGACGCAATGGCGCAATGGTATGTCACACACCTGGAGATGCAGATCGTGCGCCACATTCCGGCGCCAAACCCGACGTACTTCCTCGCGGACTCGGCAAGGCGCAGTGTGCTTGAGATCTACCGCAACCCGGCCGCCCCCATCCCCGACTATGCCGCGATCCCATCGCTGGCGTTACACCTGGCGTTCAACACGAACGACATCGAAGCCGACATAGCGCGACTCGTCGCGGCAGGCGCCACGCACGCCGGCCCGGTTGAAACCACCCCTGCTGGCGATCGATTGACCTTCCTGCGTGATCCCTGGCAGGTGACCATCCAGCTGGCACAACGACGCACACCGCTCGTATGATACGAGTGATACCAGGTAGCCGTCGATCGTCCACGATGACAGCACTCTGAAAAGCCATGCCGTGGCGTAGCGAAGGGGGCATGCCGTTGCTACTGCCAGGTGTGTGTCCGCATGCAACCGGGTATGACGCGGTGGCGCAAGTCGTTCCCAGGACGACCGCGCATCATCTGTTCAGCAAGAGAAAGGCCTGCACGCAATGAAACCGAAGGTGCTGCTCGACCCGCATGGCCGGCAGATGGCGACTATCTTCGCCGACGAGGATATGCAGCGGCTCCACCAGGTCGCCGAGGTGCTCTGGGCGCGCGATGAGCCGATGCCGGCGGCAGAGATCGAACGAATTCGTAACGATATCTCGTACATTGTCACGGGGTACTGGCGCCACGGAGATATCGCCACTTTTCCCGGATTGCGCGCCGTGCTGGAAGTCAGCGGTGGCTTCCCATCGCCGCACGACCTCGATTACGCCACCTGCTTCGCACGCGGGATTCGCGTCCTTAGCTGCGCACCCGCATTCGGGCCGGCCGTCGCCGAGATGGGGCTGGGGCTGGCCATCGCATGTGCGCGCCAGATCGCCTGGACCGACGCGGCGTTTCGGAGTGGCGAACCGAACTGGAGTCACACCGCTTTTACAACCGAGATTGGCGATACGTTCACCCTGTATGGCAAACAGGTCGGCTTCATCGGTTTCGGCGGGCTGGCGCGCGCGCTCAGGCCGTTGCTCGCACCCTTCCATTGCCCGATCCAGGTGTACGATCCCTGGTTGACGGACACCTACCTGCGCCGGCAGGGAGTGTCCCCGGTCGATCTGGAGACACTGCTCGCAACTTCACGCATTACATTCGTCCTTGCCGTGCCCAGCGCCTCAAACCGGGCATTGTTGACCCGTGAAAAGCTGGCATTGATCCCTTCCGACGCGGTATTCGTGCTGTTGAGCCGCTCCCATGTGGTTGACTTTGATGTGCTAACAGAGGTACTGGCGCGGGGAGCGTTTCGCGCCGGCATTGATGTGTTCCCTGAGGAGCCGCTGCCACGGCATCACCCGATCCGGCGCGTCAGACATGCCGTGCTTTCATCACACCGCGCTGGCGCCATCAGTGAAGCGTTGCTGGCCATCGGGCGGCTGGTCGTCGATGATCTCGAGGCGCTCTGCAATGGCCTTCCGCCACAGCAGATGCAGGTCGCACAGCCAGAATACATCCGGTTGCGCGGCTGATGCCGCCTCTTCTACGGCGGCGAGCAGCAACCGTGATCCGCGGACGTGCCTCCGTTCCTGCTCGCTGCGCGCCCCCTCGGGGTGCAAGATTGTTGCACGTTGCTCGACGTGCCTATCCGGAAACTGCTACGCCGCCTGTCATTGCGCGGAGCGTCAGCGACCGCCTGCAGCGAGCGACGCATGGCTGAAGCAATCTCCGTCACGCCGCTCGATTGCGTCGCTGCGCGCGCAATGACATGCAACCATTCGTTATGCCAATCGGCACTACGGCGCACCACCGGGGAACGGAACCCACGAATCGCGCTCAGCATCATAGCCATAGCGTAGCGTCACCTGTTGCTGTTCGGAGACGGCGCGCAGGTTAAACGCAAACGGCACCACAAATAGAGTCATATTGGTCTGGTCGAAGCCGATCCGCCGCACCCGCGGCTCGCCGAAATTGATCGCCGCTTCGTTGAGCGTCAGGTCGCTGCGAAATGACCCGACGGCATGTCCTGCAGCATCGAGCGCCACCGAGCCAACCTCGGCACTGCGCGCCATGCCGATATAGAGCCGCTTTTCGGCGCGGCCGCGGAAGATCGCCAGACCGATTGCATCAATTCCCAGCACTTCGTCACTTATCTCTTTACTCGCCAGGTCGATTCGCAGCACGCGTCCCTGTTCGGAGAGGCGGGTCGAACCGGCGACCGTACTGACATACAGGGCGTGCGTGTCACAATCATAGGTCATTCCCAGAATGCCGAAAGGATTCTCGCTGGAACCCGCCGGCACGCCCGGCAAGGTCACAAACGGCTGCAACTCGGCCGTATCGCTATCGATCCGATACACCACATTCAGGCTGCCCGGCGGGTTGTCGCTCACGGCAGTGCGCGGTACCGCCGCCGTGTAAATGTTCCCATCCCGATCGAGCACGAATGGCCCGAGTGTGCCGGCATCGTCCCACGACGGCTCCTGATGAATGTCACGCATCGCCGGGTCGGCCGTTACCGGAACGCGCCCGTCGAAGATCACCAGCCCGCTGTACTGGCGTTCACCAGTGCCGATGCCCAGCCGATTCGCATATCCCAGTTGCCGGGCAAACCGCGGTATACCGCGACATCCGGTCACACTGCCCATGGCTCCCGCAACTGGCGTGGGAACAGGCAAATTGGCCGGCGCACCTGACGTGCCATTGGCCAGCCACCAGCCCAGGCCGAGGGCGCCGACCAGCAGGACGGCACCCAGCGCCAGCAGGGCAGCGCGCCACGCTGGCGGTGCCGGCGGAACAGGCGCCGGCGGGCGTGCACCGCGGGGCGCATGCTTGCGACGCTTGCTCACTGGCCCGCCCCTGACGGCACGAACAACGGCCCGGCGGCGCATGGCCAGACCCGCGGTTCAAAGACGCCATCTTGCAGAATCGAATCGGCCCAACAATATTCGGCTCCCGGTACATCCGAGTTCTGTAACTGTGGCACGTACCAGATCACAAGTGGCCCTTCACCAAGCGATTCAGGCGGGGTGAGGAAACGTTCCGGCCCTTGCCGCTCGTCGGCGTTGCAACAGTCGCCGAGGGTCGGCAGATCACTCTCGCCCTCATCGCGATCCGCCCCACCGCGTACCGCGTAAAGATACGCATGATCGCCGCGCCCGCCATCACCGAACTGTCCGCGCCCGGGCGCGATGTACCAGCCACGCCCATCACGATTGGTCAGACGATACTGATATCCTTCCGGTGTGTATGCGGTCGTCTCGCGCTGCACCTGCCAGCCTTCGACATCCCAGGAACGCCACGCCGTTCCGTCCCACTCGGCGAAGCGCTGTTGTTCGCCGGCCATTGCGATGCGCATGACCGGGCGATACGTGCCATTGTTACCGCAACCTCGCCCTTCGCTGATGAATACGACGCGGAAACTACCATCCTGGTAGAACTCGTAGCGCTGGCGATATGCATAGTTGCACGGCGTCGGCCAGAACTCGCTGCGGAACCGCTGCACCAGAGCAAACCCCTCGACGTCGCGTGTCGAACGAACCGGTTCAATCTGCGGGCCATCCCAGGCAACCACCGCCGCCGCTGAGAAAGCCGGGCAACCAAGCGCATCACTATAGCCAAAACCTTCCTGCTGCGAATAGTTGATGTGGACATCAACCAGTTTGGCACTACGCACGACGGGGACAGCAGAGAACTGCACATCTTCGATACGCAGGCCATCAGTGCTGGTCAGGATGTAGCGCAGCGACCACCCGTCACGGCTCAACTCCGTCGCCTGGTTGCAGTAGCGCGCCGTCACCACATCGTCCTGCAGGCGCTGTTCCGTCACTGGCCGGCGGCTTGACGCGCCCAGATCGGTCCAGCGCAGGCCAATGATTGTGTACTCAACAAGATCGACAATCACCCACAGCGCACGCTCGCCCCAGACGAAGATTGGCGCGACGCACAGGTGGCGTGAACGTTCGCAGGCTGTCGCCTGGAACTGCACCTTCATCTGCGGCTGCTGGATCATCGTCTGATCGGGCGTGAGGCCGAGTTCAGCGCGGACCTCAGGCGCCGCCAGGGCGATCTGTGCCGCCAGATCCATCAAGTGCCGTGGCACAATCGTTGGCTGGGTATCATCGAGCACCGTAACATCATAGACACGCTTCGCCTGTGGATCGGCAATCGCCAGCACGCTGCGATTCTCAGCGTAATTGTAGATCTCGACCCGGTAACATGCACGGCCACGGCACGCCTCACCCACCCCGGCAGCATCCGCAGGACCGAGAGGATACACGCCGAACACCTCAGCGCGCAATGGTCGCCCATCACTGGCGGCGAGCGCCTGGCGCACGCGGGCATCTTCGACGGCCAGTTGTTGTGCCACCTGCCGTTCCTCGGCCAGCCCATCGAGCAGGAGCACTGGAACGGTACCCGCAAGGGCTCGTTCGACCTGTGCCCGGCGCTCGGCCAGCAACGGCGCAAGCTCCGGCGCCGGGGTACTACGCGCGGCAAGTCGCCCTGGATCAGCCGGCGGCGTAATCGGACGAACTACCGGCGTACGACCGGCCAGAGTTGCTGTCGGCGGGGGGGGAGCCGGCTGCCCGCACGCAACAACAAGCAAGATCACCAGGAACGACAGTACGCCAGTTCGCATCTTCACGGCCTGCAACCATCATCATAACTTCAGAAGAGTCGCTCCGGCTCCTCTACCACACGCTTTATCTTATCACGAGACGCGCCCTGCGACGGCAACCCGCCGGGTATCACGAACCATACGTCATACCAGCACACCGGACTGGCTTGAACATGGCCATCGTGTTGGACAAAATCTGGAAAGCGGGGTACGCTTCAGCGAACCGTTCCGCCGTTGCTTTCCGTGGGCACAGGAGGAAGCGTGCGCGTCTTCATCACTGGAATCACCGGACCGGTCGGCAGCGCGCTGGCCGACTATCTGGTAACACTGCCTGGCGTGGAAGTCCATGCCTTCAAACGCTGGCGTAGTGACACCCGGCCGATCAATCACCTGGCCGGGCATATCACGTTACACGAGGGGGATATTGAAGACCCGTATTCGATTGCGCGGGCCGTTGAGCGCGCAGCGCCGGATCGCGTCTACCACCTGGCGGCGCAGAGCTATCCGAGCGAGTCGTGGGATGCGCCGATTGTCACCATACGTACCAACGTTGAGGGGACGATCAATCTACTCGAAGCGGTGCGGCGGCATGCACCACACGCGCGGGTTCATATCGCAGGAACCAGTGCCGAGTATGGCCAGGTGCGCCCGGAGGAGACACCCATTCCGGAGACACACCCCACGCGCCCGCTCAGTCCCTACGGGGTCAGCAAAGTGGCAGCCGGGCTGAGTGGCCTGCAATACGCCGCCAGTTTCGGTATGCACATCGTCGTCACACGTTCTTTCAACCATGTCGGGCCGCACCAGGGCGATCGTTGCTCCATCCAGACCTTCTGCCGGCAGATGGTGCTGATCGAATATGCGCGCCAGGAACCGATCCTGTATGTCGGCAATCTGGAAGCATGGCGCGATTTCACACACACGCGCGACGTGGCTCGCGCGCTCTGGTTGCTCCTGGAACGAGGCGAATCAGGCACGATCTACAACCTCTGTTCCGGCACGGCAACGCGTATTGGTGACATTGTGGCGATGGTCCAGCGGCTCGGGCGTGTACCGTCCAGTGTGCGCATTGATCCTGCCCGGTTGCGCCCATCGGACGAACCGCTCCTTGTCGGAGACAACACCCGGCTGCGACAGGCTACCGGCTGGGAACCGCAGATCACCGTGCCGATGATCGTGGAAGAACTGATGGAGTACTGGCGCGCACGGCTGGCATAACGCGTGCCGGCATTATCCGTTTTGCGCAACGGCAGCCGGTGCAGCAGGCGCATCGTGCAGCGCAGCCTCAGCGACCTGGTAGAGCGCCACAATCCTGGCGCGCGACAATGCGGCAAAGTCGCGCATGATCGATGCGCCGCCGGCTATTGGAAAGATCTGCACGCCGCGCAGCGGAAGAAAATCCTCAGTGACGCGCTCAAGCGCTTCGGTCAACGGTAGATTCGGGCGCAGGTAGCACGTTCCGCGCACCACAAACGCCGTTGTGAAAAACATGACCGTCACTGGAGCAACACCGCGGCGTTGCTCTTCGCGGGGGTAGTCGGGCGGCGGGGCAGCCTCAGCGATTGTAGCGACCAGCACGGCCTCTGAGCGGTCACAGAGCAACTGCGGCAGGCGCTGTGACTTTTGCGCATGGCCAGGCGGCACAATTGTCGCGTCACGCAACACGAGGTAGCGGTGCTGTTCATCATTGATCGCGTCACTGGCACGACGATAGAACGAAAGATCATACGCCCCGGCGATCACCAGGCTCGTTGTATAGATCTCGATCTGATGGGTATAGAGTTCTGGCAGTGTATCGCTCCTCTCGATTGCCCTACCCTTCCGCGATCTGCGCCAGCGCGGTCCAGAACTCCGGATACGATACGTCAACCGCTCCCGCGCCGTCCAGCATGGTCTCACCCGCTGCCACCAGCCCCGCAATCGCCCAGGTCATTGCCAGGCGGTGGTCACCATGACTGTCGAGCATGGCACCGCGCAACCCGCGCCCACCCACGATACCCATGCCGTCGGCGGTCGGTTCGATCGCGGCACCCAGCGCTTTCAGGCCAGCCACAACGGTCATAATACGGTCGGTCTCTTTCGCGCGCAACTCCTGCGCATCGCGGATGAGCGTCTCGCCGCTGGCGCAGGCCGCCGCGAGTGCCAGCACCGGAATCTCATCAATCAGGCGCGGGATCAGCTCCCCACCGATGGTTGTGCCGCGCAACGACGATGATCGCACCGTCACGTCGCCCACCAGTTCATTGCCTTCAACCCGCTGGTCGTGCACTTCGATCCGCGCGCCCATGGCCCGTAACGCATCGAGCGCCCCGGTGCGCGTCGCGTTCAGGCAAACGCCGGTGGTCGTCACCTCGGCATCAGGATGGATCGCGGCGGCAACCCACCAGAACGCTGCCGAGGAGGGATCGCCCGGCACGCGTAACGAGAGCGGCTGTAACGCATCGGCCCGGCCTGGCGGATCAATCTGCACGATACCATTGGTGACCGTGAGATCAACCCCCATGACCGCCAGCATACGCTCGGTGTGATCGCGCCCATCGGTACGCCCGGAGAGAACAAGCCGCCCATCACCAGACAGTGCCGCCAGCAGCAGGGCGCTCTTGACCTGCGCCGACGCGATCGGCAATGCGTAAGCGCCACCGTGGAGCGTCGCGCCACGAACCGCCAGCGGCGCACGATCGCCGCCGTCGCGCCCATCGAGGCTGGCGCCAAGCATGCGAAGCGGCGCAACAATACGCTTCTGCGGGCGCGAGCGCAACGATGCGTCACCGGTCAGTACCGCAAACAGGCCTTCCTGGCCGGCGAGCATGCCTGCCAGCAATCGTAGCGTCGTACCGGAATTACCGCAGTCAAGAACATCCGCTGGTTCCCGGAGGCCACGCAACCCGACGCCCTGCACCTGCACCGTCGTCGCCCGGCGCTCGATACTCACGCCGAGTGCCTGCATACACGCGATCGTTGCCAGACAATCGGCGCCGGCAAGGAAGTTGGTGATCACGGCGTTCCCTGCAGCAACTGCATTGAACAGCACCGCACGGTGTGATATGGATTTATCACCCGGAAGCGTGATCGTGCCACGCAAACGTCGCGGAGCAGCCACAGCGCGGATCATGTCTCACCCTGCGTGACCAGTTTGTACCCGAAGCCGCGCACCGTCACCAGGTAACGCGGGTTACCCGGATCGGCCTCGATCCGCTGGCGCAAACGATAGACCAGCGCATCAATTGCGTTATAGTCGTAGACCTCATAATCCCACACGTTCCTGGCGATCTCGTCCTTACTGATCACCTGGCCCTTGTGGGTATAGAGCAATTCGAGCAACTGGAACTCTTTGACCGTCAGGGGCGGCTCAAGCAGCTTGCCCTGAACATACACTTCCTTCGCGCGGCTATCGAGACGCAACAACTCCTCCGTGCCACGCACGCGCTTCAGGATCTCCAGCGGCAACGGGCCTTTCTGAGTGGCTTCAGGGTCATTGAAGACAATCTCCGCATCGGCCACCCAGATGCGATCCTGATTGTGCAGTGCATGCACCCCTTCGATGCGCTCACCATTGACGTACGTCCCGTTGGTACTGTCAAGATCGCGCACGGAATAGCCGCCGTCGTCACGTTCGAGGCGCGCATGGCGCCGTGAGGCGAGCGGGTGGTCAATCACAATATCGTTGGACGTATCGCGCCCGATCGTCAATGACGGCTGCGTCCATTCAATCTGGATCGCCGCTGCATCCTGACGCCGGACGACCAGGAGTGGCGCGGGGCCCGACTGCATGCATGTCCTCCGGGAACATCTGTACCTGCACGCCGGCTGTTGCACCAGCGCACGATATGATACAATCGTCGGGTACTGTCAAGGATTATACCATCTGCCGGCACACGGTGACAAGGCGATCGGATACGGGGTGGCAGTCAGCAGCTACAGTGCAGGTGGCGTGCGGGGGAAGCGGTGACTCAGCTCATCGGCCAGCAACTTGGCCGCTACCTGGTGCAGGAAGAGATCGGGCGCGGCGGCATGGCGCGCGTCTATCGCGCGTTTGATACGTCGTTGCAGCGAACCGTCGCCCTCAAGGTGCTGGCGCCACACCTCGCGCTTGATCCCGAGTTTTCGCGCCGCTTCGAACGCGAAGCGGTCACGGTTGCCAATCTTCGCCACCCCAACATCGTCACAGTGTATGACGTCGGCGAGTCGAACGGCCTGCGCTACATTGCGATGGAGTATGTGCGTGGCCGCACACTGCACGCCATCATTCACGAACGTGGCGCACTTGGCCTGGCCATTGCCATCAGTATCGTGACACCGGTTGCCGCTGCTCTCGACCATGCGCATGCCCAGGGCGCCGTCCATCGCGACATCAAACCGCACAATATTCTGATCGACATCGAAGGGCGTGTCTTGCTGACCGACTTCGGCATCGCCCAGGCGCCCGAAGGGAGCGGCGAACGCCTCACCCGCACCGGCATGTTCATGGGCACCCCTGAGTATATCTCTCCCGAACAGGCGTCGGCGCAACGTGTTGATGGGCGCAGCGATCTCTACTCGCTTGCAGTCGCCACCTATGAAATGATCACCGGCATGGTGCCCTTCTCCGGCGCCACACCGCAACTGATCATTGCACACGTACAATCGCTGCCACCGCCGCCGTCGTCGATCGACCCGCAGCAACCCCGCGAACTGGATCTGGTACTGGCGCGCGCGCTCGCCAAGCGCCCTGAACAGCGCTTCGGCAGTGGTGCCGCCTTCGTCGAAGCATTGCGCATCGTCGCCCGGCGCAACGGCGTAACGCCGGCATCGCAACAGGAAATCGCCGACCTGGCATTACCGCGCGCCATGCCGCCATGGACGCCGCCGCGCCCATCGGTGACAGAAACACAGGCTTCGCACTCGCCCGGGAATGGCCAGGGTCATGCGACGACCACACCCGACGCCGATCGGATCCACAACGCTGTTCGGCCACATGAAGCGCGGTTGAGTCAGCCACCAGCAACCGCTGCGCCGCCGGCGCCGTCTCGCCGTGCCCCTGAACAACCCGGCATGCGCTGGAGAGTCGTCGGCCCGCTGGGGGCGGGGGTCGTGATCATCGCCTTGCTCGCTGCACTCTTCGCAGCAGGCACATTCAGTGGTTCAGGGCAGGCGCAACCCGCCCTGCCGCAGGCAACCCTGTTGCCGACGTCATCACCGCCGCCGGCAGCGACATGGACACCCGTGCCATCGCCAACGTTCACGGCCACGCCGCTGCCCACCGATACACCGACGCCAGAACCGCCGACACCGGAACCGCCGACACCGGAACCGCCCACGCAGGTTCCGATCTTCATCCCACCACCACCACCGCCACCACCTGTGATCACGCCGGAACCACCATCCGTCACACCGGAGCCGCCATCCGTCACACCGGAACCGCCATCCCTCACGCCGGAGCCGCCGACCGCCATACCAACCGACGCTACTCCATCGGCAACCAGCACGCCGGAGATATCGCCCGGCGCGACGCCAACCGGCGAAAGCCTGACGCCGACCAGCACACCGGAGCCCGCCAGCATCGAGCCACCATCGGCAACACCGGACGCAACGCCCGCGATGCCATCAGAAACACCGGCTCCCACAGCGGAGCCTCCATCCGCAACGCCGAACCCGTGACCCTGTTCAGCCATCCAGCAGGTGCAACTGCTGCGCCTTCAACACCGCCTGCGTCCGATCGCGCACGTCGAGCTTTGCCAGGATATTCGAGATATGCGTCTTCACCGTGCCCTCGGTGACGATCAGCGCGGCTGCGATTTCCTTATTCGACAAACCACGGGCAAGCGCCTTCAACACGTCCAGTTCACGCTCCGTCAACGCATTTGGCGATTTCGGCAACATCTGTCCCGCTGCGCCCGCCGACCGTGAAGCCAGTCGCGAAAACTCGGCCACCACCTTCCGCGCGATACTTGGCTGAATCAGCGCCTCGCCATGCGCCACGGTACGCACCGCCTCGGCCATCTCGTCGCTACTGATATCCTTGAGTAAATACCCGCGCGCCCCTGCCTTCAATCCCTCGAACACATACTCGTCATCATCAAACGTGGTGAGAATGATCACGCCAACGTCCGGGAAACGCCGGCTTAACTCACGCGTCGCAGCGACACCATCCATCTCGGGCATCCGAATGTCCATCAGAACAACATCCGGTCGCAGCCGTTCAACCGCCTCGATCGCGGCGCGCCCGTTCCCCACAGCACCGACGACTTCCAGGTCCGGCTCAAGCTCAAGCAACGTTGCAATCCCCTGACGAATCAGGGTCTGATCATCAACCAGCAAGATGCGAATCATGATGCACATCACCCTCCGGCCCTGCTGGAACGACCAGCTCCAGCAGAAACCCTCCTTCAGGGCGTGGGCCAGCCGCCAGCCAACCACCCAGTCGCTCGACCCGCTCGCGCAACCCCGCCAGACCGAAGCCACTGGCCGGCAGCGAATCACTGATGCCGGTGCCATCGTCACAGACGGCCAGCCGCACCGCATGTGGTAAACGCGCCAGGCTGACCACAACATGCACGGCGTCGCTATGCTTGCGTGCATTGGTCAGACCTTCCTGCACGGCGCGGTACAATGTCATCGCCAGCGTCGGCGACAATGCTGGTAGATCGCCTTCCTGCTCAAAATGCGCTTCAATGGCCGTCGCGCGGCCGAAGTCGGCAACAAGTTGCTCAATCGCGACATCGAGCGAGCGGCCATCGAGCGGTGATGGTTGCATCGCCGCCACGCTCCGCCGTACCTCATCAAGCGCCGCCTGCGCGACCTCGCGGCATGCGGCGATTGCCGCAGCAGCACGTTGCGGGTCACGTAGTTGCAGGCGCTCGGCGGCCTGTAACTGCACATTCAGCGCCGTCAGGTAATGGCCCAGGCCATCGTGAATATCGCGCGCCAGCCGCACTCGCTCCTCGACCGCCGCCATGGTCAACTCGCGCTCGCGCGCCGCGCGCAACTCGGCATGGCTGGCCTGCAATTGCGCGAGCAACGCCTCGGCGCGCGCGCGTTCTTCCTCGGCGCGCGCGGTTTGCTGTTCATAGCGTTTTGCCGACAGCACAAACGCCACCACAAAGACTATGCCAAAACTAAAGTTCAGCGCCGCCTGCAGCGCCAGTGTGATGCCGGCCGCTGCCCCAATGATCACACCAAGGGTGGTCGTCATCACAACGGCATAGACCAGTGTCACCGGCAACGGCAGCGACCACGCCGCCTGCCCCACAAGCAGGAACAGCAGCATGGCGATCACGCCGCTGGCAAGACCATCGCTCAACCAGAACGCCAGCAGATACAACACGCTGCCGGCAGCCAGGTATGCAGCCACCTGCCAGGAACGTGCAGCCGTTCCGCGCGGCTTTACTTCGATGACGATGTTCAACCCCAGCAGCACACTCAACGCAACGACGACCGCCGCCATGCGCCAGGCCGGCAGCTCCGGTTGTGCCACAATCGCCGCAATCAGCGCACCAGTGATCATCACAATCGCAACGATCATGGTGCGATCTTCCGCCCCTGCGCGCCACCAGGCACGCAGCGAAGTCCGTGCCTGTTTCATCACCTCACGACTCCGGTATTTGTATTTTTGCACGGCGCTACACAGGTATGGACGCGCTACCCATGCCGGTATAGTGTACCACGCCTGGTTCATCCGTCATATGTGAGTGTATCGCGTACTGTGAGGGCAGCGGCGGCACGCGCCGGTGCCAGACTTGCCAGCGCACCGATCCCCACCGCCGCCGCCAGCCAGAGCGCCACACCATCGAACGCAAAATGATAACTGAGCGGCACCTGGAAGAATGCAATCCCAACGCCACGACTCAGCATATACCCCAGCGGCGTAGCCAGTGCCGCTCCAACCACGGCGCTGAACAGGCCAATCGTTATCCCCTCGCCGATAACAATCCGGTAGAGTGCCGCGTTCGATGCCCCGATCGCGCGCATGACCCCGATCTCTCGCGTGCGCTCAATAACGTTCAGGCTCATCGTCCCCATCAACCCCAATCCGCCGACCACAGCCAGCAACACCGCCATAGTCAGCAGAAACGAGATGATAATATTGAACAACGTGGCGCTCTGCTCCCGCTGTTCAGCGCGAGTCTGAACCACGGCCACGCGCAGGCCGGCATCTTCCAGCGCATCCTGGAGGGCCGCTGCCACCTGTTGCTGAAGCGCGGGATCGTGCGTTGCAGTAACGATCCGCACCTCGCGCGTTCGCCCCACGTCACCCGTTGCCCGCGCAAGCGACTGCTGGTCGGCATACAACACCGGAATACCGAGCATCCCGCGCACGACGCCGACAATGCGCCACGCCGTTTCACGATTGCCAATCTTCAATATCAGGTTCTGGCCAACCCGGAGATCCGGCTCAACACTCCGTACATCGGCGCTGATCACCAGCGCATTATCATCATCTGGCAGCAGCCAGCGCCCTTCGACCACCTCCGGTAGAAAGAGCCGCGTCATTGCCGGTGGCGCCATAAGCCCGATCGCCGGCCCTTCACTTCCATCGGGACGCATCCGGTAGACCATCGCGTCACCCCAGCTTTCTACGTGGGTGACGTCCGGTAGTTGTCGCGCGATACGTTCAGCCTGTGCCGTGCGATATGGCCGAATGAAACTGGCCTGCACATCATGGTTCGATGCTGCCATGAGTTGTTCGAAGGTTGCAAACATCGAATTCCGAACGCTCAGTACTGCAATCACAATCGCCCCGGCCAGCGTGAGGGTTGTCAGCGTGAGCACCAGCCGCACACGCCGCCGGAAGGTGTTGCGCAGCGATAGTAACACCGGGCGCGGAACGACCGCCGCGACCCGCCGCGTGACCAGTGACCAGAAACCAGCACGCTGCTCCTGTTCCCAGGTGCTTCGGGTCGCACGCATGCCCTGTTTCCTGCGTTCCTCGCGCTGCCCGGCGATCGCCTCGCGTACCGTGAGCTGCGCGCCGTTCAGCACCGGCGCAAGCGCAGCCAGCAACGGTACAACCAGCCCGAGGGCGACTTGCAGGGCGACGATACCGGCAGGCAGCGTCACTTCCCCAAGTTTGAAATTCAGAAAGTAGGCCAGAAATGCCACAAACCTGACAGTTGCCACTCGTGCCAGTGGCAACGCCAGCGGTAGCGCCAGCGTACCGAATGCAAGCGCATACGCGGCGTAGAGACCGGCGATCTGATCGGTACGCGCACCAATGGCTTTCATCACACCAATCTGACGCATCTGCTGCGCCAGCAACGCCGACACGGTATTGGTCACCAGTAAGACGCTGAGGAGCAATGCGAGCGCACCAAGCGCCCCGAGGATCAGCGTGATGGCCTGAAAGTAGTTATCGAGCGGTAATTTGCCTGGCGTCGCGATATCGAGCCGCGTAACAGCGACACCGGCCCGTTCAACATGGTCACGAACCCGCTCCGCAACCTGCCGCACAAAGGCCGGATTCCGTTCATCGCCAATCGCAAGATAGAGCTCGTTGTAGCCGGTTTCACCACCAAGCCATTCCAGCGTTTCATGATCAACATAGCCGTATGCTCGCCCGGCAAATGTGGCCGGGATGCGCGCGAAATCATAGGCCAGACCCGCCAGCCGCACGTCGCGCAACCGCCCGTCAACCGTTTCGATCGTGATGCGATCATTCAGGCGTGCCCGGGTCAGGCCGAGATACCCGACCAGCAACGACGTGCGCTCCAGCACGATCGCACGGCGCGGTGGCGGCCATGTGCCGCCCATCCAGAGAGCCGGGTCAGGATCGAACACCGACTCGGGCCGCACCTTGCTGACCCGCGTCTCACCATCGTCGGGTAACACAAACAGTTCAATCAACTGCCACTCACGCTCCGGGCCAGTCTTGAAGCGCAGCAACACACTCCGGCGGCCTTCGGCATCGGCGATGCCAGGCAGACGGCGTACAGAACGCACCAGCTCATCGTCAAATGCATCGTCGGTATAGAGGATCGCGCTGGCAGGCCGGACCTCGGCATAACTCAACGCCAGGTCGCGCGAGACGATCGCGTGCATATGCGCCACGGCGCCAACGCTGCCGACGCCGGCGGCAATTGACAGAACAACCAGGAAGGTACGCACTGGTTGGCGCCACAGATCACGCAGTACTTTACGCCAGCGTGGATTGATCATGAAAACCTCCGGTAGAGCCGATAATAAACCGGCAAAACCCGGCACCGGGATGACCTGGCCGTGCGCAACCTCAGACAGTTCCAGACGATCCGTTCAGGCATCGGCGCGACGCCGACCACGTCTTGATACGCCGCGCCCGATCGGCAATCGCACTACTGCGCCACTCGTTCCGCCAGCCTGGCTCCCAGAAAGCCGAATGCGACAATCACAACAGCGTCCACCGCAACCGATATCGCCAGTTCAACATCGAGCATCGCGCCGAAGAGCGTCAAGCCGAGTGCCAGGTCCAGCGCCAGCGCGAGCAGCGCCACACCACCAACCAGATGCATGACGGGAACACCGCTGCGCGCCAGACGCGCGCCGCGCCATAACGCCACCAGCGCACGTATGACCTTTGGCAGCGCGCGATACCAGCTCTGGCTGGCAAGGGCGACAACGGCTGCATTGATCGCCACAGGATCACCGCGCGTCTCGAAACCAACAATCACGCCGTGGCCAACGCCAACTGCGATGCTGAGTGCAACCGGTATTACAACCAGCAGAAGCGCGGACCAGAGTACCGCGCCCCAGGGAAATGTCTGCTGCTGTTGCGCCATCATTGTGCGCCTCCCCCTCTTCTTTCCTCCCACATGCACAGGGCATGCTTCGGCAGAACGGTCATATCTCTGGCCAACCATAGCGCACATGCCGAAGACACAATACCCCTGAACGGTGGAAGGTGAGGATGATTGTTCGCCAGACGGAGCATCGAGGGTTCTATGACCTTCGATAGAGGTGGTATGCTACCAGTCATACATCCAGGAGCAACGTTTGAGGAGGAATGATGAGAGCCATCCTGTTCGATGCGCCGGGCGGGCCCGAAGTGCTGTACTACGGCAACGCTCCCGATCCGGTCGCTGGACCCGACGAACTGCTCGTTCGCGTGCGCGCCACCGCCGCCAACCGCGCCGACTTACTGCAACGGCGCGGCGCGTACGCCCCGCCGTCGGGCGCCTCGCCCATCCTCGGCCTGGAACTGGCCGGCGAAGTGGTCGCGCCAGCAGGGCCGTGGCGCGCCGGCGACCGGGTGATGGCGGTCGTGACCGGCGGTGGGTATGCGGAACTGGCTGCCGTTCCCGTTGGGATGGCCATGCCAATCCCGGAAAACCTCTCGTTTGAACAGGCCGCCGCGATCCCCGAGGCATTTCTGACCGCATATCTCAACCTGTTCACACTGGGACGGCTACAAACGGGCGAGACGGTACTGATCCACGCCGGCGCAAGCGGTGTCGGTTCAGCGGCGATTCAACTGGCGCACGCCGCCGGCGCACGCGTCTTCGCGACTGCCGGCTCGGCGGAAAAGCTGGCCCTGTGCCGTGAACTCGGCGCAGACGCGGCGATCAATTACCGCGAGGAGTCGTTTGCCGAGCGCGTGCTGGAAATCACCGGCGGGCAGGGGGCCAATCTCGTGCTCGACTTTGTCGGCGCGCCCTACTGGCAACAGAATATGGCGGCCCTGGCGCTCGACGGCCGGCTGCAACTGATCGGCTTCCTTGGCGGTTCAGCAGGGCAACTCGACCTTGGCCCGATCATGGCAAAGCGGCTGACGGTGACGGGTGCAACGCTACGACGCACACCACTCGCCCGCAAGACCGCCCTGACCGCCGAGTTCATCGCCTTCGCGCTCGACCGGCTGGCGCGTGGTGAATTGCGTCCAGTAATTGACACGATTTACCCGCTGGATGCAGCCGCCGAGGCACACCGCGCCATGGAGGCGAACCGCAACGCAGGAAAGCTGGTGTTCCGCATTGACTGATACCAGGCAGCATTCGATCGTCCGGAATGACCGTACCCTGAGGAACCGTGCAGCGGTGTAGCGAAGGGTGCACACCCCGGGCACAGCGTGGCGGTGGGGCGCACAATAACACCGAACCATCCGGCATTCGCATCGGCTCCAGTTCCCGGGTGTTCTGGCTCAGCGGAGCAAGCCCGTCAGATCGTCGCACAACCTGAGCAGATGGCTACGGTGCGGTTCGGCAAGCACCTCGAGTTCGGGGCGCACCTCGCGCTGCAGAAAGGTGTGCGCTTCGCGTTTCTTCCCACCTTCGATGAGTGCACCGGTCTCCGCCACACGATCAGCGAGCGCAACCGGTGCAACCTCCCGCCTTGCCAGGTGACGCAACGAATCAACGAGCACCTGCTGCAACTCCCACGGTCGCGACAATGCCAGCGTCCGTTCGTTGAACCCGAAACCCGTCACCGGTCTGCCACCCATGGTTCCTTCAAGCCGCGTCGGCCCTGAGAGATAATCCACCGGCATGCGATGGGCCGGCGCATGCGCCAGTGGCGTGGACGTGATTTCCAGATCCAGCGCAGGGACGCGCAACCGGTAGGCATCGAAAAAATACCGCACATCATGACGCGCGCCAAACGCGTGTTGCACCGGCGCATACAACGGTATCACGTACCCTTCATCGCGGCAATAGCTCAGTACATCAATGTGGTATTCATCGGTGAACGATGTGCGCCCGTCAGGATCGGTGATGGTCAGGCCACTGAACGGTACGATGCGGTTGCGCTCATGGCGCGCGAAATGGCGCCATAAACTGAACTCCCAGCCGTTATCGAGCGACAATTGCGACCAGTGATGACCATAGCGGTCAGCAAGCGCACCGGCACGCGAGCCGACATAGTGTGGGAACCACTGCCGGTCGAGCCAGCCGATGGCGCCGGAAACTGGCTCGTCCGCGCCACGCCAGCGGAGCGACCCGCGATAGCGCAGACTCTGGAAATATGAATATGTGTCAGGCTGGCCCATCACCGTGATGGTGCCATCGTACGCCGCGCCTCCGACCGGTTGCGGCGGTTTGACGGCATCCACGACCAGATTGAGTGCCACCGGCCTGCCATAACTATCGTGGCCATGCAGATCGAGCGTATAGCCGAACGGCACGAGCGCGCCTGCCTGGTCACGACGCGCCATCAGGCGACTCATCCAGCCCGGCGAGTCCCACCCGACCCCGAGGGCACCGCGGGTTATCGTGAGCCGCCGGCCCAGCCAGCGCCAGGGCGGCAGGTCATATGAGGCGCGCGTCATATAACCGCCGCTTGCCAGGTCGAAGAGCGCTGCAATATGCATATCCATGCCGAGCGCGCGCACCGGGCCCGACAATTGTGCGAAGATGATCAGAAAGGCAAATTGCCGCCCGCTCCGTTCGCCCCGAACAATACCTGAAGCATAGTAGGTATCGCTTGTCACGTCCTGATGGCCTTCCGCCTCTGGAAAGCGCATCGCAGGATTGCCGGGAGCCGGCGTGTAGGGATACACGCGCCATGCGTCGTCACCTTCAACCACGAGAGGATGCAATTCACGCTCAGCCATGATCACCTCAATCGTTCAACCTTCAACGTTCCCCCGTTCCACCTGCTCACGTTCGACACCATGGACATCCGGCAGCAGGTGCTCTGCATAGATCAAGCGGCGTGTACGCGTTTCGCAGCGCAGAATAAGTG
Organism: Chloroflexota bacterium; assembly: GCA_013388755.1. Taxonomy (GTDB): domain Bacteria; phylum Chloroflexota; class Chloroflexia; order Chloroflexales; family Roseiflexaceae; genus JACAEQ01. The sequence goes on from JACAEQ010000073.1 coordinate 33,512, forward strand.
AATTGGTCTCGGCGCGATCGCGCTGGTAGCGGACCCCGTGGAGCAGGAGCCCATCGGTAATGCCGGTGGCAACGAAGAAGACCTCATCGCTGGCCACCATATCGGCGCATGTCAGTACCCGCCGCACATCGAGATCACTGCTGGCAACGGCCTGTCGTTCCGCCTCGCTCTGTGGCGCCAGCCGGGCCAGCATCGCTCCGCCAAGTGATCGTACCGCACAGGCCGCAATAATCCCTTCAGCGGCACCGCCAATGCCCATCATCACATCCACCGGCCCGCCAGGCATTGCCGCAAGCACCGCACCTGCAATATCACCGTCATCGGCCAGCATCACCCGCGCGCCCGCCGTACGAATCTCGGCAACCAGGTCAGCATGGCGCGGTCGATCGAGTACAAACACCACCAGGTCACGGATTTCCTTGCCGAGGACACGGGCAATCAGCGCTAGCGTCCACCCGGCGGGTGCACCAAGACACTCCGGCACCAGTGCGCCGGCTGTCTCACGGCTGACGACCAGCTTTTCCATATATGCCGCCGGCGTCGGCGACCAGAGTGCTCCCCGTGGTGCAATCGCAGCGACTGCGATCGCCCCGGAGCGACCCTGTGCCAGCAGCCGCAACCCATCAACCGGGTCAACCACCACATCAACCGGCGGCCCACCACGACCGACCAGGCGCCCGCTCACCAGCCCGGATTGAACGGTCAGGCGGGTTTCTTCGCCCACGACGATCCGCCCGTCGAGATCGAGCAGATCAAGTGCGGCGGCCATCGCCTGTTCCGCCGCGCCATTGGCCGCATCACGCCGGCCAAGGCCCATCCAGCGACCGGCGCTTATCGCCGCAGCCTCGGTTGCACGCACCAGATCGAGACCCATGTTCCGGTTGAGCCGTGAACTTCCCATGACGCCCCCTACTCGATCGCTACCAGGAGATCGCTTGCTTCCCAGGCCAGCATGCCACCACGTACCACCACGATCCCCGTGTATCCACGCCTGACAAGCCACGCGGCAGCCCGTGCGCTGCGCCTGCCACTCCGGCAGACCAGCACCAGCGGACGTTCAGCGGGCAACTGCTCAGGACGGGTCAGCAGTTCGGGTAGCGGTAGCAACCTGGCCCGTGGGATATGGCCCTGGTGATATTCGCGCGGTTCGCGCACATCTACGATGTGCAGGGGCACACCGGTATGGATTTGCCGCCACAACTCGCGCGGTTCAATTGTCGGCGCCGGGCGCGCCTCGATATCTGCCGGCATCAGCGGGATCATCTCCCCGGTGAGGGTGCGTTTTGGCAGGTTCTGGCATTCGCGGAACGCGCGCACTTCACATTCATAGATACAGACGGCTGGATCGAGTACCCGGTGGAACAGGTGATCGATCGCATGATCCTCGTCGAGGAACCGATCCGCACCAAGATACTCCGTGAAGCCGGTAACATCCATCATCCGCCGTACCGGCTCACGCACGCGCACAAGATACAACTCACCGCCGCGATCGCGGCACTGGCGGGCGATCATTTGCAGTGCCTTCACGCCGCTGATATCACAGTGCTGTACGCTATGCATGCGTAATAACACGAAACGCTGCGCCGGGTTCCGTGCCAGTAACGTGTTGATCTGCTCCTCGACGTGGTTCACCGCGCCGAAATAGAGGTCTCCGAGCAAATCAACCACCGCCAGTTGCGGGCAGGCCGGCTTCTGCGGCTGGTGCTCCCAGTGGCGAAAGTCGTCGTCGGGTAGAACACTCTGTACCCGTGGCGCGCTGGTGCGCAACAGGTAGGCGCCAAGCGACATGAGTACGCCGCTAATGATGGCAAACTGGAGCGGGACAAACAGCGTGGCCGCCAGGGTAATCAATGCAATTGTGCCGTCGCCGCGATCGGCGCGCCAGATGCGGCCAATCGCCCGGTAATCAACCATGCTCCACGCCGTGACCGCCAGCGCGCCGGCCAGCACCGGGCGCGGCAGGTGCGCCATCAATGGCGCGAGTGGGAACATCGCCGCCAGAACAAAGACGCCGGAGAACGCATTCCCCATGCCCGTACGGGCGCCTGCCTGAAAACTCAGCGCCGACCGGTTGAACGAGCCCGAGCAGGGGTAACCCGAGAAAAACCCGGTACAGATATTCGCCAGCCCCTGACCGATGAACTCCTGGTTACTGTCAAGCCGCTGCTGCGAGTGCGTCGCAACGGCGCGCGCAATCGCCGATGCCTCGACCAGCCCGATGATCGCGACCGCCAGCGCGCCGTTGGCGAGCGCGCCGACCAGTTGCAGGTCGAACAGCGGCAACGCGGCAATCGGCGGCAATGACCGTGGTAACATGCCAAGAACGCGCACGCCGGTCGCTTCAAGTTGCAGGAACCATGCCAGCAGCGAGATGACCACCAGCACAATCAGGAGCGTCGGTAACCGGCGCCGCAGCCGCCCAAGTGCCGGAATGAGCACGATCGTTGCGAGACCAAGCAACAGGCTTTGCACGTGCGTGCTTCCCACCCGTTGAGCGCTCAGAATCACCGTCTCAACCAGACCGGCGCCAGCAGGGAGATCAAGCCGCAGAATGGGTGCAACCTGATTGGAGATAATCAGAATCCCTGCGCCCGCCGTAAATCCGACCGCCACCGAATCAGAGACGAAATTCACCAGCACACCCAGGCGTGCCAGGCCAAAGGCGAGGCGCATTGCCCCGGCAAGCACCGCCAGCAACCCGGCAGCCGCCATGAATGCTGGCGTCCCGGGCGATGCAATCGGTAACAGGACCGACAGTGTCAGCAGCGAGGCAGTATTGGTCGGCCCACTATGCAGATGGCTTGACGATCCCCACAGCGCGCCGACAATCGCCGCCACGATCGCCGAGTATAGCCCCATCTCCGGCGGCAAACCGGCAAGCAGGGCAAACGCCAGCGATTGTGGCAGCAACACCAGGCCGACTGTAACGCCGGCTACCACGTCGGCACGCAGTGTATCGAGCGTATAGCCGCGCAGCAGAAGCGCCGGGCGCGCCATGGTAACTGGAACCTTCTGCAGCGCGGCAAACATGGCGATCCTCGACAATCGCTCCGTCCGGAACAGTCAGCCACATGATACACATCCGCAATCCGGCTGTCGAACGATCATTACACAGTCAGGATCGGGCTGGTGTGAACAAGCGAGAGCCGGGAGCCAATAGCGCACGATGCGAGCCTCTCCGAACAAGTAACTGTTCACACCCGGGGTAATACACGCGCCTGGGAGCGAGGACGTCCCACCCTCGTCGCGTCTACGCGGGCAAGATGCCCGCGCTCCCGGGAGAAATGTGAACACGTACCCGAACAGCGCTACGCCGCCTGTCATTGCGCGGAGCGTCAGCGACCGCCTGCAGCGAGCGACGCGTGGCTGAAGCAATCTCTTCTCACGCCACTCGATCGCTTCGCTGCGCTCGCCATGATAACTATTCGGACAGGCTCTGCTCATGATCCAGTATGCATCCATGTGCGCCGGCCATCACTGATCCACTCGATATCGCCATCCAGATCCTCATGGTAGAGCCTGGCGCCGCCAATCGCTCGCTCATGGTAGGTTTGCAGCACCGGCTGCGCAACGCGTTCGCCATCGCTGAACACAATCACTGCAGGACGCAGCGATTCGACCAGCGGTACATGCGCATCACGCTGCCAGGGATACACCAGCAATGTTGCGCGGCGACCCACCGGGCGTTGTAGCATGGCAGGCGCAGCTGCGTGAGCAAAGACCACGCTGGTGCGCCCGTAGTCGAGGCACAGCAGGACGCCGCCAGCGCTCACATCAAGCACCCGCAGGATCGCCCCATCCAGTTCGACACGTTGCCCGGGGTGCAGGCGTTGCAGCGACGAGCGCGCCATGACCAGCCGTTGCCGCCACGCATCAACGACCGCTCCTGAATCGGCATCCGGCGGCACGAGCGCGTGGTGGGGGGTGTAACGCTCCAGCGCCGCAACCTGCCCTGGCAGGCGCTGTGCATCGGCGACCGTGACGATCACAAGATCAAGATCGCGCTGCCAGAATGGCATGCGCCGGCCCAGCGCCGCCACCAGCGCATCCGGATCGGAGCCACCGTCAATCAGGACAAAGCTGCCCCGCGGGGTCTGAATCAGCGCAGCATCGCCGGCCAGCGCCGGAAAAAAGACATGCAGGCGGCCATCAGGGCGCTGCACCAGGACAAGCCCCAGCAATGCCACAAGCATCAGCGCGAGCCGCGGCGCAACACGGTGCAGAAGCGGGGGAGGGGTAGAAGAATCGGCCACGCGACCTCCTGGACAACGCAGGTCGCGCAACCGCCTGCAGCGCCATGGTAACCGCAGCGCATTACCGGCATAGAACAGGAGCGCGTGAAAGCCTGGTGCGATTACAGATCGAGTGCGCCGCACCCCGTGCAACCTGTACGGCGCAACTGCGTAATATCAGTTGTACGCCGCTGCCTGTCCGTGCTAGAATGAACTCGCCGTGCGGCAAGCAGGCCGGCAAGGCTCGCCATGTCAGTGTTCGACAATAAGGAGGCACGGGAGATGTCGATCTTCACCCGCATCCGCGACATTCTGAGCGCCAATGTCAACGCCATGCTCGACAACGCCGAAGATCCGGAGAAAATGGCCAACGAGTATCTGCGCCAGTTGAACAACGAGGAATACGAGGTCAAAACCAGCGTTGCAGCGGCGATGGCCGATGCCACCAAGCTGAATCGGATGGAAGCCCAGTACATGGCCGAGGCCGAGAGCTGGGATCGCAAGGCCGAGGCAGCGCTGCGCGCAGGCGACGAGGCGCTGGCGAAAGCGGCGCTGGCGCGCAAGGTTCAGGCCAACAAGCTCTACCACCAGTACGAGGAGCAATCGAACGCGCAGGAGGCGCAGGTTGAGCAATTGCAGCAGGCGCTGGTTCAGCTGCAAACACGCATTGCCGAGGTGCAGGCCAAGCGCGACCTGATCGTGGCCAAGAAGAACCGTGCTCAGACGCAGGAAGCTATTCAGCGCACGGTGCGTGGCGTCAGCCAGATCAGTGCGCTGGACAAGCTCGACCAGCTTGAGGATCGGGTTGATGACCGCCTGGATAAAGCCGAGGCCATGGCGAAACTGGAAGGCGACACACTGGAGAATAAGTTCCGTGATCTGGAACGCGATGCCGACGTCAATTCTGAACTTGAGGAACTGAAGAAGCGGCTCGGCCAGGGATAAGACGGAGTGGACCCTTTCGCCACGTGCGGTGCAGGGTTCTAGCAACGTGCCACAACCTTGCGCCCCGATGGGGGCATTCATTGCCGGGCCACGGCGGCTGTGCTGCCGTGGCCCGGACGTTCATCGCCGCACCGCCAGCGGCGCAGACGTTACCTCTCCGCCTCAACTGGTGGCAGGTAGAGGCGCGTGACATACTCCTTCACCATGCGACGCGTACTGAACACAGGCGACACACTGGCAATCGCCTCTTTGCAAATCTTCATCCAGCGATGCGGTATGCCATCGGCGCCGCGTTCGTAGTATATCGGCAAGACTTCCTGCTCGAGGATGCGGTACAGGTGCTGTGCATCGTTCCAGTCCTGCTCGTCCTGGTTGCTATACTCGCGCTCCTCGCCGACCGCCCAGCCATTGTTGCCATTGTACGCCTCTGGCCACCAGCCATCGAGAATACTGATATTGACCGCGCCATTCAGGCTAGCTTTCTGGCCGCTGGTGCCACTGGCCTCGTGTGGCCGACGCGGCGTGTTGAGCCAGATGTCAACCCCCTGCACCAGCGCGCGTGCCAGCGCCATGTCGTACTCTTCGATGAACAGGATGCGCCCGAGGAAACCGGGTTGCTGCGACAACTGGTAGACCTGCTGAATGAACAGCTTCCCCGGGTCGTCCGCGGGGTGCGCCTTGCCGGCGAAAATAATCTGTACCGGACGATCGCTGCGATTGAGCAAATGCTTCAGCCGTTCAGGCTGGCGAAACAGCAACGTTGCGCGCTTATAGGTCGCAAACCGACGCGCAAAGCCGATCGTGAGGATGTGCTCATCAAGCACGGGCCACACCTGGGGCGGCGATCCCAGGCGCAGGTGGCGCTGGCGAGTACGCTCGCGCGCCAGCGCCACAAGCTCGCGCTTCAGTGCTTGCCGCGTCTCCCACAACTGCTGGTCAGGAATGTCGTGCACCTTCTGCCAGCGCGCGACATTATCAAGATCATCTTCCCAGTCCGGGCCAAGCGCCGCATCATAGAGGCGGCGCATGGCAGGTGCCAGCCAGGTGCTGCTATGCACACCGTTCGTGATTGACGTGATCGGCACATCCTCCTGGGGCGCGCCTGGATAGAGCCAGTGCCACATGCCGCGCGCCACGTGACCATGCAGTTTACTCACGCCATTGTGCGCGTGGGAGCCCTTGAGCGCCAGCACCGTCATGGCGAAGGTCGGCCCCCAGTTCTGCTGTTGCAGCGCCAGATCGTTGAACTGCTCGCGCGTCAGGCCAAGGTGCGGCCAGAACTGGTTGAAATACTTCTCAATCAGCTGAAGCGGAAAGGCGTCGTTCCCGGCAGGGACCGGCGTGTGAGTCGTGAATACCGCCTGACTGCGCACCTCGCGCCAGGCTTCACTGAACGGGACGCCCTGCGCCACCTTCTCACGCATCAATTCAAGTACCAGAAATGCCGAATGGCCCTCGTTCATGTGCCAGACCGTCGGCGCGAGCCCCAGCTGGCGCAGCGCGCGCACGCCGCCGATGCCCAGCACAATCTCCTGCGCGACACGCATCTCCTGGTCACCGCCATACAACCGCGCTGAAAGCTCTCGATCCTGCGGGCTATTCGGATGGATGTCGGTATCCATCAACAACAGCGGCACCCGGCCAACCTGGATGCGATAGACCTTGGCATAAATGGCGCGTCCAGGCAGATCGACTTCAACAACCACCTCGCGCCCATCGGCCGTCAGCGCCGGCATTGCTGCAATATCGGCAAAGTTCAGCTTCGCGTAGATCGCTTCCTGCCAGCCGCTCTGATCGAGACGCTGGCGAAAATATCCCTGCGGATAGATGAAGCCGACGGCAACGAACGGCAATCCCAGATCGCTGGCTTCCTTCACATGATCACCAGCCAGCACGCCCAGGCCGCCTGAATAGATCGGTAACGATTCATGCAGGCCAAACTCGGCCGAGAAATAGGCGATCATCTCATTGGCACCGGGATACGCGCGCCGATACCATGTATCCTCAGCACTCATATAGCGATCAAATGCGGCCATTACCTGGTCGTATGCCGCCAGATACTCCGGGTCGGCAGCAGCAGCCTCGAGTTTGCGCTGGCGCACATCGCGCAGAAAATCCACCGGATTGTGGTAATCCTGCTCCCAGAGCTCGGCATCAATGTGACGATAGAGATCCTGCGCCTCCGGGTGCCAGCTCCACCACAGGTTGTACGCCAGATCACGGAGCCGCGCAATACGTTCCGGAATCGGGGTAAAAAGCAGATCGGCGCTTCTGATACTCAAGGACGCCCTCCTTGATGTCAGCCATCGCCGGTGACGATCATCGTCATAGGGATGGATACGAGTGGAAGTGGCGCAGCGGCGCGCCGTGCGTACTATACACGCAGCAACGCACTGTTGCAAGTGGACCTGGCGCGCCTGTTACGCACACTGTTACCCGAGCTCGGCAGTTGCGCTCAGCGCCGTCTTCCCATCAGGGGCCTGTGCCTCCAGTTCAATGCGCTCCGCAACAGGAAGGGCAACCAGGCGAAACGGCGCAAGGTCGAACAGCGGCGCCTGGCCACGAAAACTGAAGCCAATGATTGGCCGGATAACATTCCTGCGCGCCAGCTCCAGCAGCAATACCGCCGTAAGCGGCCCATGAACCACCAGGCCAGGGTATCCTTCCTCATGCTCCGCGTAGGGTCGATCGTAGTGGATGCGGTGCGCATTGAATGTCAGCGCCGAGAAACGAAACAGGAGCCGTGTGTCTGGCATCACGACACGCACCCAGGCACCTTCCGGCGCGGGCGGAAACGCAACCGGCACCGGTGCCGGCAGGGGCGCACCTGGCTCACGGTAGACAATGTCCTGCTCCTCCTCGATACAGAGCTGGTCTTCCTGGTAATACCTGTACCCGACCACCACAAATGCCAGCGATCCGCTGCGACCAGATTTTCGGGTGATAGTGCGGATGACGCCTTCGCGGTGAGCAGGCTTGCCAAGTATCAGCGGCCGGTGAAAACGCAACCGCGCGCCGGCAAACATGCGGCGCGGAAGTGGGATTGGCGGCATGAAGCCGCCGCGCTGCGGATGACCATCGTCGCCTAGCTGCGATTGTGGCGCTCGCGGCAGAAAATAGAACCAGTGCCACAACGGCGGCAACGGCGCCCCCTGTGTGAACGGTGCATCCGGTGCCTCGAACGTTGCCGCCGCCGCCTGTGCCTGCGCCGGGCTGAGATCATCGTCGAGCAGGTCCGTCCGCCCGATCCACGCGTCGTACTCCTCTGGCGTATCGGTCATGGCTGGTCACTTTCATTCCGTCGCTCGGCTCATGGTCGGACTCCCACCCCCAGCGGGGCCGGGGTAGGGGCGACGGGCGTATGTGAAAAGTATTGCTCTTAGAGCCTATCCGAATAACGGACTGGTGTCATTGCGCGCGCAGCGACGCAATCTCCCATCTTCCGGGTCATTGCGCGCGCAGCGACGCAATCTCCCATCTTCCGGGTCATTGCGCGCGCAGCGAAGCAATCTCCGCTCGCGCCGCTCGATTGCGTCAGCCACGCTGCGCTCGCTGCAGGCGGTCGCTCGCGCTCCTCGCAATGACAGCATGCCCATGGGTTTTCGGATAGGTACTTAGAGCCTATCCGAATAACGGACTGGTGTCATTGCGCGCGCAGCGACGCAATCTCCCATCTTCCGGGTCATTGCGCGCG
>JACAEQ010000033.1 GCA_013388755.1 Chloroflexota bacterium
CAGCGGGGGGATCTGGGGGTGTATCGCGCCTTATTTGCAAGGTATTGGTCTTAGAGCCTATCCGAATAACGGACTGGTGTCATTGCGAGCGAAGCGAAGCAATCTCCTCTCGCGCCGGTAGATTGCGTCAGCCACGCTTCGCTCGCTGCAAGCTGTCTCTGGCGCTCCTCCAATGACAGCATGCCCATGGGTGTTCGGATAGGCTCGTAGCTGAGGAGGACATGCCTGCGCATGATTACATCCATCGATCATATAGTGATCCTCGTGCATGATCTGGTCACCGCAACGGCAGACTACGCCGCCCTCGGCTTCACCGTGACGCCGGGCGGCGAACATACCGGCGGCGCGACCCATAACGCGCTGGTTGCCTTTGCCGACGGTAGTTATCTGGAGTTAATCGCCTTTCGTCGTGAGGCGCCTGAACATATCTGGTGGCGGCATGTCGCCAATGGTGAAGGAATCATTGACTTCGCGCTGCTGCCCGAGTCTACCGCTGGTGCTATCGCCGATGCTCGCGCGCGTGGCCTTGAGATTGCCGGCCCGTTTCCCGGCGGGCGCGAACGCCCCGACGGTGTGCGCCTTGAGTGGCAGACCGGCCGCGCAACCACGCCGGACCTGCCGTTCCTCTGTGGTGACGTAACGCCACGCACGCTGCGCGTGCCATCCGGCGCGGCGCATCACCACGCGAATGGGGTAGCCGGGATCGCGCGCGTGCTGGTGGCGGTTACGAATCCAGCGGCCAGTGCGGCGCGCTACCGTGCATTGCTGGGGATCGAGGGGGGTGCGAACGCAACCAGTATTGAGTTCTCACTGGCTCACTCGGCGATTGTTCTGGTTCCTGCGGGGGCAACAACTCGCAATGACGACGGGCCGTTTGCGCTGGATCTGCGCGGCGGCGCGCAAGGCACTCTTGAACCGTCGCACACCCATGGCGCACGGATACGTACCGGCGCATAAGTGACCATCCGAAAAACGGATGGCTGGATGGCAGTGCGCGTGCAGCGCAGCACGCTACCGACACCGCATCAGGGCATACCGCGATCCACTGGCAGCCACATCACAGCGTCGGCCCAGACGCTCAACATCCCATCCTCAGCCGCGCCGGTCAGCACGACCTCTGCGCCGGTTGTACCAAACGCATAGGTTCCCAGCTCGGCCCAGTCGTTCGTGCTGACTGACGCATTGATGACAACTTCGGCGATACCATCGCTGTGACGAACCACGTACCGCAGTTTTGTGGCGTCCCCCAGGCCGCTCAACGCGTATGGTAGATATGCGATCACCCGGTAGCTTCCCGCAACCGGAAGTTCGGCGCGCCAGACGGCCAGTGGCGGGGGATCGAGCGGGCGCACCTCCCACGGTCGCCCGCCGGCGCCACGCACGGAAGCGATAAAGAGCGACTCGCCACCATATCCGCTGGCGGCGCTCTTCCACTCTGCACTATCGGTACGAAACCCGGGTAATCCAGCATCCACCACGACGGCTCCCGGTGGTGGCGATGCGCAGGGCGAAGGCCGGTCGGCCCACAGCCAGACACTGGCTGTACCGGCTGGATGCATTCGCCAGGGGTCATCCTCTGCGCCGCACCAGCCGTACGGATCCGTGTTACGCCCCAGATACTGGACGCCAAAATGTAGATGTGGTCCAGTCGAGCAACCGCTGTTACCGATCACCCCGATGGCCTGGCCGCGCGCCACTCGCTCACCGATGGCGACATCAACGCGATCCAGGTGCCAGTAGAGGGTGCGATAGCCATTGCCATGGTCAATGACGACCGCGCCTGTGGCACATCCATCGTCGGCGTTCCCTGCGAATGCCACCAGCCCGTCGGCGGCTGCCAGCGCCCGGTCGGGCGGCGCTGCGGCATAATCCCATCCATCGTGACCATTGTAGGCAAAGATAGGATCGGTTTCACGCCGCCCCCAGTAGGTGGCAACCCCCGCAGCGCCGTCACGGGTCAGGAATGGCCCGCCGTGATCAAAAAACGAGGTGACGGGAACAACCTTTCCGATCGGGCGGGTCAGAAAAGGTGCTGCCGGCATGGGCCAGCCCACCGGCGCCACCCGGGGATCGTCAAACAGACGGGTGTAGGTGGTACGAAACCGTTCCATCAATGCCGCCAGGCGACCAGGGGTGGTAGTGGGGGCCAGCACGCGCGCCAGCGCGTACTCGGCCAGCGTCATTGTGTCGGGCGGTGGCGCTGTTGCGCCATCGGCAAAGGTCAATGCCACACGGCGCGGGTAATCGCGCCGGGCATACAGGATTTCCTTCACTGCCCAGCGTACCTGCGCCTGCAGGCCGCGACGCCGGCCATTTTCGCCGCGAAAGCCGGCCGCCCAGGCAAACTGGTCGGCAGCAGGCTGCGCATCACTGATCAGGCCGCTCTGCAACTCAATCAGCGCCAGGATAATCTTCGGATTCACACTGTAGTACGTTGCCTGCCCGCTCAACGCTTCGGCAAAGGTGTGCCGCCGGTTGCCAACCGGGACGACCATACGCCCCAGTTCGCCGGGATGGCGCTCAAGAAACGCCTGTATCTGCGGCGCATAGAAATCCGGCTCATAATTGAGACGCTGGTCATCGAAGAAGGCAGCCTGTGTGGGGCCAGGCGTCGGGCTCGGAAGCACGTTCGTGGCGGTTGGCGCGACAGGTTGCGGTGTGGCAGGTTGCGGCGCCACAACCACCGTGCGAGCCGGCGGCGCAGGTGACGGCACGCTTGCCGCCGGTGTCGGCGCGGGGCGGGGCGGGGCGGCGCAGGCAGCGATCAATACCATGGCGAGCGCAAGCACCGATGAACCACGTCGAAGAATCACGGGCAGGGCGTTATGTCTCATACTGATATTCAAGCCACCGGCTGCATCCCGGGATAGCGGCAGTCATTATCTCTGACAAGCTGCATGCGGATGTTTACCTGACAACGATCGCCATCATATCATGGTTCGCAGCAGTCACTGCGCCTTCCGGTGTGGTTGGCGACCCACACATACACGTGCTCGATACCCTGGCGGGAGAGACGATTACCCGGTTGTCGGTGGCGGAACAACTCGCCCACAATGACGACATTCTTGCCGATCTGGCAATGGTTAATGCCTGCCCGCGTATGACGTCAGGTGCCATGTGTTTCTGCCAGGAGCGAGCTTCCGGGCAGCCTGGCCTGAGGTCGGCACGGCGTCGCACGCTTTCCGGAAGCTGTGTATTTCATTCATCCGGCGTATGCCGCACGCTACGGAGTATGGTATACTTCCACGCAGACTGAATGAAGGCAATGCCAGGGAGTAGTAGGCGCGCCCGCGCAGAGAGCAGCCGGCAGGTGTGAGGCTGCAACCAGCGCTGAACTCGCCCATGGCGCCGAACCTGTGAAACCATGCGTAGCAGGTTCCGGGTACGCCCGTTAGCGCGTCCAATGAGGGCGGCATCTGCCGCTGAAGTCGGGGTGGTACCACGAAGCATTGCCTTCGTCCCTGGGCACGGGGCGAAGGTTTTTTGTTGGCATGCACAACACGGGTGCAATCTACGATACCTACGCGGCGATCTATGATGCAACCGGCCAGGGGCGCTTTGGCGCATACCTGGCGCACCTGACGCTCACCTGGCTGCGCGCACGCGGCATCGTTCCACTCCGTGCCCTTGATCTGGCGTGCGGCACCGGTGGCGCAACACTCGCGCTTGCTGCAGCGGGGATCACCGTTGTTGGCCTTGATCGATCACCGGCAATGCTGCGTATCGCGCAAGGCCGCGCCCGCGACGCCGGGCTCAGCATCGAGTTCGTCGAGGCCGATATGCGTGAATTGGGCATGGTGAGCGCTGAATTATTCTCATTGCTGACCTGCTTCGGCGACTCGCTTAACTACCTGACGGAAGATGGCGATCTTCAGCGTGTCTTCGCCGGCGCTGCACGCAACCTGCAGCCGGAAGGGCACCTGGTTTTCGATGTCAACACCGAGGCGGCGTTTGCACGCTGGGATGAGCGCGATGTCGTCACCTACGAGAGTGATGCCTGCCTGGTGTACAATCGGCTCGAGTTTCGTTCCGCCAGCCGCCTGGGCCGTGGCCGGATCGTCTGGTTCGTGCGCGACGACAACCGGCGCTGGTGGCGCGGCGAGGAAATACATACCGAACGGGCCTGGAGCGATGCTGAACTACGGATGGCGCTGGAGGAAACGGGGTTCGATCTGGCTGCACGTCTCGACGCTGAAGGGCATGCTGTGCCTGATGCTGCCGCGCTGCCGGAACGCCTGATCTACCTGGCCCGACGGCGTAACGGTGGCGCGTGATCCCGCACCATCTCGTCAATGATACGACGTACGCAGTGGCGTACCAGCAGGGTGGCCTGGCGGGCGACACGCCCTCCAGAGTCATTCATCCGGCGGCGGTAAGGCGGTCGCAATCCGGTAAAGAACGCCGTCCCGCCGGTGGGCGGGCCCTGGCATGCGCCCGGCTGGCCGATTGTGCGCGTGACCGCGTCACCCCAGTCAATGATACGAGTTACGCGGTGGCGTATTCCTGGCTCCGCCAGAGCCTGCGGCAGCATGGTTATTCACGATCAAGGTGGTAAAGATACTTCCACTCTGCCGAAGGCAAGACGATCGGTTACGCGAGTCGCTCACGCGGGCGACCGCGTAAGTCGTGTCAATGAGAGATAAACACACAACCGCAGCACGTGATGCCGGCACAAGGCATGGACGATCTCCGGAGGAATACATGAGCGAAGCAAGCACAAAGCGGCGGGTCGAGCGGTTTGACCCTGCGATTGAACCAAAATGGCGCGAGTTCTGGGCGCGTGAGGGTATTTTTACGGCAGGCCGCCGCTCCGGCGCGCCGCGCCGCTACATCCTTGAAATGTTTCCCTACCCGAGCGGCGATCTGCATATCGGCCATCTGAAGAATTATGTCATCGGCGACGCCCTCACCCGCTACTACGTCATTCGTGGCTATGACGTGCTGCACCCGTTCGGCTGGGATGCCTTCGGCCTGCCGGCGGAGAATGCCGCGATCAAGTATGGCCGCCACCCGCGCGAGTGGACCTACAGCAATATCGCCGAGTCGAAAAAATCGCTCGATGTCGCCGGCATCATGTATGACTGGTCGCGTGAGGTGACCACCTGTAGCCCGGATTATTACCGCTGGAACCAGTGGCTGTTTCAGTTGCTGTATCGCAAGGGGCTGGCCTACCGCGCCAGAGCGACCGTGAACTGGGATCCGGTCGATCAAACCGTGCTGGCGAATGAGCAGGTTGACGCCGAAGGGCGTAGCTGGCGCAGTGGCGCAAAGGTTGAGAAGCGTGAACTGGAACAATGGTTCTTCAAAATTACTGCCTACGCCGAGCGGCTGCTGAACGACCTCGATAAGCTGGAGCACTGGCCCGAGCGTGTCAGAACCATGCAGCGCAACTGGATCGGCAAGAGCGAGGGTGCCGAGGTGACCTTCCTCGCGCTGCCGCCTGGCTCAGATGCGCCTGAAGACGCCGATCCGCTCGTCGTGTTCACGACCCGGCCAGACACGCTGTGGGGCGCAACGTTCATGGTGCTGGCGCCGGAACATCCACTGGTGGCTAAATTGACCGCGCCGGAGCGCCAGGCGGAGGCTGCTGCCTACATTGCCCGGGCGCGTATGGAAAGCGAAATTGAGCGCACCAGCACCACTCGTGAAAAGAGTGGCGTCTTCATCGGCTCATACGCGATCAATCCTGTCAATGATGAGCGTATCCCGATCTGGATCGCTGATTATGTGCTTATGGGGTATGGTACCGGCGCGATCATGGCCGTGCCTGCACACGATGAGCGCGACTTTGAGTTCGCGCGCGCGTTTGGGCTGCCGGTGCGTGTCGTTGTGCAGCCGCCAGGGCAAGAACTGGACGGCGACACGATGGCCGAGGCCTGGCCGGGTGACGGCGTCATGGTCAACTCGGGTCCAATCAATGGCGTGCCCGCCGGCAAGGAGGAAGGCCAGAGCGTCAAAGCGGCAATCGCCTGGCTCGAAGCTCACGGCAGGGGGAAAGGAACCGTCAACTACCGTCTGCGTGACTGGCTGATCAGCCGCCAGCGCTACTGGGGAACGCCCATCCCCATGCTTCACCTGGACGACGGGACGATCAAGCCTGTCCCTGCCGACCAGTTGCCGGTCGTGCTGCCGGAAGTGCAGGATTACCTGCCCAGAGGGAAGAGCCCGCTGGCAGCCGCCGAGCACTGGGTCAACACTCTTGACCCGGAAACCGGGCGACCGGCGCGGCGCGATACCGATACGATGGATACGTTCGTCGACTCGTCATGGTATTTCCTGCGCTTCTGCGACGCCCAGAATGGCAACGAGATCTTCTCGAAGGAGGCCGCCTATAACTGGATGCCGGTCGATCAGTACATCGGCGGCATCGAACATGCGATCCTGCACCTGCTCTATTCGCGCTTCATCACCAAGGTGCTGTACGATGAAGGGCTGGTGCCTGACGATGAACCCTTCAAGGCACTATTTACCCAGGGTATGGTGCAGCGTCGTGTTCGCACGCCGCTCGAACGCATCTCGCCAGATATTGTGCGTTTCCCTGAAGAACTGCGGCGTAAACTGGAACTTCCCGCCGAAGCGCAGACGATAGAGCACGCCCGCACTGTATTGAAAGATCGCGGCTATACGCTCGAAGCGGAAAATGACGGGAGCTGGACCGCCGTTTCCGGGCCGGTCACCATGTCGAAGAGTGCCGGCAACGGCATCCCGGTCGGGCCCTTCGTGCGCCAGTACGGGTCTGATGTGGCGCGCATCGTCGTGTTATTCGCCGCCCCACCCGAAAACAGTATGGAATGGACCGATGAAGGCGTGGCTGGCGCGCAACGCTTCCTCAACCGGATCGTGACACTGTTCGGCGCTGACCGTGAGGCGATTGTCGCTGCGCTCAACGCCGGCCACGACGATCTATCCGGCGATGCCGAGCGCACGCTGCATCGCAAGTTGCACGAGACGATCAAGAAAGTGACGCTGGACACGGAGCAGTTCCGTTTCAATACCGCGATCGCGGCGCTGATGGAACTGCTGAATGAGGCCACCCGTTACCGCGCCGATACAGGCGCCGTGACACCAGTCTTTGCCCGGATGGCGTCAACTTTCGCCCGGCTGCTGGCGCCGTTCGCGCCGCACCTTGCTGAAGAGCTGCATCTCTGGTTCGGCGGCTCCGGCAGCGTCTACGACGCCGGCTGGCCGGAGTGGGACGAGACTGCCCTGGCGCTGGAGGAGATCGAGGTCGTACTGCAGGTGAACGGCAAGTTACGTGGCCGGATCATGGTTCCCGCTGATGCCGACGAGCAGCAGTTACGCGAGTGGGCGATCAGCAATCCGCGCGTCCTCAGTTTCGTCGGCGACAGAACCGTGCGCAGAATCGTGGTCGTGCCGGGCAAACTGGTGAACGTGGTCGTGTGATGGCTCCCAGACGTAAACACCCGGTCTGCTCCGGTCTCGCAACCGGTGCCATGCCGCACCGGGGCACCTGGTCACGGATAGCTTGCCTTTAGTGCCTATCCTGTACTGTTTCATCATGCTGGCGCAGCATTCAGGAAAACCGCATCCTGAGCCTTCGTCCCGGCTCAGGCCGGGGTAGCCGCGCAGCGGCGTATCGAAGGACGGTTTTCCTGCGCTAACATCGTGAAGCAGTACACCTATCCGAAAACCCATGGGCCTGCGGTCATGGCGAGGAGCGCCAGCGACCGCGTGCAGCGAGCGCAGCGTGGCTGAAGCAATCGACCGGCGCGCGAGGAGATTGCTTCGCTCGCGCTCGCCATGACAGTGACCATCTGGTGTTCGGATAGGCTCTTGGGCGCAATACCTTGCACATAAGGCG
>JACAEQ010000094.1 GCA_013388755.1 Chloroflexota bacterium
ACGGTAGAGTTCGATATCGAGATGGTGAAGGGGTTCAGGAACATCCTGCTCGGTGGCGAAGGGCTGTTCCTGACAACGCTGCGCGGCCCCGGGCGCGTCTGGTTGCAGACCATGCCGACCGCCAATCTTGCGAAGGCGATCGCCGGGTATCTGCCTCTAACCGGCAGGAGTAGCAGCGGCAGCAGTAGTACGCTCGGCAACGTGATTGGCGGTCTCCTCGACTCATAGCCATGCTATAATTCGAAAGGGATCAATCAATAGTGTAGCCTGCAGCACGCCGGGAGCATTGATGACCATGAATCTCTGGCACGAGCTTGAATCCGGCCCAAATACGCCGGATGTTGTCCATGTCATCGTCGAAATACCCAAAGGCTCGCGCAATAAATATGAATACCACAAGAATACCGGGGCGTTCAAGCTTGACCGCGTACTCTACTCGGCAGTCCATTACCCCGGTGATTACGGCTTTATCCCACAGACGTATTACGATGACGGCGACCCGCTCGATGTCCTCGTGATGACCAACCTGCCGACGTTCACCGGCTGTATCGTTGAAGCGCGCCCGATTGGCATGTTCCGTATGACCGACCGCGGCGAGTCAGACGATAAGATCCTCGCTGTGCTGCACTACGATCCGTTCTTCGCGGATTTCAGCGATTATACGCAGCTTCCCGCGCACTATCTCAAAGAAGTGGAACATTTCTTTACGGTGTACAAGGATCTTGAGGGTGCGCGTGTTGAGCCGATTGGCTGGGAAAATGCAATGGTCGCGAAAGATCGTATTCGCTATGCGGTCAACCATTACTGGGACATGCGAGCCGGCCGCCTGCCGAAGCGCGCATAGTGCAGTATCATGACAGAATGACGCACAACGACCGCGCATCACCATCCGAGCAGCGAGTTGCCTATTCAGCAGGCGGCGTGATTTATCGCACAAGCGGTGCTCGTTGTGAGGTGGCCCTGATTGCCACGAATGAGGGTCGCCGGTGGGGGTTGCCGAAAGGGCACGTTCGCCGCGGTGAAACTGCCGAGGCGGCGGCTGTACGTGAGATTGCCGAGGAGACAGGGCTGCGCGGCGCGATCGAGCGCCACCTGGCGACCATTGAATACTGGTTCCGCGCCGGCCCTACCCGAATTCATAAATATGTCGATCTTTTCCTGGTGCGCTACACCGATGGCGTACTGATGCCGCAGGTAGCTGAAGTTGATGACGTGCGCTGGTTTGCGCTACACGAAGCTCTTGAACTGGCGAGTTTCGCTCGTGAGCGCGACGTGCTTGATCAGGTGCGCAAGTTGCTCGAAGCCGGCGATCTCCGTTGATCGTCGTCACATGGGCCAACAAAATCGGGGGTGCGCAAGTATGCGCGCCCCCGATCTTTGTTTGACCGCCGCTGGTTCACGAATCAGCGGCGGCGTTGTCACGGCTACGTCGTGCTCGATGGCGTCGCGGTCGGCGCCGGTATCGCAGGCATCATTCCCCGCCCACGATTACCGAACCTGGGGCCGCGCCGTGTGAAGAGCTGGAGACCCTTCTGTTCGAATTGCGCGTAGACGGCGTCAGCCTGGGCCCGCGTCAGGGTGCCGTCGGTAACCGCCTGATCGAGCCGGGTCTTTGCGGCTGCGAGCGCGGCGCTGGTGACTGCCTGCTCGGTTGTGCCCTTCTCCGTCGCGATCTGGGCCAGGGTCTTCCCGCTGCGCAATTGCGCGAATAACTCGTCGGTGGTGATGCCGAGTTTCTGGGCAACAGCGTCAAGCATTGCCTGGTGGACATCAGCCAGAACCGGCATACCCGGTCCTCTGCCGCGCCCGCCGCCCCACAGCGCGCCGAGGTCGCCG
This sequence comes from Chloroflexota bacterium, assembly GCA_013388755.1. GTDB lineage: Bacteria > Chloroflexota > Chloroflexia > Chloroflexales > Roseiflexaceae > JACAEQ01. Next base: position 1,837 of record JACAEQ010000094.1, read on the forward strand.
GCCTGGATCCGCGCTTTGAGCGCATCGCCCTGCGCCTGTGTCAGGTTGCCCTGCTGCACGGCTGAATCAATCGTGTTGTTCCCTGCGGTCACGATCGCGCTGTCAAGGGTTGTGCGCTGAATGTTCAGTGCCGCGGCAAGCTGGTCGAGAAACGTGTTCCAGAATGGCGCACTCCCTGGACCGGTCCGTGTTTGCTCCAGTCGTGCCGTTTGTGCGCTGGTGGTCGTAGCGTAGAATGCCGGGCCGATGGCGATGCCGAGCGCCAGGCCGAGGGCGATGGCGCCGGCGATGGTAACTCGTGTCCATTTCATCATATGTGTCTCCCCTGTATGATGCGTAGATGGCCAATCACTCTGGCGGTGATGGCGTTTTTGCCGTGCTGCCAGCATAGCCGGAAGATGTTAGGAAATTATGCAGATGATATTGGGAGAGGATGAGTGGGTCTGGTGCCAATCTTCCGGTAGCGAACCAGATAAAAGCGCCCGATAGCACTGCGATGCTCGGGCGCCTGCTGGCGGGGAGGGAGGGATTCGAACCCTCGAGGGGGTTGCCCCCCTAGCGGTTTAGCAAACCGCCGCACTAGGCCAACTATGCGACCTCCCCGTGCGGAGTGACTGGTTGTTCTGGTGGCGGAGGGGGTGGGATTCGAACCCACGGGCCTTGTTGAAGGGCCGGCCGCTTTCAAGGCGGCTGCATTACAACCACTCTGCCACCCCTCCAGATGTTATGGTGTGCGGATGCTACAGCCTGGCTGCGTGCATACGGCCACGCAAGAACACCTGCCTGACAAAGTGGCAGGCGGGACAGGAATCGAACCTGCAACCTGCGGATTTGGAGGCCGCTGCTCTGCCAATTGAGCTACCCGCCTTTATCGCCGCTAATAATAGCATACCGGTGCGACTTGTGCAAGCTCAGACAATGAAGCGTCCGCGATTAAGAATACCCGCAGGATCCCAACGTTGCCGCAGCGCCTGCATCAGTGGGAGGGCGGCGGGTGATGGTCCCCAGAGGTTGAGCTGCGCGCGCAGCGCTTCCGGTGCTCGCTCGACGACGGCATAGCCGCCGAGGTTGCCCAGCGATGCGCGCAGGCCATCAAGCGCGCGCATCGCTGCGTGCGCCTCGATTTCTTGCCACCATGCATGGGCCAGCCCGACGCCGGCGTGGCCGGCGATACGCACGCTGTCGCCAGGAGCATGGCGCTGTAGTGCGTTCATGGCGTCGTGCAGGGCGGATGGGGGTACCCCGACACGCAGAAGGAGGGTCCGATCATGATCGGGAGGTGCGCCGATCGTGCTGATCCGCCGCCATACGCTGGTATCCAGGTCCCCGGTGTGCGTGCTCGCATTGAGGTTGTGCAGCGCTGCGATGCTCAGCGCTGCGCTGATCTGCCGCGCGACGCCGCCGGCAGCGCCGGCGAAGCGAGCCGCCAGCAGTACGCTGCCACGCGCCGCGTTGCCATTTGCTGGTTCGCTGACGATTGCCAGGCTCACCGGTGCGAGCGGCCGTTCACGCAGTTGCGCGGCAAGCCGACAGGCCTGCGCAAGATCGTCGCACTCAACCGTGATCGTTGTCATGCTGTCGGGCAGCGGTGCGAGCTTGAATGTGACCTCAACGATGACCCCCAGAGTGCCAAGCGCGCCCAGGTGCAATTTGTGCAGATCATACCCGGCAACGTTCTTGACCACGCGCCCGCCGCTCTTGACGAGTCGTCCGTCGCCGAGCGCCACACGCATGCCGAGTGTCCAGTCACGCGGCGATCCGTATCCCAGGCGCAGCGGCCCGCCTGCGCCGGAGGCCAGCAACCCGCCAATGGTTGCCGTGCCCGGCGCGGGCGGATCCCAGGGTAGCCACTGGCGGTGGGTGGCAAGCGTCCGGCGCACGTCGTCGAGTGTGATGCCTGCTTCAGTTGTGAGCGTCAGATCTGCCGGGTTGTACTCGATGATCCGGTTCAGTGCCCGTGTTGACAGTTGTAGCGCTTCGGGTGCTGCCGCGTACCCGAGATACTGGTGAAGCCCGGCGCCCCAGGGTGTCACTGGCCGGCGGTCGTTTGTGGCATCACGCAGGACGCCGGCGAGGGCGGCGGCAGTATGCGGGACTATTTCATGTGTCATCGTCGAGTGAACAGGAGGGCGTGCCTGCTGCATAGGAGGAGATAAGGCAGAAACGTGTCATTGAGCTACAACGCCAGAACCGCGCCAGGCGTTGCTGAGCGCCCGGCGCGATCCTGCCGCTCTGAGCGCCTATCCGAACAACGGTTGGTTGGATGTCATTGCGAGCGAAGCGAAGCAATCTACCGGCGCGAGAAGAGATTGCTTCAGCCACGCTTCGCTCGCTGCAAGCTGTCGCTAGCGCTCCGCGCAATGACAGGAGGCGTAGCGTTATTCGGATAGGCCCTAAGCGGGAGCACGATGGTATCAGGTGAAGCCAAGCTGGCCACGCGGCCCGTTACGGTGCATGGTATCGATCGTCGTCTGGGAAATACTACGAACGATGCGCACGGTGGCGGCCTCGAGGAGTGCCAGTGGCCGGCGATCGGTGCGCTCAGGCGGCGCAAATCGCCGTGCTGCTTCGAAGTACCAGCGTACGTGCGCGAGCAGGTGCGACTGGCCGATATTGTACCGTTGCAGGATGGGCCAGCCCCAGCGATACTCACGTTCAATAACGACAACCGATTGCAGGCGCAATACAACCTGTATCAGGCGATGAAAGCGGCGTGGCGTCCGATCGTAGACCAGTTGCTGAAACGCAAGTGCATCAGGGCGTAAGGGATCATAGCACAATGATGGAAACGTAGCCGCCAGCCGTTCAGTGACTACGCGACACACCTGCTCGCGGCGCTCCTCAAGCACTGCCGCATACTGCTCACCGCGTATCGCCAGCCACTCATCAAGTGGAACCATGGCGCACCCCTTGTGTCATGTACGTCTGTTGATACGGTCGTTGACCGCGTCACCTGTCACCGATCTGGTCCGCAAGGCACACAGATGCACACACGCTCCAGCGTCTGTTATTGGCGCTCTGCGCAGGTGACCGCATCTGTTGCTCCCATCAGACCCATGCCCCGGCGGCGATCGCGCGTTGTGCACCACGAGCGTGCTTCACATCACCGCACGATGCGCCGGTTGGTAGCTGTTTGCATGGATTCATCACATTGTATGGATCGAACGCTGCGCGCAGTTCAAGCATCGCACAGATATCATCAGGATCATAGATCCAGGTCATGTAATCGCGCTTTTCCAGGCCGATGCCATGCTCACCGCTAATGGTTCCACCCGCCGCCACACAGGCGTACAGGATTTCCTCCCCCGCCGCCATCGCGCGGTCGAGTACTCCTGGTTCGCGCAAATCGAACAAGAGCAGCGGGTGCAGGTTGCCGTCACCGGCGTGGAAGATATTGACGATCACAAGATTGTAGCGTGCGGCAACGTCTTTCGTCAGGCGCAGCACCTCGGTCAGGCGCGATCGGGGCACCACGCCGTCCTGAATATGGTAATGCGGCCTGATACGCCCACACGCAGCAAGCGCGCCTTTGCGCCCGGCCCACAATCTGGCGCGCTGCGCCTCGTCACGTGCCGTGTGCAGGTCACGCGCGCCACATGCACGGCAGATCGCCTCGATTCGCCCGGCCTGTTCGTCGAGATCGTCGCGCAAGCCATCGATCTCGATGAGCAGCACGGCTTCGGCATCGGTCGGATAGCCCGCATGCACCGATTCCTCAATGACGCGGATCCCTTCGCCTTCGAGCATTTCCAGCGCTGCGGGAACGATGCCAGCGGCAATAATTGCCGAGACACTGTCGGCTGCCGGTTCCAGGTCATCATAGATGGCGAGGAACGTGCGAACATCTTCCGGGTCCGGCGTCAGGCGCACCGTCAGTTCAGTAACGATGCCCAGGGTTCCCTCGCTCCCCACAAAGGCGCCGAGCAGGTCGTAACCGGGCGCATCGGGCGCTTCGCTGCCGAGCCGGACGATACTGCCATCCGAGAGTACAATGGTTGCCGCGATCACATGGTTGGTTGTCACACCATATTTCAGGCAGTGTGGCCCACCAGCATTTTCAGCAGCATTGCCGCCGATCGTGGATGACTTCTGGCTACTCGGGTCAGGGGCGAAATGCAGGCCATAGTGCGCGGCGGCGACACTGAGATCGGCGTTGACGACACCGGGTTGCACGACCGCGAGGCGGTTCTCCGGGTCAATATGCACAATCCGGTTGAGACGGGCCAGCGAAACGACCACCCCGCCAAGCGCCGGCACTGACCCTCCCGAAAGCCCGGTGCCAGCACCGCGGGCGATGATTGGCCAGCCGGCTTCACCGGCAATGCGCACAGCAGTTGCCACATCGGCTGTACTCCCTGGTACGACAACCACATCCGGCTCAGCCATATCGAGTGCACTGCCATCATATTCATACAGCAGCAGTTCCTCGCGCCGATGCAACACGGCACGAGGCCCGATCGCATCGCTCAGTCGCGCAATCAGTTCGATGCGTGTCAGCCGCCGAACGGGATCGTGCTGCGAATCAAATGCTGCCACTGTGTTGCTCCGGGCAGGGCCTGTGATCGCGCTCATGACACCACTTAAGATGGGCAGTATTGCGTGTCTGTACTGCTTCGGAACGTTTGCGCACCCGTGTCCTCCACGTCATTGCGAGCGAAGCAATTCCCTACTGGAGACAGGAGATGGCTTCCGCCACGCGTCGCTCGCTGCACGCGGTCGCTTGCGCTCCGCGCAATAACCGTTCCGTGGGCGATGGTGCGTCAACACGATGAAGCAGTCTATGTATCTTCTAGCCTACCACAAAGCGCGGTGGATTAAAAGCCCGAACTTGGCGTCGAACGGTGCTCCGTCTTTTCGCTCGTCTATCGTACCGCACCGAAGAATCACACGACGTGCATGCTATTGATATAGAACAGAACCCGCGGGTGTGTTATCTTCACTCTGGATACACAGATCATAGCAATAGTATGCACGATACCGGCGTGCTACGAAAGGAGGATGTAAGGGCACCTCAATTGCATTCCTGTTCCTGGTGTCTCTCATTCTATACCAACGTCGCAATCCAGGAGATGACCATGCATGACCATTCATCCCAGGTACACCCTCCACCAGTCAGGCGCATCGCTAACTGGGCGCGATTATTGACCGCCCTGGTGTTGATCTCGCTGATGGCGAGCAGCCTGGCGCCGGGGTTTGCGCAGGCGGCTTCCAGTGAAGATCGGGTGAACCCGCTGCTGTTGCAGGAAGCCACTGCCAACCCCAACAGAACGTTTCGGGTCATTATCCAGCGCGTCCAGCGTAATCGCAGCATTGACAATACGGTTGTCGTCAACCGCGGGCGCAAACTGCGCGATATGCGGATCGATGGATTCGTGGCCGAATTGCCAGGTCGCCTGATCACCGCCCTCGCACGCAGCCGCAACGTTCGTACCATCACATACGATGTGCCGATGGTCTCCACAGGCGTTTCGTCAGATTACCTGGCGACAGCGTTCCCGTACGCGGTGGAGGCTCATTCGGTCTGGTTTTCCGGTGCGACTGGCGCCGGCATTGGCGTTGGGGTTGTTGATAGCGGCATTGATACGACACGGCCGGACTGGTGCGGGCCGAATGGCACGTCGCGCCTGGTCGCGCGCCAGGTATTCGGTTCCGGCGCCTCCGCGAAGGTGACCGATCTGTACGGTCACGGTACGCATGTTGCCGGTATTATCGCCGGTAATGCGTGGTGCCATACCGATCCCGAAGTACGGGGAAAGTATATCGGTATTGCGCCGGAAGCCAACCTGATTGACCTTGTGGTCTCCGACGCGCACGGCGTTTCATACACGTCGGATGTTATTGATGCAATCGAGTGGGCGATTGCCAATCGCACAGAGTATAACATCCGCGTGTTGAACCTGTCCCTTGTGTCGAGTGTTGCCGAGAGTTACAGGACCAGCGTGCTCAGCGCGGCAGTGGAACGCGCCTGGTTCAGTGGCATCTTTGTCGTTGTGGCGGCCGGCAATGCCGGCGCCAACACTATGGTGTATCCGCCGGCGAACGATCCTTTTGTCCTCACGGTCGGTGCGGCCGATCCGAAGGGGACCGGCTCGCGTCTGGACGACGGCATGGCACCCTGGTCAAGTTATGGCCTGACCCAGGATGGCTATACCAAGCCCGATCTCGTCGCGCCCGGTCGGCTTATGCCAGGTCCACGCGCATCTGACTCGACGTGGGCGACGGTCTATCCGGATCGCGTGATTGAACCAGGTCAGCGGTACCTCTGGATGTCGGGTACGTCAATGGCCGCGCCAGTTGTCGCGGGTATTGCGGCGCTGGCGTTCCAGCAGCATCCGGAATGGACCAACGATCAACTCAAGTGGCTCCTGACCAGTACAGCGTACCAGTTGACCTCGCCTTCGGTGTGGCCTGGACAGGGCTCCGGCCAGGCAGATGCGGCCGCAGTCGTTTTGTACAATGAAACACCGGCCTTCGCGAACCAGGGTCTGACAATAAGTAACATGCTGGTCATGGGCGATGGCGCCACGACATATGCCAGCGCCAACTGGTCAACGGCCAACTGGTCAACGGCCAACTGGTCAACATCGAGCCTGGTATCGACCACACTGGACGGCGAGATGGTATATCAGCCACCATCCGATGGAAGTAGCGTCGCATCTCCAACGCCATAGGAGGTGGCTGTGCATGCCCGGCAGCGTGTCATCGTGTGGTGCACCCGCGCGATGACACCCTGTTTCTGCGAGGGCTGACGCGGCAGGTCATTACGCGGAGTGTGGCCGGGTAATGGCGCTCACGCCGATGCTCAGGGGTAGTGTGCCTGACGTACCGGTTATAGATTCAGTAGCCCGGCGTGGTATCTGCTGTTGTCGCGTCTGCTATTTCGCGCACGATAGCCACACCTGCACTGGTTCCGATACGTGATGCACCTGCCGTGATCATGGCCCTGGCATCCGCAAGCGTGCGAATACCGCCTGCCGCCTTAACCGCCGCCCGCTCACCGACAACCTCGCGCATCAGGGCCACATCCGCTACCGTTGCGCCACCGGACGCAAAGCCGGTTGAGGTCTTAACAAAATCGGCTTCGACCTCGACTGCCAGGAGGCATGCGCGGCGTTTTTCAGCGTCTGTCAGCAGCGCCGTTTCGATGATGACCTTGCAGATGGCCCCATGGGCATGCGCCTCTGCGACCACCTGGCGGATATCCTCGCGCACATAGGTGTCATCACCACTCTTGAGATGACCGACACTGATCACCATATCGACTTCACGCGCACCATCGGCGATTGCCCGGCGCGTTTCGAACACTTTCACGGCTGTGGTGGCCGCTCCTAGCGGGAATCCGATCACGGTGCAGACGGCGGTGGCGCTTCCGGCGAGAAGTGTCGCGGCCTGGACGACGTGGACCGGATTGACGCAGACTGCGGCGAAGCGGTGGTCGCGTGCCTCGGCGCAGAGTTGTGCGATCTGTTGCGGTGTTGCTTCGGGTTTGAGTAATGTGTGGTCGATCAGACTGGCAATGTTCATGATCTCCCTCTGCTGTGTCCATTCGGGTGTTCGGTGGCCAGGCCCATTCTGTTATTGTCGTCCGCCACTCGTGCTTCATGCCAGGCGCGGTAACGTCAACAGGGCGTGTGGCACGTCGAGAAATGTCAGTGGCTCGTGAGGCGCCAGGTTGAACGCATCGCGCGCCAGCCGGTCCGCCAGTTTTATTCCCGCCTCCATATCGGGGGCGGCGTGCATATGGCACGCGCGTACCACATCAGGGTGTTGAGCGCCTACCACAATCATCGGGTGGCGTACAAGCACCTGTGCCAGGATGTAGGCACGTTGCGCTCCAGCCGCGAAGCCGGTGCGGCGCAACTGGTCGAGCAACTGGTGTGGTGACGTGGCATGCGACAGGACCTCAAAGAATCGTCGTTCGCCGGCCCCTTCGCCGGCCCCTTCAGGGATTGGTGCCGGCAACAGGATTGGTGCACCAGGGAGCAATGGGGTACGCTCGGCCAGCGCCAGGTAGGTTGCCGCACGACTCGCCTGGTACAGATTTGCGGCTTTGGGCCCTTCGACGCCAGCGCAGGCGACGTGCGCCGGTTGCAGCACCGGCGCTTCGTACAGGGCGCGCGCTTGCGCCACCAGATGATCATGGACCGCGGCGGGCGCGCCAGCGGCGATCTCACAGATCTCGCCAGCATCACTGAGAACGGTATTGATCACATAGCGCAGCCCACTACGCTCACCACCGGCGCGCACGAATGCCTGGAACGGATTGCCTGCAATTGCGCCCAGTCGGGTGCCGGGCGCATCGAGCATGGCCGGGCCGTGTGTGGCGCTGATTGTCGCTTCGCCGCCGCAGCCGATAACCACCGTTTTGGCGCCGCCTGAATAACCGGCATACTGGTGTGGTTCGACGACGCCGGTCGCCAGCAACAGATCGCACTCGACGCAACGACGGTTGATGACCAGGGGGCGCCCATCAACGACGCCAAGATCGACGAGGCCGGCCGGGTCGAGTGCATCGTGGTCAACAATACGGTAGCGGGCGACGATGGCCTCGCCGAGTTTCGCCACCCGTTCCGCATGGGTCGAGGGGCGATGCAGGCCGGTGGCGCACAGCAATGTGATGCTATCGGGCGCTACGCCTGCCGTTGCCAGATCGGCGAGAAGTTCACCGACGAGGCGTTCATCAGGACAGGCGCGGGTCGCGTCGGTGAACGCAATTGTCACACGCATGCCGGGGCGCGCGATGCGGGCAAGCTGTACCTCACCGATGTATGTTGTCGTGTTTTGCCGCCTGGCTGGAGTCTTGCTGATCGCACGGATGACGCGCCAGGATAGCGGGATCACAGGGTCATGCATGGCAACTGCTTACTCAATCCGGCCAATCAATCAGGACGAAGATATCGCCCCCCTGGAGCAGCACATCGTACACCGGAACCCGAATACCGACAGGCGGAACAAGCGCTTTTCCCGTGCGAACGTTGTACGTCCAGCCGTGCCAGGGGCAGGTGACCATGTCGCCGATAAGCACGCCAGACGACAACGGGCCGCCTTCGTGGCGGCATGAGTCGCCAAAGGCATAGATGGTTCCATCAACATTCGCGAGCGCTACAGGCAACCCGCTGATGTCAACATAGGCCATCCGTCCGGGCGGAATGTCGCCGAGTGCGGCGACGCGAACCATCTCTCGAGCCATATCGCCATTAATAGTACCATATGCCTTGCGTGAACCTGCCAGGAGCGAGCTTCCGGGAAGCTGTTCATTTCGTGGCTTCGAGTAGTGTATAATACAGGCAAGGGGGAGGTCGCATAGTGGCCTAGTGCGCGGCACTGGAAATGCCGTAGGGGGTTACACCTCCTCGCGGGTTCAAATCCCGCCCTCCCCGCCAGCGTCGAAGGGGGTCGCGCCAGCGCGACCCCCTTCTGATTCATTCCGCGCAGGTGAGAGGCATCACGGCTGTCCAATGGCAACCGAGGCCGTCATGTTCCAGCGCAGGCGCGCGTCTTGCTGGGCCGGTGTGACAATCACGCGATAGGTGATATCACCCTGGCGATTCTCGCCAAGCTCGCGGATACGGGTCACGCGCCCCTGCATCTCGACGCCTGGCAACGCATCGAATGTGATGGTTACCGGGGCTTCAGGCTGAACCTTGACGATACTGAGTTCGGTCAGATCGGTGGTCTCGATCTGCCAGGCGCTCGGATCGCCCAGGTTGATAACCGTTGCTCCCGGGCTCACATACTCACCCGGGCGAACATCCACGGCAGCGATCAGGCCGGCAAACGGCGCGCGCAGGCTCAGTTCATCGAGTTGCGTCTGTGCCGCCTGCAATGCCGCTGTGGCGCGTTGCACCTCGGCCCGGGCCTCGGCGATCTGCGTTTCCGACGCCCCTGCTTTGAGCCTGGCCAGGTTGGCTCTGGCTTCTGCCACTGCCGCCTCGGCGACGGCGATTGCGCCGGCGCGTTCGTCGCCGCGCAGCTTGTCGAGGCGCGCCTGCGCATCGGCGACTTCGGCGCGCGCCGCAGCAAGTTCATCGTTGTCAGTCGTCTTGAGCGCCCGATCATACGCTGCTGCCGCATCAGCGACTCGTTGTTCGGCAGCGGTCACGCCGGTTTGTTCGGCCTGGCGCGCCGCGTCGTAGGCCACACGCGCCTGTTCGACGCCACTTTCGGCGCTGCGCAGGTTGGCCTCGGCCTGGACGAGGGCATCGTAGAACTTGCGCTTCTCGGCATCACCCAGCCGATAACCCATCGTCGGGTGCTTGCCGTCGCCGAGGATACTATCCCAGTCGTTTCTGGCCACCACCCAGGCCGACTGGGCCTGGGTCAGTGAGTCGACGGCCTGTTGCATACGGAGCTGGGCATCGGTTTTGGCTGCCGAGAGCCGGTCCTTTTCCGTCTGCAGATTGGCACGCGCTTCTTCAAGACGCGCACGGGCCTGTTCAGTGTCGCTGCGACTGCCGGTACGTTCCAGTTCGGCCAGTCGCGCGCGAGCCTGTTGCACCCGCGCCTCAGCCGCAAGGATATCGCGGTCGGTCACGCTGCCGCGAGTCTGTTGCAATTGCGCTTCAGCGCGCGCCAGCTGGGCCTCGGCGACCACGATTTCCTCCTCGGTTGCGCCAGCCAGAAGCTTCGCCAGAGATGCGTCGGCCCGTGCCTTATCCGCTTCTGCCTGGGCAACGATCGCTTCCTGGCGGCGCGAGTCAAGCCGGAGCAATACCTGATCGGCCTGGACCGTCTCACCCTCAGCGACCAGTACTTCCGCCGCAATGCCGCCGCTATTCATTGCCAGCGCAGCGCTCCGTACCGGAACCACGCGCGCCTCGGCCACAACACGTTCATCGGCGCGGACGGGTGGAATGGCGGTTGGCTGGACATTTGCCGCCTGGCCACCGCACGCTGCCAGCGCCAGGCCAGCCATCACGACCGCAACCGCCAGTCTGGTGGGAAACCTGATCATGCGCCTACCTCACTCTCTCCGTGGACGCATATGCTATGCTCCTCTAGTTACACGGCGCCGGCTTCGGCGGCACGCGTGCGCGCGTCGCGTTCGGCGACGACGCGATCGATGGCGTGCCTTGTCGCTTCCGACTCGGCGAGCAATGTATTGAATTCGTTCTGGTCGAGCATGACGACTTCGCAGCCGGTTGCAAAACTGGCGCGCACGCTTGCCGTGCGCTGCCCGCCGCGCAACAGCCCGATTTCACCGAAGTATGCGCCGCGGCTCAGATGATTCACAATAATCTCACCGCCATCGGGATGCTCGATAAACACCTCGACATCGCCACTGGTGATTATGTAGAAGGTATCGGCGGCGCTGCCCTGCTCAAGGATGACTTCGCCGGGAGCATACTTACGCGCTTCGAGCTGGCGCGTGACCCGGCCAAGTTGCTCGACCGTCAGTGTCGAGAGCGCCCGGGCTACGTACTCATTGACAATCTCGCCGTCGGCAACAATGATGGCACGAGTAACACGCCGGGCCATGTCGCTGTCGTGGGTGACCATGACGATTGTCTTGCCCTGATCCACCAGCGTTTCAAAGAGGGTAAACACCTGTTGTGCCGTCTTCGAGTCCAGGTTACCGGTTGGCTCGTCGGCCATCAGGATCGGTGGATCATTGGCAAGGGCGCGCGCAATGGCGACTCGCTGCTGCTGCCCGCCCGACACTGCAGAAGGCAGTTTGTCGGCCTGATCGGCCATGCCCACCTGGTCGAGCAGCATCATGGCACGTTCGCGCCGTTCGCGTGGCGTGTACATGTTGCAGAAGTCCATCGGCAACATGACGTTCTCGACCAGCGAGAGCGCCGGTAGCAACTGGAAGAACTGGAACACGATCCCCAGGTTGCGCCCGCGCCAGACGGCCATGTCACTCTCGTTCAGCGTATGCACGGCTGTGTCGCCAACATACACTTCACCTGAGGTTGGCCGGTCAATGCCTGAGATCATGTTCATCAGGGTAGACTTGCCGCTGCCCGACTTGCCGATGATCGCCACGAACTCGCCGCGGTCAACCTCAAGCGTGATGTTTTTCAGCGCTGTAAAGGGGCCAGCAGCGGTCTCAAACGTCTTGACAACATTGCGCAACTCAATGAGGCAGTCGTTCCCATGGCGGTAGACGCCGCTGGCTGGCGCTGCCGCACGTGGCTTACGCTGGAACCAGCCCTTGAACACAACAACCTCCTCCTCGAACCGAATGTGCCGGAATGCGGCTATTGTCAGCTCTGGTTGGTTGGACGCTGCTGATGCCGGATTGTTGCGAGCAGGTCCATCCTGCCTGTGGCAGACGTGAGGCAACTATAGCATGGCGCGGATGCCCCGTCATTGAGCGAAAGACGGATCATTGAGGTGGAGGAGATCTCCGCCAAAGGGCGGAGATCGACGAACCCTGCCTCACACGAGTTTCAGGCGTTGCTGGAAACTGGAGAGAAACTCAACGCCATGCTCGGTCACAAGCACATCTTCTTCGATACCGACGTATCCGGCGGATGTGACGACACCGAGTTCGAGGGTGTAGACATTGCCCGCCTCGACCAGCATATCGGGCGTGGCGCCGTAGCGCGGCCAGCGCGGGCCAAGTAATGGCCCGCCGTCATGGCAGGCGCGCCCGAGGCCATGGCCGAAGGCGTGCTTATACTCTTCGTAGCCGGCGTCAACGATGACCTGGCGCGCCGCCGCGTCCACTTCGTGGCCACGAACCCCCGGGCGCAGCACGGCTGCGCCGGCCTCAATCGCCTGGATGACCGTATTGAAGGCTCGCTGGATGTCGGGTGGTGGCGCCTCTTCACCGGCGCGGCGCACGTACCACATGCGCTGAATGTCGGAGCAATAGCCGTTCAGTTGCACTCCCAGATCCATGTGCACCAGATGACCGGGCTGGACGATGATGTCATCGCGTGGCCCGCCGTGGCCAGGCTCCGACTCCGGGCCGCTGTTGACGATCGGGCAGGCGTCCCAGGCCCAGGCGCTCGGCAGGTGACGGCGGCGGAACTCGTCGTGGACGAAGGCACCGATCTGAGCTTCGCTCATGCCGGGCCGGATCTGTTCTTCCGCAAGTGCAACGATCTCTTCAGTGACGGCGATCGCGGCGCGGATACGCTCGATTTCGGCGGGCGTCTTGCGCGCGCGCAGTTTTGCCAGGAGTGGCGCGGCGCTCACGAACCGCGCCGGGAACGGCGTGTCGGCCAGCAGTTCGTTCAGGTGCAGAAACATGCCATAGGTCAGCCCATCGGCGGTCGGATCGTCAAGACTGTAATTCAGGCCGATCGTGAGCGGATCGAGCTGATGCAATGTTTCGACGAGGTGCCTGTGGATGCTTTCGTCATAGCCGATGACGTCGTCGAACAGCCCGGAGGCGCGGACCCCGGCGGCGTCATAGCGCCCCACAATGGCGATACGGCGCCCGTTCCGGCTGAAGATGAATGCCGAGTCCCAGGTGACGTCCACGCCGATCGCAAGTTCAATGCCGGGGTCAGGGCGAACGATACTCTCGCGAGCGAAGATGAGCCAGGCGTCAATGCCGACTTCTGTGAGCAACGCCCGGGCCTGCGCGGCTTTTTGCTGGTAGAGCATAGCGACTCCTCTGCCTGTACAGATTGTGTCGCAAGGATACCAGATAAATCGGCACGTGTTAGCCGTGGGTGCCAGGCCAGAGCAGCATCTGCTGCTCGTCGTCCGCCGCGCTATCCCATGGCAGCGGCGGTACGCCGGGGGCGCCGTCGAGGCGTTGTTGCAGCGCGCGACACAACAGGGGCGACTCGCGCTCAACGGGGCAATGCATGAAGAAGAAGACCTCGGTTCCCTCCGCGATCCAGTCGCGCACACGCGCGGCCCATTCGTTGAGCAATTCGTCGTTGCGCGCGACGTCGGGGTGGCCAATATACCGCACCAGCGTGAAAGGCGCGCTGCGCAGCGGATGGAGCGGCACGTCGGGCTTATTGTCGCGCGCGCGCCGAAGATCCTCTTCCGCCCCCGGTAGTGGCCCGAGGTCGAGCGGGCGCACATCCATCAACACCCGTCCGGCGCCATAGCGCTCCAGCAGCGCCATGAACGCGGTTTCACCCTGCGGCGCATACCAGTCGAGGTGACGCACCTCAACCGCCAGGCGCAACGGCAACGTCGGCGACTCACCGGCCACCAGCGTGCACCAGCCGTCCAGCCAGCGCTCCAGGTCGGTGCGCTGCCGTGGCGAGTAGCCGGGCGGAAGTTGAAGAAAGAATGGACCGAGACGTTCACCAAGCGGTGCCATGCGCCGGATGAATGACACCGTCTCTGGCAGACGCGCGGCAAGCGATCCCTGGTGGCTAACATCGCGTGGCAATTTGAAACAGAAGCGGAACGTCGCCGGCGTTTCCTCGGCCCAGCGACGCACGGTCTCTGTCGCCGGCACGGCATAGAACGTCGTGTTCCCTTCGACCGTTGTCAATCGCCGGCTATAGAGGCGCAGGTAGTCGCCGCTGCGACTGGCGCGCGGAAAGAGGACACCGGGCCATGAGGGATGGGCCCAGACGGCGCAGCCCAGGTAGAAGCGCTGATGATCCGCTGCACTCATGAAGCCAGCGCCTCAAGAGGAGCGACCCGGTTCCACGAGGTTGCATCCTCAAATGCCCTGCCGGCCTGCAGCGCCTTCGCTTCGTTCCAGGCGGACGTAATCACCTGCAACCCGATCGGCAATCCGGCGGGGCTGAAGCCACACGGCAGCGACAGCGCGGGGAGGCCGGCAAGATTGAACGGCGCGGTGAAACGCGTCAACTGGCGCGCGGCCTCGATGGCATCCGCGCCTTCGATCAACGGCGCGGTGATTGGCGTGGCGGGTGTGAGCAACACGTCGAACGTGCCCAGCAGACGTTCGAGGCGCCTGCGCCATTCGCTCTGAAAACGGCGTGCCAGGACGTACTCGGTTGACGAGAACATTGCGCCGCGTTCCAGGCGCGCCAGGACGTCGGCGCCGAACCCTTCGGGATGGGCCTGGAGCCGTTCACGATGAAACGCTGCTGCATCACTGGTGGTCATCAGCGCATTCATCTGTGCCGCTTCGCGGCCTGTTTCCAGATCGACTTCCTCGACATGCGCGCCAAGCTCCTCAAATACGG
This sequence comes from Chloroflexota bacterium, assembly GCA_013388755.1. Lineage (GTDB taxonomy): Bacteria > Chloroflexota > Chloroflexia > Chloroflexales > Roseiflexaceae > JACAEQ01. Next base: position 16,920 of record JACAEQ010000094.1, read on the forward strand.
CGGCTGCGCGCCGCACGGCTGCAATGACATCCGGATCGGCATCACCAAAGTGCGAATCGCGTGCCAGCGCAACTCGCCACCCGGCAACGCCGGCATTGATCGTTGCCAGGAAGTCGCCAACCGGCGCATCCACGCTCGCCGGGTCGTCAGGGTCATAGCCGGCGATCGCCTGAAGCAAGAGGGCTGTGTCTGTGACGTTGCGCGCCATTGGCCCGGCATGGTCCAGGTTCCAGCTCAGCGGCACGACGCCATGCAGGCTGACCCGGCCATAGGTTGGTTTGAGGCCGACGATACCGCACAGTGATGACGGAATGCGAATACTGCCGCCGGTGTCGCTCCCCAGCGCACCCATGCAGAATCCGGCCACCAGCGCCGCACCGGCGCCGCCAGAGGAGCCACCGGTGACATGTGCGCGATTCCAGGGGTTGCGGCATGGGCCGTAGTGCGGATTGTCATTCGTGACGCCAAGCGCCCACTCGTGCATGTTCAGTTTGCCGAGTATCACGGCGCCGGCGGAGTGCAGCGAGGTGACGGCACGTGCATCGGCGGCGGGCACACGATCGGCGAAAAACGTCGTGCCTGCCGTGGTGCGAATACCAGCCGTGTCATAGAGATCTTTCAGGGCAATCGGAATACCGTGGAGTGGGCCGCGCCGCATACCGCGCGCCAGATACGCATCGGCGGCGCGCGCCTGCGCGAGTGCATGGTCGGTCGCCACGGTGATGAAACTATTGATGTGCGGGTCATAGGCAGCGATTCTCGCGAGGTGCGCTTCAGTCAGTTCGACCGCTGTTATCTCGCCGCGTGCAATCAGCTCGGCGGCGGCGGTTATCGAGAGGTGGGTGAGATCCGGCACTGGTTTCTCCTGAGGATTAACTCGACTACCTTGCAACATACGGCTCAACGCACCGCCGTTCCTGATCGCCGCGTACCCCACCGGGGCGCACGGTTGGTGCACATTGCTATAACCATTCTTCCAACCGGCGTTTTTGTTCATCTGTCGGATTCTCGATCGGCGCAATGGTCAGCGTGTCAGGGGGAGCCTCCCCGAGCAGGAGCGGGATATGCAGCAGATCGTCGCGACGGAAGAGGCTCAGGGTGACAACCTGCCCGGGGAGGCGCTCCGCGATGCGCGTCTTGAGGCGCTCCTCGTCGACACGAATGCCATCGAGCGCCACGATTTCATCGCCGGTATACACACCCGCGGCTTCGCCAGGGCCACCGGCCAGCACGACTGCCACCTTGAGGCGCCCATGTTCGGTTTTCATGCGTAAGCCATGCCAGGCTGGCGGGCGGCCATTGTCGGTTTCGACCGAATATCCCCAGACAAGTTGCATCCCCACCGTGTTGAATGCGCGCGCATAGTCAAGCTCGCGTGTGCCGGCCACTGCATGCGCCAGAAACTCGCGGTAGGCTCCCCCGGCCGTACCGGCGATCGCCTCGACACTTCTGCAAAAGCCATCGTCTTCATCAAATCCAGGGCGCGCGGCGTTGCTGCCGCTGTAGAGCTCATGCACCCTATCGCCGGCATGTTCCGCATAGAGGTGGCGCATCACATCATCGAGTGAGCGCCAGCCATCGGTGCGGCAACGAATCTCGAGGTCGAGCAAAAGCGCAACCAGGCTCCCCTTCAAGTAGTACGAAACGCTACTGTTGGGGCTGTGTTCATCGGGGCGATAGAACTTGATCCAGGCGTCGAAACTACTCTGCTCGAGGGTTTGCAGCGCGCGGCCCGGCTGGCTCTGCAACAACTTGATGTCGTCAGCCAGCGTCTCGAAATAGCGCTCACGGCTGATCAGGCCGGCACGCAGCAGGATAAGGTGATCATAATAGCTGGTAATGCCTTCCATGGTCCAGAGCTGGCGAGTATAGTTTTCGGCGGCATAGTCGAATGGCCCCAGCGGCGCGGGCCGGATGCGTTTGACGTTCCAGACGTGAAAAAACTCGTGAGCGGTGAGCGCCAGAAACTTCTCATACGATCGCGCCGGTCGAAATCCCCAGCGATCAATGATATTCGTCACACTGTTACGGTGCTCAAGGCCGCCATAGCCGTTTTCGACGAGGTGCACGATGAACACATAACGCCGGTAGGGCAAACTGCCGAACATTGCGCGGGTTGTTTCGACAATCGTGCGCGTGTCAGCGACGATGCGCTGTTCGTCTTCGTTGCCATGGCCCCAGAGCGCGATTTCGTGCGGGACGCCGTCGACCTCGAAGGTCAGCAACCGATGTATACCGCATTCGAATGGCGAGTCGGCCAGTTCATCATAATCGTGCGCCATGAAACTGTGCCACGTTCCTTCGGCATCGGCAGGCTCGGCGCGTTCCAGGCCGGTTGTGACATGCCATGCCGCAGGCGTCTCGACCCTGACCTGGCATGGCTCGTGGGTTCTGGCCCGCTGGTACATGAACACGGTACCGGGATTGAAATACCCGTGACTTCCGTCAAGATGGCTGGTGCGAACGCTCAATTCGAAGGCGTAGACCTGATAGCTCACCCTGATGCGGCGCGCACCGTTTGACTCGATGCGCCAGGTCGTCTTATCCGTCTTGCGCCATGGCAGCGGCGCGCCATGCTCGCTGGTTGCTGCAAAACACTGGACGTGCCGTGCATAATCGCGGATCAGGTAAGAACCGGGGGTCCATGCCGGCAGGGCCAGATCGAGCACCGGTGCGTCGATGTCGGAGATATCCAGGGCAACATCGTACAGGTGGGTGTGGGGGCGGAGCATCGAGATATGATAAACGATTGACATGGAAGTGTGGCACCCTGCCGTGCCCGGTGGGAACGGCAGGCATAGACGGGCGCGCGGGGGCGCGCCCTGGCGGTATCAAGCCGTATAGGGGGCAAACAGGCGCACGAACAGGCGCTCGAACTGCGGCGACTCGACATCGATTTGATCGTAGAGGTCAACGACCCGCGCCACCTGGTCGCGGCGCCGCCACATCTCGCGGGCGAACCGGTCATCGGCAATCTGCTCCATGCGGAGGAAGCTGTAGAACTGCTTGAGCGACGTGCAAAGCTCGCGTGCACCCCGTGGTGAGCTATTGGCGACTCGCCGCGGATAGAAGAAGAAGAGGCACTCATCCAGGGTGGTGTAATTGCCCTCGGCCAGCGTCTGCGCATAATAACTGGCGAGGAAGTCGGCGTAAATCCACAGATCGCCGGTACGGCTAGCGGCTGTCGCCTCGCTTTTTCCCTGCGCGATCAGGTACGCGTAGAAGCGTTCCATCAGTTCATGGCTGGCGGTCAGCGCCTCATCATGCACGGTCGGCTGGTCGTCAATGTCATCGTCCCATTCCTCGTCCTCGTCCGCTTCCCAGGGTTCGGACGTGAAGGGCGATTCGCTGTCGCCTGTACTATCTTCAAGTTCCGGCGGGCCGCCGGCGAAATCCGGCGCGCTCGCTGTGGGGGCGGTATAGCGAACCAGGGTTGCGAACAGATCGGGATTGTCCGGAAGGATGCGATGGAAGCGAGCTGCCAGAACGTTCTGCACATCCGTACTACTCTGCGCGTGCTGCAATCGCTCGAAGTCTTCGGCGCTGAGCGCGGCCATGAGCCGGCGAGCCGCGGCGGCAAGCTCGGGCCGTTCGGCAATGAAGCCGCGCAGATCCTCGATCAGCGGAACCTCCGCCAGTTCCTCGTGGTCAAGATCAAGAGTACCGAACAGCGGATCCTCATCCTCCAGCATGTCCCATGCGTCATCGTCATATCCGCCGTTACGCAAACGTTCCTCGATCTGATCGGTATAATCGCACAGAGCATCGATCGGTTCTGGCTGGATGACAGTCGACTCGCCGGATTGCGAGTCGAAGACAACACGGGCGGTTGAGATGCGCGGTGCGACGCCGTTCCAGAGTTCCTGCGTCGCCGCCTCGCGGCGGCTTTCGAGGAGCTCGTGCTGAATGCCAGCAATCGCTGCCAGCAATTCGGTGTCACGCTCTTCCCAGGCCCGGGCGTCGTGCATGCCGTCAATCAGATCATCAATCGGGCGGCGGTAAGCATGGTCGCCGATCAATACGCCATCAATTAACCGGAGCCGCCGGTCGCTCGCCACCAGATCCTGCCAGCAGCGGCCTGGATATGCCGTGCGCCAGGGAGCGCGCGCATACACCGGCAACACCGCTTCATCGGCGGTCAGCGGGCGACTCCGGCTGGCTGCCACCCGCGCGACGATGCCATCGAGCAACTCGCGCTCCTGGTGCAGCACCTCATCGAGATGAAATGCAGCGCGTGGCTCGTGCTCGAGGCGCAGCGTCAACGGCGCCGCGCGCTCAATCGTGACCAGTATGCTATCACCCCGGCGAATCTTCATACGTGCCATCCACGGGCCAGGGTGCAGGGCGGCCAGTTGAAACGGGCCAAACATCGCATCATTGGCAGTGATGGTTGTCACAGCCACCGGCAGGGTACTACCCTCGGCATCGGTCAGTACAATATCCTTACGTGTCATCGGGACGAACGGGATCAGCCGGGTACGGAGCAGCGCGCCGGCAGCCAGTTCATCATCACCTGGCGTGATGCGAAAACGCAGCCCGGTAAGCGCGACATGCAGCGGTAACAGCGTACCGTCACCCATGCGTACCCAGCCCACCTCGGCTGCTTCAAAGCGGAGACGTTCACGAATGCTGGCAAATGGATCACGCGCCTGGCTGGGGCGCCGATCAAGGACACGCTGGTAGATTTCACGCTCGGCGACGACATCGTCGTATTCCACGGCCAGTTCCTGGAGAATGCTGGCGATCGTCGGTTCGCGTTGCGCCATGGCTGGGATGCTCCTGTCGTGTGGACTATCGTGAACAATTATAGCACAGCGGTTGCCGGGGTGGGCGCTTGACAGCCCGTGGCGTCGCGGGTATAGTAGCGGCGCAGTGAGTGCTGCACACGTGGACAACGACCATGCGCCTGCTGGATAACAACACGGCGACCACGACCATGACCTCGGTCACGACTACCGGGGAGCATGGTTGTGGGAGGGTCTCCCGGCGCTGATGGCCGGAACGCGATGATTGCCCCCTCCCGAAAGGGACGGGGGCTTTTCCGTTTCAGGGAGGTGCTATGCTGTTCGATCGTTACCGCGCGTTCCTGCCGCTCAGCGAGCATACGCCGGCGTTGACCCTCGGCGAAGGTGACACGCCGCTGGTCGCTGCGCCGCGCCTGGCAAGCGCCATCGGCGTGCGTGAGCTGTTCCTGAAGTATGAGGGTGCCAATCCTACCGGCTCGTTCAAAGATCGCGGTATGGTTGTAGCGGTCGCCAAGGCGATGGAAGCCGGCGCAACGTCGGTCATTTGCGCTTCAACCGGCAATACATCGGCCAGTGCGGCGGCCTATGCGGCGCATGCCGGCATCGAGTCGATCGTTGTGGTGCCGGCCGGCAAGATCGCGCTTGGCAAACTGGCGCAGGCGCTCATGTATGGCGCGCGATTGCTGGTGATTGACGGGAACTTCGACGCGGCGCTCCATATCGTGCGTGAATTGTCGGATGAGTTCCCGGTCACGCTGGTGAATTCGGTCAACCCGCATCGCCTGGAAGGGCAGGCGACCGCCGCGTATGAAATTTGCGACACGCTTGGCGGCCCACCTGATGCGCTCTGCTTGCCGGTAGGCAATGCCGGCAATATTACTGCCTACTGGCTTGGCTTTCGTCGCTACCACGAAGCCGGCAGGATTGACCGGCTACCGAAGATGCTCGGTTTTCAGGCCGCCGGCGCTGCGCCGATTGTGCTCGGCCACCCCGTCGAACACCCGGAAACCATTGCGACCGCGATTCGTATTGGTAACCCGGCAAGCTGGTGCTATGCGCTCGATGCGCGCGATCAATCGGGCGGGTTGATCGAGATGGTCACCGATGAGCAGATCCTGCAGAGCTGGCGCGATCTGGCGCGACTGGAAGGGGTCTTCGTCGAACCAGCCTCGGCAGCCGGCGTCGCCGGCCTGCGTATGCTGGCGAGCCAGGGTCGCGCCGAACCGGATGCGCGCTATGTGGCAGTGCTCACCGGCCACGGCCTGAAGGATCCCGGCCTGGCGGTTGAGCAGTTCGCAGCACCAGCGCCGGTCAAGGCGGAGATGAGCGCCATTCTCGGCTGGCTTGGATGGTGAAGAAAAAGGTGTCGTATGCCTCTCCTCGTGATGAAATTTGGCGGCACGTCGGTCGGCGGCACGGCGGCGATTCAGGCGGTAGCCGCGATCACTGAAGCGCAACGTGCAATCTGGGGGCGCGTGGTGCTTGTGGTCTCGGCGATGAGTGGTGTGACCGATATGCTGATCCGCGGCGCGACCACCGCTGCAACTGGTGATCAGCGAACCTTTCGCGACCTGGAGCATGCCCTGCGTGAGAAACACGCAACGGTCCTGGCCGGGCTCGTGCCCGATGGCGATGAGCGCGCGGCGGTTGGCGCCCAGGTCATGCAATTGATCGACGAGTTCGGCGTGCTCTGCCACAGTGTGGCAGTGCTCGGCGAGGCGTCGCCGCGCGCGCACGACGCAATCTCCAGCCTTGGTGAGCGCATGAGTGCGCGGATCGTTGCTGCGGCATTGCGGGCGCGCGGTATTCCCGCCGAAGCGCTTGATGCGACCGAGTTCGTCGTTACAACGCCGCATTTTGGCGATGCGCGCCCGGTGCAAGATCTCACGCGCGATCGTACCCGTGCTCGCCTGCTGCCGCTGCTCGATCAAGGGGTCGTTCCGGTGGTCACCGGGTTCATCGGCGCAACCGAAAGTGGCGCGACAACGACGCTCGGTCGCGGCGGTAGCGACTATAGCGGTGCGATTGTCGGCGCGGCGCTCGATGCCGATGAGGTCGCGATCTACACCGACGTTGATGGCGTGATGACCACTGATCCGCGCCTGGCTCCCGATGCGCGTGTCATTCCGGTACTGTCCTATTCCGAAATGGGTGAACTGGCCTATTTCGGCGCCAAGGTACTGCACCCGCGCACGATTCGCCCGGTGGTCGAACGAGGCACACCGTTACGCATTCGTAATACGTTCAACCCGTCGCATCCCGGTACACTGGTGGTGCGCGACGTGGAGGCGAACGGCCAGGCAGTGAAGGCGGTGACGGCCATACGCGCGATGAGTCTGGTGACGGTCGAAGGGCGCGGCATGATCGGCGTGCCTGGCGTGGCGGCGCGCACGTTCGGCGCGGTTGCAAGTGCCGGCGCGAACGTCCTCATGATCTCGCAGGCTTCGTCGGAACAGAGTATCTGCTTTGTTGTGCCGTCCAGCACGGTGCCGGAGGTAACGCACGCGCTGGAGCAGGGCCTGGCAGCTGAACTGGCGCGGCGCGACATTGATCGTATCTGGGCGCGCGAAGAGGTCGCGATTGTGACCGCCGTCGGAGCGGGAATGCGCGATACGCCGGGTGTGGCGGCGCAGGTATTCGGTGTTCTGGCAGCCCACCATATTAATGTCATCGCCATCGCGCAGGGGTCGTCGGAGTGTGCCATCAGTATCGTGGTGGCGGCGTCTGAATGCGATGAGTCGGTGCGCGCCATTCATGGGTTGACGGCGGGACTGTGAATTGAGTATTGAGAAAAGGAGATGCTATGGCTCAGAGACGTCTGCCAGTCGCCATTCTCGGCGCGACGGGCGCCGTTGGCCAGCGGATGGTGCAATTGCTGGCCAGCCATCCATGGTTTGAAGTCGCGGTGCTTACCGGCTCGGATCGCACGATTGGCAAGCCGTATGGTGAGCTGGTGCGCTGGATCCTCGATACCCCCATCCCGGAGCGCGTGGCGCGTATGGTCGTCCAGCCGACCGAAGATGTCGCTGATGTAGCGATTGCGCTGTCGGCGCTACCGACGGACGTGGCGCGCGAGGCTGAGCCGCTCTGGGCCGCGCGAACCGCCGTCTGCTCGAATGCCTCGGCGTACCGGGCCGTCGCCGATGTGCCGCTGCTCATCCCTGAAGTCAACCCCGGCCACCTGGCGATGCTGGATCGCCAGCGCGCCGAGCGTGGCTGGAAGGGGTGCCTGGTCACCAACCCGAACTGTGCCACGATCAGCGCGGTGATGCCGCTCAAGCCGTTGCATGATGCATTTGGTCTGCAAAAAGCGCATATCAGCACACTGCAGGCCGTTTCCGGCGCCGGCTACCCGGGTGTCGCATCGCTTGATATTCTTGACAATATCATCCCCAATATTGCGGATGGTGGCGAAGAGTCGAAGATCGAGGCCGAGCCGCGCAAATTGCTGGGACGGATCGAGGATGGCCGGGTGATCGAAGCGCCGTTGACGATCAGCGCGCAGGTGACGCGTGTGCCGATCATTGATGGCCATACGGCGCTGATTGCAGCCTCGTTCGCGCAGCGGCCATCGCCGGAGGAGGCCATTGCCGTGCTGGAGACATATGCGCCGCCTGAGATTGTTCGCAGCCTGCCGAGCTCGCCGGAACGCGCCCTGATCGTTCACCGCGCCGGCGACCGCCCACAACCGCGGCGTGACCGCGATGCCGGGCGCGGCATGAGCGCCAGCGTCGGGCGCGTGCGCGCCTGCCCGGTGCTGGATCTGCGCCTGGTTGCGCTGTCGCACAATACGATCCGCGGCGCCGCCGGCGGGGCGATCCTCAATGCGGAGTTGCTGGTGGCATCCGGTGTCGTATCATAGTGCCGGCGCGCTCCAGCAATCCTCTCCCGCGGGCCAGCGTGGCGTTCAGTTCCGGCAGGCGCAGGGCGCCGGCGATTCCGGTGTAGATCGTGCCGCTCAGTATGGTTGCGCCGGTAAGCCACGCCAGCAAGGGGAGAAAGTCGTCTGGCCAGCGGTAGGCGTCGCCCGGGGCGACAATCGGCAACGCGTGCCGGGAGAAGCGCACCAGCAGTGTGAGCACGACGGCGCTGGCAAGGGTCGCGAGCGCCATTGTTGCGACAGCGCGCCGGAAGTCGCTGCCGAGACGGCCCAGCCGCTGGCGGAGGAGCAGGAGCAGTGTTGCGGCTTCAAACAGGTTGGCCAGGCTGAAGGCAAGCCCGAGGCCGGCGAGACCCATGCCCAGGCGCAGGAACGTCCAGCCGATGCCGATATTCAATGCCACCGCCGCAATGCCAACGAACACCGGTGTGCGCGTATCCTGCATGGCAAAGAATGCGCGCACGATAATTTCAGCGGCGGCGAAGCCGGTCAGCCCCAACGCATAGGCCGCCAGCGCATCGGCGGTCAGCGCGGCAGAAACGGAGTCGAAGGCGCCGCGCTGGTAGAGGGCGCGGAGGAGCGGCAGCGCGAGCAGGCCGAGCAGTGCTGACGCCGGCAGTGCCAGGAAGAGCACGGTGCGTATGCCACCGAGTGCAGTGGCGCGGAGGCCATCGCGATCCTCTGCCGCGAACTGGCGCGCCATCTGGGGGAAAAGTACTGTCGCCAGGCTCAGCGCAATCAAGCCATGCGGCAACATCATGAGTTGTAGCGCATAGGCATTGGCCGCCAGTGCTGCGCTGCCAAGGGTCGAAGCCAGGCTCACAATTGCGATCATATTGATCTGCCAGGCCGACTGGCCGAACAGGCGTGGCCCGAGCAGTCGTAGCACCTGCCCGACACCCTCGGCAACCAGGAACGACCTGATACGCGCACCCTGCGTCTGTGCTTCTATCCCGTGGAGGCGGTACGTTGCCCCGACCGCGTGCAGGCCCGGTACCTGGACCAGGAGAAACAGCGCCGCGCCGATGTTGACGCCCCAGACAAGGCCATAAATGCCGAGCCAGGGCCCGAGCAACGCTCCGCCGATAATACCAAGGTTATACAGATTCGCACCGATTGCCGGTAGCGTGAAACGGCTGAATGATTCGAGTGCTGCCTTGGCCAGGCCGCCAATGCCTAGCAAGAACGGCTGGATGAGCATCCAGCGCAACACATCAACCGTGAGCGCGCGTTCGGTATCGCTCAGGCCACGCCCGACTGTCAGAGCGACGAGCGGGACGGCTGCCAGCCACACGAGGGCGCACGCGATCACAAGCGCCAGCAACGTAAGGTTCAGTACGACCGACGCAAGGCGCCATGCATCGCGCCGCTGTTCAAGCGCAGCCGAAAAGACCGGAATAAACGCCGAGCCGAGCGCGCCTCCGGCGATCACCAGGTAGATCAGGTCGAGAATACCGAATGACGCGCGAAACGCCGCCAGTTCAGCGCCGGTGCCGTACTGGTGCGAGATGATGATATCGCGGGCCAGGCCAAGCAGCCGGCTGGCCAGATAGCCTCCGGCCACTATCAGTGTGTTGAGCAGCGCGCGCGAGCGAGTCATGGTATACCCTTGTGATGTGACGGTGCGCACTTCTCCGCGACATGGTGTTGTTGCGACGTCGGGGTGACGTGAACTGGCGCCTGCGGGCGCCTTCCCGCCAGGCGCGATCATGTCGCCTGCATCAGGCGGAAGCAGGCCGCAGGTACTGCCAGCGCAACCGGCAGACCCGGCTACCCGCAGTGTTTACCCGAACAGCATGTTTGCGCAGCAGAATGCTTTCTGCTATAATCTGTACCCATCCGAGCGGCGCGCGAGCGACCGCTCGCATCGTGCGCAGCATACCACGGATGGTCCGCCGCTGGCGCTGGCAGGGCTGACGCGATGGGCCGGGCGCCACTCTGCCGAAGGCAAAAGAACCAGGTATGCGCTTCGCAAGGGAGCAACCGCGTAACTCGCGTGATATAAGGAGAATCTGAGCTTTGGCGAACACGAAGTCTGCCGAGAAGCGCATCCGGGCAAACGCGCGCCGCGCTGCGCGCAACAAGATGTACCGGTCGCGCGTCAAGACGGCGATCAAGAAGGCGGAGCAGTTGATCTTCGCCGGGAAGGCCAGCGACCAGGCGGTACGCGAGGCAATGAGTACACTGGATCGCGCTGCCGTCAAGGGCATTATCCACAAGAACAATGCCGCGCGGCGCAAGTCGCGGCTGGCGAAGAAGCTTGCAAAGATCGCCGGAGTATCCTGAGCACCTGGCGGTGCCTGACCGATTAAGCAGGCAAACGCCCGTGTGCGGTGCTACTCAGGAACACATTTCCGCAACCAGCAATTCCAGTCCTGCCTCAGCGTCGGCGCGCCCCGTTTTTGAGGCATGATCCAGCTCAAGCAGGCGCTGATGGAGCAGGCGCAAGTCGGCATCGCTGAAGCCGCGCGCCTGCTCGATTGCCTTGCGCACTACAAAGGGCTTCTGGCCGAGTTGCGTTGCGATGTCGTCCGGTCGCAGGCGCCGGGTTGCCAGTTCCTTGACCCCCAGCAGGATACGCACCTGGCGCGCAATCATAAACAGGATGTACTGGGCGGCCTGGCCGTCATCGAAGAGGCGCCGCAGGCTGGCAAGCGCCGAACGACGCTGGCGCGCGCTGAGTTCGTTAATAAACTCGAACAGGTTCTGCTCCTGATCGTCGGCGACCAGGAGATCCACCTCGCGCACGGTAATGCGCCCCCCCTTCCCGACATACGCCGCCAGTTTGCCAAGCTCATTCACCAGCGAGCGTCCGTCGCTTCCTGCCAGCATGGCGAGGCGTTGCGCCGCAGCGTTGTCGAGCGTGACCTGCATATCCCTTGCGCGCTCGCCGAGCCAGCGCAGCAGGTCAGCCCCCTCACGTGGCGTGAACTCACGCACCTCAGCCGCCTTTTTCAAGAACGTAAACAGCGAACTGCGCCGGTCAAACTCCTCGCTTTCGACCAGCACCAGATCACAATACGCCGGTATCCGCTCCAGATAGGCGCGCAGTTCATCTCTGCCTTTGCCGGCCTTCTGATGTTTGAGTAGATCGCGGATGATCACCATGCGCCGATCGGCAAGGAACGGCAGCGCCTCACACGCCGCTGCCAGTCCGTCAACCGTTATCCGCCGCCCGTCGAGCACGCTGATATTGAGGTCGGCGACCTCAGCAGGAATGCGGGCCTTGAGCGCGGCCAGCGCTTCGCTGCGTGCGTATTCATCCGGCCCATGGTAGAGGTAGAGCATTGTCTGACGTTCCACGTGTAATAAACCCTACCGCCGGCGTGGAACGGCTTTGTTTCGAACCTGCACCAGGCAGGTGGGTGCCGGCCCGTGGGCCTCTGCGGCCCGCCGCATAGCCCATTGAATCCGGAGCGCGGCTCCCTTCGAAACTGTGTTGGCTCGAAACAACACACCGCCCTCGACCGGGGTAGGGCCGCCTGATCGTACCACTATGCACTATTTCTGGCAACTGGCTTTTTTTCCACGCCGGGTGTGCGGGCGGCCCGCATGCGTACCCGGGTTCGCCAGGAGTATCGTGCAAAGCAGGTAGGGCCAGCCCTGGACCACGAGGAGCGCGAGCGACAGCGTGTAGCGAGCGATGCGTGGCTGAAGTATGAGCGGCGCGAGCGGCACTCGATTGCGTCGCTTTGCTCGCATGGTATGCACACCCAGGGTGCATGGTACAATGCGTGCAGATGGCTTCTCGACGGGCGATTGCATGTCGTCCAGGGATCGCCACAGAGTGATATCGGCTTCACCTTCGTTTCTGTGATCACTCTGTCAGCTAATGAACATTCAGCATTAAAACCGGTAGACGCTCCGCCGTGGCCCTGAAGGAGTCTCTTTCATATGGACTATGATCTCGACAGGCTGCGCGCCGAGATTCACGAGTTGTATCGGCGCGAGCATGATGCCATGGGTGAGCATGGCACGCTCGAACGGTTGGAACAGGCGCGCCAGTGGGATCTTGCCCCCACCCTGCGCGCCGGCGGTGTTCTGGTGTTTCCTCACGCCGGCGTGCTCGACTGTGGGCATCAGATTGCCGCCGTCGTCAATGCCTGTCTCGACAGTGGTGCTGACCGGGTGCTGGTGATCAGTGTGCTCCATGCCTTTACGAACGAGATGGAACAGGCGCGCCGCCGGGTTGCGGCGGGTGAGGACCCGGCGCAATGGCCCTTCTGGGGCGTCCAGGGGCCGGGAATACCTGGCCGTGATGAATGGCGCGGCGACCACGTGTTGATCAGTTTTCGTCATTTCTGGCATGCTGAGACGAAACGTCGCGGCAGACGCGGGCCGGAGGTGATCGAGCGGTACCCGTACCTGGTGGGCGGGAAGCCAGAACGATTGCCGGGGATCGACGAACTTGCCCGGCTTGCCGAGGATGCGGTCGTCGTCTCCACTGCCGATGCATTTCATCACGGGCTTGGGTATGGTGATCCACCCGAGCGTTCATTCCATCCGCACGAAGGTGGCCTGGAACTGGCGCGCCGCACGATCGAAGAAGGTATGGACATCCTTGCGCGCGGCGATTACTGGGGGTATAACCAGCACTGCGTGAGCGCGAAGAGTGATGCGCGCGATGCGGGCCAGGTGTTTCGCTACCTGCGTGGCCCGATGCACGGGCGCATTCTTGACCTTACCTACAGCGATGCTGCCGACCTTTACCACCATCCCAGGCCGACCTGGGTGGCTGCTGCGTTGATGGAGTGGCAACTCGATCATTAATTGTTGTGTTCTCGCAATTCGGCGATGTTAAACGTTTCGTGTGTGCCCGACGCGGTGAGGATATGATGGCGCCAGCATATCTCCTCGTGCGGGAGGCGCACTATGTCCGACGTTCGATCTTCGCCCCCTTCACTGGCTGTGTGTCCTGCCTGTGGCGCGTCCCATCGCCAGGGTGTCAGGTTCTGCCCTCGGTGTGGCCGCCCCTGCGCCGATCCGTCGCCAGCTTACGAACTCCAGATTCTCAGTGGCGCGGCGGTTACTGCTCGCATGCCATTGCCGGCAGCGACCGTCACTATCGGGCGCGCGCCCGATAGCACGATTCTGCTGAGCGATCCAAAGGTTTCGCGCTACCATCTGCGCCTGACGTGGGATGGCACAGGGTTCTCCGCCGAAGACCTGGGCAGTCGGGGTGGAACATTGCTCAATGGCGCGCCGTTGCGTGGAGTCGCGCGGCTGGGTTCTGGCGATATGCTGGCGCTGGGCGATGTGGTGCTCCGTCTGGCGCTCGCGGCGCAGGCGGATCCGGGGGTGGCGCCTGGCCCCGTGCAGCCGGCTGCACCGGTCGCCGGTGGATACGTTGCGCCGCTGCCGGCCCCCCCGACGGCCCCGCCGTCTCCGCTGCCATATGTGCCTTCCGGCCAGGGTGCGTCACCTCCGCCGCCACAGGCGTTGTATGCGCAGCAGGCGCCCTTCCAGGCCGTGCCTGCTCAAGGAATGCCCGCGGCGCCGGTTACCGCCGTGGGCACGCCTGCGCGTGGTCGCAACCGGGCCGGCATGCTTGTGCTCGGTGGTGGCGGCCTCCTGCTGATCATGGCCACGTGCGCTGCACTGCTATTCTTCTACGTTCCATGGCGCGGCGTGGTCGGTGGGGTGCTTCCTCCCGGCACGACGGCTGAAAGCAGCCAGCCGCCCGTGCAGCAGGGCACAACACCGGCGCCGGAGCCGACGACACCGGCGGAACCGGTCACGTTGACGGTGATCGAACAGGCGAGTATCGTCGTTTCGCCTGATGGGCAGCCGCATGCCGATGGCAATGGTGTGAGCCTGGCGGCATCACCTGACCTGTTCGAGGAGCCGGCCGGCATCGACCTTGTCGCCGGTGATGCGAACGGGCCGCTGGCCGAGGAGCTTGCCCGCTACTTTACCATTGAGACGCCCTTCTACTCGGTCATAGCCGAGCAGGATGGGCGAGGCCGCGCCGAGATGACCTTCCCCGCCGCCAGCCCCGACTCGCGGATCGGCGTCGTGGTTGACGGTGAGTATATCGCACTGCTCGACACCCCACCGGTTGATGGCAAACTGCGTGTGAGTGCATTTGTTGCGCCCAGGCAACTGCCCGATCCACCGCCCTTCGGTGTGGCGCGTGCGGGGTCGCTGCACTATGTCGTGCTCGGAGCGAAACGCGGCAGTGCCATGATCCCGGGCGGTACAGACCCATTCGGTTCACTGTTCTCCGCCAGCACGGCCCACGCCGCCGATACCTACCGTGAGTGTATGCAATACACGACCACAACCAGGTGCCGTACAAATGGTACAGTGTACGTCATGTGGCGCCTGGCGGTTCCCTTGAAAGCCGCGGATGCCGATGCGATCATCGCGCAGGTGGCGTCGTTGATGGCCGCGTATGCCAACAAAGGGTTCACTGCCGCGAAGCTCAGTGCGTCAAATACGGTGAGCGTGATTGTCGATCCGTCAATTACCACGCCTGTGTACAGCTCCAAGAATGGCATGGTCTATCTGCCGGTTGACAGTGCAAGCAAAATCACGGCTGATGAAGGGCGGCGCGAACTGGCGCACGAACTGTTCCACTGGATTCAGGACGAAGAGTATGTGATGACGCTGGCCGCAGTTTCCGGAGCGAAAACGTGGTGGCTGGAAGTTGCGGCTGAGAATGGCGTCTTTCTGATCGATGATGGTGCGCTTGAGTACAACCTGAAGCACTATGGTCAGGTGACCGTGGATGGCGTGGCATTCCTGGGGCTGCAGGCTGCGCCGTATACGTGGGCATCATCAGAGGAGGCGCGCTACGTGCAGGCGCAGTTGCTCAAGGTCAACATGTGCGATGGCGACGCCTGCGCGATCAGTATGAAAGGCTTCGTAGAGGCGATCAATGGCGGAACGTACCCGCTTGCTTCAGGCGAGGCGCAGGCCAGATTACACGCGAACCTCGACGACTACGCGCGGTACCTGCTGGGAGTCGCGCCGGAACGGGCAAACAGCGCCATTACGCTTGGCAGCGTGGTGCGCGACGGCGACGCGTTCGGCGATACGATCCAGGTCTATCGTACCGAGAAAAGCGAGTTCGAGTTGAAGACGAGCTCGTATCCGCCGCAGATCGTGAAGGAGACACCGCAGGATCGGCCGCCTGGCCTGGTGATTGCGGCCAGGATCGACACAGATGGTGTGTATCCGTTGCGCATCAGCAGTGCCGACGATCGCCGCTTGCCGAGCCGGCCGGTAATGCTGACGGTTGAGCCTGGAGTGGAACTCTATTACCGGCTTGGCGACGATCCGCCAGTGCACCATCCTGGCGATAAGCAACTGGTTCTCGGCCCGATCCACAAAACCATGGGATACCAGGTGTTGCGGCTGGTAGCCATCGGGCGGCAACCAGGCGTCTTCAAGGCAACCGTGCAGGTGGTTGATCTCCAGGGTGACTGGTTACTGATTCCAGGGAAGGTGACCGGCAATTCAGTTGTCTGCAGTGGTGAGGGTGCGACAAGCGACCCGGAAGAGCTGAAAAACTTCGCCACGTTCATCTCAATGACACTCGCACCCAAAGGCTCATACGTCACGAGTGGGATGAATGAATTGACCTTCACGTTCGATCCTGGCGCCACGTTAAGTGATGACCCGGACGACCGCACCGAGATGTCTGCAAGTGGCCTGATCGGCCCGGATAATATTCAGGGTATGCAGCGACTCTACGCTCCGCCGGCGGCGAGTAGCAATCCAGGCCCGCTGGCGCTGGCGCTGATGCCGCTGGGGATTGTGGCCTGGCGATCGCGGCGGCGGGTCGCGCGCCTGGCGGCGATTCTCCTTGCCGGTCTGTTACTGGCCGGATGCGTCGGGATTGAAATCACGGGCAGCTTTGATACACGGTATGTCCTTGGCAAGCTGGAATATGTTGGCAAAGGCGACGCGATGGGCGAGCCGATCTGGCGTATCAGCCAGGGAAACGCCACCACTGACGTGGATATGACAATTACCGTGACGACTGCGACGCTTGATGAGTCCGCACCGGAGGAGCCACAGGTGACGACGTGCCGAGGACGGATCGATCATGAGATGGTCGTTGAGATCTACAAGGAGGGCGTGGTTCAGCCTCCAGCCGAAGATGAATAGTTGAAGCCGGTAGTCTGGAGTATTCGTGGCTGGTTCGTTGCAGCGGCCTGGCTGTCGCAGCGAACCAGCCGTCATTTTGCCGGCCCTGCTTGCTTCCGGGCTGCGGGAATGTGCTAGAATCAGCCGATTCATCCAGCAGAGGGGGCATCCGCCGTGTCGAGCTCAACGACCTGCATCCACTGCGGTGCGCAACTCAATCGCCCTGGCGCGAAGTTTTGCACCCGTTGCGGTAAATCTCAGGATGGCGCCATGGTGCAACCTGCGACGCCCATGGCCGCCGCTCCGGCGCCGATCAGCGCGCCACCGACGGTGGCTACCGGCGGCGAGGGCGTCGGTGGGCCGCCAGGTGTGGCACTCATCATTCAGGATATCGGGCGAACCTTCGAGGCCGCGCTTGGTGACCGGGTGGTGACCCTGGGGCGCGCGCCTGACAATGATATCGTTCTCGCCTCACGCTTCGTCTCCGGTCGCCACGCGCGGATCGAGCCGCACGGATCGGCGCACCAGATCGTGGACGTCGGTAGTACCAATGGCCTGCTGTATGAAGGTCGGCGCCTCAATACCAATGCGCCGCATCTGCTCGCCGATGGCGATGTGTTGCGCATCGGCGACCCGGCGACCGGCAATTTCGTAACGCTGGCGTACCGTAATCCCCTGGCGCAGAAGGTTCAGCAGGCCGCAACCGTCGCGCGCAGCTACCGGCTCGACCCGACCGATCCGCAGATTACGATCGGCCGTGAAGGGTGCGAGATCACGCTTGATAACCCGCAGGTTTCACGCCACCACGCGGTGATCGATCGCGTGGATGGGCGCCACGTATTGCGTGATGTCGGCAGCACGAACGGAACCTTCGTCAATGGCGGGCGGATCACGCAACATACTCTTGTGCGCGGCGACATCATTCAGATCGGGGCATTCAAACTGGTCTACACCGGCGAGAGTCTCGACCAGTACGACCAGCGCGGCGCGCTGCGCATTGATGCGCGCAACCTGTGGCGCGAGGTTGCGCGCGGCGGCAAAACGCGCATGATCCTGAAGGATGTCTCGCTCTCAATCGCGCCACGCGAGTTCGTTGCGCTCGTCGGGGGTAGTGGCACCGGCAAAAGCACGCTGCTCAACGCGCTCTCGGGCTTTGCGCAGGCGACGCATGGCAGTGTGCTGGTCAACGGCGATGATTACTACCGGAACTTCGACGCATACCGTTCGGTGCTCGGTTATGTGCCGCAAGACGACATCCTGCATCGCGGATTGCCGGTTGAACGCGCGCTGGGGTATGCTGCCGAGTTACGCCTGCCGGCTGACACCGTGCCTGCCGAAATCACACAGCGCATCAGCCGGGTGCTCGACGATGTCGAGATGGCGCCGCACCGCGATAAACCCATCGAGAATCTCTCGGGCGGGCAGCGCAAACGGGTCAGCATTGGCGCCGAGTTGCTGGCTGATCCATCGCTCTTCTTTCTCGACGAACCGACGTCCGGTCTTGATCCAGGCCTCGAAAAAAAGATGATGTATACCTTGCGCCGTCTGGCCGACAGCGGGCGCACGGTGGTGCTGGTCACCCATGCGACGGCCAATATCAACGTCTGTGATCACGTGGCGTTCATGTCTGATGGGCGCATGGTCTTCTTCGGGCCACCGGCTGAGGCGTTGAACTTCTTCGGCGTGGCGAGCGGCGATTTTGCCGATATTTACACGCGAATCGACGGCATGGCGGATCAGCATGACCCGGAACGGTGGGCGATCGTGCAGCGCGATCTTCAGGGTGAATATGCTGCATGGCAGCAGCATACGCAGGCATCTGCCACCGGCGGAGCCGCCAGACCGGCAATACCAGCGCTTGCCGAACTCTGGGAAATGAAGTTCCGCGCATCGCCGCAGTTTGCCACCCATGTCGCCGGGCGTCTGGCGCAGGCGCCGGCTGGCCCGGTAGCCGGGAGTAGTGAGGTGACCGGCGGGGCAAAACGGCCGCGTGTGTCATCACTCCGCCAGTTCGGTATTCTGGTGCGGCGTTATTTTGATCTCACCTTGCAGGATCGACGCAACCTGATGATCCTGTTGCTGCAGGCGCCGATCATTGGCGTCTTGCTCATGCTGGTGGCCAAACCTGATGCGATTGTGGGTGAGCATGCGTTCGCCAACGAGGCGAAGAAGGTGCTCTTTATGCTGGCGACCGTGGGCGTCTGGTTTGGCATTATTAATGCTGCGCGCGAGATTACCAAGGAGGCGCCGATCTACCGTCGTGAGCGACTGGCGAACCTGCGTATCGGCCCATATGTGTTGTCGAAGGTGCTGGTGCTGCTGGCGCTGGTTGTCCTTCAGAGCGCTGCGCTGCTGGTACTCGTGGGTCTGCGGGTGCAGTTCCCGGCACAGGGAGTGATGCTGCCGATTCAGCTCGAGCTGTTTGTCACTGCGTTGCTGACGTCGCTGGCGGGCCTGGCGATGGGCCTGGCGATCTCAGCGTTTGCTTCAACACCCGACCGATCCATTTCGCTGGTGCCGCTGGCGCTCATCCCGCAGATCCTGTTCGCCGGTGTGATATTCAGCCTCGGCGATGGTATCACGGCGCAGCGCGTCCTCTCCTGGCTGACGATCAGTCGCTGGGCGATGGATGCGTATGGTACGTCGGTCAATCTGAACGATTTGCCGTTGCAACCCGGCATGCTGCGCCTGCCGAACCCGCCTGAGGAATATACCTTTACACCGGCGCATCTCCTGTCGCGCTGGGGCATTCTACTCGGATATATGACGATCTGCATTCTGCTGACCGCCTGGCAACTCTATCGCCGCGATCGCCAGCGCTAGCGCGACCAGCAGCGACAAGCTGTGGTACCATTGACGGCACTGTGTTCGTCTACGTATGCTGGAGGAGAAACCTGATGCGTCTGGTGACCTACCGCGATGGCGAGGGGGTTCATCCGGGAGTGCTGCGCGGCGACGAGGTCGTCTCGCTCGCGGGAATTGCACCCGATCTGCTGGGCCTGATAGACGCCGGCTCGCCCGGGCTGGACGCTGCGCGCACCATGCTGGAGCGTGGCGCTGGCGTGCCGTTGAGCGCGGTGACGTTGCTTGCGCCGATCCCGCGACCCCGCCAGAATGTGATCTGCCTGGGTATGAACTATGTCGCCCACGCGATCGAGTCGGATCGTGCGCGTGGCCGCGAACCCAGACTGCCAAAGTTCCCGGTCTTCTTTACCAAAGCGGCGCACACGGTCTGCGGGCCGGAAGATGATGTTCCACTCGATCCAAAGGTAACGAGCGAACTGGATTATGAAGTGGAGCTGGCATTTGTCATCGGGCGTGCGGGCATGAATATTACACGTGCCGAAGCGTTTCAGTATGTGTTCGGTTATACGATCGTCAACGACATCTCGGCGCGCGATCTGCAAAGCCGCCACCTGCAGTTCTTCAAGGGCAAGAGCCTGCAGCGTGCCTGCCCGATGGGGCCGTGCATTGTGACGGCCGACGAGATTCCCGATCCGGCACAACTCGGCATCCGCCTGCGGCTGAATGGTGAGACACGCCAGGACTCGCACGTGGGTGACCTGATCTTCGACATTCCGGCGATTATTGAGTTCTTTTCGCTGGGAACACCCCTGGAGCCCGGTATGGTGTTCGCCACCGGAACACCGGCCGGTGTTGGTCTGGGCCGCACGCCACCTGAGTATATGCGCCCTGGCGATGTGATGGAAGCGGAGATCGACTCGATTGGCGTCCTGCGCAACCGGGTTGTTGCGGCGACATAGTGCCTGCCTGTACTGCCTCGCGAGGTTAGCGTACCTTGATGGCATGCCGGCATCGCTATGCCAGGGGAGCCGGCATTGCGCGCATTCCCGGGAAGCTGGAATGGTGCCATTATGGATGTGGTTATTGTCGCGAACGCTCCGGGGTTGCGCCTGGCGCCGTACCACGAGTTACTGATCGGCGCGGACATGGTGATTGCTGCCGATGGCGGCGCCGCAGCATTGCTGCATGCAGGGCTCCAGCCAGCGCAGGTGCTCGGCGATCTTGACTCGCTCGACCAGGCGCAACTTGATGCGCTCAATAATCTCGGAGTCGTGGTACACCGTTTTCCACGTGCCAAGGATGAGACCGACCTGGAACTGGCGTTGTTGCATGCCGCAGCCGCTGGCGCTGATCGAATCGATGTGCTTGGCGCGCTGGGTGGGCGCTGGGATCATACGCTCGCCAATGTCGCCATGCTGGCGATGCCTGAACTGCGTGGCCGGCATGTCTGCCTGCGCGATGAACGCCAGCGATTGTTCCTGGTACGCGACCAGGCAGTGCTCGACGGCCGGCACGGCGATACGCTCTCGCTCCTGCCGCTGACGCCCGAGGTGCGCGGTATCACGACTCGTGGATTGCTCTATGCCCTCGAGGACGCCACGTTATATTTCGAACGGGCGCGTGGCGTCAGCAACGTGTTGCTCGATCCGCCCGGGGCAGTGACACTGCGCGATGGGTTGTTGCTGGTGGTGCACCACGATGACGGCGGCGCGTTGCAGTGGAACATTCGGTAACTGGTGTACAATAGAGGCATGAACGATCATCGCCAACAACGAAAGATCAACTGGAGTTCGCTGATCGGCTGGCTTATCTTCTTGCTGGTGATTGCCGGCGGCCCGCTGCTTAACGCGCTGCAGCATGCGTTCGGCGGCGCGGTGCGCATTCCGGCGGGCGCATTGCCGCTCATCGTCCTGGGCCTCGTCGTGTTAAGCGCGCTGGTGTCGGTGTTGCGCGGGCTTGGCAGCAGAGATGGCAGGAGCCGGCCGTCAGGAGCGGCACGATCGCCGTTCCAACCGGCGCCGCTGCCGCAATCGCCTACGATGCAGCCGTATCGTGCGCCTGCGCCTGGCGAGGACCTGTCGCGCCACGCGCCGCGCTATGAACCCATCATCAGCCCGCTCGGGTTGGCGTTCGGCGTGATTGGTCTGCTGATGCTGATCGCAATGGCGTTCTACGTCTTCAGCGGGCCTGCACCCCTACCCTGATGTACAGGCTTGCATGAGCGACTACGATGCCGTTGCCCGTTACTACGACGCCGATCATAGCGATTTTGCCGATGATCTGCCGTTCTATCGCGAACTGGCGCGGCGAACAGGTGGGCGTGTGCTCGAGGCGATGTGCGGGAGCGGGCGTTTGCTTGTTCCGCTGGCTGAAGCGGGGTTCCGCCTGACTGGTATCGACTCCTCGCCGATGATGATTGAGCGGGCACGGTCACGCATCGCGGCAGCCGGCCTTGGCGAGCGGATCGCGCTGCACTATGGTGACGTCCGGCGCGAGATACCTCCTGGCCGGCATCGCCTTGCGATTGTGGCGCTGAACAGTTTCATGCACCTGACCTCAGTTGCGGATCAACTGGCTGCGCTTGAGCGCATCCATCGCGCGCTGGAACCGGATGGCCTGCTGGCGATTGATGTGTTCAACCCCCACGCGCGCTCCCTTGCCGACTCTCATGGCGAACTGGCGCTTGATCGTACGTTCCGTCTCGAAGATGGCACGCGGGTTCAGAAGTTTGTGGCCCAGCGCGCCAACCTCGCCGAGCAGCTCAACCACGTCACCTTCATCTATGATGAAATTGACGGCGCGGATCAGGTTCACCGCACCACGCAGTGTATGATACTGCGCTGGTTCTATCGCTATGAGATCGAGCATTTGATGGAACGAGCCGGATTTGCGGTTGAGGCGATCTATGGCTCGTATGACCTTGACCCTTTTCGCGGCGACAGCGATATTATGCTGACGGTGGCACAGCGCCGGTTACGGCGCCGGCATAGACTGTAGTAATGATCTCCTCGCGCCGAACCTTGACGGCGGCTGCGGAGGCGCGCGACTTCAGTTCCACCATCCCTTCAGCAAGAAGCCGATCACCAATGACCAGTCGTAACGGTAGACCGATCAAGTCGGCGTCATTGAACTTGACCCCGGCGGTCTCGTCGCGATCATCGTACAGCACGGAGATACCGGCGGCGCGTAGTTCCTCGTAGAGCGCGTCGGCGGCGATGCGCGTGGCGTCCTGCTTGCCGAGCCGCACCAGGTACACCTGCAGCGGCGCGACTGCCGCCGGCCAGACGATCCCGGCAGCATCGCAGTGTTGTTCAACGATTACCTGCAGCAGGCGTTCGATACCAATGCCATACGATCCCATGACAATCGGGCGCATGCTTCCGCTCTGGTCGAGATAGGTTGCGCCGATGGCCTCAGCATAGCGTGTACCGAGCTTGAAGATATGCCCGATCTCGATGCCTGCCGCGTGCCGGAGTGGCGCGCCACAGCGGGCACACGGCTCTCCCGGCTGCGCCAGGCCAATGTCGGCGACGACCGTCGCCTGCCAGTCGCGGCCGTAAACAACATTGCGCAGATGGTAACCTGCCCGGTTTGCACCTGCGATGAGTGGCATGCCCGTGGTTACCGACGGATCGGCGACGACGTAGACACCGCCGGAGTCATACGGGCGTAACCCTACCGGCGAGGCATAACCGGGAACGGCGCCGGCAGCGACGATCTGTTCGGCGGTGGCGGGTACCGTGGTCGAGACGCCGGCCACGGCACGCAGTTTGTGCTCATTGACGTCGCGATCACCGCGGATGACGGCGAAGATCAGGCCGCGCTCGGGCGTATCAAAGAACACCGCCTTGGCCGTCGCCGTCTGCGGCACGCCAAAGAAACGCGCCAGGTCGGCGATCGTTGCGCAGCCTGGAGTAGCCACCTCTTCCGGATGGTCCGGTTCTTCGGCGGGAACGGCACCGGCAGCCTGGTTCGCTGTGGCGGCACATGCTACTTCCAGGTTGGCAGCGTAGCCGCAGGCATCACAGATGGCGAGGGTGTCTTCGCCGGCCTGCGAGATTGCCATGTACTCGCGCGCCTCGCGCCCGCCCATCTCGCCGCCACTCGCTTCGACCGCGACAGAGCGGACGCCGCAGCGCGTAAAGATGCGCTCGAAAGCTGTGCCGACACGCGCATACGCTTCATCAAGCCCGGCGCTATCACCGTCCAGTGAATAGGCATCCAGCATCGTGAACTCACGCAGACGCATCAGGCCACCGCGTGGCCGGAGTTCATCGCGATACTTGGTGTGCACCTGGTAGACCAGCGCCGGCAACTGGCGATAGGATGCGATCTCGCCGGCGGCCAGGCCTGCAATCGCCTCCTCATGCGTTGGTGCAACGATCAGGGCGCGGCCGGCGCGGTCGGTCAGGCGCAGCATTTGCGGGCCGTATGAGGCATAGCGGCCGGATTGCTCCCAGGGGGCGGCGGCCTGCACGACGGGTGTGCGGAGTTCCTGAGCGCCGAGACGCTCCATTTCTTCGTGGATGATGGCCTCGATACGTCGCATGGCGCGCATGCCAAGCGGCAGCAGCGCAAAGCTCCCGGCGTGCATCGCGCGTGCCAGGCCGGCGCGCAGCAGGAGACGGTGCGCAATGGATTCGGCATCGGCCGGTGCCTCGCGCAGCGTGCGGCCAAACAGGGTCGAAAGTCGCATGGTTTTGATGTCCTTCCCCGGCAATCGATTGCCAACAAAAAACGCCCCTGAGCATATGCTCAGGGACGGATCACTGAATCCGCGGTACCACCCCGGTTGGCGCACGATGCGCCCCACTCTCCCGCCGCAGCTCACCTGGTGAGCAACGACGCGCCCGGGTAACGGTGGGCCACCGGCCAGTCTTAGGCGCCGCAGCGACGGCGATTGCGACGGCGATTGGCATCACACGCAGTCGTGCGGTGGTGACGCCCGGCGCAGGGGGTTCAGCGCATGTCTTCCGGTCGAGCTCCCACCATCCTCGACTCGCTGATGTCCAACACGGTGCCTACTCGTCTGCGCACATCATTCAACTATTGTGAGTGGCAGCATACCACGGCGCAATGTGCCGGTCAATACGACGCAAGGTGGAGGTGTCAGGCGGATCGGACGACGGCATGCTCGTAGGCCGGCTGGGAGAAGGGCGTTGAAGTGACACTCAGGACGATCTGGGTGATCATCGACTCAAGCAGTTCGAGCCAGGTATGGTCCTCACTCGAAAGTTGTGCATGGGTTCGCGCCGCTTCGAAATACAGGTGCACCTGCTGTAACAGGTGGTTGCGCTCGACGCCGAAGCGCTGCACAATGCCCCAGAGCCAGCGATATTCGCGTTCGACCACAACCAGCGCGCGGAACCGCAAAGCAGCGAGGAGCATAACATGAAAACGGCGTGGCGTTTGCTGGAACATCATCAGTTGCGAGAGTTCGGGATCCTCTTCAGAGAGCGCAGGGCACAGAGCAGGAAACGCTGCGGCCAGACTGCGCGTCACCTGATCGCAGATCGTGTCGCGCCGGGCATCGAGTGCCTGGGCGAGCACTGGACCACGTGTGCCAAGCCAGGTTTCGAATGATTGCATCGCGCCACTCCTCCGGAGGTGCACAGATACACCCATACCCGATCGCTCCGGTTCACGGGCTGAGTATAGCACGCAGCGCCGCTGCTGAGGAGTTGACAAGTCGGTGACAGAAGCTGTGGATTTGCTCGAACTGTGTTAGACTTTGATGAGACGATACCGATGATACACAGAAGCGAGTGACGATCGTGATGGGTGAACGACCAGTGCATACGAACCGGCTCATTCATGAGACCAGCCCTTACCTGTTGCAACACGCGCACAACCCGGTTGACTGGTATCCCTGGGGTGAAGAAGCGCTGGCGCGCGCGAAACATGAAGACAAGCCGGTGCTGTTGAGCGTCGGGTATGCAGCATGCCACTGGTGCCATGTCATGGAGGCGGAGTCGTTTGAAGATGAAGCCACCGCCGCCCTGATGAATCAGTACTTCATCAACATCAAGGTCGATCGCGAGGAGCGTCCGGATATTGACTCCATCTACATGACCGCCGTGCAGGCCATGACAGGCGGCGGCGGCTGGCCGATGACGGTGTTTCTCACCCCTGATGGAACGCCACTGTTCGCAGGGACCTACTTCCCGCCCGAAGATCGCTGGCAGATGCCATCATTTCGCAAGGTGCTGCGGTATGTGGCGGACGCCTATGCCAGCCGGCGCGATGAGTTGCTGGCGCACGGGCATGAGCTGGTTGCGCGCATGCGAGCGGCAGCCGGCGCGCAGATGCCAGGCGGCAGGCTGGCGATCACGGTGCTCGATGAGGCGTTTAAGGCGCTGCACCACGCGTTTGACCCGGCCTTTGCCGGGTTCGGCCAGGCGCCGAAATTTCCCCAGCCGATGACGCTTGAGTTTCTGTTGCGCTACGCTATGCGCACCGGCCAGGGCATGGATATGCTTGCAGCGACGTTGCGTGCCATGGCTGAGGGCGGCATCTATGATCAGCTTGGCGGCGGCTTTCATCGGTACAGTGTGGATGCGCAATGGCTCGTGCCGCATTTCGAAAAGATGCTGTACGATAATGTCTTGCTGGCGCGGGTCTACCTCGAGACGTTTCAGGCGACCGGTGAGCCGTTCTACCGGCGCATTGCTGAAGAAACGCTCGATTACCTGGTGCGTGAGATGTGCCATCCCGAGGGTGGCTTCTTCAGCACCCAGGATGCCGACTCACTGCCCACGCCGGAATCGCCCCAGAAGCATGAGGGTGCGTTCTTCGTCTGGACGCCTGCCGAGTTGCGAGATGCTCTCGGTAGCGACGCAATGGTCTTCGCCGCGCTCTATGATGTAACTGATGCGGGCAACTTTGAGGGCAAGAACATCCTCCACGTGCAGCGTAGTCCGGCAGCCGTGGCGCGTGTGACCGGTTTGCCGATCGACCGTGTGGAGGCGATTGCGGCGCGTGGCCGGCGCATCCTGTTCGAGGCGCGCTCCCGGCGACCGGCGCCAGCGCTGGACGATAAAGTGCTCACAGCCTGGAACGGCATGGCACTGCGCGCATTCGCGCTTGCCGCGGTGGTCCTCGATCGTGATGATTACCGCGCGACGGCAGTACGCTGCGCCGAGTTTGTACTGCGTGAGTTGCGCCGTGCCGATGGCGAGCTGTTGCGGACCTGGAAGGATGGGCGCGCCGGCGCCACCCTTGCGTTTCTTGAGGATTATGCCCTGCTGGCTGATGGACTGCTGGCGTTGTACGAAGCGACCTTTGAACCACGCTGGCTGCTGGAAGCGCGCGCCCTGGCCGATACATTGCTGGAGCGATTCTGGGACGATGAAATCCGCGGATTCTATGATACCAGCGCCGCGCATGAGACACTCGTGGTGCGACCGCGCGATACGGGCGACAACGCGACACCATGCGGTAGTTCGGCCGCAGCCGACGTCTTGCTGCGCCTGGCGTTGATCTTCGACGAGGCGCGCTATCGTGAACGCGCACTGGCGGTGCTCGAGGCGATGGCGCCATTCATGCAGCGCTATCCTACAGGGTTCGGGCGCTACCTGGCAGCGGCCGAGTTTGCCCTTGGCCAGCCGCATGAAATCGCACTTGTCGGCGATCCAGGCGATGAGCAATTGCGCGCGCTGGCGGCGACGGCGCTTCAGCCATTCATCCCGAACAGAGTCGTGGTGCTGGGGCGCCCGGGAGATGCAACGCCCGGCGTGCCATCGCCGCTGCTGTCTGGTCGCGGGCAGATTGATGGGAAGGCGACCGCCTATGTGTGCCGGAACTATACCTGCCGCATGCCGGTGACCGACCCGGCGGCGCTGGCGATGCAGCTGAAGTCATTGTGATGCGTCGTTGCTATTGCTCCTGGCGCGATCAGAATGTGATGGTCAGGCCGCCGTCCACCACCAGTGTATGGCCCGTGATATACGTTGTGCGTGGTGAGGCCAGGAAGAGTACCGCTTCGGCGATCTCTTCCGGCATCGCTGGCCGCGCCAGCGGGATGCGCCGCCGCCGCACGTAGAACTCCTGAAACTCGGGTGTTTCGTGCTCGTTGACACCGTTTACCACCGCCATTGGCGTTTCCACGAAACCGGGAGCGACGCTGTTGACCAGGATGCCATGGGGTGCAAGTTCGACCGCCATACAGCGCGTCAACTGGTCAATCGCACCTTTCGCCGAATTGTAGTGGCTGGACTGTGCCATGCCGAGGAAGGCATTGACCGACGAAATATTGACGATCCTCCCGCCATCTCCCTGGCGTACCATCTGGCGCGCAGCGGCCTGGCTGCAGCGAAATGTTCCCAGGTACATTACATCAACGGCGCGCATCCATTCGTCGAATGCGATGTCCAGTAGATCGGCGGGGTAGAAGATACCGGCGTTATTCACCAGGATGTCGAGTCGACCGAAGTGTGCGACGGATGCATCAACCATCGCTACTGCGTCGCGGGTGACGTCGGCATGCACAAACAGTGCCTGCCCGCCGGTATCATTCAGCATCCCGACCACGATCGGCCCATGGGTAGCATCGCGGTCGGCGATCACGACCGTGGCTCCTTCGCGCGTCAGCGCATGCGCCGTTGCACGCCCGATGCCGCTTGCGGCGCCGGTCACCAGGGCGACCTTTCCTGCCAGCAGCGTCATTGTACCTCTCCATCACGACTGATGCGCGTTACTGCGTTGATGCCGCGGTAGAGTACAGCAGTGACTTCGGTGTCGAGTTCGCCGCCTGCTCCGAGCCGTCCGGCATGGCCGTGCGCGATCGCCTCTTCGAGCCGGTACGGGTAGCCTGTGCAGGGTTCAAGGATCGTTGTGTACAGGCCACGCCAGCCGCCGTATGCACCGAAGACCCACACCGAACTGAACACCGACCGGTCGAATGCCAGGCCGAAACCGGTAGCGCTGGCCGTATCCGTCAGTGCGCACCAGCCCTCGTCAAGCTCGATCGCGTAGAAGAAATCGCATGTCGCGGCAGATTGGGGCGGCACACAGCGCATGTCAATCGCCTCACCCGCCAGAGACGGCGCCAGCGGCCAGGTGAAGCGTTCGACATCGGCGCCGAGCCTGGCGCGGAATCCCTCGTCAACCAGCACCATACGCGCCGGGAGATCAATGCGGCAGGTGGGTGAGATCGTGAGCGCGGGGTGCAGTTTCAGCAGGTAATCGAGCGGCGCCGCGCCCACGTTGCGGATGCGGTAGCGAATACGGAGTGACGGCTCATCTGCGCGCAGAGTGATCCATTTCTCGATATGCGTTGGTGTGACGACACCGCTCCGGCTCAGCCGCACGACAACTTCGTTGCCAGTCCCATCGGCCTGCCACTCGAACGGCATCGACCAGAGCTCGCCATGATCAGGATAGGTATCGCCATTGATCAGCGCTGGCGCATCATTCGGGAAGAGTTCGTCCCATCCGCCGCAGAACCAGTCGTCGTAGGCGGCGCCATAGGCCACCGGCCGCGGCGGAACACGCGGGTTGTGCCAGAGGATCTCGCGATCGGCTGCCTTGTCGATCAGCGACCAGATCTTTGCGCCGTGTTCGGGCAGTATCACGGCACGCAGATGCCGGTTTTCGAGAACCAGCGCGCGGAATCCGCGATAGGTCCAGTGGGGATCGTAATGAATCGCCATGATCTGCTCCTGTTGCCCTCCCTGACGCATCCTGAGGAGCCGTGCAGCGGCGTAGCGAAGGGTACATGCCGTTGCTCCTGACGGTTGTATGTCTCAATGCAACCGGGTATAACGCCCGCACAGCGGCATGCGCCCGCCGGCGGAGCGACAAGCTCTGCCGTCTGTGGCAGCCCTTCCGCCGCCGGCTCGTGATTCCGGGGCATGTTCCGGACCTCATAGTGCACTGTCGCTGGAAACGTTTACCGCGACTGTGCATGGTTGCCCATTACACTTGCTCGATCCACACAATCTCCGAGCCGGATTCGTCCAGCGCCACTGAAAACCCCTCACTCTCCAGTTGCGCGCCACTGTACTGCACGGTTGTGCCGGCATCAACGAAGCGCACCGTATAGGTCGCATCCGCCAGCAACCCGCGCGGCCTGAAGGTGCGCTCGGCGCTATCACCTATGGCGCGGTAGATCATGACCACGCTGCGCGACCGGTCTGGCGCGACGGCCTGGATGGCGTCCCATCCCCAGCCGATCCCATCCACGTTGTGCAGCGGTGGTTTCAGGTGGATGACTTTCGCGTTGCGCACAAGTCGGCGCAGTTCTTTGTACTGCGCGATCGCCTGCCTTGTTTCCGCCACCTGCATTGTGTCCCATTCAGTGATTCGCTGCATCAAAATAAGCGGCCCGCCGAAGATGGCACTGCGCAGCGTATAACGGGTCGGGTCGTCCTGCATGTAGCGCACACTGTAGCGTGGCGAGAAGGGGTATGATGCGCCGTAGATTCCCTGGCGTGTCGCGTAGGTGGCAATATTGTCAACCGTAATGGTCGTATGGTAGAGCCGCGCCATCTTATACGTCAGCATACATCCGCCGTCCTCGCAGTTTTCCACCACCAGGTGCGGCCGGGCGCGGCGGACCGAGTCGATCACAAGATCGAGCCCATATTGCGAGTTTGCATAATTGCTGTCACCGGGCGCGTGCGTATGGTCGGTACGCTCGCAGTGCTTGACCATGTCCTCGCCATCTTGAATAATGTAGTCAATGCCTTCTTCATCCACCAGGCGCACCAGTTGCTCAATCAGCCAGGTACGGCACGGCGCATGGCCGAGACAGATCGGTCCTGCGCCATAGTAATCGTCACCGGTATGGATGAGCCACTCGGGATGTTGCCTGGCGATCGGCGCTTCAGGATTGCACTGCGCCAGGGCGATATGGACGCCAAAACGCATACCGTGCGATCGGGCGCGTTCGGCGAGCGGGCGTAGCCCGCGCGGGAACTTCGCCGGGTCGGGGCGCCAGTCGCCGATCATGCGCGCCCAGCCGAGATCCATCACGGCCAGTTCGATGCCGAGCTCGGCGCAGCGATCGATTGCTGCCAGTTGTTGCGCTTCGTCAATTGCCTGCCCATATCCCCACGAATTGTACTGCGCCCATGGATAGCGCTCATCCGGCGCAGGCGGGTAGACATGCGTTTCGGCGAAGCGTTGTGTCACATACCCGGCCTCATCCCAGTCGCCCTCGAATCGCCCGATGAAATGCGCCGGGATCTCGAATACTGCACCGGGCGCCAGAAGATGCGCCAGGTCGTCAATCTGGCTGACAACATGGGCCTGGCCGGGCGTGGCCCAGGCGCGCACCCGGCTCTTGCCGTTGAACTCGATGCCACACACAATGCCGCGTGCCCTTTTCGGCGGATCCGCCCCCCAGTCCGGCGGGGCGGCGCGCAGCGCGAACCAGGCGCAACTGGTCGGCCCCCAGTAGTGCGACGGGTACGCGCCCATGCGGATCTCATGCGGAGCGCGGCCCGGTGTGAGCCATACCTCGTGCTGGCTGAAGAAGTCGCGCCGGTAAGCCCAGCTGAATTGCTCGACATGGAAGAGATAGAGCGGCGGCGCGGGAACCGGCGCCAGCGCCAGAATCGCGCAACCGCCAACCAGCGCTGGAGCTGCGCCAGTATTCTCCAGTGTTCCCCAGGCGCGCACAAACGGGTGATCGCCGAACACCTGGATGTGTTGCGTCAGGCGCAATGTGCCGGTTGAATCGTCAACCACGATTGTCAGCATCCTGCCGCCGCCGGCCATCGCCGACTCAAGCGCCTCGTGAGGCCTGTGCCAGGAAGGCGACTGGCCGTTCACTGTCAGTGTTGCCAGGCTTGATGGCCCGATATCCAGGCCGGCCTGCGTCCCGCCGATCGCCCACGCGAGACAACCATCGGCCAGCAATATCGTGACTGTCGTGCCCCCCGCCGTGATCGACCATGCACCCGGCTGTGCGACCGGCGCCGGTGTCGTGTGTTGCATGTCTTTCCTTCTATCGCGCTACTGATTGCCCCTGGCGAGCAACGCGTTGGCTTCCTCGTCAATCTTCTTCGCTGCCTCTTCCGGCGTCAGTTCATCGGTGAACATCAGATCAAACGTGGGCAACAGAACTTCGGAGAAGATCTGCTGATTATTGCGGGCATAGAAGTCACCGAGGCGCGCGTCCTGAATCGTGTCGAGCACCTTGCGCAGCCCTGCCGGCTGCCCGACATACATCTCGTCGGATTCGCGCGCCGAACGGGCAATCGGTATCCAGTCGTGCTTTGATGCCATCGTCGGCTGATAGGTCGAAGCGGACCAGCGGGTGAAGGCGAAAGACGCATCAATCACCTTCGAGTCTTTCGGAATGACCGCGCCGCCGAACCAGTAGGCCGACGCACGCGTATCCTGCCACCTGGGCAACGGCGCCATGTCCCATTTGAAGGGCACATCCTGGAACCCGCTGATTGACCAGCTGCCGTCAAAGAACATGGCGACCTTGCCGGTCTGGAAGATACCGATGTCCTGTGCAGTCGCCGACCGCTGCGTTTTGGTTGGAGCGACCTTATGCACGAAGATCAGATCGCGCAGGAAGGTAAGCGCCTTGATGTTCACCGGATCGCTCACCTGGAATCTGGTCGGCTCGACGATTTTGTCAAAGAACCCGCCGCCCATTGCCCACGCCAGCGTTTGCGCCCCCCACCAGATGTCCATCACGCCGATATCCATGCCCCATTGTATCGTTTGGTCGCCATCGCGCCTGGTGAGTTTTGTCGCCGCATCAAGCACGTTGTCCCATGTCCAGGTCTCGTCGGGATACGGCACCCCTGCGGCATCGAACAGGTCGCGATTGTAATAGAGCGCAAGCACCTGGAGATTTTCGGGGTTGCCGTAGAGGTTGCTGCCGTCGA
The DNA here is from genome assembly GCA_013388755.1 of Chloroflexota bacterium. Lineage (GTDB taxonomy): Bacteria > Chloroflexota > Chloroflexia > Chloroflexales > Roseiflexaceae > JACAEQ01. The sequence goes on from JACAEQ010000094.1 coordinate 49,292, forward strand.
AACGCCAGGCATCGTAGAGCTTCACCGGGTACTCATCGGCATTCGACAGTTCTGGAGCAATGTCGAAGTAGGGCTGCAGGTTCGCCAGCAGGCCGGCCTTGTAGTGACCATACGCCTGAACGTCGAAGTAGTACAGGTCGTACGGTGTTTTTGATCCATAGGCCAGGTCGATGCGCGGCCAGTACTGGTCGTATGGCAACAGTTGCAGATCGACCTCGTACTGACCTTTGAACTGCTCATTGAACATCTGCGCCCGGTTCTTGAAGTTATCATCAATGACCGGGCCATTACTCCACATAAGCGCACGAATCTTCGCCGGCTCGGCAGGAGCCTGCGCCGGCGCGGTCGTGGATGCCTGGCCTGCCGGCGTCGCCGGCGACGAACCACAGGCGGCAAGCATGCCGGCCGTCAATGCGGCGCCACCAAGCGCCGCGTGACGCAGGAACTGCCTGCGTGTCAGATGAACCTGGTGCCGTTCAGGTCTTGACTTCGTCATGGATGACCTCCTGTACACGATGTCGAACCACGTCACTCGTCTGCTATATATCGGGGCTGCGGCAGCAATGTCTGATCCTACAATCACCATCATCAGCGTGGTCAATCACTCGAACCAATACCTTTCAAATAAGCTCTTCGCCCCCACCCCAGCCCGCCCCCGCTGGAGGCGGGAGACCGGCTTCTCCCCCAGCGGGGGAGTTGGGGTGTATCGCGCCTTATTTGCAAGGTATTGCCACTAGAACAATGGTAGAGTATTCGGTTTCTGATGCGGCGCGGCGAAGCCGCGCCGCATCAGAAACCAGAGTCCCTATAGGCCGACGGCCTGAAATACCTAAAAGATGGAGTACTCTGCCGGCGCTCTAGCCTTTGATGCCGGTCATGACGATTCCGCGCACAAAATAGCGTTGCGCCGCGACGAACAGGATGAGCGGCGGCAGAATCGAGATAGTGACGGCTGCCATCAGTAAATGCATCTGCGGGCCGATTCGCGGCGAACCCTGAAAATAGGAGAGTGCCACGGCGATGGTGCGTTTACTCTCATCCGAGAGATAGATCAATGGTGTAAAGAAGTCATTGTAGGTGCCGACGAAGGTGAAAACGACGACGGTAGCCAGCACGGGATAACTGAGCGGCATCATAATGTGCCACCAGATCTGGTAGACGCTGGCGCCGTCAATCGTTGCAGCTTCCTCCAGTTCGCGTGGGATGGTCAGGTAAAACTGGCGCAGGAGGAAGATAAAGAACGCATTGCCGAAGAATGCCGGCACGGTGAGCGGCAGATAAGAGTTGACCCAGCCAAGCGCATTGAACAACAGGTAGGTCGGCACCAGCGTCACCGCGCCCGGCAGCATCAGAGTTGACAGCAACAGCATAAAGATAATGTTCTTACCCGGCGCCGCGAGCCGAGCGAATCCATAGGCGCTAATGGAGCAGGAAAGCAGCGTTCCAACGGTGACCAGCGTCACGATCACCGACGTGTTCCATGCGTACAGGTGAAACGGTACACGGGTCACGGCCTGGATGTAGTTCCCCCACTGTGGTGGGTTGGGAAACCAGATTGGCGGCGACAGATAGACTTCGCCAGCCTGTTTGAGCGACGTCGAGAGCATCCAGAAGAACGGGAGCAATACCAGCGTCGATCCGCTCAGGGCGATCAGCAGTACCAGCAACGAGGTGAGTTGTTCCTGCACGCGACGCGACTGCCAGAAGACTCGCGGGTTCGTGTGCATGCTCATGCGTTCCTCCCGGGGCGTTCACTCTCGTAATAGACCCACAGCGGCGACGATTTGAACACCAGCAAGGTCAACGCAAGCACGATCAGGAACAGGATCCATGCCACGGCGGCGGCATAGCCGAAGTGCAGGAACTGGAACGCATGGCGGTAGAGATAGACCGAGAGGAACAGGGTTGCATTATTCGGCCCGCCACCGGTCATCACATAGGCGTCGGTAAATACCTGTAGCGCGCCGATCACGCCGAGCACCAGGTTGAAGAACGTGACATGCGAGATCATGGGCAGGGTGATGCTGCGGAACTGGCGCCAGCGCCCGGCCCCGTCGATTTCGGCAGCTTCGTAGAGTTCTTGCGGGATGCCCTGGAGCCCGGCAAGGAAGATCAGCATCGTTCCGCCAATGCCCCACAGGCTGGCAATGATCAGCGCGGCCAGCGCCCAGTTGGCGTCGAACAACCAGTTCGGCCCCTGGATGCCTACGCGCCGCAGCAGCACGTTGATCAGGCCGAAATCGCCGTTGAAGAGCCAGCGCCACAGCATCGCCACGCCGACGCCGGAGATGACGGTCGGCAGATAATAGACGGAGCGGAAGATCAGCATCCCGCGCATCTTATGATTCAGCAGGATGGCCAGCGCCAGAGCAACCGACAGGCCCAGCGGCACGCTGACGATCGAATAGATGGCGCTCACGCGCAGCGATTGCCAGAAGAGCCTGTCATTGAAAAGCTCGACATAATTATCAATACCGATCCACTCAGGATCAGTGATGATGTTGTATTCGGTGAAACTTAGCAGGAGCGATGCTGCCATCGGGCCGAGGGTAAAGAGCAACAGGCCCAGAATCGCCGGTGACATAAAGATGTAGGCATGGATTGCTTCACTGCGCCGTTTGCGACTGGTCGATCGCCCCAGGCGGCCCGTCGCGAGTTGTGGACTGGATGTCTGTGTTTCCAATGTCTATCTCCTCGTTGAGACATCGGTGTGACACCGGTACTCCACCCGATTTCCTGAACCTGTCGCCGTCGCGTTAGCGCAGCAATGCCAGTGCCGAACCTTCTTCGGGCAACCCGCGCACGATCAGCCCCGCGCGCATCAGTTCGTCTCCGCTGGCGTGTGCCTGGCGATCGTCATCTGTCCACGTGATCGTGTAACGGCGATCCGGTTGCAGACATTTCAGACGCAGCGTTCGCTCCGGTTCGGCGCCCGGCAGGCGAAATACCGCTACCAGGTGTTCGCTGCCGTCAGGCAGCGCGTATTGAAACCCGGCCCAGCGATCACCGCGCCCTTCACGTAGCGGTTGCCCGGTCAGGCGGTACAGATCGGCTTCGCGCACGAAACGCCGCATCACCGATGTGTAAAACGCGATGTGTTCTGCGTAGCGCCGCGCAACCTGGTCAGGCAGGTCGGGGAGGCGCTGCGAGAAGCCGAAGCGCCGCAACATGGAAATACGTGTGTAGAAATCTATCTGGTGCAGTTGCAGTGCGGGGTCGCGCGGGTTGAAACGCTGGTGCGGATGCTCGGCGAAGGCCCATTCGCCATATCCCCAGTGCAGACATGCATCCGCTGCCAGCATGCTGGTTGCGCCCCAGAAGAGTTGCAGGCTATGCTCCGGCCAGTCCGGGTCGCTCAGGAAGGCCATGTGTGTGCGGCGCGCAATGCCGAGATCGATCCGCAACCCGCCGGAGGAGCAGTTTTCCAACACAACCTGCGGGTGGGTTTCCCGCAGCCGGTCGAGCAGCGCATAATAGCCGCGATAATGCGCGTAGAGGCCGTCGCCCGCGCCGTGCCCGTGATCGGTACGATTGCAACCGGCGCCCGGGTCCAGGTTAAAATCAAGCTTGATCCAGTCGCACGCATAATCGCGGATGAGACGGTCGAGCGTCTCGAATGCCCATTGCTGGCCGGCAGGATTACCGAGGCACACATAGCCGAGCCGTTCGCCGTCGCGTGTCGCCGGTAGATCGGGGCGCGCCCCGGCCAGGCGTGCGCGCGTTCCCAGCCCTTCGATTTCGCACCACAGGCCGAACTGCATACCACGCGCATGGACATGATCGGCAAGCGTGCGGATGCCGGAAGGAAAACGCACGCTGTTCAGCGTGTCCCAGTCGCCGCGTTGTTCGTACCAGTGGGTCCCGGCGTCAGCGGCGCCGAACCAGCCGGCATCCAGCGTGCATACCTCGATCCCGAGCGTTGCAGCGGCATCAACATTGGCGCGGAATGTCGCTTCATCAATCGCCCGATCCTCGTAGGCCCACCAGTGGTTCCACTCGACCGGCAGCATGTCGCTGAGCGGGCAGTGGGGGTACCAGTACCGTCGCCCGAGGCGAGCGAACTGTATTGCCGTCGCGTCAAGGTCATGCCCCGTAGCCAGCGCGAGCGCCAGCGGTGGCGCCTCGACCGATGCGCCAGGAGCGAGATCCATGGCGAACTGCCAGTCGTGCATGCCGCCGGAAAAGGCATAGCCGCCGTTGTCGTGCGGTGTGAAGCGTAATACCCAGTTGCCCGACCACGCGACGGCGCCCGAGAGGAGTGTCTGCCCGTCACGCAGCAACGTGAACCAGGGATGCTGACCGTGCGATGAACGCCCTGAACGGCTTTCGAGGACGATCGCATCGGTCAACGGCGCGCGCTGCGGCTCGAACTCCGCTCCCCACGCGCCGGAGAAGGCCAGCAGTTCATACGAGCCGGCGGGAAGTTCCAGCGCCAGTGAGTCCAGACGTGTGACGCGTAGCGGTTGCGTGCCATTGTTACGCAGAACGATCCAGCTCTCGATCGCGGCCGCGCCCAGGTAGATCACCAGGTGGAACGTGATCGCGAATCCCCACTCCTCGTGAACCAGCTCGATCACAGCGTGACGCGCCCCCGGCACATCATCATGAACGGCTACGCCGTGCACCACCATGCCGGGCGCGTGCGCATCACAACGCTGCCCGTCGATCTCGGCGCAGAACAGCCCGGATTCGGGCACTGCCCAGGAGGCCCCCGGCAACCCGAACGCTGCAAGCTCCAGCCGCCGGCTCGCTCCAAACACACACACGAGCAACTCGTGCGAAAGATCCAGCCTGCTTGGTGTACTCACGCATACCTCCCCGGGCGCAAGGTCGCTGTCGATTTGAGACGCGCAGCGCGAATACGTTCGCGGAGATACTCGATCGACTGATCATCAATGCGGAATTCGATCACAACATCCGCGCGCCGGCCGGTCAATTCCTCAAGCGTCACTGCGCAGTTATGGGTTACTACCAGGTGATCGCATTCCTGTACCAGGCGGCGCACCGAGTCTGGCGAGTCGATCAGCGCGATGTCGACGCTGGCCTGCGGCTGATAACTGAGGATGATATGTTCCAGCATCTGCGCGGTGCCGGGCAATGTACACACCAGGCCAATCCGTGGCAGCGTCAGGCGCGCAATCCCCAGCCGCGACGTGGATGATGGGCGCGTATCAACACCGATGATCCGATCTCTGCAGATCGCCAGCATGCGGGTAACTTCCGCAAGATGGTGGAACGTCGTGACTATCAGGTCATATGTTTGGGCAAATGCCTCAACATCTTGCGTCGCTTCGTCAAGCAGCCCGGCACCGATCGGCACGCCCGTCAGCCGCGACAGATCCGCGCTGAGGGTGTCGCTGTCGTACGGGTTGCACTCAAGAAAACGGATCTTCAGGTCGGTGACGCCATACACCTCTTCCACCAACAGCGCCAGCTCCGCGCGCAACTGGTCGCGCCCGATCCCCGCGGACATGGCCTGCCACACCACGTCACGCGCCTGCGACCGAACCAGATCCATGGCACTGGCGCCGTTCGCTATGTGTGCGACGACGGGTGAACGCCGCCCTGGTCGCGCGCCCAGGATGCCGAGTTGCTGGAGCGCACGGCAGGCCTTGTTCACCGTGTTGCGGTTCGCGCCGAACTCCTCGGCAAGCTGCCGCACGGGCGGCAATGGCTCACCAGCCTGGTACATGCCGGTATTGATCCGCCACGTAAGCGCGCGCTTGACCTCTTCAGCAGTCACGCGATCTTTCATCATCGGGTCACCGGTTGTGTCTGCGGTAAGGGCAGTCTGTCTTATTGCATATGACATAGGACAGATGTATAGTACGCGGGAGTTGAGACTCTGTCAAGGATGCTCCACGAGGTGCGCGCATGAAGATTGAGTCCGTCGAGTGGTTCTACGTTGCGATGCCGGAAGTCCAGGATATTGGTGATGGCAGCCAGGATGCGTTGCTGGTGCGTATTCAGGTTGGTGAGCATGTTGGTTGGGGGGAATGTGACGCATCGCCGTTGACCTCGATTGCAAGCTTCGTCTGCCCGATGTCGCACAGCGCCTGCAAGCCGGTTCGCGACTCAGTACTTGGCCAGCGCCTGGACGATCCGGCGGACATCCGGCGGATCGTCGACCTGGTGCGGGCCAACAGCATGGATCTGCTGCAGGCGGATCACACATTGTCGGGCATTGACATAGCGCTCTGGGATGCGCTTGGCCGGCGCCTCGACGAGCCGGTTTTTCGCCTGCTGGGGCACCGCCATGCAACGCCGAAGTTGCCCTATGCTTCGCAGCTCTTTGGTGACACTGCCCAGGAAACGCTGCAGAAGGCGCAACGTGTGCGCGCTCTGGGTTTTCGCGCCGCCAAATTTGGCTGGGGGCCGTTCGGGAAGGGGGCGGTCGAAGCGGACATTGAACAGGTTGCCGCGGCGCGCGAAGGGCTCGGCCCGGATGGGGTGCTGCTGATTGATGCCGGCGCCATATGGCGCGATGATGTCGAACGCGCGGCGGCGCTCCTGCCTGTGCTGCAGCAATGCCGCGTCACATGGCTCGAAGAGCCGTTTACGTCCGGCGCGCTCGATGCCTACCGCCGGCTTGCGCAGCGCAGCGGCGATGTGCGGCTGGCAGGCGGCGAAGGGTGCCACAACTACGCCATGGCCGAGCACATGCTGAAGTATGCCGGGATCGGTTACATTCAGATTGATGCCGGCCGTATTGGCGGTATCAGCGTGGCGCGGCAGGTCGTAGATACAGCGCATGCCTGCGGCGTCACATATGTGAATCATACATTCACTTCCTATCTGGCGCTGAGCGCCTCACTGCAACCGTATGCCGGCAGCGAGGCTGACCTGATCTGCGAATACCCGGTCGAGGCATCATCGCTGGCGGTGGGGTTGACCCACGAACCAGTTGTGCCGGGGGCCGATGGCATGATCCGCGTTCCTGAACGACCGGGCCTGGGGGTTACGCCGAATCTTGACGTCCTGGCACGGTACCTGGTGGATGTCGAGATTCGCATCGGGCGACAGGTCGTGTACCGTACGCCGGCGCTGTAGTGGTATTATTGGGCATCCATTGCTCGCCCGATAGTCAACAGAACAGGAGCGCATCCATGAGCAATGCCGGTCACGTCATGAGCATCCCCCTATGGCCAAGCGCTCCTCCCGGCACGGAGGATTGGTCGCATCAGGAGCAGGAGACCACCGGCGTCCCGCTGTTCGGCATCCGGGTCGTGCGTAATATCGTCCGGCCCGACCTGATCGCGTACCTGCCCGATCCTGCGACCGCGAGCGGAACCGCCGTGATTGTGTGCCCCGGCGGGGCGTTTCATATTCTCGCCATCGATCATGAAGGGCACGATGTGGCGCGCTGGCTGGCGACACGCGGCATGGCAGCGTTTATTCTGCGCTATCGTCTCCAGCCGACGGCAGTGGACGACGAGGAATTCGCGCGCGAGATGCAGGCGCGCATGAGCGACCCGGTACAGGTGCATCAACTGATGCGTCGCATTGCGCCACTCTCGATCGCCGATGGCCTGCAGGCAATCCGCGTCGTTCGCCGCCACGCCGCTGTGTGGGGCATCGCGCCAGAGCGGGTCGGCATCATGGGATTTTCGGCCGGCGGCGTGGTCACGACCGGCGTCGCAACCGGCTACGATACCGAGACGCGCCCCGCGTTCGCTGCGCCAATCTACACCGCGCCGTGGGAACATGGCGCCGTGCCCGCCGATGCGCCGCCACTCTTCCTTGCACTGGCCGCCGATGACGCCATGGCGGTTGGCGCCAGTCTGCCGCTGTTCAGTGCATGGCGAGCGGCAGGATGTCAGGCGGAACTGCACATCTATGCCGGTGGTGGCCATGGCTTCGGCATGTTCCGCCAGGGCATCCCGACCGATGATTGGATTGAGCGTTTCGGTGAGTGGCTGCGTGCACAGGGATGGTAGGAGTTCTGAACCAGAGGAAGGAAGCCCCATGAGCATTGTGACCCGGTCGATCAGCTTCCCCGCCAATGGCGGCGAGGCACAGGGATTTCTGGCCGCGCCGGATGGCCCGGAGCCGCGTGGCGCGGTGGTTGTTATCCAGGAGTGGTGGGGCCTTGACGCGCACATCCAGGATGTCGCGCGGCGCTTTGCCGCAGAAGGCTACGTGGCCCTCGCGCCCGACCTCTACCACGGTGCCGTGACCCACGAACCGGACGAAGCGCGCAAACTGGCCATGGCGCTCCAGATCCCGGAAGCAGTGAAAGAAATGGCCGCTGCGGCGGCCTATCTTGCGGCGCGACCGGATATCCAGCCGCGTAAGGTTGGCGTGATCGGCTTCTGCATGGGAGGAAGCCTGGCGCTGGTGCTGGCGGCGAACTCACCGCATATCGGCGCCGTGGCGTCCTTCTATGGCGGTCGCGAGGTTCCGGAGGATCAACTCCGCGCCATTACCGCGCCGGTGCTGGCAATCTTCGGTGAGGCCGACGAGGGCATCCCGCCCGAACGCCATGCGCTGCTGGATCGTGTGTTCACCGATACCGGCCTGCTCCATGCGATCTATGTCTACCCTGGCGCGCCGCACGCCTTCTTCAACGATGCCCGTCCGGAGGTATATCGCCCGCTGGCGGCCCAGGACGCCTGGGTGCGCACGCTGGCATGGTTCGAAAAGTACCTGCATGCGTGAACGGGATGCGCCATGACGGGAATCGCTGTCAGATACCCAGGGGCTCAACCGGCCACGTCTGCACGTGTCCTGCTTCGCGAGGTTCGCGCACCGTGTGTCCTCCAGGTCATTGCGAGCGCAGCGAAGCAAGCCCCCATCAGAGAGTGGAGATTGATCATCGCACCGCGTTTCTTCCATCAGTAGTATGACCATGACACGGAACACGGAACTTGCTGCGCGCGCCGCGCGGGTCATTCCCGGCGGCGTCAATTCCGGCCTGCGCCGGATGCCCTGGCCAATCGCGATTGCCAGCGCTCACGGCGCGCATTTCACAGACGCCGATGGCACAGAGTACCTCGATTATCACGCCGCGTTCGGGCCGGTGCTTCTGGGTCATAATCATCCGCGCGTCAACGCCGCTGTGCGCGCCGTGACCGGATGCCTGGACATTACCGGGATCGGCGTCACCGAGGGCGAGGTTGAACTGGCGGAAACGATTCAGCGCCATGTTCCCTCTGCCGAGCGTGTATTGCTCACCAACACCGGCAACGAGGCGACATTTGCCGCATTGCGCCTGGCCCGCGCCGTCACCGGGCGCACAAAGATCATCAAGTTTCAGGGGACATACCACGGCTGGCATGATGCTGTGGCGATGAACGTGCTCAGCCCGCCCGAAAAACTGGGTCGGCACGATCCGCTTACATCTGGCATGGCGCCCGGGATCGTCGAACAGACGATTGTATTGCCGTTCAACGACATCGAAGCCGTGGACGGGGCCGTGCAACACCACGGCGAGCAGATCGCCGCGATGATCGTCGAAACCATCCCGCACAACATGGGATGCGTGCCACCACGCCCTGGGTTCCTCCATGCCCTGCGCGACATCTGTACGCGCCACGGCATCGTGTTGATCTTCGATGAAGTGATCACCGGGTTCCGTCATGGGATCGGCGGCTATCAGAAGATCGCCGGGGTGACACCCGATCTGAGTACCTTTGCCAAAGCCATGGCCAACGGTTACCCGATCGCCGCTATCGTCGGGCGCGCCGATATGATGGATCGCTTCGGCCCTGGCGGTGGTGTCTTCTTCGCCGGTACCTACAACGGCCATCCAGTTGGCGTCGCTGCTGCGCTCGCCACGATTGCCGAACTCGAAGACGGCAGTGTTCACCGCCATTGCTTCGCGCTCGCCGAACGCCTTGCCGCCGGTCTGCGCCAGATTGCGCACGATCTTGGCATCCCGCTGACCGTCGCGCAGTTCGGTTCAATCTTCACACCCTACTTCCTCGATGGCCCTGTCGAGCGCTATGACGACTTGCTGGCGAACCATACCGCGCGCGATCTCTATTTCCGCCGCGCCATGTGCGAACGCGGCATCTTCATGCTGCCGGTGGCGCTGAAGCGCAGCCATGTCAGCGCCGCCCATACCAACGCCGACATTGACCGGACGCTGGAGACAGCGCGTGATGTGCTGCGGGCGATGCCGGCGTAACTGTTCATGGCAGGGGCGCGGGGGAGGCCCCCGAAATGGTGAATCGGCGGCGGGAAGGACGCCACACGCGCCAGCATCGCCGCTCCGCCGATGGAAAAACACTCTTTCCGGGAAGAGTGTGACCGGTTGCAGCCCGACGGGATATTGACAAACTTCAATATGCATGATACCCTTCGCTTGCGGAGGAAGAGGTATGGCAAGAGAATCGCTGGTTGAACGTATGCCGGGTACGCGCTGTTGCGCAGGCGACATCGCGCCACTACTCGATCCGGTGGAAGCGCAGCGGTTGAGCGATGATTTTCAGATCCTCGGGCATCCGGTGCGATTGCAGATCTTGGATGTGCTGGCGCGGCATGCCGGCCAGGTCTGCGTCTGTGATCTTGAGGCGGCGGTTCCGGTGAAACAACCCACGGTTTCGCACCACCTGCGCCTGTTGCGCGAGGCCGGGCTGGTTGATGCCGAGCGTCATGGCCAGTGGGTCTACTACTTTATTCGCCAGGATGTGTTTGCTGGCCTGCGTGCGCGCGTGGCGCGGGCGCTTGCCGCGCTATGCAACGTGCAACAACCTGGCGCTCCGGTGGTGCGTGCGGCAAACGGGAATGCAGGCGCGTCCCCGGATCACGGTTGCTGCTCGCCGCTGTAGGCTGACCGGCGGTTTTTTGCGGCGAGCGCTTCCCGCTCGGTACTATTACGTCAGGCAGTATATTGAATATCTTCAATATGAAGGAGGAACCCGTGTCGTTACCCGTTCAATCCCCCGATGCCGTCAAGGCGCAGGTGCGTGAACACTACGCGCAGCGCATCCAGACCGGTTCGTGCTGTGGATCGCCGGCGGCGTGCGGCGACAGCGTGGCGACCGAAATCGCCCTCTATGGTGCAGAGACGATTACGACCCTGGGCGAAGGTGTGATTACCACCTCATTCGGCTGTGGCAACCCGATTGCGCTGGCCTCGCTGACGCCGGGTGAAATCGTGCTCGACCTGGGTTCGGGCGGCGGGCTTGATGTGCTCCTTGCGGCACAGCGGGTCGGTCCCGAAGGGTATGTGTACGGCCTTGACATGACCGATGAGATGCTGGTTGTTGCTCGCCGTAATGCTGAAAGGGCAGGCGCGACGAACGTCGAGTTTCTCAAGGGAGACATCGAGCATATCCCGCTGCCGGGCAACACCGTTGACGTCATTATCTCGAATTGTGTCATTAACCTGAGCCCGGACAAGGGCCAGGTGCTGGGAGAGGCCTTTCGTGTACTCAAACCCGGCGGGCGGCTGGCCGTCTCCGACATTGTGATCGACGGCGACCTGAGCGGTTTGCCGGTGAGCGAGGAGCAGATCCGCAGCGCTCTGAGCTGGGCCGGATGCATCGCCGGTGCGCTCACGATTGATGAATATCGCCGCTTCCTCACCGAAGCCGGCTTCAGCGACATCCGCGTGGAGATACAGCATCGCTACGCCGCTGAGGACTTTCTGAGCGATGCGCCGCAGGAACTGGCTTCATTGCCGGCGGATGCCATCGCACAGCTTGTGGAGCGCTTTACCAGCAGCAGCATCACTGCGCGCAAGCCACACTGATACGCGCTACTCGCCGCCGTCGCCGAACGCCAGCGGCACGGCGGCGCCCACCGGGCGGCGTGGCAGCATGATCGAGATCAGCCCGGCCGCCACAACGAACCCGACTGCGAACCATAGACAGCCGATCAGCCCCCAGACCTGGTAGACTGCGCCGGAGAGAACAGTGCCGGCCAGGCGACCGAGCGCGTTTGCCATGTAGTAGAAGCCGACCCCCATGGCGGCTTTGTCGCTGTCGGTGTAGGCCAGGATGAGGTAGGAATGTACCGATGAGTTCATCGCGAAAATGATGCCGAAGGCGATCAACCCGGCGATGATCACGAGCGCCGGTTCGATGCCACTCGCGAGCGCGAGCGCGATCCCGGCGGGAAATGCTGCCAGGGCGAAGGCCAGCCACATTGCTGTCTGGCCATCCGGCACGGCGCCGTGGGCCATGCCTGCTGCGTCAACATGCATGCGCCGCTTGATCACACCCGGCGCGGCGGCCTGCACGATACCATAGCCGATGACCCAGATTGCCAGGAAGCCGCCAACCTGCCAGAAGTTCCAGCCAAGCGCGCTGTAGAGAAACACCGGCAATCCGACGACGAACCAGACATCACGGGATGCGAAGAGGAACACACGCGCTGCCGCCAGGATGTTCACTGCGCGATTATGTGAAAACATCTGGCGGAACTTTGCCTTCTTATTGGCCGTACCCAGATCGCCGCGCATCAGCACTGCCGCGACGATCAGCGCCGTCGCAACCAGGCCGGCCAGGATGAACAGCGCCGGGCGAAACCCGACCAGGTACAGGAGCAGGCCACCGACAAAGAAGCCGACCCCTTTGAGCGCATTCTTCGATCCGGTGAGGATCGCCACCCACTTGAACAACGTGGATTGCGCATCTTCCGCGACGACTACCTTGATCGCGCTCTTGCTGCTCATCTTGGTCAGATCCTTGGCGATGCCGGAGAGGGCCTGCGCCGCCATGACGTATGGCACCGTCAGCCATGCCGAGTCCGGCAGCGCGAGCATGCCCAGCGCCACGAACTGGGTGCCGAGGCCGGCGAACAGCGTGGTCTTGAGGCCCATGCGCGCCGCCAGGTACCCACCGAACAGGTTGGTGACGACGCCAAAGATCTCGTAGAACAGGAAGAGCATGGCCACTTGAAACGGCGTGTACCCGAGCTGGTTGAAATAGAGCAACACCAGCATGCGAATGGCGCCATCGGTCAGCGTATCGGCCCAGTAGGCGCCAGTGACCAGGATGTAATTGCGCAGGTTGCCAGTCTTTGCCGGCGCTGCTGCAACATGTGCGGTTGTCATGGCATCTCCACGCTTAGCTGCCTATCCGAACACCTCTCCACCCCGTGTCATTGCGCGGAGCGTCAGCGACCGCCTGCGGCGAGCGACGTGTGGCTGACGCATGCTCCGCGCGCACCGGGAGCTTGCGTCGCGTCGCGCGCAATGCCACCCGACCATCCGTTCTTCGAATAGGCACGCAGTGCACTACCTTGCACAGAAGGCTTGACGCACCGCACAGCCCCCGCCCAACCTCCCCCCGCTGGATGGAGGAGCCAGACTCTCTCCCCCGGCGGGGGAGGGCCGGGGTGGGGGCGACGGGCTTCTTCGAAACGTATTAGCTTAATGGGCCGCGCCCAGCGTTGCCGCTACGTGGCGCGCCAGTTCCGCGTACCGGTTGGCATATCCCCATTCGTTGTCATACCACGCCAGGATCTTCACCTGTGTGCCGTTGGTGACCATGGTCGAAGGTGCATCCACAATTGCCGAACGCGGGTCGTCCTTGAAGTCTACCGACACAAGCGGGCGCGTTTCATAGCCTAGAATACCGGCGAGCGGTCCCTCGGCGGCGGCGCGCAGCAGAGCGTTGACCTCTTCAATCGTGGTCGGGCGCTGCACCTCGAACACGCAGTCGGTGAGCGAAGCGTTCAGCAGCGGCACGCGCACGGCGATACCATCCAGCTTGCCCTGCAATTCGGGGAAAATCAGACCAATCGCAGTCGCCGAGCCGGTTGTCGTCGGGATGAGTGACAGGCTGGATGCGCGCGCCCGGCGCAGATCCTTGTGCGGGGTGTCGAGAATGCTCTGGGTGTTGGTCATGTCGTGAATCGTCGTGATCATGCCATGCACGATGCCGATACCCTCGTGGATCACCTTGACGACCGGTGCGAGACAATTGGTGGTGCAGGACGCCGCAGTCAGCAGGTGATGTTCATCGGGCCGGTACCAGTGGTCATTCACGCCCATCACGATATTGAGCGCACCGCTTTTGACCGGCGCAGCGACAATCACTTTGCGCACGCCGGCACCAGAATAGGGCTGTAATGTCTCGGGGGTGCGAAACTTGCCGGTCGCCTCGAGGACGATGTCCACGCCGGCGGCGCGCCATGGAACCGCACCTGGTTCCTTTATGCTGCTGTAGCCGATCGCAACGCCGTCAACAATCAACTGGCCGTCTTCACTCTGAATGGTGTGCTGCCAGCGACCATGTACCGAGTCGAACTCCAGCAGGTGTGCGGCTGTCTCGACCGGCCCACCGATTTCATTGATGTGTGCGATGGTCAGGCCGGGCCATCCCCACATTGCGCGGAAAGCCAGGCGACCGATACGACCGAACCCGTTGATTCCAACGCGCACAGGCATAGGAACGTCTCCATGATTGCACTGACTGAACCGGGCCGTGGCGAAACAGACGCCGAACATCATGGGCGCCGGAGCGAGATTCATGCGTGCACAGGTTGTTGGTTCCGGCGGCGCTCGATCAGAATGTGGAGATAGCGAATACGCGTCATCAGTTGAGTAGCGGCCTGTCGAAACGCGCGCCTGGCCTCGGCCGGGTCCTCAATGGCCGCCGGGTCAGGAATGCTCCAGTGAATGACCTGATTCTCGCCAGGAAAGACCGGACAGACCTCGCGCGCGCGGTCGCACACGGTGATGACGTAGTCAAACGAATCGTTAAGATACTCATCATAGTGTTTTGAGCGCTGGGCGCTGATATCAATATGCATCGCGGCCATGCTCTCGATCGCCAGTGGGTGTACCTGCCCCGGCTGGCTGCCGGCGCTGAATGCTTCCACTTCGCCGTGACTGGCAGTGCGCAGCAGGGCTTCGGCCATCTGCGAGCGCGCGCTGTTATGGGTGCAAAGGAACAGGACGCGCGGCCTGGGAGCCGACGGCGCAGGTTGCTTCGCCGGCAGATCCGGCACCAGCGCCGGGTGCAGTGCGGTGCCCGCGGCGAAAAAGCGGTGCTGCAGTTGTTCAAGATCGAGCTGGAAGTAGAGATCATCTGGCGACGCATCACTCCGGCGCGTGGTCACGAGGCCGACTTCCTGCAGGGCGTCAAGCGCCCGGGTAACCGTGTCAGGCGCCTGCTCGACGTGCAGTGCCAGTTCGGCCAGGCGCTCGTCACTGCGCGCCAGTGCAGCAATGATCGCGCAGCGAGTTTCATCGGCCAGCAGACCAAAGACAGCGGCGGCTCCGGCGGGCGTCAGCGGTTCCATACCTCTCTCCTTCATCAATTTCCATTGATAGAAATTGATCGTAACAAACCGATCAGGCCATCAACGCGCAGGCGTAACTCATCGCGTGCGGCGCGGAACGCCAGCAAGCGTGCTGTGTCATCGCCAGCAACCGCAACCGGATCCGGGACGCTCCAGTGCAGCTGTAGCGGAGCATTGAGTGTGGAGGCGCACTCTTCACGCGCCAGGTCGCACACGGTCACGACGACCTCCGGTGCGGGCGACATGGCTTCACTGAGGGATTTGGCGTGCTGATAACCGATGTCTATCCCGGCCTCGGCCATCACCTGGATCGCCAGCGGCTGAATGCCAGCAGGAGCAGTGCCCGCGCTGCGCGCCACGATTCGCCCGCCGCTGATCTGGCGCAGCCAGGCTTCGGCCATCTGTGAGCGCGCGCTGTTCCGTGTGCAGACGAAGAGCACCGGCCCGCCCATCGGCGACTGTGGCGCGGCAGGCGTATCAAGCGCCAGTGCGCCGTTGATGGCGTGCAGACCGGCCCGCAGCGCCACCAGGT
The DNA here is from genome assembly GCA_013388755.1 of Chloroflexota bacterium. Lineage (GTDB taxonomy): Bacteria > Chloroflexota > Chloroflexia > Chloroflexales > Roseiflexaceae > JACAEQ01. The sequence continues at coordinate 65,022 of JACAEQ010000094.1, forward strand.
CCAGCCCATAGTAGAGCGCTCGCCCATCGGCATCGCTGCGATGTGTACGTACCAGGCCGGCCTGGCGCAGCACCCCCAGATGGTAGGAGACCAGGTTTTGCGGCAGGCCAGCCCGTTCGCATAGTTCGCTCACCTGCCGGTCACTCCAGCGTAACTCGCTGACGAGTCGCCAGCGCGTCTCGTCACTGAGCAGGCGGAGCGCCTCCGGGATGGGCGGTTGGGGTACGGGGTGCGTGGCTGGCGCATGCGCCTTACTACTCGAAAGCCATCTACTGGTACGCCGCTGGATCATTGGTGGCACTCGCTTGCTTCGGATACTGCGAGTATACACGATACACAGAAAAATATCAAGAGGAATTGATGCAATAAAACGGCGCACTCTGCTGGTCACTGCGCTACGGGTCCTTTATCAGGAACGTGCGCGGGTATCGAGTGCCCCCCGGAGCCGCGCCACGGAGTCGGCCAGTGCGTCGTCGGTATCGCGGCCAAACCCGCCCGACTTGGGCACGCCGCCGATTTCGAGAATCGCGGGGCCGGCGTAGCCGGCGCTGTGAAGCGCGTGGAACCGTGCGCTGAAATCAATGCTGCCCAGACCCAGCGGCAGGTGGTGGTTGACCTTCGGGAGCGGCGTGTCGGAGACATGGAGCAATGTCATACGCGGCGCAAGATCCATCCACGCGCCGAGTTCATCCGGTGGTGTGTGGTTCAGGTCCCAGACGAAGCCCAGATCTGGAACAGACTCGAGTGCCGTGATGACCGGTTCAAGTTCGGCGAACAGTGGCACATCCGGCTCATTATGTTCCAGGCCCAGCGTACACCCGTGGCGCCGGGCCAGGGCCGCTCCAGTGGCCAGTTGATCGATCAGGGCGCCTTCCAGTGCGCGCAATGTCTCGCTGGTGAGATACTCTGCAGGAGCAAAATGAAAGTGGACATGCTGTATGCCAAGCGCATCAATCGCCGGCAGGTTCGCGCGCAACACATCGAGTGGTGTCGCGCCGCCGGTGGTTCGCCCATTTGCGCGCAGCCGCACGACGATCTCCATCGTTGCACTCAGGCCATGCCTGGCAAGCGCAGCGCCCACGGCTTCCGGCGCCTCGCCGAAATAGGCGGTGTCGGCGCCACGTTCGCTTCCGTGAACTTGAAGATATGTACATCCAAGCTGATTCGCAAATGAGATCTCATGCCGGATCGGGCGCCAGTTCGCCGGAAACAGGCGCGCGTTCATACCAATGGCGATGGATGGCGCGATGTGCTGAATCACCAGAATTTCCTGTCTTGGCACATTGAGTTCGTCATCTAGCAGAAATCAGGCGGGCAATGCAACGTCTGCGCGATCAGCCATCTCGCAGCGCCGCCACCGTCCGGCGCGCAACATCTTCCCAGCGGCAATGTTCGAGCACCCAGGCCCGGCCACGCTCCCCGAGCTCGCGGCGCAGGCTGCGATCTGCAAGCAGGATGTCCAGTGCGGCGGCAAATTCGCGAAAGCCGTCAAAGCTCAACCCGCCGCCGCTGGCCTCCACCGCTTCGCGCGTGACGTCGCAGTGCGCGTTCACCAGCGCGGGCACACCCTGCAACCATGACTCCATGAGTACGATCGAGAAGCTCTCGTGGATTGATGGCTGGATGAACACATCGGCGGCGGCATAGGCGTCGTGGCGTTCCTGGAGGCTGACATCTCCCAGGTCGAGCACGATCGCGCCCAGCGGAGGCGGTATCTCCACTGTGTCGCGCCCGGTTAACACCAGTTTCAGGGATGTACCACGGCGCGCCCAGTATTCGCGCAGATACATGAGCAGAAGCGGGAAGTTCTTCGCGGCGTCGCGTCGCCCGGCGTAGCGCAGCACAGGGCCTACCAGGCCGTGACGCTGCCGGAATACCGCACCATCGCCGCGTGGTGTCAGATCAATACCCTCGCCGGCCATGACGACCCGTTCGGGTGGAAGGTTGTACAGCCGCAGCGCAAGCGTGCGTTCGGCCGGGCTGTTGGCAAGGGCGCGGCGTGTGTGGTGGAACATCCAGCGATACGTGGTGTACCGCGCGTAGGGCTCGTCGTGGAGGCAGGGCAGCAGGTATCCACGCTCACCGGCCAGCAGGGTGCCCCAGAAGCTGGTCGGGAACGGGTACGGCACAAAGATGAAACGACGCTGATTGCGTTCGGCGGCCACGGCTTCCAGAAGCTCGTCACTGGATGCGAGCGATGCAAGCAGGCGCAGTTCGTGGTCTGGAAATGCCGGCCAGCCAGCGGGAAGACCACGACGAAGCACGGCTGGTGGCACATAGGGATGATGGGGTGCGGGGCGTGGCGGGGTGATCGGGAAGCGCCGCACCGCCACGCCATCTACGACATCGGGGCCGGTCGCGTAGTAGGGGTCCGGCGCGCTGAACGAGTCCCGGCCGTTGCTGGCCCACACCTCGATCGGCTCACCCAGCGCATGGATGGCCACGGCAAGTTGGCGCGCCTGGGTCTCGGCGCCCCCCGCGGTATCAGGGCCGAACCAGGGAACGACAATGGTGATCGTGTCGGGCATACGAGCAACCGTTCACACGTCGCCATTGTGTGCGCGGAGGGCAGCGACCTCGGCGCGCCGCGCGGCATCAATGCTGGCGAGATGCTCCAGCGTGGCGATCAGCGCGTCGTTTGCAGCATTCTGCTGCTCGACGATCGGGTTGATCAGCCAGCGCAAATACTGGCGCACAATGCGGTTATGGAGCGCCGCCATCCGCTCGAGCAGGGTACGCCCGGTCAGCGGCCAGTGCGCATTCACCCGGCGATGTAGCCGGGCCTGCGCCAGGGCATCATGGAGTTCGAGTTCCACGAAGCGGGCCTCGGGCTCACGCAGCGCGCGCGTGCGCACCAGTTCCATCAGCGCGCTGTAACCGGATGGCCGGGAGACGGGAGTTGAGGAGTCGGTGTGCGGCGGGGCATGTTCCCCACGACCGGAATCTCCGGTCGCCGGACCTGGCCGGTCCCGGCTCTCCGCATCCCCCGCGCGGCACAGCGCCACCTGTCCGGCCAGTTCCTCGTATGACTCGGCCAGCAGGCGCAATGCCCGGGCAGCGGCGTCGTTGAACGCGTTCTGCTGCTCGACAATCGGGTTGATGTACCAGCGCAGATAGCGCCGGACAACCTTGTTTACCAGAGCGATGATCTTTTCCGGTACGGTTCGCCCCGTCAGGGGCCAGTGGGCGCTGACGACGCGCGTAATCTCAATGTCGTCGAGGCTGCGTTGCAGCGCGCGGCGAGCCGGGTCGTGCGCATCACGAATCGCTGCAGCGCGCCGGGCGCGAACATCGGTGCGCAGTTGTTCGAGTAAGGCGCCAGCATCAACCGGATCACACGAGGTGGCGGGTTCGTTTGCATTCATTGATCGTGAAATGTATGGACCTCAATGGTCATATGGCAGGCACATGATAATGCCGTGTCAACGGTCGAAAGCAGCGCATCGGTCAACCGCTGCGCCGGTGGTCGTGATGCTGAAAGGAACAGGTGGCTGGCGCACGGGCTGTCGCTTGCGCCGAAACCGGGCGCGACCGGTTGTACTCCCGGCGTGGCGTTCAACGCGCGCACCCAGGCATGCTCCAGGCGCTCGGTGCAGGCCACGCTCCAGGCTTCGACAAGGTGGCTACGCTCGCGCAGGTAATCAATGTGCCAGTGACGGCGCGGCTTCACACGCCGGGCGTGGTGCGCCAGGCGCGCCGCGACGCCTCCTGGCCCGAATGCGCTGCCGACATACAGGTAATAACCGGCAGGGAAAGTCAGAGCGCCGAGCCTGCCGATGGGCAGGCGCGCGATCGCTTCATCGAGCCGCAGTATAAGGAGATACGTGCCCTTCAAGCAATATCCTCGCCTGTGCCGTGCCAGGTGACTGGTTCGGAGACCGTGCAACGTCACCCGCCCGGGCACTATCAATCATCAAAAAATCGACAATCCGCAATCGTGAAAAATCCGGGCGCTACCCGGCGACCGTCGCCCACTCATCATAGCGCGTATGCAGCATCTCCTGCAACTCGGCATACTGCAAACTGAGTGATGTGACGCGCTTTGAGTCGCCGGCAATGCCGGCCGCGTTCATGTCATGCTCGAGTTGCTTGATCTCGGACTCGATCATGGCGATCTCTTCTTCAAGGGCTGCCAGGCGTCGCTGGCGTTTGCGTTCGTTGCGTTCCTGCTCGCGACTGGCTGTGGCCGCCGCGGCAGGTTGCGTGGCGCTGCGTGCCGGCGCCGCCGGTGTTCGCCGGCGTTCGCCTCCCGCAGCAGGCGCGCCGCCGGCAGGCCCCGATGCTTTTGTGGCGATCGCGTCGCGCGCGGTGATGTACGCGGTATAGGTGCCGTCAAAGACATCAACCTTGCCGTCGCGCACCATCCAGATCGTGTCGGCCACAGCATCAACGAAGTAGCGATCGTGTGAAACGAACAGGACGGTGCCGTCATATTCATTCAAGACCGTTTCAAGCGCCTCACGGGCGCCAATATCAAGATGGTTGGTCGGCTCGTCGAGTACCAGCAGATTGCCACCCAGCAGCATCAACTGGGCCAGGGCTACGCGGCTGCGTTCACCGCCCGACAGATCGCCGACGCGCTTATAGACGTCATCCCCGCTGAACAGAAACCGGCCCAGCAGTGTACGCACCTCGGTTTCCTTCATCCCCGGGCGGATGCGCCGGATCTCGTCGATCACCATGTTCGCCATCTGCAACCCTTCGTGTGCCTGGGCATAGTAATTCAGCCTGATGTTGTGCCCCAGGCGCACACGGCCACGTAACGGCGGCAATTCGCCGACAATCGTCCGTAGCAGTGTGGTCTTGCCGCAGCCGTTTGGTCCCATGAGCGCGACGCGCTGGCCACGCCAGATCTCAAGATCCGGTATGGTGAGCAATGTCAACAGGTGCGCCGTGGAGGTGCCATGTCGCTGTGGCGATTCGGCAGTGCCGGTGGATAGGGGCGCTGCCGTAGCGTTTGCCCATTGCTCATACCCGACCGCCAGGCCGTCCAGTTTCAGCACCAGGTCAGCGCCGCGCACCTGAGCACCAGCTTTGAACGCGAGCTTCTTCTGAACCTCAGGGCGAGCGATCAGATGTTCGGCACGGCCCGATCCCCCCTCCCAGCCTTCTTTCAACCGCGCAAGCCGCCGCTCGCGGCCACGCGCCTGCGCGCTGAGCTGGCTGTTCTTGAAGCGCCGGATGAATTCCTCGGTTCTGGCGATCTCCTCCTGTTGCGCCTGGTACTGCTTCAGTTGCAGTTCCAGTCTGGCCGCCTTGAGCTCGAGGTACCGATTGTATGGCGCGGGATAATCGCCGTCGAGGCGATTGAATGCAAGATCGAGCGTGCGTGTCGTCACCCGGTCAAGAAAGTAGCGATCGTGGGACACAACGAGCAGTGTGCCGTCCCAGTCGCGCAAGAAACGTTCCAGCCATTCGAGGGCGGCCAGGTCGAGATGATTGGTCGGCTCGTCGAGCAGCAGGAGATCAGGATCGGCGAGAAGTGCCGCAGCGAGCGCGGCGCGGGTCTTCTGACCGCCGCTAAAACGCGCCACCGGTTCATGACGCTGCGCCTCGCTGAAGCCAAGCCCGCTGAGCACCATGTCAATACGGCGGTCAATCTCATACCCACCGGCATGTTCGAAACGATGCAGAAGCTCGCCGTAGCGCTCCATGCGCTGTTCCCATTCGGGCGCTGCGCTATCAGCAAGCGTTGCCTCAAGCGACGCGATCTCTACAGCCAGCGCATTCAGATAATCGAGGGAGGCCTGCATCTCTTCGAGCAGCGTGCGCGCGCTGTCGAAGCGCGCTTCCTGTGTCAGGTACGCCATGCGCGTACCGCGCGCAAAATGGACCTCGCCGCTCGTAGCCTGCTCATGGCCGGCGATAATATGCAACAGCGTGCTCTTTCCGGCGCCGTTGACCCCGACAATCGCCACCTTGTCGCCGCGCGCAATCTGAAAACTGACATTGCGGAAGATAAGTTCCGCGCCATAATATTTGGTCAGTCCGCCGACGTTTATGATTGACATTGCAGGCTCCACAGAACAAAGACCGCGGGGCAGTCGCCTGCGCCCGCGGGGAAGATTTCGTGTTATGATTTGACATAACTCTCGATCGATGGGCGCACGATTTCCGTCGCAGTTTAGCGAGCCTGTCCTGCCATCAATCGAACAGAAACCACGGTCGTGCTCCGGTAGACATCGGCGAACGGTTTTTCTTCCCAGGAACGATACCATGGGTTTCGGTGCCGTGTCAATCCATCTTGAGGCCGGAGACGCGACGTCATGGAGGGTCTGTGCCAGCTATGAGTGCACTTCCGGGAAGCTCTCGCTCGGCCCGGGCCTGATTGCGCGCCTGAGCGTCAGTGAGCCTGGCTGGTGCCGCAGCGCAAACATCAGCCGTTCATGCTGCGAAATGGTGCGTGCCACCCTGGGGCTGGTGTCACATTTTGCGCTGTGGCGGTGTTCTATAGATGACACGTGTTACGCGGTTGCCTTGACCGGCCACGTGCACCATGGTGCTTGTGCCCCGGCGGAGCAGTGTGTATCTTTTTTTGTGGTGCGGTGTGACGGCTGCGCCTGCCGCATCGCACCACCTTGATCGGGAGTGCCATGCTGCCGCAGGCTTTACAGATGCGAGCCTTCAGGCGAAGAATCTGTGCCACCGCGTCGCTCCTGGATATGGTGGCGAGCAGGCAAGCACACCATGACAGAAGATGAGACTGACAGCACGCTGCTGAAGCGGTTCCGGCGAGGCGACGAGGCAGCTTTTGAGGCATTGTTCGTGCGCCATTATGCGGCCGTCTATCGTGTGCTCTATGGTATTGCGGGAGCGCGCGAACTGGCGGAGGACCTGGCGCAGGAAACGTTTCTCAAGCTGTACCATCGCCCGCCGCCGGCAGATCATCCGCTGCGCGCCTGGCTGTGCCGTGTTGCGCTCAATCTGGGGCGGAACGCGCTGCGCAGCGGGCGTCGGGATGCGGCGCGCACCGAGCGTGTGGCCGTGAACGAGGCGGCAGCCGATGATCCGGCTGCTGCCGCGGAGCGTTCCGAAGCGCGCGATCTGGTTCGTAGCGCGCTTGCGGCGCTGCCCGAACGCCAGGCGCGCCTGCTGCTGCTGCGCCACGCCGGGCTCTCGTACGCCGAGCTTGCAGCAGTGCTCGATATTGCGCCGGGATCGGTTGGAACACTCCTTGCGCGTGCCGAGCGGGCCTTCATCATTGCCTACGAGCAGGGCGCCGGTATACGTCACGAGGAGCCGGCGCCGTCACTCACAGGAGAGGTGCAGCCATGACCGGATGCTACGATGACGGCGTACTGCGCGCCGCGCTCGATGGTGCGTTGCCCCCGGCTGAACATACTGCGCTGGCATCCCACCTGGCCGCGTGTTCGGCGTGCCGCGCACGCCACGAGGATCTGCGAATTCGGGCGGAGCGCGCCGCCGCCCTGCTCGACACGCCGGCTTCCGATATTTCGGCTGCACTTGCCACCCTGCGGCGCGGCATCGCGTCCGAATCGTCAGGGCGTCGTGTGCTGCCGCCTGCCCGGAGGATACCGTTTCCCGGGCCAGTTCTACCAGGGAGCAAACCTATGTCACTGAAGCGATCATGGCGACCGTGGGCGGCCTGGGCCGCCGGCATGATGATCATCGTCGCGCTGCTGGCGCTGCCGCCGGTGCGCGCCGCAGCCGACCAGTTGCTGAGTGTGTTTCGTGTGCAGAATGTGGTCTTCGTGCCGGTGAATGCCGAGCGTATGGAACAGCTCAAGCGGCTCAATTTCGACGAACAGAGCCTGTTTCTTGCAGCGCCGCAACAGACCAGCGGCGCGACCGAGCCACGTAGCGTTGCCTCGCTCGATGAAGCTGCGGTTGCCGCAGGCTTTACGTCGGCGCAACCGGCGCTGCCCGCGCCGCCGGCCACCTCCCGCTATACGGTGACGGAACGTTCAACCTTCGAGTTCCAGGTGAACGTCGCCTCTGCGCGCGAGTTGTTGCGCCTGGCAGGCGTGGACGATGTAACGCTTCCAGACGCGCTTGGTGCAGCGCCGATCGTCGCCGATGTGCCGCCGGTGATTGCTGCCGAGTATGCCGGTTCCGGCTACGAGGTGACGCTGGTTCAAGGGCTCAGCCCCGAGGTTACATTGCCTGACGGCGTGGATCTGAATCAACTTGGCTTTGCAGCCTTGCGTATGCTGGGTATGGAGTCGCGGCAGGCGACTGCGCTTGCATCGCAGATCGACTGGCGCACGACGCTGGTCTTCCCCTTCCCGGCGGATATCAGCAACCTGCGCCAGGTGTCGATAGGCGGCGCACCTGGCTTGCTTGTCAGTGGTCAGGGGGGTGCCGAACGGCATCACCATCTCTACTGGCAGCGCGGCGATCGCTTCTTCGTGATGTCCGGCACCGGCTTTGGCAGCGAGAGCGCGTTCATTGCGCTCGCCGAGACGGTGCGTTGAACTGCTGATCGCGGGCGGGCGCGTGTGCCAACGCGCGCCCCCCGCCGATCAACCGATTGCCTTTCTATGCCCGACCATGTGATCGAAACCAGCCGGCTGCACAAGATCTACGGCGCCAAGATTGCCGTGGCTGACCTGACGCTCCAGGTGCCGCGCGGTGAAGTGTTCGCCTTTCTCGGGCCGAATGGCGCGGGAAAGAGCACCTCGGTAAAAATGCTGCTTGGCCTGGTAACGCCGAGTGGCGGTAGCGCGCGTGTGCTCGGCGCGGTGCCTGCTGATCCGCACGCCATGGCGCGGATCGGGTTTTTGCCGGAGCACTTTCGTTTCCACGAGTGGCTCCAGGCCGCCGAGTTGCTCGATCTGCACGCCCATCTTGGCCAGATGCCCACCGGTACGCGCCGCCGTCGCGTGGCCGAAGTACTCGAACTGGTCGGCCTTACCGAACACGCACATCGCCCGCTGGCCGACTTTTCCAAAGGGATGCTGCAGCGTATCGGCCTGGCGCAGGCGCTCATTCACGAGCCGGAACTGGTATTTCTCGATGAGCCGACATCGGCGCTCGATCCGTTCGGGCGGATGCTGGTGCGCGGGATCATTCGCGAGCTTCGCGCGCGTGGCACGACGGTCTTTCTCAATTCCCATTTGCTCGGCGAGGTGGAAGCAACATGTGACCGCGCCGCCTTTATTCGCGAGGGGCGCGTGCTCCGTACGCTCGATCTGCACGCGGTGGCGGGGCGTCTGCGCGTGACGTTGCGCGTCTCCGGCGCTTCTCCTGAACTGCTCGCATCACTTGCGCCACTGTGCGCGCCAGATGGCGCGCCCCACGAATCATCGCCCGGTATGCTGGAACTTGAGGTAACCGATGAGGACGTTCTGCCGCAGATCGCCGAACGCCTCGTTACCGGCGGCGCGCGGCTCTACGCGCTGACACCACAGCGTATCTCGCTCGAGCAATTGTTTATCGAAGTTGTCGGCGCCGCCGACAGCGGCCAATGACACGCATCGTGCCGGTTATTGCACGGTTACGACCTTCGGCGACAATAGGCACGCAGGCCTGCACGCGCCTCCACGACTGCGGCGCAAGCGCCCTCGGAGCCCCGCTCCGGGGGCGTCTCTGTTGGCGCCATGCGCTGCTCCGAGAACCTCTCCGCCTCCTGTCAGTGCGCAGAGCGCCAGCGACTGCCTGTCAGGGCGCCGAGCGTCAGCGACGTAGCAATCTCGGCGTTTGATGAGGAGATTGCTTCGCTATCGCTCGCAATGACAGCCAGACATCTGTTATTCGGATAGGCCAGGTCCTGTACGATGACGCGACGTACGCGGTGGCGTACCAGCAGGGTGGCCTGGCGGCCGTATCGTACTAGCTGGCCGTCTCGCGCAGGAG
>JACAEQ010000084.1 GCA_013388755.1 Chloroflexota bacterium
TCTCCCCTCTCTCGGGTCATTGCGAGCGACAGCGACGCAATCTCCTCATCAAACGCCGAGATTGCTTCGTCGCTAACGCTCCTCGCAATGACAGAGGGTGGGCATGTCGCTAGCGCTCCTCGCAATGACACGCGACCCGGGTCAGTGCGCGCGGTAGCGAAGCAATCTCCCCTCTCTCGGGTCATTGCGAGCGATAGCGAAGCAATCTCCTCATCAAACGCCGAGATTGCTTCGTCGCTAGCGCTCCGCGCAATGACAGGCGGTCGCTAACGCTCCGCGCAATGACAGGCGGTCGCAATCGCTCCGCGCAATGACAGAGGGTGGGCATGTCGCTGACGCTCCGCGCAATGACGCATCGATCGGGAACATCCATGGAACTTTCGAGAAAGCGCATACTCCGCATTGCCGTATTCGTCGCAGCGGTCTGTGCCGTCGGGTGTACCGCCACGTTCTGGGCCTTCACCGCACTGCGCCCCCCCACCATTCGCACCTATGGCGATCAGGTCGCCTATGCCTTGCGCGCCGAAGGCATCAGGTATCAACGGATCACATTCGGCGAGATGTGGCCCGACAATGTGAATCGCCAGTACGGCGAACAGGCCGGGCCGATCTCCATTGCTGTCTATGTTACACTGGAGAATGGCAGGAATGTTAACGGCTGGATGGAATGTCGCTGGATAGACGAAGATTGCACGCTCTCGATCGCCGATCTCGGGCTGCGACGCACGCCGCTGCCCGCGTTGAGCAAGCCACAGGTATGGCCCTGGCTGGAATGGGCTGAGCGTGCGCTGGCCACTGTATGGAACTGATCCTCACGCATAGTAACACCGACTTCGACGCACTCGCCGCGCAACTGGCGGCGGCACGCCTCTACCCTGGTGCGCTCGCACCGCTTAACCAGCAACTCAATGAGAACGTGCGCGAGTTTGCTGCCCTGTATCGCGAGGAACTGCCCTTCGTGCGCATCGCCGACCTGCCGCGCGAACCGGTGACGCGCCTCATCCTGGTTGATACGTCTACCGTCCCACGCCTGCCGCTGCTGGGCGACGAACCAGTGCCGATAACCATCATTGACCACCACCCACCGGAACGGGCGCTGGCGCCGAATGAAGAACTGATCTATGCCGACACCGGTGCAACGACGACTATTCTTGTGCGGCGCATCATGGAGCATCAGCTGCCGCTGACGGTCGTTGAGGCTACACTGCTCTTGCTCGGCATCTATGAAGACACCGGTAGCCTGGCGCTGCCAGGGACGCGCGCTGCTGACGCGGCATGCGCTGCATGGTTACTCGAACATGGCGCGCGGATCGAGGCCGTCGGCGAGTTTCTGCGCCATCCGCTGTCAACCGTGCAGGAGCAGGTGCTGCACCAGCTCGAACAGACGATGCGCCTCGAAGAAGTCAGCGGCTGGACGGCATTGTTCGCCTGGGGGCGCGTTGACGGGCCGGTGCCCGAATTGTCGTCACTGGCCCATCGCCTGCGCGACCTGTATGCGCCGGCGATCACAGCAATTACGATCGCAACCGGCGACAACGGTGCACAACTCATTCTGCGCGCCAGCGCCGATACGCTGGATGCCGGCGCGCTGGCGGCGCGCTTTGGCGGCGGCGGTCATCGCTATGCCGCCGCCGCGTATGTGCGCGGCGCTGATGCCGCGACCCTGCTGGATGAGGTGGCGACGGCCATCCGCGATATGGTGCAACCGGCGCTCACTGCGGCCGATATTATGACCCGCCCGGTGCATACGGCACCGTTTGATGCCACGGTGGCGCAGGCCGAAGACTTATTGCTGCGCTATGGCCACGGTGCATTGCCCGTTGTAGACGCCGAAGGTGTCGTACAGGGATTGATCTCGCGGCGCGACCTCGACCGTGCGCTGCGCCACGGGTTGCGCGATGCGTCGCTGGCGCGGTATCTCTGGCACGGTCCAACACTGCTGCCGCCTGATGCATCGCTCGCTGCCATACGCGGCGCGCTCGCCGCCGATAATGGCGATCGCACCGGGCGCCTGCTGGTTGTGGATCAGCAGCACCGCCTGCTTGGCATCATTACCCGCAGCGACCTGCTGCGCGCCTGGGCCGGCGGGTCGTCTGCCAGCAGCAGTGAACACGAGGCGCTCGGTACGGCCCTCGAGCGTTTCCTCAACCCGGCGGTCCTCGGCGTCTTGCGGCGCGCGGGCGAAGTTGCCGAGCAGCGAGGCGCAGCACTCTACGTCGTTGGCGGCACGGTGCGCGACATGCTTCTCGGGCGCATGCAGGATGATCTTGACCTGGTGGTCGAGGGGGATGCGATCGGCCTGGCCGGGGCGCTGGCTGCTGAACTCGGAGGGGTGGTGCGCAGCCATGCGGCATTCGGTACAGCGACGCTCGTGCTGGAGAAAGGTGATAGATCGGGTGGACGTTTCGGTGAAGGCACCGAAGCGGAACAATCGGTACGGTCATTCACCCCTGGCCCCTATCCCTTAACACTCGACTTCGTTATGGCGCGCACCGAATTCTACGAGCGCCCGTCGGCACTGCCCGACGTCGAGGCCGCATCACTGCGCCACGATCTGCACCGGCGCGATTTCACGATCAACACACTCGCGATCTGTCTGAACCCGATGCGTTACGGCCGGCTCTATGATTTCTACGGCGGCCGGCGCGACATTGCGCGCCGCCTGATACGCGTACTGCATAACCTGAGTTTCATTGACGACCCGACACGTATCCTGCGCGCGGCGCGCCTCGCCGCACGGCTCGGCTTCGTGATTGAACCCCGTACACGCGCCCTGATCGGCGATGCGCTTGAGCAGGGCATTTTCGGGCGCACCACACCGCAACGAATCATGAACGAGTTCCGGCTCATCCTCGCCGAAGAGCATCCCGAGCCGGCGCTGGAGGTCCTCGATGACCTGGGGGCGCTTCAGGCGATGTATCCTGCCTTGCACTGGACGACGACCATTGCCGGATGGTTTGACGCGGCGCGCCGGGCAACCTTCCCCAACACCGCGCTGCCAGAGCTCTACCTGGCGCTGGTGCTCTATCCTCTGGGCGACGAGGATCGCGCGGGCTTCACGGCTCGCTACCGTCTCCCGGTCAACGAAACACGCCTGCTTACCGACATCACCCTGGTGCGTTCGCGCGTTGCGGGTCTGCGCAACGCCACGGTCGCCGACAGCGCCATTGACCGGGCGTTGCACGGGATCGGCATAACGGCGTTACGCGCAGCACAGGTTGCCGAACCGGACCCGCTGCCGCGGTACATCCAGCGCTACATCGAGTGCCTGCGCGGAATGAAACTGGCGATTGACGGGCGGTTCCTCGAGTCGCTCGGGTTGCGGCCCGGCCCGCGCTTTGGCGAACTCCTGGCTGGATTACGCGCTGCGTATCTTGATGGCTGCGCAACAACACGCGAAGAACAGGAGGCATGGATCCGGCGCGCAATTGCTGCAGGTGAGCACACCCCGGCCAGTGCGCGTGAGTGTCACGACACGTTGTAACCAGTCTGAGCAGCGGAGGAACGGATGCTGACCTCAGTTCTGCATGCAGAGATCTATGAGCAACCCGAGGCCATTCGGCGGATGCTTGACGCGGAGACCGACCGCGTAGCAGAACTGGCGCGCGCGCTGGCAGCGCGCGACTGCCGCTATGCCATCATCGCCGCCCGAGGAACCTCCGACAACGCCGCGCGCTATGCCCAATATCTGATGGGGGCGTCGCTCGGTCTGCCGGTCGCCCTTGCAACTCCGTCGCTCCATACCCGCTACGGCGCGCGGCTGCGCTTCGACGGCGCGCTGGCAATCGGTATTTCGCAGTCGGGGACATCCCCCGACATCTGCGCCGTGATCGAGGACGCCCGGCGCAGCGGCGCGCCAACCGTCGCGATCACCAACAACCTCGACTCCAACCTGGCGCGCGCCGCTGAGTTCGTCATTCCGTTGCATGCTGGCCCGGAGCGCAGCGTTGCGGCAACCAAGACATACACAACACAGCTTGCGGCGCTGGCATTGCTCACTCTCAGCATCGCTGGCGATACAACCGGCCTTGCCGGGCTCGCTGCCGTTCCCGAGGCCATGGCAGCAACACTAGCGCTGGATGCGCGGATGCAGGAGATAGCCGGCGCGATGGCCGACGCCGTTGCAGCCGTGACCATCGGGCGCGGCTATCACTATGCCACGGCATGGGAGATCGCACTGAAACTGAAAGAACTCACCTACGTCCCGACCGAACCCTACTCGGCGGCAGACTTCCAGCACGGCCCAATCGCCCTGGTGCGCGACGACTTTCCCATCACCCTCGTGGCGACACAGGGGGCCGTTGCTGATGATCTGACCACGCTCGCTACCCGGCTACATGAGCTTGGCGCACATCTCACGGCGATCAGCGATGTGCCTGCGATCCTCGATGTTGCTGATCGGCCGGCGGCATTGCCGGTGAGCGTCGAAGAGCGGTTCGCACCAATGACGGCGATCGTTGCGGGCCAGTTGCTGGCGTTTCACCTGGCGCGCGCGCGCGGCTTCGACCCCGATAACCCGCGCAGTATCCGGAAAGTGACGGAGACTCGCTGAGGTGAAAAAACCAATGGCCGATAGCGCACGACCCCTGTGCTGTTTTCATCACGGCAGTGAGTCGCTCAGCCGCATGGGGGTCCACAGCCAATACCCTGCACCCCGACTCCCCGCCGGGCGGCGAAACGGGCTCCCTCTCCCGGCGGGTGAGGGCCGGGGTGGGGGCGAAGAGCTTATTTGAGAAGTGTTGGGTCTACAGCGAAGTTCAGACTAGTTGATCGCCGGGTACGCGGGCGTCCCGCCCGCTTGCGCGCACGATGCGCGCGCTCCCAGCACGCATGCGGTTCAATCATTCTGCACTTTGCTGTAACTGTGCGATTGGCGATGACACCAGGACGCCGGCAGCTCATTGCCGTCCAGGCCACCGCTCCAGTTCAGCCAGCGCCGCATCAATTGCCTGCGCCAGCGATGCGGCACTGTCAACGCCACCCTGCGCCAAGGTCGCCGTACCACCGCCGCGCCCGCCGGACACCGCCAGCGCCGCGCGCAACAACGCCGCACAGTCAACACCGAGCGTCGCAGTGGCAGCGAGAACCAGTTGCGTCTTCGCACCCGTCACCCCGATGATCGCCAGACACCCGGCATCGGCCAGTGCCGTGGCCAGCGCGCGCCCATCCGCCACCGTCCCCTCGATGACCTGCCGCACCACCGGTATGCCGCCCACGCGCGCCGCCCCGGCGGCAAGCTCGCGCGCCGCGTAACCACGTAGCCGTTCATGCGCAACCTCCAGCCCCTTGCGCGCCGCCTCTTCCGCAGCGCGCAGTCGCGCCAGAGCCACGTCCAGTTCGCCCGTGCCGCAGCTCAGTGTGGCAGCCAGGCGCCCCAGCGCAGCATTCTTCCAGCGCAGGTCGCGTAAGGCGCGCCCACCACACACGAACTCGACACGTATTGTCGCGCCACGCCGTTCCCAGCGGCGGATATGGACGATCCCCACGCCACCGGTGGAACGCGGATGCGTCCCGCCGCATGCCGAATGGTCAAAATCCGGCACCGATACAACGCGCACCGCTCCGTTGACCACCGGTGGCTTGCGCAGCGCCAGGGACGATAACTCCTCGGCGGTGACGAACCGCGCCAGCACCGGGCGGTCTTCCCAGACAACCGCGTTCACCACATCCTCGACCGTCGCCGCCTGCCGATCGTCCAGTGTCGCTGTCGCCAGATCAATGGTTGACGCCGTGCCGCCAAGGTGAAATGATACGGTTGGTATGCCATAGCAGTGCTCGAAGCTGGCCGAGAGCAGGTGCTGGCCAAGGTGCTGTTGCATATGGTCGAAGCGCCGATCCCAGTCAATAGTGCCTTCAATAGTGTCATCGGGTAACTCGGCGGCAAGCATATGCCAGACCAGGTCGCCATCGGCCTGCACATCAACCACGCCGATACCGTTGAGAGTTCCGCCATCAGCCGGCTGGCCGCCACCCTCGGGGTAGAATGCGCTCTGATCGAGCGCAACGGCAGGATGGCCGTGGCGCACGTCGCGCGCCACGACCCGCGCACTAAAGCTACGCAGGTAAGGATCGGCGAAGTACAGACGTTCAGTAAACAGCATGGCGCATCCTGAACAAGAAAGAGCACGAGGCAATCCTCGTGCTCTTTCGAGAAACGACCCGTGTAGCGCTTACTGGACGGTCATCACACCCTTCATGCCACCGGCATAGTGCGCCGGGTAGGTGCAGAGGAACGTGTAGGTGCCGGCTGCCGGCGCAGTAAACGTAATCGTCTCGCTGGCGCCCGGCGCAAGCATCTTGGTTGCTGCAATGATATTGGCCTTGTCGGCAGGAAGGAAATCGGGTGGGCCAGCATTGGCGGCCTCTTCATCAACTGCCGCCGCAACATCCTCGCCGCCCTTGACGATCACAATGTTGTGCTGCTGCGCCGTCGAGTTGTTCTTAAACGTCAGGGTGATCGTCTGCCCGGCGGGAACCGTGAAAGCCGGCTTATCGTACGCCAGGTTCTCCCCTGCCGAGCCAAGCTCCACGGAGGTGCTCGCGCCACCACCGCCACCGCCGCCGCCACCGCCACCACCACATGCCGCCAGCGCAAAAGCGGCAACCAGCGCCACCGCCAGCATCCAGAAACGTCTCTGGAACTTCATGAGTGCTCCTCTTTGTGTGCGTATCTGATAGAACGCGTGTATTCTATCACAAACAAAAGAGTTGTCAATCGCCGGGCAACGTCTGTTCTTGCGGTTGCTCCTGCGGCTGGCGCTGCAGCAGCGCTTCACGCAGCGCCTCAACAAACTCGCGCGGGCGCGCCGGGCTGATAATCAGTGGTGGTGCATCATACCGCGCCACCGCCACCAGTCGCTCGCGGTGGGTGGCAGCGAAAAAGACCGTGCCGTACGGCGCAAGCCGGAACGGCCCGTGGTAACCGAAGACACCGGCGTTGAATGAGCGCCGCAGACCGAATCGCGGCACATCCGCCAGCGCCCCGGCAGAGGACACGCCGGCGATCTGCTTCAAGGGTATCCGCATTGCGCGCGACCAGCGCCGCCGGATCACCAGATCTTTGTTCCCGATGAGATACGCCGATGGTTGGACCGCATAGTTGAGCACCAGCCAGGCTGCCAGCGCCAGCGCGACCGCCACCGTTACGACGGCGCCGGTCAGCGCCACGCCGGTGAACAGCAGGCCGCTAAGGTACAGAAACAGGGTCGGCAACATCAGTACCCCACCAAGCGTTGCAATCCCATTGGTGATCCGTTCAGCATACGGGTCGAGCGCTGCGGGATTGAATGAGGTTTCCATAGCATGAACCCTGACTTTGGTACTCTTGTTCGTTGCCGATTGCCATGTTATATACGAAGTAGACGCAAGAAGCAACGAGCGTAGCGTAACCCTGGTCCGGATGCCTTGATGCAATCGGTACGCATCATGCGCCGCCGGCTGGCCAGTCCATGTATCCTGAACGCGCCATGAGCCAGCCCAAACGCCCGAGGATCTCGCCACAGATGATCGGGCACCTGCTTCGCCAGCCGACCACAGCGGCAATCGGCGTTGTGCTGATCAGCGGGCTGTTTGCGGCGCTGGCAACACCATTGCGTGCTCCGCCAGTTGAGCAACTGGTTGTGATGGGAGGCACCGCGGCGCTGCTGGCATTGAGCGATCGCTTCGCCGTCCACGAGGGCGGCGGTGTGGCGCTCACACCATCGCCGGTCATCCTGGCCGGCACCCTGCTTATCTTCGGCTGGTCATCTTCGCTGGTCATCGTGATGGTTGCTGCAGGCCCGCTGCTCCTCCGGCGCCAGTGGCGGCAGGCGACGCGCATAGTGGCGATGCGCGCGCTGACAATCACGTTCGGTGCCGCACTCTATGCCGCCGCCCTGGTCGAGCCCGTGTTTCTCGTGCCCCTGTCACTGGCGACCATCATTGTGCTGGGGTATGCAGCCGGTGTGGCCGTGGCCGCCTTGCCGGGCGAAGCATGGAACTTCTCGTGGCCGGGCGAAACAACGCTCTTGCGCTGGTACGTACCCGTTATGACAACCAGCGGTGCTCTGGCCGGTGCGCTCTGGCCGGTAGCGCCACAGGCATTACCGGTCGTGCTGGGGCTTCTGGGCGCGCTGCAATACATCGCGCACAGCCGGGCCGAACTGCGCGCGACGCGCACCGGGCTGAAGCAACTCCGGGAGCAACTGCATGCCCGCAGCGAGCGCCTTGAACGGCTACAGTCGCTGGCAACCACCATGCTTGCGACGCTCGATGGCCGCCGGCAGCTCCAGATTCTCTGTGAACGGCTTGCGGCACTGCTTGATGCGGAAGCCGGCTGGGTCGTGTTGCGCGACAACGATGGTACACTGAGCGTCCTGGCCGCCTATCGCCTGCCGCTGACCGAAACCGGCGCTCCTTCGATTGACCAGGAGTTGTACAGCGGCCTGCTCCAGCGTGGCCAGATCCTGCTCGTCGCCGACGAACGCGGGCGCAAACTGGCGCCGTCGGTCGATTCTGACGACCCGGTCCGCTGGTCAACGGTGCTGGCAATCCCGCTTGCCACCGATCACGGCGCACTGGGCGCGATCTGCCTGGCGTTCGAGCGGCTACGCGGCCTCGATGCCGCCGATCAGCGCATTCTGACCTCGTTTGCGCGCCAGGCGGCGGTTGCCGTTGAGAACGCGCGTCTCTTTACCGAACTTCGCCACAAGCAGGCTGAACTCATTCAATCGTCCAAACTTGCAGCCGTTGGAACCTTTGCCGCCGGCATTGGCCACGAGTTCAACAATCTGCTTGGCGGCATGCTGGGATATGCCGAGCTCGGGCGCAGCGTCGATGATGTTGCGGAGAAAGACAACGCGCTCGATGTCATCCGGCAGGCATGTCAGCGTGGCCGCTCGGTCACACGCGGATTGCTGACCTTCGCGCGCCGCAATGAGCACCGCCGCGAGTTGTGCCAGCTCGCCGACGCTATTGACGAGACACTGACCCTGGTCGAAATCGATCTGCGTAAGCTGAGCATTACTCTGGTACGCGCGATCGAGCCGACTCCGGCCATTGTCTGCGATAGCGGCCAGATCGCCCAGGTTATTCTGAACCTTGTGACCAACGCGCGTGACGCTATCGGCAAGGGCGGCGGAACAATCACCATCGCCCTGCGCCAGGAAGGCCGATTTGTCGAACTCAGCGTGAGCGACACCGGTCACGGCATTCCCGAGAGCATCCGCGATCGGATTTTCGAGCCGTTTGTGACCACCAAAGGCGCTCTCGGTAGTAGTTCAACCCCCGGCACTGGCCTGGGGCTCTCCGTCTCCTACGGCATCATCAAGGATCACGGTGGTGATATTCAGATCGCAACCGCCGTGGGCGTTGGCACAACCATGACCGTGCGCCTGCCGATCGACGGCCCATAACAACCGTGCCGAATAGCCGGTGGGCACGGTTCAGCCGAGCTCCGGCAATGCGACCGGGTCCTCACGTGGCTCGCAGACACCGCAGTAGAGCGCGCGCACCGTGACAATCGCCCGGTGATCGCCGCGCCCATCACGGTACAGCGCCACAATATGTGGCATCTCGCGAACGTGATCCTTGCAGAGTGCCCGACCGCAAAAGATGCATGTGCCATACGCTGTTCGTTCACAGTGCCAGCAATTCACGATGAAGCTCCCATGCTGTTCTATGCATTCAAAACTCCCCGCTGCCGCAGGTCCGGCGGGCGCAGCACGCAGCCTGCCGCGCCACCAGAATATAACGATTGTACCGCTAATCTTATAGACCTGTGGCCTGTATTGCACCGCATCCGGCGCTGTGGTAAGATGCCGCCGTCTTCCGGCAAAGTGCAACAACCTTGCGCCCCGGTAGGGCGTGCGGCAAGCAGACACAGTGGCGCTTCCACGGATCAACGTTTCTGCTCGCCGCTGTAGATGGTGCAATTGCAGATTGAGGAAACCGTGGAGCCGATCGATCGCCCGCCGGATACCCCGCCTTCACGCGGCCTGCCCTTCCACCTGACGCGGGATACAGCGATTCTGATCGCTGCGCTGCTCTTTCTGGCATTTGCAATCATCCTCGCCGTGCTCTTTCCGCCGTCGAGTAACGAACTGGCGCGCGCGTTGACACCCGTTCCCACCATCGTCCAGGCGACCCCCCAGGTTATTGCGCCTGCTCAGGTGGAGACGCCTACCCTGCCGCCAACTGCGGCGCTGCCGGCGCCAACCGAATCACCGGCGTACCCACCACCGCAGGTCATTCCAGCGCCAACATTTGCTGCGGCTCCTTCACCAACGTTGGC
This sequence comes from Chloroflexota bacterium, assembly GCA_013388755.1. Classification (GTDB taxonomy): domain Bacteria; phylum Chloroflexota; class Chloroflexia; order Chloroflexales; family Roseiflexaceae; genus JACAEQ01. Next base: position 10,271 of record JACAEQ010000084.1, read on the forward strand.
ATTGCCGCTGCCGACGCCGGCGCTCGATCAGTCGATCATTTCGCCAACCATGCCGCTCACGGCCCTGCCGACGCCTGAGCCGCCAACGCCTGAGCCGCCGACGCCTGAGCCGCCACAGGCCACCGTGCCGGTGGCGCCAACTCAGCCGCCTGCACCGCGCCCAACCCGCCCGCCTCCGTCACCAACAGCCATTCCGGTTGACGTCATCCGTGGTACGGCATACTGGACGGCAGCGCAGAACCCGATTGCCCTCCGGCGCGATACCCTGATCGCGGCAGGTGCCACGCTGATTATCGAACCTGGCGTCGAAGTGCGCATCCCGCCCGGCGTCTCGCTCTATGTCGATGGCCGGTTGTACGCCCTGGGTCGACCCGATCTGCCGGTGCGCTTTGTCGGCGCCGACCTGCCGCGCTGGGAAGGGATCGCCGGCCGTGTCGGCAGTGACATTGTCCTGGAACATACCGAACTACGCGGCGGTGGTGCCGGTGGTACGGTGCTGGCTTCTACCGGCGGCAACCTGATTGTCCGTTCCAGCCGGATCATTGACAACGGCGGTCACCTGCGCGCCGATGCCAGCCGTGTCGAACTGCGCGACAGCGAGATTGCCGGCAATGACATGCCCTATGGCGCAGCGGTCGAAATTGTGCTCGACGGCGGCGGCACAGTGACATTGACGGGCAATCGGGTCGGTGTCAACCGCATGGCGGCTGGCGTACCGAATGTGCAGGTGAGCAGCCGCAGCCCGAATGATACGGTGACACTCGACATCCAGCGCAACCTGTTTATCGGCCAGGACGGCCCGAACCTGACTCTGGCGACCAATGGCCCGCTCCAGGGGAACATTGCCTGTAACGGGTTTGTGCGTGGATCGAATGGTGTGAGCGTTATCAGCACCCTGCCACAAACGCCTGGCCTGCCGCTGTTGACGGTGCGCGACAACGCCATCGAACAGCATACGCCGCCGATTATTCCGATTTATCTCGAACGCGGCATCGGGCGTGGAGCCACCAGCGATGTCGCGCTTGATATGCGCAATAACTGGTGGGGCGCCGCCGAAGGTCCGTACGAACCCGACCGCCACGCCGATGGGCGCGGCGATGCACCCGGCGATACGGTTCGTTTCGATCCCTGGCTCACGGCGCGCCCCGCGTGTGCTCCCGCTCCCTGAGAAGCATGGCAATTCCCTCAATCGACACGATCATTCGTGACGCGATCGCACAGCGCGTCTTTCCTGGCGCCGTGGTGGTTGTGGCCCGCGGCGACGAGACGCTCCATTGCGCCGCTTATGGCGCCACAGCCTACGAAGCCCCTGAGAGCGTTCCGGTCACACCCGCCACCATCTACGATATCGCATCACTGACCAAGGTCTTCACGGCGACCGGCGCGTTGCGCCTGTACGATACCGGCACCCTCGACCTCGACGCTCCCGTCGGCACCTACCTGGCACGCTTCCACACGCGTGACATCACCGTGCGCCATCTGTTGACACACACCTCCGGTCTTGACGTACGTCTCTCGGTGCTGCGCCACGCCGGGCGCGAAGGGTTGCTGAATGCCGTGTATGCCGCGGTGCCACGGCACCGCCCCGGGAGTAAGGTCGCCTATACCAACATCAACTCATTGCTCCTCGGGGAGATCGTGGCAACATTGCACGGCGCGCCGCTCGATGTCGCGCTTGACGACCTGGTGATCCAGCCGCTTGGCCTGCGCGAGACGAGGTTCCGCCCCGACGCAGCACTGGTTACGCGGATCGCCCCGACCGAGTTCGACCATGAGTGGCGTGGACGGCTGGTGCACGGCAGCGTCCACGACGAAAGCGCTCACGTGCTGGGCGGGGTCGCCGGGCACGCCGGCCTCTTCAGCACCGCCGCTGAACTCGTCTCATTCTGCCGCTCCTGGATGGCCACACCAGAGGATCACAACCACCCCCATGTGCTGCGCCGCGCGACGATGACGCTGGCGACCACCAATCATACGCCGGGGATGGCGCTGGCATGCGGCCTCGGATGGATGCTGGATCGTGCCGGCTTCATGGGGGCGGCGCCGGCAGGAAGCTTCGGTCATACCGGCTTCACCGGGCCGGCGCTGGTGATCATACCGCATCACCGCTTGATCGTTGTCGTGTTGAGTAACCGCACCTATCCACGCCGCGATACACCCCGCCACCACCCGGTCACGGCGGCGATCGTCAATGCTGCGCTCGCCAGCATCGCGTGAAACGGCAGACATGACATCAACGCCGACAAACCCGTCTCACGACGGGTTCATCACCCCTTCACATATGGTATCATCTACGCTATAGTTAACAATTAGCAATGTACTCCACATATAAGCTCGGTGATGAGCAGAAAGAGTAGCGTTATGGCCATCACCCGCATTCTCGTGGCTGAAGATAACGATCTGGTTGCCCTCACGCTGGAGGAACAACTGAAAGGGCTGGGATATGATGTGATCGGCATCGCCCGCACCGGTACCGAGGCGATCGACCTGGCGACGCGACTCGGCCCGGATCTGATCATCATGGACATTCGGATGCCAGAAATGGAAGGCACCGAAGCAGCGGCGCGGATCAACCAGCAACGCCCGACACCAATTCTGATGCTGACGGCCTACACCGATCGCGAGACGATCCGCAAGGCGGAAGCCGCCGGCGCGCTCGGCTACCTGGTCAAACCAGTCAACGAGGCGGATCTCTCGCCCGCGATCAATATCGCACTGGCGCGCTTCCGTGAACTTCAGGCATTGCGCGCCCAGGTGCATGAGCTTGAAGAGTCGCTGGAGGCGCGCAAATTGATCGAACGCGCCAAAGGCATTCTGATGCAACGCCTTGGCCTGAGCGAACGTGATGCATACGAACGGTTGCGTCAGCGCGCCCGTGACAAACGCGCCAAAATGAAGGATATCGCCCAGGCAATTATCGAAGCGGAAGAGTTGCTGGGCTCAGGATCGTGATTATTGACACCTTCCCATGCGTGTGGTATAGTCGCAGCACATTCGCCTGAACGTATCGTGAACGTATTCATGCAGCCGCGCAGCAGCACCGCCTGGTTCTGGTACTACTTTACCAGCTCACAACGAGCCTGGTTGCTTCGCGTTGGCTGAATGTACGGTGCGGGAACTCTGAAAGGCGTGGAGCAACAGGCTCCACGCCTTTCTTGTTGTGCAGGAGTGCACCATGACCATCTACTGCCGCGGTATTCGCGGCGCGACCACGTGCGACGAGAACACGCGCGAGTCGATCCTCGAGGCAACCCGGGAGTTGTTGCAGCGCATGATCACCGCCAATGGGATCCACACCGAGGATATCGCCAGCGCCATCTTCAGCACGACATCCGACCTGACGGCTGAATTCCCGGCGGTCGCCGCACGCGAGCTTGGCTGGCTCGATACCGCGTTGCTCTGCACCCACGAAATGGCCGTGCCCGGCAGCCTGCAACGCTGCATCCGCGTCTTGATTCACTGGAACACGCCACGCCGGGCCGATGAGATCATGCACGTGTACATCCGCGGCGCCCGCACCCTGCGCCCGGACAGAACCGCGCTTCATGGGGCGGATTGATCAGGCGGCGGCGATGCTCCCCGCCGATCCTGGAAACCCGGAACGGCGCCGGGTGCCGGGAACACGCTCCTGGATCGCAGGGTGCCATCATTGCGTAGAGATTGTCGGCAGCTATGATCGCTTCGGAACAGTGCTCGAAAAGGAGCCTGCAATGACCACCCTGAACCTCGAACCTGGCATACGACTGCGCCTGCGCCCGGCCATGCCGCGGCCCAGCGCTGGAGGGTACATTGAGCAACTCTTGCCGCTTGCAAAGGAGAACATTCCCATGATCGTCGTGATGCGCAGCAGCGCAACAGAGCAGGACCTGGCCGCAGTGATGGCGCGCCTCCGTGAGCACGGTCTCACCGGGCGAGTTACGTACGGCGAGGAGCGCAACATTATCGGCGTGATCGGCGCGACCATTCCGCCAACCCTGCGCGAGGAAATCGAACTGTTTCCTGGCGTCCAGGAGGCGGTGCGCATTACCCGCCCCTACAAACTCGCGGCGCGCGAGTTCCACCCCCAGGATACGATCGTGCACGTCGGCGATCTTGCGATTGGCGGCGGCTCGTGCGTGGTGATCGCCGGCCCATGTGCCGTTGAGAGCGAGGCGCAGATCATGGCGACGGCGATCGCCGTGCGTGAGGCTGGTGCGCATATGTTGCGCGGGGGCGCCTTCAAACCGCGCTCATCTCCCTATACCTTCCGCGGCCTTGGTGAAGCAGGCCTGCGCCTGCTGGCACAGGCCCGCGCCGAAACCGGCCTGCCGATCGTGACCGAGGTGATGACGCCGACCGATGTTGAGCTGGTGGCGCGCTACGCGGACGTCTTGCAGATTGGCGCGCGGAACATGCAGAACTTTCAGTTGCTGGAAGAAGTCGGTCGCAGCGGCAAGCCGGTGCTTCTGAAACGCGGCATGTCGGCCACAGTCGAGGAATGGCTCCTTTCCGCCGAATATGTTATCGCTCAGGGCAACCCCGATGTCATTCTCTGCGAGCGTGGCATTCGCACCTTCGAGACCGCCACGCGCAACACGATGGATCTGAACGCGGTGGCGCTCGCCAAGCGCCGCAGCCACCTGCCGGTCATCGCCGACCCGTCGCATGGCACCGGCAAATGGTACCTGGTGCCGCCACTGACGCTGGCATCGATCGCCGCCGGTGCCGACGGTGTGATTATTGAAGTACATCCCGATCCTGACCGGGCGACATCCGACGGCGGGCAGTCGCTCACCTGTGAGAACTTCGCCGCGCTCATGCCACAGATGACGGCGCTGGCGCGCGCGCTGGGACGGCCGGGCGTGCGGTAACCCCGTTCTAGCAACGTGCAACAACCGTGCGCCTCAATCGGGCGCACGGCGAGCAGGAACGGAGGCGCGTTCGCGGATCACGGGTGCTGCTCGCTGCTTCTGGCGCATACACGCCTGATCGACTGCGTCGTTGCGGCCTGGCGCGAGCCGTATCCGGATGTGTGTGCGAGGTCACAATGGCGCAAATCGCTCGCGCGCCCCTCCTGTGCTATAATGCACCCGCGTGCTGCCACCCTGGTTGGAGAACGTCTCAGTGAGCCATCGTCACGCGATTCTGCAAAGACTCACGATCACATTCGTGTTGCTGGGTGCGATCCTGGCGATCGCCACCGGGGTCCCATTCACTATCGTTCGCGCTCAGCAGGTCGTCGTGATCACTCAGACGGCAGGCGAACTGGCCAACCCACCGCGCGGCGATCCGGGATCGATCATCACCCTTACCTTTGAACTGACGAATAATATCAACGACGCCAATGCCACCACGAGCCCGACGACCTCGTTCAATATCACGGTCACGAACCTGCCCACCGGCGTGACCGTCAGTTCGCCCGGAACGATCCAGCTCGCCAATAACGCGCCCGGCGGCGCAACGACGACGTTCACGCTTCAGCTCAGTATCGGCAGCAATACCACACCCGGTGTGTACAATAACCTGCTGGTGAATGCCGCCGGTTCCTATACCACACAGGCCGGGACGATCCGGAGCGTCTCCGCCAGCACCTTCGGGCGCTTCATCGTCACGGTCGGCGGCGCGGTTCCGACTGCTACGGTCCCCCCCACCGTAACACCTACTGTGACGCGGACGACCGCGCCAACGGCGACACCCGGCCCGACCTGCCCGGAAGGCGACCGTGACCCGGGTGGTGATTCTGGTAGCGCCCGCCTGGTGCTGGTCGACTCGCCCGAGGCGCACGGTATCTGCGAGCGCGGTGATGAAGACTGGTTCCGTTTCGGCGCCGTGGGCGGTAAGGTCTATACGATTGACATTGAGAAAATGGACGTGGGGATTGATCTCTCACTCGAATTATTCGACGAGAATCGCCAGCGCCTGACATTCAACGACGACTTCTTCAATCGCGATCCGGCACGCCCCGATCCCAGGGATATCAAACCGCGGATCCAGTCATGGCGCGCACCGCGCGATGGGTTCTACTATGTTCGCGTGCGCGATACGCTCAATATCGGCGGCGGCGACCGTACCTATGTCTTTGTGGTGCGCTCCGATAGTTATGGGCCAACCCCACAGACCGTCACGGAAGTGTGCCGCGACCTGTTCGAGGATGACGGCTTGCCTGAGCAGGCGAAACTTATCACCTCCAATGAGATCCAGCCTGCACGCCGCCTCTGCCCTGCAGGCGATGCCGACTGGGCAAAGTTCTTCGGCAAGGCTGGCAAGGTGTACTATCTCTACACCGACACCCGCCCCTATAAGAATAACCCGGATTTCAACAACCAGACGCAGGCCGGCGCAGATACGGTTATGTACCTGGCAGATCGCGATGGCATCCGGATCATTGACTTCAGCGACGATATTGCCGGTTCGCTTGACTCGCAGATCCGCTTCGTCCCTCAGGTTGATGGCTTCTATTACGTGCAGATCAAGAATACCGGTGATATCGGCAACCAGTTTATCCGTTACGACCTGATTCTCCAGCAGTGTGTGCCTGACGAGGAATGTGGGCGCGCGCCGCAACCTGCAACCGTTCCTACCTCCGTACCACCCCTGGCATCCACAGCGACGCCAACCGTGGCGGCGTTTGTCGATGCCACCGCAACACCAACGGCACCACCCGGTGGGGCGATTGACGATGCGCTGGCCAGGCAGGAAGAGCGCGAGGCGCGTGCGCTGTTCAATGGCCCGCTGATCGGTTTTGCCGATACCTCATTTGACCGGGTGTGGCAACGTACCGACCGGGTAGTGGCGAGCGGCAGAGTGCAGCGTAGCTGGCTGTGGGGGCCACGCGGCCTGATGGCGCGCGCCGAGAGCTATCAACAGGCTGCCGGTGGCCTGCGCCAGGTACAGTATTTCGATAAAGGGCGCATGGAACTGAACAATCCGTTCGGCGATCGGTCGAACCCCTGGTTTGTCACGTCGGGCTTGCTGGTCATGGAACTGGTGACCGGGCGCATGCAGATCGGCGATAATGAATATGTCCAGCGCGAAGCGGCTGCCATTCCGGTCGCTGGCGACGCAGGCGACGCCAGCGCTCCCATGTACGCCAGCTTCGGCATTGTGGCCATGCGCGCTGAACCTGATCGTACCGGCGAACTGCCACGCGCAACGATCGACCGCAATGGCCAGGTCGGCATGTATACAGGGCCTGCTCGCCAGGAAACGGCACTGGTGTACTATGCGCCAGAGTCAGGGCACAATGTCCCGCGCGTCTTCTGGGACTATCTCAATGCACGCGGGCCGGTCTATGAGAATAATGCCATACGCAACGATCGTCTCTTCGACTGGCTGTTCGTGCTTGGCTACCCGGTGAGCGAACCGTTCTGGGCGCGCGTTCAGATCGGCGGAGCCGAACGTGATGTGTTGATCCAGTTGTTTCAACGACGAACGTTGACCTATGTGCCGGATAATCCGCCAGGGTGGCGCGTGGAAATGGGCAATGTCGGTCGCCACTACTATCACTGGCGGTACGGTGAAGAATTACCCTGAGCGGCAGGTCCCGAGCAGAAACCGCCGGACACACTGGCGCCCCATCGTCATGATGGGGCGCTGCGGTTCCCTGTCCGGTGGCATGTCGAATGGCAGGCACTCAGTCTTTGAAGAAGAAACAGCGCAACATCAGGTGTACCTCCCGGTGATGTGGATCGTTCGCAACGTCGAAGAGGTTCACGTGTTCCGATGGGATCATCCCACGAAATGCAGCGCAAGGCGATGGGTTATTGGTCCCGGCGACGCATAGTCATCAGTACCACGCACGAGGCGATGATGGGGCGACACGGTACGCGATCGCAGCAGTCCGACACAGTAGATGCCGACACTCGACGTCACGGGCGCCGGCATGAAGCGCCAATCGACATCGCCACTCTGATCGCCGAAGAGATCGGGCCGCGCCCGCCAATGTCGCTCGGCGAGGCAAAAACTGCGGCCCTGCTCGATGCGCGCCTCCGGCGCGTCGGCATGCGGCTCTCTGCCGAGTCGTACCACGCATCGCGCCTGCCGGGCTACGATAGCATAACCGTCGGCATCCTCGCCCTGATTGGTGTTGCCAGTTTCTTCTGGATGCCACTGCCTGCGATCGCACTGTTCGCCGCATGTTTTGGAACGGCATTGCTCATGCTGGTATACGGTGACGGCCCGCTGCTTGCGCGGCGCGCGCCAAGCCAGAATGTGGTCGCGACACGCGCTGCGGGAGAGTTGCAGCGCTGGCGGCTGGTCCTGCTTGCGCCGTTATGTTCACCGCCGGCAGCCGGGCGCCTGATGGCGGCGTTTGGCCATAGCCTGTCCGGTCGCATCCTACGTGTCGCAGCAGCGGCGATCCTCCTGGCACTCGGGATCGCAGCGGCGCTCCTGCCGGGATCGGAGGCGCGTGTGTGGCTGTGGTACCTCCAGGCGCTCCCGACAACGGCGCTACTACTGCTCGGGGTTGCCGCACTCGCCGTTCAGTTCGCACCGGCGACACCTGGAGCGATCAATTACGCCGGCGCGCTTGCAACCCTGATCGGTAGCGCCGCCGCATTGCAGGACCTGGCGAATACGGAGTTGTGGATCGTGGGAGTCGGCGCGGCCGACAGCCGAGCCGGGATCAATGATCTGCTCCGCCGCTATCCGTTTGATCCCGTTCAGACGCTGTTCGTGGGGCTCGACGGTATTGGCGCAGGAACGTTATGCTACCTTGCGGCGGAAGGAACGTGGCGACTGCGCCTTGCCGACGCGCTCCTGTTGCGCCTGGCGGCCCGCGTTGTTGATGGTGGCCAGGCCACCGCAGCACCACGCGCCTATCGCGGTGGGCCGACCCTGGCAGGAGCATTGCGACACCGTGGGCTCCGCGCGATGACCATCGCCAGCCTCGACGCCGGCCAGCACGTGCCACGGCAGTATGATCGGGACGATACGATCGCCGCCATTGACCCGGTACACCTCGATACAGCAGTGCGTCTGGTGGTCGCACTGGCGCGGGCGCTCGACGCCGAACCGCGCACCTGATCTAATGCTCCAGAATGGGCACACCCTCCAGCGTCTCGACGATCAGATTATCCACAACCGCTTTGAGATCGTTCGTCTCGCGAAACACGGCAATCTGGCGATCGGCGCTGGCACCACCTTCGACGACCTTGAGCAAGTATTCGACGTCCTGGCGGCTACCCAGTTCATCAACCACCTCGTCAACGAATGCCACCAGTTCGTGCATCAGCGCCTTCGCATCCACTTCCTCGCGTTTGCCGAAGTCGATCAGTTTCCCTTCGAGGCCCCAGCGTTGCGCACGCCATTTGTTCTCCATGATAACGGCGCGGCGATACACACGAAAGGTTGTGTTTTCGGCAAACATACGGTGGAGCTTGACGATCAGCGCCTGCATGAGCGCCGCCAGCGCAATACACTCGTCAACCCTCGTCGCAACGTCGCAGACGCGGAACTCGAGCGTGCCGAAATATGGGTGCGGGCGTAGATCCCAGTAGATCTTCTTGCCATCGTCAATGCAGTTGGTACGGATCAACAGGTTGACATACCCCTGAAACTCGGCGGCGGAGTGGAAACTCGGCGGGATGCCGGTGCGCGGGAAATTCGAAAAGATCGCCGAGCGGTATGATTTGAAGCCGGTATTGCGCCCCATCCAGAACGGCGACGAGGTCGAGAGCGCCAGAATATGCGGTAAGAAGTAGCGTGCCACGTTCATCAACTCGATCGCTGTCTCATCGTTGGGCATGCCAACATGGACGTGCATCCCGAAGATCAGGAGCTGTAACGCCAGTTGCTGCATCTCTTCAACAACGCCTTTGTATCGCTCGAACGGTGTGATTTCCTGGCTCATCCAGGACGAGATCGGATGGGTTCCGGCGGCAATAATCGTCAGGCCATGCTGGCGCGCCAGGCCAGCAATCGTGCCGCGTAAACGCGTGACTTCGGCACGCGCTTCCTGCACCGTCCGGCATGGTTGCGTGCCGACCTCGACCATGCTCTGGTGCAACTCCGGCTTGATCTGCTCACGCAGAATCATCCGGCCACGATCCAGGATCTGGGTGATGTACGAGCGCAACTCGCGCGTATGCGGGTCAACGACCTGATATTCCTCTTCAATGCCGATGGTAAACGGGAAATCCGGCGCCGCAGGATTGTAGGAGGTCATGCGGTTGCTCCTTGCGCAACGATGAATACCGGCGTCGTTGAACCACCACCGGCGGTCACATTGAGCAGTGTGACCGTCGAGAGGCGGCACAGGCATCCCTGCACGTCGGTGCCAAAAACGAATGGATCGCTATCTACCAGGCGCCGGCCAAATTGCAACGTACCATCAATCATGGCCGGGTATGCTTCATACGCGATGGTGACGCGCTCCTGCAGGATTGAAGGCGCCTGCAACGCTTCTGCCAGAGCGCGATCCCAGTCGGCTGGCGTCGTCTCCCAGCCAATCACCACACCTTTGCCGCCATACTCATCATTCGGCTTGAGGACCAGGCGCTCGCGCTCACGACGCGCAAATGCCAGCAGATCCACGATCGCGCCCTGGTACGTCGTTCGCCCGGCCCGTACCAGGCGCGTCCAGGGAACGTGGGCCGCGATCGCTGCGCGTTCGGCGGGGGTAAACAGATCCTGCAGCGCATCATCGGTCAGCAGGGCAAAGATCGCTTTCTTGTGCAGCAGTTTGGCGCGAAATGAGTTGACCATGCACACCGCGCCGGCAGAATAAGCGCGCATCAACGGATGATCGAGCGCCTCGGTGCCATAGCGCGTCAACAACTCGCTGGTCAACACACGCTTATACACCAGGTCAATCGGGAACTCCGTCGCACCGGTCGGTTCGGCGGCATCGAAATGCGTCGCGACAAGACGCCCGTCGCGCAGGGCCAGGTCATCGGGCGAGCAGATCGCCGCCTCGATACCGTGCTCGTGAAAGTACCGCTGAAACAGAAGAAACTCTGAGCGTGTCGGGAGGCCATGCCAGTCAAGAATGGCGATGCGCGGCAGTCCGGAGCCGCCGGAACTGTGCCAGGCATCCAGCAGAGTATCGAGCAGACGCTGGCGCGCCGGCAGGGGCGTCCATGTGTAGCGTTCGGCAAACACCTGCATTGCGGGCAGCGTGGCGAAGAGCTCCGAGAGAACATCTTCGTAGGCGATTGCCGCCGGGCTCTCGCCGTTGTATTCAACGAATTGCAATGATGAGCCGTCGAGGGTCAGAAAGGTATCCATGCGCGAGTGGGCGCTGTGATGCGGATACCCGGGATCGCGCGTGATCAACGCTTCTTCCTGGGCCGTCAGCGCGATACCGGCGCGCAACGACGGGTCGGCCAGCAGTGCGTCACCCAGGCGCTGCAACGCAGCAGCGACCGCGCCGACGCCACTGCGCAGCAGATCATACTGGGCGCCGGTCAGGAAGCGCGGGCGCAGCACGCTGACAAGCGGTCGCTCGCCAAAGTACAGGTTCTGCTCGCGCTGCCCGGTGGTGAGCGCCTCGTGTGTGGCGCGCGCCAGCGCCTCATCGCTCAGGATGGCATGATAGTGATTGATCGCCTCTTGCAGCATGTGCGTTCCTGCGCATCATTCAGGGTGTCACCGACATTCTGCGGAATGAACAGTATCGGGGAAGCGTGCGACACGGCACCAGCAGGCTCACTGACACGCAAGGCGCGCAAGCCGCTTCAGTCCTTCTTTTTCCGGCCGGCACGCTTCTTCGGCGTGGGGGTAGTACCGGGCGGGTTCAGCAAACTGCTCCAGTGGATCTCAGCGAGTGTTGCAGGGCCGGATTGCGCCCGGGCAATGCACATATCAGCCATACGATTGACCGCCCAGTTGAAGAACTTCTCCTTCAGCGACCAGTAATCCATATCCGGGGCAGGATTGGTGAAATCAATCGCATACGGCACACCGTCCTTCAGCGCGAACTCGACCGTATTCATATCGTAGCCGAGCGCGCGGCACAGCGTCAATGCGTCACGTACCACCCGTTCATGCTCCTCAGGCGTCAGATACTCCGGCTCATCGAAATAGCGGTGCGGATACGGAGCGCTGACATCGAACTTCATGACCAGCACATGCTCCCGGCCAATCACCAGACACCGGACGTACTTATCCCAATGGATGAACTCCTGCAACATCATGCACTCGGCGCCGGTCTCGTTATACGCTGCCCAGAGGCCTTCCATGTCGTGCAGCTTGTACACCTGTTTGAAGCCCCCACCGGCATGCGGTTTGAGAATCAGCGGAAAGCCACCGACATAGTCTACCAGTTGCTCCCACGGAATGCGGGGTTCCAGGTTCCGCAACGACTCGACCGGGTGAATATCCGGGATGTACGAATGCGACGGGAGGGCGACCGTGCGCGGATGCGCCACACCAAGGCGCGTCGCCAGCGTCGCGCCGGTGAACTTCTCGTCGGCGCTCCACCAGAACGGGTTGTTGATCACGTGCGTCCCGCCGATTGCCGCAGTCTTCAGAAAGGTCCGATAGTACGGCACCTCGTGGGAGATACGATCGACGATCACAGCATAGCGTGGCGGCTCCGCCATTCTGGTACCGCCCAGTTTGACGAACTCAGCCGTCACACCGGCATCACGGCGGTTAACTTCGTTGATGAACGCTTGCGGCCAGGTGTTCTCACGACCAACCAGGATACCGATCTTGAGGGTCACTGACAACTCCTTATACGCTGCGGGAACGAGGCGGCAGGTGTTACAACTTTGATTATGTCAATCCGCACCATGAATGTACAACTGGATCATCTGCTGCCAGTAGGGCCAGTCGTGTGACCAGCCATCCCACCAGCGCATGGCATGCCAGATTCCCTTATCCCAGAGCGCCTGCGACAGCGCGGCATTGCTCGGCGCCAGTTCATCGTCACGGCCGATGGCCATGATGATCTCCAGGCGTCGCAATTCATCACGCAACTGGCCGGGCTGCAACCCGGCGATAAACTCCACTGGATTGTGGAAATAGACGTGCTCATCGTGATACCCACTCATGAACGAGCGGATGTCCATCAAACCCGAAAACGCCAGCACGCGATTGAAGCGCGTCGGGTGACGCAGGCCAAAGAGCATGGCATGCGTGGCGCCGAATGAGCAACCGTGCGCCATCATAAACGGGTTATCATTCTGGTTGCGAATGAAAGGGAACACCTCGTCGAGAATATAGCGTTCATACTGATCATGGCGTTGCAGGCGATCACGCGGATGCGCCCGATCGCAATACCAGCTTTCCTCATCAACACTATCAACGCAATAGAGCTGGAGCCACCCCTGCTCGATCTGATGGCCCAGCACGGCAACCATGCCACGATCCTCATACTCAAAGAAGCGCCCGCGCGAGGTAGGAAACACAATCACCGGTGCGCCGGCATGGCCGAACACCAGCAACTCCATGGGACGGCCAAGGGCCGGGCTATCCCAGCGATGGTAAGCGCGATTCATGCAAGCTCCGATGGTGCAGTACGTGCTGTGTCTCACGTGTGGGATGCGCAATCTTACCCCGACGTGGCCGAACTTGTCAACGCTGCGCCACGGCGAGGTATGGTACAATTCTGACGACAACTGATGATGCGTTACCACGGCGGATGATAAGGTGCGTCGTTCGCGCCTGTTGCCGCCGCGTTCATGACGGCGCAACGTAGTTACCGTCCAGAACAAGGAGGGCGCGGTATGCGCGACGATATCACCAACATTGCCATTGAAGATTACCTGGCCGACCTGATGCCGCCACGGCCACACACGCTTGCCGAACTCGAGCGGAGCGCGCGCGAACATGGCTGGCCGCTGATCGGGCCGGTTGAAGGTCAGTTTCTCTATCTGCTGGCCAGAAGCAGCGGCGCACGCGAGGCACTGGAGATCGGCACCGCCACGGGGTATGCCGCCACCTGGCTCCTGCGAGCCATTGCCCCGGCAGGCGGGCGCCTGGTTGCGATCGAGCGCAATCCAGAACGAATTGCCCTCGCGCGTAGCTACGTGACCCACGCCGGTTATGGCGACCATTTCACCATCATCGAAGGCGAGTGGTTCAGCACGCTGGAACAGATGGAAGGTCCATACGATCTCATCTTTCTCGACATCCTGCGCCACCTGCAGGGTGAGCGCGAGGCGCTTCACGCGCTCGAACTCTGCGTGCCGAAGCTACGACCGGGCGGCATCCTGATTGCCGACAATGTGCTGTGCAATGCGCTTGTTCTTGAAGACGACGCAGCGCCGACCGTGCGCGGCATCCAGGAGTTCAACCGCGCGATCATGACCCATCCGCAACTCGAGTCGGTTATCGTTCCGCTACGCGACGGGATCGGTATTTGCCGCAAACGTGACTGACCACGGAGCCACCGGCAAGCTATAATGCCGGGAAGCGGCGCGCCCACCAGGGGGCGGGTCATGCTGGCCCGCTGCCTGTGGTTTGATGGATCCTGTCTATCGCACTCCTGGCAGCGCCCCGCTCCACGGCCGAGCGACAGGCCACCAGGAAACGAGAGGTCGCTATGCCAGCGCTGACCGATGCTCAGCGGCGCATCGCCGAACTCACGACACTGAACCAGCTGGCGCAAACCCTCAATCGCGCGCTGGATCTGCGTGACGCGCTCGACACCGCCCTGCCGCTGATTGTCGAACTGATGGGGTTGCAGACAGGCTGGATCTTCCTGCGCGACGAAAGCGATAGCTTCCGGCTCGTGGCGCGCCATGATCTGCCACCCGCCATCAGTTACCCGGGTGCGGCATGGTCGGGTGATTGCAGTTGCCAGGATCTCTGCCTGCGCGGCAGGCTGCAGCAGGCGGTCAATGTCGTGCGTTGCAGTCGTTTGCGCCACGCGGTGGGCGATAAGCGTTCACTGGCGCAGCATGCGTCGGTGGCAATCCACAGCGGCGACGACGTGCTCGGCATCCTCAATGTGGCAACGACCAAGTTCGGTCGCTTCACGCCGGCACAACTCCAACTCCTTTCGGCCATTGGTTTCCAGCTTGGTACGGCCATCGCACGCGCACGCCTCTACGATCAGGTGAAGATCCGGCGTGTCCAGGAGCAGGCCACCCTGCTGAAACTATCGCAGGAGCTACTCGGTGCCGAGGGGATTGAGTCGGCGTTGCAACGCCTGGTGCGCGTCGGCGCGCGACTGCTCGAAGCCGACGCCTGCGCCTATATCGAAGCGGACGAAACCAACGGTTGCGCCGTGCTTGCCGCCGTGCACGGCTGGCAACTGCCGCCAGGTGTGATGCCGCCGATCTGTCTTGACCCGGCGAACCCGCACCTGTGGTATCTCCCTGATATCAGCGCTGATCTGGTGGGTGATGCGCTTGATGAGTTACCGCCATTGCTACGATCGCAGCGCTTCCGTGGTCACCTGGGGATCGGCGTGGAGATTGGCGGCGTGCCGGTCGGCCTGCTGGTGGTGAACAGCTACGCGCCGCGCCATTTTCTCCCCGACGAGGCGCAACTCCTGGCGCTCCTCGGTAGCCAGCTTGCGCAAACCCTTGAGCGTGAACGGCTGCACCAGGAAGCGCTGGCACGCCAGCGCCTCGAGCAGGAGCTCGATATTGCGCGCACTATTCAGGGAAGTTTCTTACCCGACCATTGCCTACAGGTCCCGGGCTACCAGCTTGGCGCATTCTACCGCGCGGCGCGCCAGGTCGGCGGCGACTTCTACGATTTCATCTCGCTGCCACCGGAAGGTGAAGCGACACCGGTTGTCTCGGGCGTTGGCAGCAGCCGGCGTGATCAGGAACTGGAGTTCTGGCGTACCGGCCGGCTGGCGGCACGTGGCTCGTCGCGCCGCCCGCAGCCGGCAGCCGAACCCGGCCGCTTCGGCATCGTCATCGCTGACGTAACGGACAAAGGCGTACCGGCAGCACTCTTCATGGTGCTGTCGCGTACCGTCATTCGTGCCAGCGCCAGCGACGGGCGCGCCCCCGCGGCAGTGCTTGACCAGGCCAATCGCCTGATCCTGGACGATGCCCGCTCTGGCCTGTTTGTCACAAGTTTCTACGGCGTGCTCGACACCAGGAACCACACGTTCGCCTATGCCAACGGCGGGCACAACTATCCGCTGCACTATCGCGCCGCCACTGGCCGGGTCGAACAACTTGCGGCTCAGGGCATTGTCCTCGGCATTGTACCGGCGCCACGCTTTGAGCAACTGGTCACCACCCTCGAACCTGGCGATGTCATCTGCCTGTATACCGACGGTGTGACCGAAGCCATGAACGCCCGCCGCCAGCTCTTCGATGAGGAACGCCTGATCGAGGTGTTGCGCCGCACAGGTCACCTCTCTCCTGACGAGATCATTGGTCGCATTCTAGATGCCGTCACCAGCTTTTGCGCCGGCGCGCCGCAAAACGACGATATTACGCTGGTCGTCGTCAAGCGCGCAGCGTGAACCACACCGCCACGCGTCGCTCGCTGCATGCGTCGCTCACGTTCCGTGCAATGACACGAGGCGCATCGTTCTTCGGATAGACACTCAGGCCGGGGCCCGGCCGGCGTAGGCCTGGCGCGCCAGTTCGCTGGCAATGATGTGCGCCCCCCAGAGAAGCAACCCCAGTGTGCCAAGCATCCCAAGCCCACCCGCCCACGACTGCGCACGTAGCAGTAGCACGGTATAGAGTGGCGCGCCAAGCAATCCATGAACCAGGATGCTCATCAGGAGAGGCGCTGGAAGCAATACTGCGGTGAGCATAGGCAAGGCATAGTGGCGCGTGATCAGCAACGCTGCCAGGCCGCCGAGCGATACCAGGCCATTCATCAAACCGGCGAGCAGCGTCGCACTCACGTCAAACGGCAACGACCCGCCACCTGCATACTGCCACCAGCCGGCGCGGACGCCAACGGTCTCGACCAGAACATGGTACAGCGTGAAGAGCACAAATGTCAGTACCGCCGTCAGATAGCCGGAGAACCACCAGCGGTGCTGGTAGAGATAGAAAATCGCCAGCGGCGGCAGCATGAGCGTCCACCCGGACAGGAAGACCGGCACCGGCAATGGGCGATCCAGCATGACCACGAGATCTCCGAAGGACGGATCGTAGCCAAAGCCATACAACCGCTGCCACGCCGGTGAGAGTGTGGTCGCCGCCTGACCGGCGGCAAGCGCAATCAGATACTGTGGCTGGCGATCGCGCCAGACAAGAAAACCAGCCAGACCGTACGCGCCAAGCGTGAACAGCACAATGCCCGCTTCCATCATTCCATCTCGTACTCGCGAATCTGGCCGCCAACCAGCGTAAACAACCGGTCGGTCAACGCGTGTTCGCGTTGTGTGGCGTCTGCCTGGATTTGCGCCGCAACGCTGCGGAGAATATCGGGATTAGCGTCACCCAGGGCAATCAGGAAATCACGATTGGGGATGCCGATGACCAGCCGGCCACGAACCATGCGCGCCCAATCCACAAGGATGTCGGTGAGCAACAGGCGTGTTGCGTCATAGCCGTCACCACTGTTGAAGATGAGCAGCCGCTGCTCACCACTGCCGACACTGGTATACCGGACCCGTTCGTCAGTGCGATGGCGCAGGTTGCGTATGGCCAGGTCGTGAACGTCCTGTTCAGTAATGCCCCAGTGCTCGACATGATCCTCGTTGAGATAGGCAACGCTACGCTCCTCATCAATCACATAGGTAACGATCAGTCCGGCGAGAAACTCGCGATAGACCAGCATCGGCAGGTGGCGGTCCCGCACATTCATCAGCAACTCGATCGGCTTGAGCATGGGAAAGATGCGCCGGCTCAATGCTGCGAAATCGTGCTCATCGCGTTGCGGCAATTCGTGAAGCACGAGACTGACCAGCGTCTGCGCCACAGCATCGAGCCGGTCAGGGTTAGCCACATACGCGGTATAGAATCGCCCCAGGCTCACCACTACATCACGGTCGCGCACACGGAGGGTGAGGGTGTCACCGTGGCGTTCTCGCACCTCGATCACGTCGTCATTGATGCTCAACCGCCGCTCCATATACGCAGCAAACTGCTCGGCATTCATCGTGGCCATATGCTTCTCATCAGCGCGAAACCGGATGCCAGGCAAGGGAGGCGCAACGGGCAGGATACGGCTCACCCGTATACACAGCGCGGATGCACAATACGCTGTCACGCATCAGACAACCGTGGTACTCTGCCATGCGGTCTTCAATTCAGCCACCGGCAAGCGAATAATCACATCGCCCGCCAGACCCGTCACCACAACATCAGTGCCGATCACCAGGCCCAACCGCGCATACGCAAACGATCGCAGCGCCGCCTCAAACGCCGCCACATCGGCCGGGCGCACCTCTGCCAGGAAGCGCGTGGGCGATTCACTGAACAGCAGGAGCACATCGTCGTGTGCTCGTGGCTCGTGGGGAACCGCCTGCAGATCGAGCGCCAGACCCAGGCCACCGGCAATCGCCATTTCAGCCGCCGCCACCGCCAGGCCACCCTCGCTGAGATCGTGGCATGCGCGCACCAGGCCGGCGGCGATAGCCTCATGCAACGCCAGCAGCAGCCGTGGTGCAATAGCAAGATCCACCTGCGGCAGATTCATCGCGGCAGCAGCGATGACCGGCTGAACCTCCAGCGGCACGGCAACATCCAGCAGGTGACTTCCACCAAGCTCATCTTTCGTCAGGCCAACCAGGTAGAGATAATTACCGGGCTCTTTGAGATCCGAAGTGATGCTACGACGCACATCGGGAACCATCGCCAATGCAGAAATCAGCAAGGTCGGCGGAATAGGCGTGCGCCGGCCATCAGCATCGCGATACTCATTATTCAGCGAGTCCTTCCCGGAAATAAACGGCGCGCCGAAGGCAAGCGCCGCATCATAACAGCCGGCGGCGGCGCGCACCAGGCCCGCCATCCGATCCGGGCGGCGCGGATCGCCCCAGCAGAAATTGTCGAGAATGGCAACCTGCGCCGGGTCGGCACCTACTGCCACCACATTGCGTAACGCCTCATCAATACACGCCAGCGCCATCCAGTAGGGATCGATCACCCCATAGCGCGGATTGAGACCACAGCCAATCGCAATCCCGCGCGACACGCCCGGCAGGGGTTGCAGAACGGCAGCATCGCCAGGACCGTCGCAGGCCACGCCGACCAGTGGTTTCACCACGGTTCGCCCACCCACTTCGTGGTCATAGGTGCGGATAATCGGCGCTTTCGAGGCGATATTCGGGTGCGCCAGCAACGCCAGCAACAGATCCCCGACATTCGCGCCGGGCGCTCCCGACCCGCCGCCATCACGCGCCTCCCGGACCCCGGCGCCCGTCCAGTGCGCCTCAAGCACACGTTGCGGTCGATCATCGTGGAGAAAGCCCATCGCCAGATCGACGAGCAGCACACCGTTATAGCGTACAACGAGGCGTCCCGTATCAGTAAAGCGGCCAATGACGGTCGCCTCGACATCCTCATCACGGCAGAGCGCGAGCAGCGCATCGAGACAGTGCGGCGGCACGGCGAGCACCATACGCTCCTGGGCCTCTGAAAGCCAGATCTCCCAGGGTTGCAGCCCGGCATATTTCAGCGGCGCCTGCGCCAGTTCCACCTCGGCGCCGCACGCTGCCCCCATCTCGCCCACCGCCGACGAGAACCCTCCCGCACCGCAGTCGGTAATCGCACTGTACAGGGCGCGATCCCGCGCCTGCAGGATGACGTCGATCAGTTTCTTTTCAGTAACCGGATCACCAATCTGGACGGCACTCCCGACATCCTCGGCCGTGGTATGGGTCAACTCCACCGACGAGAACGTCGCCCCGTGGATGCCGTCACGGCCGGTGCGCCCGCCAAGCGCCACAATCGCATCGCCGGGATGCACCATCCGCGGATGCCTGCTGCGTGGCGCAAGCCCGACCGTGCCGCAATAGACGAGGGGATTCGCAATATAGCCGTGGTCATAGAAGACAGCGCCATTGACGGTTGGAATGCCCAGTTTGTTGCCGTAATCACGCACGCCGGCGACGACGCCGGCCGCCACCCGGTGCGGATGCAGGACTCCGGGGCTGAGCGCAGCACCGGGAAGGTCAAGCGGACCAAAGCAGAACACGTCCGTATTCGCGATCGGCCGGGCCGACACACCGAGCACATCGCGCACCACGCCGCCGACACCGGTGTTGGCGCCGCCGAAGGGTTCGAGCGCCGAAGGATGATTGTGGGTCTCAACCTTGAACGAGATCTCGTAGTTGTCATCGAACGCAACGATCCCGGCATTATCAACGAACGCCGAAATCACATCGAACTGCGTATGGCGCGTGCGCGATCGCCGCCGCTCAAGAATAGCAGCCGTCGCCGCCATCAGAAACGTCTTGATCAGGCTGTCAACCTGATGATCCGTATCGAGGGTATGAAGCGCCGGGTAGAGATCGTGAGGCAACGAGGCAGCATTCCCGCGTTCCGCTGACCGATTACGGTAACTGACGCGCCCCTTGAACGTTTTGTGGCTGCAATGCTCGCTCCAGGTCTGTGCAATTGTCTCCAGTTCACCATCGGTCGGCTCGCGCCCCTCGGCACGATAGTAGGCCTGAATCGCGCGCATTTCCTCAAGATCGAGTGCCAGCACGCCAGCCTGGCTGATACGCAGCAACTCATCATCGGAAGCGTGGCGCAGCGCAACATGCGCGACAACCGGTTCATGCGCAGATGGCGGGCGCAGCAGATGATGGTACCAGGCGCGCCGCTCGCCGGCGCCGGTTCCGGCAGGATACGACAGTGCCGTCTGGATCAGATCATTGTAGCGCTCGGTCGCTTCGGCGGCGTGCGCGAGGCGATGGCGACGCAGCGTCTTGACGGCGCGCAGGCCGCTGATGCCAAGGCGCCAGGCACCGAGACGCACACTCTCAGCCTCATTATCGGTCACACCGGGGCGATAGGCTATCTCGACCAGCAACGGCCGGTCATCATCCGCAGAAGGCGGCTCATTGGCGAGTTCATCAACCGAAGCCCAGACTGCCACCTGGACGACCGGGTCGTGCAACAATTCGGTGACGAGACGAGCGACGTCAGAAGCCGCAAGATCACCATCGAGCAAAAAGAGGTGGTCAGGCGCAGACCGGTCGTGGAGCGAGCATACAGTAACGAGGTACTCTGGCATAGCATTATTGAAGCATAATCGCTTCACCACTGATTGTTGCGCCATCCGGACCGGCGAGGCGCAGCGCTGCCACCGCAACTTCCTCAGGAGAAATGGACCGCTGCTGGCCACCACGCGCGAGCAATGCCGCGCGGGCCTCATCACGCGAGCGGCCCGTTTTCTCGACCAGGGCATCAATCGCGCCGGCCATCATATCCGTCTCGACCCAGGCAGGACAGATCGCATTAGCGGTGATATGGTAGCGCTGCAATTCAAGCGCCAGCGAGCGCGTCAAGCCGAGCAAGCCATGCTTGGCGGCGCTGTAAGCGACAGAGAACGGCATCCCGACGACCGCAGCCATCGAGGCAATATTGATGATCCGGCCACCACCATGATCGATCATGGTCGGAACCACCGCCTTGCAGCAATAGTATGCGCCATGCAGGTTCACACGCACGACCTGATCCCAGAGCGCATCGTCAGTATCAGCGAACCTGGCACTATACGTGACGCCGGCATTGTTCACCAGGATGTCACACGGCCCGAGCGCCGCACGTGCAGTGTCGAAGGCCGCATAGACCTGCGCCGCATCGGCAACATCACAGACAACGGCCACGGCACGCCCGCCACGCGCGGCGATTGTTGCACACACAGCATCAAGTGCCGCCCGATTGCGCCCGGCAACAGCAACTGCCGCGCCAGCGCCGGCAAAGGTCAGCGCGATTGCCTTACCGATACCGCGCCCACCACCGGTGACAACTGCCATTTTCCCGTTGAGTGTGCTCATCATCACATCCTTTCATCGCGCCCGTAGTCTACCGCAGCGGCACGGCGCGGTCAAGCGCGCGCCATGCCGCTAAATGCACAGCAAACTGGAAGGAAACGCACCAGATTAAGGGCTTGTAAAGAAGCAGCAGGAGGAGTATACTATTCCTACCGCCCTGGAAGAGTAACTCAGCAAAGGGCACGTACCTGAATAGCATGACACACCCGCACCAGGCAAGCGATAGTTTACCCAAAGCTATCGTAAGCTGAGGGAAACGAGAGGTTTTGGATCTGCTCGGGGAGACCAGCAAGTACGCGCGGTTGAGAGGTCAGGAGACCACCGTTGCGGTAGGAGCAAGGTGCGGCGCTTCGAGATAATCACAGTATACGCAAGTATACTCCGTTATCTCAGAGGCCAGTGATGCCGGAACACTCAATGGCAACATTGAAAGTAACGGAGCAACTGGCTGAAGCAGTCAAGCTGAACAGATGCGCAGCAGGCTGAGTGAAAGAAAACCAGGGCGTCCCCTTTTTCTGTCACGAGACCTCGTGGATCAGGCGATCCGCGAGGTCTCGCGCATGTCGCCGGAGACCTGTGCTCTTTCAGAACGCCAGCGCGCGCATCACCCCCACGTCCGGTGTCAGCGCTGCGTATGCTAGCGTCTACATCCGATTCAAGGTAGCAGACCGCCTCACGCCAGTCTGGCCCACCATGCTAGAATTGAAGCGATGACCACACGCGCCAGCAATACAACATCGGTCACCGATGCCACGCGCGTTGCGGCGCCGCCACTCCCCGGCGGCGTCTGGGCCGCGCTCCAGCGGCGTGCTGCCGATCCCACCACAGGTGCGGCGCATGTGTACACGGCCCTGGCAGCACATAGCGCCGGGGTATCACGCGCGACAGACATCCTCGCAGCACTGCAGATGCGTGTGGACCCCGCGCAGTACCGGCCGCATGCCATCCCTGATGTCGCTGAGGAACCTATCCGCGAAGGCGACCAGACGATCTACATCGTACGTAGCCCGCAGGGCAACTATCTGCGCCTGACCGAAGCGCAACGTGATATCTGGCGCGCCATGGATGGCAACCGCACCGTCGCCGACCTCGGCATCGCCGCGTTCCACAGCCGCGGCTTGATCCTGCCCATCGGCGAACTCGTAGCCGGTCTCAAAACCGAAGGGTTGCTGCGCGACCGGCCAGTCGGCGTCTACCGCGCGATTGGCGAGGCGTTGCACAGGGGGACCGCCGGGACCTGGGGGAGGCGCTTGCGGCGCGCACTCACCGGCGCAACGCTGGCCATTCCGAATATTGATGCACTCTATGGTGCAATCTACCGGGGCGGCGGGCGGCTCTTTTTCACCCTGCCGTTTGCCGTCATCGCGATTGCGATCGTAATCGCCGGCATCATCGCATTCGGGTTCGCCCTCGCAAGCGGCACCGACACGTACCAGATTATCAGGCTCGATGGGTCGGTTACACGCGGATTGGCAGCACTCTGGGCAGTGACATTGCTGTCGTTTGTATTGCACGAGAGCGCGCACGCACTGGCCGTGAAGCATGCCGGTCGTACCCTCGCTGGCGGCGGTGTCATGCTATACTATGGCCTTCCTGCCGCATTCGTGGACACCAGCGATATCTGGCGCTCGCCACGCCGGGCGCGGATCGCGGTTTCGGTGGCCGGGCCAGCGGCGGATCTCCTGGTTGGCAGCCTCGCCGCCATTGTTGCCTTTGCTCTACCTGATACCGTCGCCGGTTCGATTGCCTACAAACTCGCCTTTACCAGCTTTGTGTCCAGCGTCTTCAATCTCAACCCGCTACTCGAACTCGACGGGTACTATATTCTGGTCGATCTGCTGCGCATGCCCGATCTGCGCCGCACAGCACTGGCATATGTGCGCGGGCCACTCTGGGAGAAACTGGGTGCGCGCCTGCTCGCGCCAGGCACAAAACGATCGCACCGGAAAGGCGCGCAGGCGAACGCCACAACTGGCCCACTCCATGAGCGCAGCCTGCCCTTTTCGCGAGAAGAACGCATCTACGCAGTGTATGGCCTGGCAACCGTCACCTACACCGCGCTGGCGATCGTCGCGGCGGCATGGTTCTGGCAACGCCAGATCCTTGCCCCCGCGCTTGAACTCTTACCTGGCGCCTGGTGGCAGCGGCTCATAGGTGCCCTGCTCATTCTGGTGGTTGTTCTGCCGGCGCTGGCGGCGGTCATTGTCACCTGCTGGGAAATTGCGCAGGTCACGGCCGGCTGGCTGGTCAACCGCGGGTATGGCCGGCGACCCGGTCTGCTGGCGTCTGTCGGAGTGCTGCTGGCACTGGTGGCAGCGCTGGCGGCGGCGGCGATCGAGGCGAGCGCCTGGAGCCGGGCAGCGCTGCTGTTCGGGCCGTTCCTGTGGGGGGGCGCGTTGGGCGCCCTGCTTGCGATCCGGCCCTACTACCGCGGTGCAGCAATCTACCCGGCGGTGACGGCACTGATCGCAACGACAGTGCTGGCCGGGATCGCTGGAATCGCGCGCGCCCTGCCGGCGCCCGCCATGGTGTGGATTGTTCTTGATGGCCTGGCATTCGCTGGCCTGCTGCTGGCCGGCTTCACCGCGTTGCTCGATGTCGATCTGCGCGCCGCGCCGGCACGCGAATTGCTCGCAACGGCCGCGCTCCTGATGGCAGCCTTCGTCACCGGCGGCACGGCACTCTTCAGCGCCTCTTCGGTTCACCCGGCGGCAAGCTCGATCGCACTGCTGGCCATGGCTGCGCCCGCCTATTTCGGCGCACTGGCCCTGGCGCTCCTGCTACAACATCTGTTCGGGCTGGCAGACTCGCGGCTTATGTGGTCCTGGGCGCTGCTCTGGCTCGGCGCGCTGGTGCAGACCATCGGTTACATCGTGGATCTGCGCGGCCAGGGACTCGCGTTCGATGTCCTGGGTTCAGGCCTCTGGGCGGCAGCATGGCTGGTACACCTGGCAACGCTCCGGCACCTGGCGGTAAGCGAACTCCACTGGGATCATGAAACGAGCCTGAACGAGAGCGCACGCCTGGCGCGCGCGTTCCAGCTCACCTATCGCGGATGTTATCAACTGCTGCATTCCGCCTATGGCGAGCGCCGCGCGCGTGCCCTCGATGATCGGATGGATGTTCTGGCAGCCACCGCCGACTGGGACGTGACACTGGATCATGAGCGCGCGCGGATCGGGCAACTGGTCCAGACGCTGCCGGTAGATCAGCAGGGTGCGCGCTTCGCTGAAGTGCTGCGCTACACTGTGGCGGAAATTGAGCAGATTGCGGGTGAAGCATTCGCGCGGCGCTGCATTCAGGCCGCCTACGATGCGCTACCCTGGCCGGAACGCGAGGCGGCCGGCCGGCTCTGCTTCCCCGACACGCCATGGGCGCGCGAATTGTCGAGTTCGTTCGGCGATGTGCGCGCGGCGCGACTACGGTTGCTCCGGCAGGTTGATGTGTTCCTGGGTTGCGATGATGACGAACTGGAAGCACTGTCGCACAGTATCAGCGAACGTGTCTACGCTGCCGGCGAGACCGTGATGGCGGCCGGCGCTGCCGCACCAGGGATCTGGATCATCGAAGCGGGTGAGGTGGCCGCGCGGCGTGGTGGGCGCATGATCGCCGAGCTTCACCGCGGCGACGCGCTCGGCGCGGAGGAACTGCTGCGCGGTGAACCTCTCGCCCATACCTATCGGGCGACCATGACATCCAACCTGCTCTACCTGCCGGCAGAGGAGTTCTTCCGCCTGGTAGCGGACCGCGCGCCACATGCAGCGGCAGGCCTCGAATCCGCCGAGGTGCTGCGTCTGCTCGAACGTGTGTCGCTTTTCAGTGATCTGCCGCGCAACACGTTGCGCGGCCTGGCAGCGATAACCGAACAGCGCAGCTACAGCGCGCGCCGGCTGATTGTGCGCCAGGGCGAGCCGAGCGGAACGTTCTTTATCATTCGCACTGGCACGGCTGCTGTGGTCGTGCGCGAACCGGCTGAGTGTGGCCAGCCGGCCCGTGTGCGTCCCGTGGCCCGCCTCGGGCCACAGGAGTTCTTCGGCGAACTCGAACTCCTGCGGAACACGCCGCCGGTGGCAAGCGTCGTGGCGATCACGCCGCTCACCACACTGGCACTGCCGCACGCCGCGATCCACGCACTGGTGCTGGGCGACGGGCACGTTTCACGCAGCCTGGAGCAAGTTGGCACCGGGCGGCTGAAAGCGCTGGTAGGAACCGGCAACTGAACACGACACGCACCGCGCACCCGCGCAGAGCACGGTGCGCATCAGCGCCTCCCGGTGGCTTCGCGCCCGAGCAGGCCGAGCAACACCACATAGGGCGTCCCCAGATTCTCCGGGTGGTATTCCAAGCGCGCACGTTCAAAATGCTGTGTCAGGTAACTCTTGCCGTCGGCCGGGTTGACTTCCATACCCGCTGGCGAGAGCGGCAGGCCGAAGAGCGCCAGGCTTTCCTCCGGGCTGAAGCCGGGACGGCCGTCGAGGTCGAGACCCCGGCTCGCCCAGTACTGGCGGAACTCCGGCGCAATTGCCTGGCCCGTCTGTGGGAAGTAGTATTGCGCGCCAGGGTCAGATTTCGGAAAATCGGGCCAGTTACGCCCGCTGGCAGCCAGACGTTCGGCCCCCAGCCGGCCTAGCAACACATCATACGGCGCCGGTTGCTCAGGATGCAGTTCGAGCCGGTTACGCTCGAACCACTGCGCACGCACCGTTTTCCCTTCGATAATCAGGTCCTCTTCCGGGCCGATCGGAAAGCCAAACACTGCCAGGCCGCCATTCCGCTCCCAGTACTCGAGCAACCGGCCACAGACGGCGAAACCGGTTTCGCTAAACTGGCGGCAGGGCCCGGCCGCCGGCTGCGGAGGTGGAGGAGCCGGTTGCGGCTCAGGCGCGACGCCTGCCGCGCGATGCGTCACAAAGATCGGCGCCGGGCCGAGGTTCAGCGGATACACGCCATTTGCCGCGTCAACACGCGAGATACCGCCCGATCGATCGGCCAGTGTTCCTTGCGGCAGCGTGGTCGGCAGGTTGACGAACGCCCCGCCCGGTGCCCAGAGCACATCAATCGTGTCATTACCACGGGCGAAGCGCACACCATACACCTCCGGGCCGCTCAACGCCGTCAGATCGTCGAGCCAGATTGCGCCGGAGCCGCTGCGGCTATCCGGTTCATCATCAAGCACGATGGCGGTCAGGGTGGCGGGGAAGTCGAGGCGCAGGTTACCACCGCCGCTGATCCGGTTGTATGCCTCAACCTGGCTGTTAATCGGCGCCGACAGGAACGACCATCCCGAACTACCGACGAAGCCCAGGCGGAATTGCAGCGTCTCACCTTCAGCATCACGCATCCAGACCTTCAGCGCGTGGCCGCTGCCATCACCATGCACCCACACGCCGAGTTGCCCCGGCGCGCCAGGGATCGGCAGGGCCGGGCGCGGCGTGAAGACCACATAATCATTGCTGCTGCCAGGGAAGCGATAGTCGAGACGACCGGCAATACCACCGCTGCGCCGTTGCGCTCCATCGGCGGTGAACGTACCGTTGGGCTGATCGCCACGCCGCCATGACCCGAAGCTCTCGAAGTCGGTGACGACCTGGCGCGCGCCAAGATCAAGCAGACCGACCGGCATGGCATTCGCGAGTTGCTGGTTCAGAACGCGGAAGGCAGCAAGCGCAGGTTTGGGCTGGCTGAGATCAGCCGGGCCACCGGCGGTCCGGAGCAGGCCATAGGTATTGAACGGCTGCCCATTTCGCTGCTCGGTATCCTTCAGCTTGTACCAGATGACCTTCTCGATACCGGCTGCACGCAGTAGTACCGCGGCACGCACCAGATAACTGGCCTGCGTCTCTTCATCAACCCCGCGCGGATCGCGATCGGCCGGACCCGTGGCCCAGCCAAACTCCGTGGCCCAGATCGGTTTCCGGCCAAGGCTCTCGACAAGCGTCCTCACCGCACTGACATCGCCGGCACCGATCTGGCCATTCTCCGGTCCGAACGGGTCAACGTAGGGATGCACTGCAAGCACATCGAACGAATCCCAGGCGCCATTCTCGGCGATGGCGCGGATGTAACCGATACTGGTCGGCACGATGCCGGCGCTCAGTACCGTCGCATTCGGATCGGCGGCCTTGATTGCCGGGTAAACAGCGCGTAACAGTGCGGCATACGCCGCCGGATCAGGTTGTGGCTGCCAGTAGCGCGCATTTTCCGGCTCGTTCCACACCTGCCAGTAACGCACCCGGTCGCGGTAGCGGGTGACCACAGCGCCTGCAAAACGCGCAAACGCCGCCGGGTCGGGGGCATAATACGACGGGCGGCCCGCTGCATCGCCGTCGAAGGGTGTAGCCCAGGCGGGTGCAGTATTCAGCACACCGATGATATTGACACCACTACTCGCCAGGCGCGAGATTGCGCGGTCATAGATTGCCCAGTCGAAGCGGCCGGATTGCGGTTCGAGCCAGTACCAGTGAAAATCCTCACGCGCCCAGCCAGCGGAAGTTCCGGCCAGCAGGTTGACCGGCGCATCGAAACCGGCCTGGACAGGATAGCGCGAGGCGATATGGCTGTTGACGCCGAAATCGGAGCGGCCGGGGCCCGCCTGTGCCATTGCCGGCGCAGGGATGGACCACGCGGCAAGGATGGCTCCGAGCAGGAGCGTAGAACGTAATCGAAACCACATGCAACCAGTTCCCTCCATACTATGGAGCACCGGAACGTAACGCCGGCGCATGGTGCGACGAGAGTCTAGCAGCGCCGGCAAGGATGCGCAACCTGGCGGGAGGAGTGATTCGATGACAGAATGATCGCAATGTATGCAGCCACCCGTGGAGGAACATCCCGGCGGGAATATCTTTGCCAAAGGTTTCTGCACACTGCGGTGCCGAATGACCGATGGAATCATCTATGCCGGAGCGTGAACGGTGGCAGAGCTTCCGGCGGCGTAGCGTTCCCGGCGCACGACCTCGTACAACAGAATCCCCGCCGCCACGCCAACATTGAGCGAGTCCTGGCCGGGAGCCATCGGAATGCGCGCCAGCGCCGAACACGCCGCCAGCGTCGCTTCACTCAGGCCATCAGTTTCGTTGCCAACGACGACTGCGAGGGGAAGCGACAGATCAGCGTTGTACAATGTGTGCTCGACATTGCCCGTCGCCCCGATGACAGCGACCCCTGCAACGCGCAGGTGCGCGATCCATTGCGGCAGATCGGCGCAGGCATAGATCGGGATGCGCCCTACCGCACCGCGCGCGGCGCGCACACACTCGCGGTGGAGCGGGTCGGCGCCACTGCCGGCGATCACCACCGCCTCGACACCGGCGGCATCAGCGGTACGGAGTGTCATTCCGAGATTTTCCGGGTTGTTGAGATTCTCGGTGACCAGGATCAGTGCGCGAGGGCCTGGGCGATACTCGGCAACGTCGCGCACCCGCCCCCAGATCGCCGTCATCACCGGCGGGATCGGGCGGGTAGGCGTAATCAACCCCATCAAGCCATCGGAGATGCGATAGGCGGGAACACCCAGATCGGCGGCACGCCGCAGTACTGCAACACCGGCGGGGTCGCGCTGCAACTCCGCCGTGTAGAAGAGATCCTGAACCGGCAGATCGTCGAGGGCGCGCACAGCAAGCAGCAACCCTTCGGCAATAAACTGGCCGCGCGCGCGCCGGCCCGCCGCCCCGCCA
>JACAEQ010000085.1 GCA_013388755.1 Chloroflexota bacterium
TGTCATGCAATTGGTTCCAGAACCCTGGCCGAAAAGTCTTGACACGCCCACGGAATGTCAAACCGAATCGCGACCGCATCAGGACGCGGTCGTATAAAAACTCTACCCTTGAGAGCACCGGGGGGAGGGGTCGGACTCCCTCCCCCGGCGGGGGAGGGCCGGGGTGGGGGTGACGGGCGTAAAAGGTATTGCGTCTAGCTCCGGCAGGCCAGGCGCTGCCTGGACTCGCAGCACCACCTGTGCAGCCGTCGCCTGCTCGGCAAATGACGCAGCGGCCCGCGTCTCCTTGCAGCACCGGGCCACGGTATTGTTATTCCGATGGCGGCAGGATACGGAACAATGATGAAGCAATCTTGAAGAATCGGGGAACTGATCTGGCATCTTGCGCCGATGATCCAGGTTCCGCCGGAGCGTGCCTCGTACTACTGAATTGCGCGATACGCCATGCGACCCGGCCAGACCCCGGCATTGACGATATGCGGCGGGCGTTCGCCACGCAGCAGTTGCACCATCTGCGCCGCGACACCGTCGTGCATCGCCCGGGTGCCATCGGTGGTATACGAGGCCATATGCGGCGTCAGGATCACATTCGGCATCTGCACCAGCGGGCTGTCGCCCGGCAGCGGTTCGGGGTCGAACACATCGAGGCCGGCCCCAGCCAGCCGCCCTGCATCCAGCGCCGCAATCAGCGCCGCCTGGTCCACGACAGGGCCACGACTCACATTGATCAGAAACGCTCCAGGCGGCATGAGCGCCAGTTCACGCACGCCAATCAAATGGCGCGTCTCTGGCGTCAATGCGCAGTGAAGCGATACGAATTGCGACCCCTGCAACAACGCGTCAAGTGTGGCCACGCGCGCGACGCCGGCTGCGGCAAAGATGTCGTCCGGCGCGAATGGATCATAGGCTGCCACCTGCATGAGCAACCCCTGGCCACAGACCTGCGCGACACGCCGCCCGATACGCCCGAAACCAACGATCCCGAGCGCCTTACCGCGCACCTCAACGCCTCGCAATCGCGCCCTGTTCCAACCGTCGGCGCGCAGGCGGCGATCAGAGGCCACGACTTGCTTTGCCAGCGCCAGCAACAGTGCAACCGCGTGCTCCGCCGTGCTTTCGGTCGGGCCGTCGGGCGTGTTGATCACCAGAATACCACGCTCTGATGCAGCGGAAATATCAATGTTGTCCACGCCGATGCCAGGCCGGCAGATCGCCACCAGCGCCGGTCCGGCCAGATCCATCCACGATCCTGTCGCGTCCACCAGCGCACTGATGATCGCAAAGGCGCTTCCAGGCAACGCACCCTCGTCACCGCCACCAATCACATCGGCATGGGGTGTGAGTATCGCCAGCGCCTCCGGATCAAGACGGATATCGGTCCAGACACGCGGGCGATCGCCAGCAAATGGCACAGGCATACACACTCCTTTCGTTGATGGTTCACCACGGCAAGACATCCCCCGTCTGTGCGGCAGCAACCGCCAGAGATGCACCGGCTGCGTGCACAGAAGTCACACGCGTTCCGATGGGGCCGGCGCGGCCTCATCCTTGACATCTGTCTTCTGTTGTCGTGCAAGACGCAGTATCTCGCACACCTCACTACGTGAATCGCACCTGGCACAGCCATCGAGTTCATGACTCTGATGACTGAAGACAATCGCCTGCGCGGCATCCCAGAAGATATGCTGCGCGCCGACCAGGGCCGTCAGGCCGGTCCGGTCGAACATATCGCGCACCGCTGGTTGCAGGCCACTGAAATAGATATTACCGCCGCGATGCTGATGTTCTTCGATGATCTGGCGCAGCGCCTGAACACCCATCGCATCAATCACCGGCACACCACGCATACTGACGATCAGCGTGTGATAATCGCTCGCTGTCTCGAACGACTCCAGCACAGTCGTGACGCTACCGAAAAAGACCGGACCCGTAAGGTAGTAGACATGGATCGCCGGGCAGGCAGCCGGCAGATCGAACCCCTGGGCGCGGATCTTCTCCGGCTGAACCGGCCCACTGGCCACCGACGTACTGATCGCCGACTGGCGAATATACAACACCGCCGAAATCGCGACACCGATAAGGATCGCCTGCGTCAGGTCGAGAGCCGCGGTCGCCAGCATCGTAATGATCATGCCGGCAATGGCGCCTTTGAGGCGAGTATGAACAAAGAAATGGATCGACTCCCACTCATTCATGCGCCAGGCTGTCACCAGCAACACACCACCGAGAGCCGCCAGCGGCACGCGCCCGATCAGGGGCGCGAGCACCAGCGCGCTCACCAGCAGTGCCAGCGAATGGATGATGCTGGTCAGGCGGGTAGCCGCGCCACTCTTAATCGCCACGCTGGTACGCGCAATCGCCGCCGTCGCCGGTACGCCGCCAAAGAAGGGGAGCACGAGGTTACCGATACCCTGGCCGATCAGCTCCTGGTTGCTGTCAAACTCCTGGCCCGACATCGTCGCACCGACCGTTCCACACAGCAGACTTTCGATCGCCCCGAGCGCCGCAATCGACACAGCCGCCGGCAGCAGGTCAGAAAGGTGATCCCACGGAATGCTCTCGAATGTCAGGCGATTTTCCAGCAAGATCGTACGTGGAATATCACCGATCACCGCCACATCCCAGCCAGCAAAGAAGGCCAGCGGCGATGCGAGAACGATACCGACAAGCGATCCAGGGATTCGCCTGGTAAATCGTGGCAGGATGATCATCGCCCCCATCACGACGCCGGCAAGCACCAGTGCATGCCAGTCAGGAACAACCGGGTTGGTGACATAGTGCCAGAGTTTCTCGAGCGCATTCTCAGCCTTCGGCGTCGTAACGCCAAGGACATTGTCGAGCTGGCCGATGGCAATAATCAGTGCGATACCAGAGGTGAACCCTGTGATCACCGGAGATGGAATGAACGAGATGTAGCGCCCAAGGCGGAACGCGCCGAGCGCAATCAAGAACAGGCCGGCCAGCACCGTGGCGACCCACACACCCTCCAGGCCATACCGGCTTGCCAGTACGATCAGGACGGCCGACATTGCGCCTGTCGGCCCGCTGATCTGGTAACTTGCGCCGCCCAACCCACCTATCAGGAGGCCAGCCAGTATCGCGGTGACCAGCCCGGCTGCGGCATCTGCGCCAGAGGCAACGCCGAACGCCAGCGCCAGCGGCAACCCGACTGCCGCAACCGTCAACCCGGCCAGCAGATCACGCTGGAAGTGGGACAGATCGTAAGTCATGAATTCACGCCGCACGATCTGTACGAGTGAGAGCCGACTCAGAATACCAGCCATGGTGTTTTCCCTTTCCAGGATATCGAACGAACCGGAACAATCCTCTGAAGAACACAAAAGGCTCTCTCCCGCCTGCGCGGGAATGAGCCTTTCGCTACGCCTACGAGGTACGCTGACGGGTTCGGGCCGAAAGGACGCCCTGGTCGCGACGGCGACGTTCACCCCAGAAGCATGCTTCCCCCGCGCTCCTGCACTGGAGCCTCGGCTCGTGCTAACACAGATTACGCAGTCGCCTGCCTGTGCATCTCGCCGGTCAGTGACGCCAGCACCCCCGCGCGACCGACAAGACCAACCAGGCGGCCATCGGCATCAACTATCGGGATACGTTTGATCTTATGCGCCATCATCAGCCGGATAGCCTGCGTAATCGGCGCATCGGCCGGCAGAGTGATAGCCGGGCTGGTCATCACGTCGGCAGCGGTACGTCCTTCCGTTGCCACCTCCAGGCCTGGTGGCCTGGCGCCACCACCGAACCATGCCGCCAGGGTACGCAGCGCACCCGGGCGCACCCGCTTCGCTGCACGCCGCATCACATCGCCGTCGGTGATGATGCCAATCACACGGCGCTCGTCATCAACCACCACGACCCGTCGTTTTTCCGACTCGAGCAACCGGTCGAGCGTTTCGACCAGTGGTGTATCGCGCTTCACTGTCGGGACGTCATGGATCATCATCTCGCCCACGATCCTCGGCGTACCATCAGGCGGCGTCACGTACTCTGCCGGCCGTTGCCGCAACCCTTCGGCCACCGTGGATAGCAGGTCATAGCGGCTGACCATGCCAACCAGCCGGCCCCGGGCATCCACCACTGGCAAACGCTTAAGCCCGCGATCGGTCATGATCGCGGCTGCCTGAGCCAGCGGCGTGGTTGCCGGCAAGGTGACCGGGTCACGGGTCATGAGATCCGCAGCCGTGTGCGGGCGCTCCACCAGCGCCGCGACGGTCGCGGCGCGCTCAGCCAGCGAAAACTCGCGTTGCAACGCAAGCGGCAATTCGGTGGCGCCACGGGCGAGCAGATCCCCGTCGGTAATAATACCAACCACCCGGTCATCTGCATCAACCACTGGAACAGAACGCAGCGCCCGGTTGATCAGCTGTGTCACGATCTCGGCAATCGGTGTATCCGGACGGACGCGCACAACATCGCGGCTCATCACATCGGCAACGGTCAGGTGTGCCGGGAACGGCCCGATGCTCCGCGATGAATACTTCAGCACCTCAACCGGCATCACTGTAATCATTCCCTCGGTTACCATGGCGCTGATGTCGGGCATCACCCGCGCAACACGGTCTGACCGGTCAACGAAGGTGATGACGATCGGCAGGTCGCTACTCAACTCGACCAGCGATGCAGTATGGATGAAGCTATGGGCGCCGAAACCGGCGATACCGCGCAGCACCGTGCCGCCGGCAATGCCGTTCCGCTTCAGCATTTCGAGCAACGCCAGCGACAGTGGACGGCCATGCCACTGATCGCTCTCGCTGACAAAGATCCAGACCTGTTGCACGCTGCTGCTCAGATCCACGGTGATCCTCCTTTCGCTGCATCAGGTTCACTGAACCAGCCGGGCGACGGCCGCGCCCGCAAAGACGCCGGCCAGTCCCAGGCCGATACTGCCCAGGACATAGCCACCGGCCGCCAGCCAGCTACCATTTGTTACCAGCGTATAGGTTTCGAAACTCAGACTTGAGAAGGTCGTGAAGCCGCCAAGCAGCCCCGTAACAAGCAGCAAGCGCACCGGCTCGCTGATGCTGAGCCGGTTTGTCACCAGGACGAGCAGCAAGCCGATAACAAAGCTGCCGATGACGTTGACCAGCAGTGTACCATATGGAAATGACGTTCCCCAGCGTTGCGCCGCCCACAGCGACAAACCGTAGCGCAGGTTGGCGCCAACTGCTGCACCAAGCGCAATCACCAGCATGTTGAGCACACCACGCCTCCATCGTGGAAGACCGCGCACCAGGGCCGACCCGCGTCGTTCAGGTTCGGCACGCCGGTTGAGCGCAATCGCCGTTCGTTTGATGCGCTTTGATTCATCCAAGGCCTACGCCACCTCTCAGCAATGCGGGACGACAGCAATCATCCGACCTTTGCCGCACGGTATCGCTCGCGCTCCGCACAATGACCCGCAGCGTATCGTTGTGCGGATAGGAACTGAGCCGGCCATGACGCCAGAAGAAACGCGCACTGCCTGCTCGACGGATGCCGCAAAAAACCCCTACGGTTGACCATCCAGGTCGGGTTCCGTAGAGGCCATCAGCCGGATACCCGGCGTTACGCGAGCCTCATCGCGCATGCTGGCGAAAGTATAGTGTCTGTGCCTGAGTCTGTCAATGCCAGGTTATGCCGCATTGACAGTCATCAGGTACTGCGGTATCCTTGGTTCACAGATCTAGACCTCTATCACGATAGTGCTATGACGCTCAACAAAGAGAGTCCCATCCCGCTCTATTACCAGCTGGTCGAGCTGATCAAGGAGCAGATCCTGGCTGGCGAGTTCAACCCTGGCGAGCAAATCCCGCCTGAGCGTACCCTTGCGGAGCACCATGGTATCAGCCGGATGACCGTACGCCAGGCGATCGCTTTCCTGGTGCGCGAAGGAGTACTGGTGGCACGGCACGGCCATGGCACCTTTGTCGCCGAACCGAAAGTCGCGCACGATGCGCTGCATCTGCGTGGCTTCAGCGAGGAGGTGCAACGGCTTGGTGGCATGGCTGTTTCGCGCGTCCTCGACCAGGGTATCGTCACTGCCTCGCCACGGATCGCCACCGAGCTGCAGCTACCAGCCGATACGACAGTTGTCAAAATAGTTCGGTTGCGACTGGCGGATGCCACGCCGTTGCTGCTTGAGACCGCGTATATTCCGTGTGTCCTCTGCCCACGGCTGGAAACGGAGGATTTTTCGGCCCTGTCGCTGTATAGCGTACTTGAGCAGCGCTACGGCATCCGGCTCGCGTATGCGCGGCAGGCGATCGAAGCAACGGCGGCGAACGCCTACGAAAGCGACCTGTTCGGCATTCCTGTCGGCGCGCCGATGCTGCTCGTGGAAGGTGTGACCTACGACGCACTCAACCGCCCGATAGAGTATTTCAAGGCCATCTATCGCGGTGATCGCATGCGTCTCCGCTTTGACAGCGAACGCGCATCGGCATCCGGCGATCGTCTGGTCCGGCCACGGCACAGCCTGGTATCGAGCTGAACCGCGCCGGCGCCAGTGATTCGCTACCAACCTGCCTTTCCGAACACCGGAAGGAGTTGTTCAGTGACCTACACCCCCTCGCCACGACCACGGTTCGACGGGCCGGCATACATTGCCTACGAGACGACGGCACGCCATCTGTGGGGCGACCCGGACGCGGGCGAGGTCGCCGACTGGATCTATGTGTCGAGCGACAAGATCCACCAGCTCGTCTTCGGCTTACCGAGCGGCGGCATGTTTCGCCACTCAGAAGAACACCGCACCATATTTGCCGCCGATGAGGTCTATTATGTTCTCTCAGGCATCATGCTGATCGCCAACCCCGCGACCGGCGAGGTCCACCGCGTTGAGCGTGGCGAGGCAGCGTTCTTCCGCCGCGATACCTGGCATCATGCGATGAGCGTCGGCGTCGAACCGTTGCGCGTGCTGGAGCTCTTTGCACCGCCGCCGTCGCGCGGCACGTCGGGCGCCTACGCCCGCACGCAGCCGTATCTCGAACGCTCAATCTACCGGCGCGATCACCTGCTCGGGCGCTGGCCGATGGCGCGCCAGGACGCGCAACACGATGCGACGATCCAGGTCGTTCGCGAGAACGACGTCCTGTGGCACATCGAAGGGCGTGATCGCCTGACACCGGTAGGGTTGCTTGCGTCAACCGATCAGTTGACGGTTGGAACCATCACCCTGTTGGCGGGCCAGCAGACGGAGCCGCATGTTCACGGTGGCGATGAAAGCCTGTATGTGCTGGATGGTGCGCTGAACGTGCGCTTACCGGAATATCGCGGCGCGCGCTGGCACGAACTTCGCCCGGGCGACGGCTTCTACATCCCGGAAGGCGAGCCGCACCAGTACTATAATGTCGCTGCCACACCGGCGCGTCTGATCTTCGGCGTCGCGCCCGCGTATCTTCCGGCACAGCCGTAGCTGACGGCGCAACAATTGGCAGGGCGAGTAGTGGAACAACCATTAAAGTCGCACCGATCCAGCCTCCAGCCGACGTCTGTCCGAACGCGACATAGCCATCTTCACCCGTCGTGTGGCCTTTCTCAGCAAACCGAAGGCGTGGCGCGGAGCCTGTGGAAATATCGAGTATTATTGGAGCCTGTCCGAAAAACGGATTGGATGTCATTGCGCGCGAAGCGACGCAATCTCCCATCTTCCGGGTCATTGCGAGCGAAGCGAAGCAATCTCCCGGCACACGCCGAGATTGCTTCGTCGCTGACGCTCCTCGAAATGACAGGAGGCGCCTGGATGTCATTGCGAGCGAAGCGACGCAATCTCCCATCTTCTGGGTCATTGCGAGCGAAGCGAAGCAA
>JACAEQ010000107.1 GCA_013388755.1 Chloroflexota bacterium
AGCGAAGCAATCTCCTCTCGCGCCGGTAGATTGCTTCGTCGCTGGCGCTCCTCGCAATGACAGCATGCCCATGGGTTTTCGGATAGGTACTTATTAATTGCAGATCGGGTACAACGTATCTGGATGCGGTTGGCGTCGTGTTGATGCCCGAACCGATTGGCTGGAACTGCACGATGCCGGAACCGGAGCATACGGTCACCAGTAGCGCACGAAATCATACGGTGTCTGGCGGTTGACCGCAAGTGGCTGTTGTCTGCAACATCCGCTCCCCGACAGCGTACTACTGTGTGAGGATAGCTCTGGCACCGTGCAACAACCGGGCACCCCGATGAGGAGCGCGGCGCGCAGGAAGGGCGGCGCGTCCGCGGATCACGGTTGCTGCGCGCCACTGTAGAGATGCAGGCGCGACATGCGCCCGCACTGGAGGGTATGAACCATGCAACGGCAACCACTGGTGATCGAGCGGCGCAGCGGCCCGAACCTGCTGATCCGCGCGCTCTATTTCATTCTCTTCGGCCTCTGGTTCAGCGGTATCTGGACGGCAGTCGCCTGGGTGCTCTGTGTCACGATTATCGGATTGCCGTTCGGCCTGTGGATGCTCAACCGCCTGCCGCAGGTGGTGACACTGGCGCCGCAACGCAGCGATCTGGTCATTTCCGGCGGAAAGGCATACAGCGTGGCCGTGCCGCAGCACCCGTTCCTGCTGCGCGCAGTATGGTTCATCGTGGCCGGCTGGTGGATGAGTGCGCTCTGGTTGATCGCCGCCTGGGCGCTCTGCGCAAGCGTGATCGGCATGGTGATCGCCTTCTGGATGTTCGACCGGGTTCCAGCGGTGATCACGCTGGCACGGAACTGAACCAGGAGTATCCACGATCGCGCCGCTTGTTCGACCGCGACGTGCAGAACAGGTGATCGCCAGGATCGCGCGCATCTTGCACATGCCCGAGCTCCCGGCACGCACATGGTGCTATGATTCTGCACGTCGCTCTCGCCTGCGGCAGCCTGGCGCCCATCATAACAGCCACCAGCCTCCTGTTATGCGAGTGCCAATAACTGCTACCAAACTGCAACTCTCCAGCCATTGCGCGGTGCGTCATGGAACGGTATAGTATAAAAGATAGCTGTGACCGTTCACAGGAGTAGATAACTATGGCGCCCATGCTCTCGATTGTTTCCGCCGCTGCCACATACACCCATGCTGGCCCACTGACCAGCCTGGCTGCTCATGAAGCCCGGCTGCTCTCCCTGCCCGAGTCAGTCGCCGAACTCTGCGCCGTCGTGCAGGGATTGCTGGTTCATGTGTACTGGGACCGTGCGTATGGCCTGGTACTCAGTGAGGAACGCAAACAGGCAGTGCAGATCCGCCCGGCTGCCGCAAAGCTGGATGCAA
The DNA here is from genome assembly GCA_013388755.1 of Chloroflexota bacterium. Taxonomy (GTDB): domain Bacteria; phylum Chloroflexota; class Chloroflexia; order Chloroflexales; family Roseiflexaceae; genus JACAEQ01. The sequence goes on from JACAEQ010000107.1 coordinate 1,391, forward strand.
TCCTGGCACTTGATGATCGCCCGCTGACAGTGACCCGCCCGCCGCAACTCCGCCTGGCGGCCACGTGCCGTGACTATAGCCTGTTGCTGACTGCCTTCCTCCGTCACCAGGGTATACCGGCGCGGGCACGCTGCGGCTTCGCGACATATTTCGTCCCACAGCACCATGAAGATCACTGGGTGGTGGAATACTGGAATCCGGCAGAGACACGCTGGGTACTGGTCGATCCACAGATTGACGAGGTACAACGTACCGCATTGAATCTGACATTCGACCCGCTTGACGTTCCGCGCGGTCGTTTCCTGAGCGGCGGCGCCGCCTGGCAACGCTGCCGGAGCGGTGGCGCGGATCCCGACACATTCGGTATCTTCGAGTACAAAGGCATGGGGTTCATCCGTGGTAACCTGATTCGCGACCTGGCCGCGCTCAATCGTGTCGAGATGTTGCCCTGGGATGTGTGGGGCCTGATGCTGCCGCCACATGAATTACTGACCAGCAATGATGTTGCGCTCCTCGACACCATCGCTCATGTGACCGTCGGCGCGGCGGCGACGCCGTCGGCTGACGCGGTCGAGGCACTCTATGCCTGTGATGCGCGTCTCAGGCCGCCGGATGCATGGCTGGCATAGCATGCCCGACGATCATGGCAACCGCTGATATATGTCGGTCAGATCGTAGAGCCGTGCGGCAATCTGCCCGTTGAGCGCTCCCGCCGGCAGGCGCCAGGTCCAGTTGTGCGCGCCGAGCGTGCCCGGCAGGTTCATGCGCGCATCACTCCCCAGACTCAACAGATCCTGAACGGTCGTCATAGCAGTGTCGGCGACCGACATCCACGCCGTGCGGATGAACGACCAGGCGATGTCGGCGCTGCCACCACACAGATAGCGCGCGGCATCGCGACGCTCGGCTTCCGTTGAACTGCTGGCGAACCACCCGACGAGCGTATCGTTGTCGTGCGTACCCGTATAGGCAACGCAGGCGCGCGGGTAGTTGTGCGGGAAGAAACGATCACCCTCACGGCGATTGAAGGCGAACTGCAGGATGCGCATACCAGGGAAGCCAGACCGTTCCATCAACGCATCCAGGCCAGCACGCGACTCGGCAGTAAAATCGCCCAGATCCTCAGCAATGATGGCAACGTCGCCCAGCGCGGCAGTGACGGCGTCAAACAGGTCGTCGCGTGGCCCATCAACCCAGCGCCCATTGATTGCTGTCGTCTCACCGGCGGCGATCTCCCAGTAGTTATAGAAGCCACGGAAGTGGTCAATGCGCACTATATCGGCAAAGTGGAACGCGGCCCGGAAACGCTCGATCCACCAGCGATACCCGTCGGACGCCATCACGTCCCAGCGATAGAGCGGATGCCCCCACAGTTGCCCGGTAGCGCTGAAATAGTCGGGCGGCACGCCGGAGATCAGCGTCGGACGCAGGTTCGCGTCAAAATGGAACAGGCGGGTATTGGCCCACACATCGGCACTATCGAGAGCAACAAAGATCGGCACATCGCCGATGATGCGGATGCCGCGCTGGTTGGCATAGCGGCGTAATCGTTCCCACTGCTCGAAGAAGACCCACTGGCGATACTTCTGAGCCTCGATGGCGTCGGCAAGATCGGCACGGGCGCGCGCAAGGGCAACCGGCTCGCGCGCCGCGAGCGGCGCGGGCCACTCGGGCCAGGCGCGCAATGCGTGGGCCTCTTTGAGCGCCATAAACAGCGCCACATCATCGAGCCAGGCGGCCTGTTCGGCGCAGAAGCGTTCGAATGGCGCGCGCACGCCAGCGGGCATACGCTGGAAGCGGGCAAATGCGCGGTTGAGCAGCGCCGTTTTCCAGGCAATGACCGCGCCGAAATCAACGCGCGCATCAGGAAATGCGGGCCGCTGCACCAGGTCGTCAGCGACCAGGTGGCCATCGGCCAGCAGGCGCTCCGGGCTGATCAGCATCGGGTTACCGGCAAAGACCGATGTTCCCTGGTATGGCGAGTCGGCGTAGCCTGTCGGGCTGAGCGGCAGCACCTGCCAGTATGTCTGCCCGGCAGCAACCAGAAAGTCAACAAATCGCTCGGCCTCCACGCCCATGTCACCAATGCCGAATGGACCGGGGAGCGCGGTGAGGTGGAGTACCAGGCCGCTGCGACGCGGAAATGCAGGCATACAGGGTCCCTCATGGTCAACCGGATCGTTTCTGCGCCAGCTATTGTAACACCACCCACGCAACGTGACACGGTCACAAGCAACAGCCGGTGCATTGGAACCCGACAATTCGTGGTACCATGCGCGAGAGTCGCCCACTCTGAGGAGTCGCATCATGCCCACACTCGACATAGCCTGGATTCGCGCCCAGTTTCCGGCGCTGGCACAGGAAGTGCATGGCCGGCAGGCCGTGTTTTTCGACGGCCCCGGCGGCACACAGGTACCGCAGCGCGTGATAGATGCCGTTGCCGATTACCTGGCGCATCACAACGCCAACACGCACGGCGCATTCGCCACCAGTCAGCGCAGTGATGCCATCATTGACTCTGCGCATGCTGCCATGGCGGATCTGCTCGGCTGTGATGCGAACGAGGTCGTGTTTGGCCCGAACATGACGACGCTGACCTTTGCCATCAGCCGGGCCATCGGGCGTGAGTTGCGCCCCGGTGATGAGATTGTGCTCACACGCCTGGATCATGATGCCAATGTCGCTCCGTGGAAAGCACTGGAGGAGCAGGGTGCAGTCATTCGCATGGTAGATGTCGACATTGAGGATTGCACCCTCGACATGGCCGACATGGCGCGCGCGATCGGGCCACGCACGAAACTCGTGGCCGTTGGTTACGCCTCGAACGCCGTCGGAACGATCAATGACGTAGCAAGCATCACACGGATGGCGCACGATGCCGGCGCGATGGTATATATTGACGCGGTTCACTATGCGCCACACGGCCCGATCGATGTGCGGGGGCTGGATTGTGACTTCCTGGCCTGTTCGCCGTACAAGTTCTTTGCACCGCATATGGGTGCGGTATACGGCAAACGCGAGCATCTGGAGCGGCTACGCCCGTACAAGGTTCGCCCGGCATCCGACGCCATCCCCGATCGCTGGGAAACCGGCACCAGGAATCACGAAGGGCTGGCAGGGGTCGGCGCGGCGATCGAGTACCTGGCAGAACTGGGGCGGCAGGATGCGCCCGCGTTGAGTCGCCGCGAGGCGCTCCTGCGTGCTATGAGCGCCATCCGTGTGTATGAGCGCGAACTGTCGCAGAAATTGATCGCCGGCTTGCTGGCCATTCCCGGCCTGTCATTCTACGGCATTACCGACCCGGCGCGCTTCGATCGGCGAACGCCGACGGTGGCGGTACGTATGGAAGGGCATACTCCGCGTGCGCTGGCCGAATATCTTGGTGAACGCGGTATCTTCTGCTGGGACGGCAACTATTACGCATTGAACCTGACGGAGCGGCTGGGAGTGGAAGCGAGCGGCGGCATGCTGCGCATCGGCCTGGTACACTACAACACGGCTGAAGAAATCGATCGCTTGCTCACGGTGCTCGGCGAACTGGCGTGACCTGGAGCCTGCGTGTAGCATTCGATCATCCAGGATGACAGCACCCTGAGGAGCCGTGTAGCAGCAGAGCGACGGGCGCATGCCGTCGCTCCTGATCGTTGTATGTTCGAATGCCACCTGGTATTACTCGGCATCTCCGGTAACGGCCTGCTGCCGGGTGCGCAGCCGGCCACGCAGCAACCGGTTGCCGATCCAGGCGATGGCGGCGATGCTGAGCACGACCAGCGTAAAGCGCTGGTACTGGCTGAGGAAGGCGAGTACGGCATCCCAGTTCTGGCCGAGGATCATGCCGGCCGTGGCGAGGGCCAGATTCCAGAGGAGTGAACCGAGCGTTGTGAAGAGCAAGAACCGCCCGACGGGCATCCCATGCATGCCGGCAGGCAGCGAGATCAGGCTCCGGATCAGCGGGACGAGGCGGCCAAAGAAGACCATCGCATCACCGCGGCGGCCGAAGGCCCGCAGAGCTTCGTCGAGTTCGTGCTCGGAGACGCCGAGCCAGCGGCCGTAGCGGCGCAGGAAACTGCGGACCAACGGCTCGCCGGCCCAGCGACCGGCGGCATAAAGCACCAGCGCGCCAAGCACCGCGCCCGCAGTTCCAGCAGCAACCACACCGGCAAAGCTCAACCGCCCTTCGGCGGCGAGAAAGCCGGCGAACGGCATCACCAGTTCTGACGGGATCGGCGGAATGACGTTCTCGATCAACATCACCAGCGCAATGCCAATGTACCCTAGCGCCAGGATAGCCTCTTCAATCCAGATCCGCAACGCATCAACAATCTCTGCCATACCGATGTTGCCCCCTGACATATAAAAACGAGGCTGCGCCAGCCTCGCTCTCCGCTCGCGCTGTGTGTGCTCCTGTGCACTGGTGACCCTTCGCCGCGATGGTAACAAACCATCCAGGATCTGTCAAGCATTTGAACAGATTGTCATCAGGTCGTGCGTTTGACGCTGATCCCCGGCTATGCTATACTACCACGTGCGCGGTGCCTGTAGCTCAACGGCAGAGCGCCTGACTGTGGCTCAGGAGGTTGTGGGTTCGAAACCCATCAGGCACCCCATTCACAACCTGCACCGGTTCGCGGTCCATGCGGGCATGGTGCCGGAACACGGCGAAAACATCTCGCTTCTCTGGCGGCGTTATGAGGCGGCAATGCTACATCATAACGCCGCATGTTTGTGTTTGCCGCGTAAGTGTTCACACCTGGGGGAACACACGCACCTGGGAGCGAGGGCGTCCCGCCCTCGGCGCGTCTACTGGGGTAACACACGCACCTGGGAGCGAGGGCGTCCCGCCCTCGGCGCGTCTACGCGGGCAAGATGCCCGCGCTCCCAGGAGACAAGTGAACACTTAGAGCCTATCCGAAAACCCATGGGCATGCTGTCATTGCGCGGCGCGCCAGCAACCGCGTGCAGCGAGCGCAGCGTGGCTGAAGCACTCGACCGGCGCGAGCGGAGATTGCTTCGCTTGCGCTCGCCATGACAGTGACCATCTGGTGTTCGGATAGGCTCTTACTTCGCCGCCTGTCGCACCACAGCACGCTGGCCATGTTCATTCCGCCCCCATTCGTGTCGTCGCCCGTGTCCTTCAGCCGGCACGCGAGTGCACTATGCTGTCTCAAGACGCGCCAGAATGGCGGCAAGGTCGTGGATCATAACGCGATTATTGCCGGAATCGGCGATTGCCAGGCGCCCGTGGTGCAACCAGAGGCCATACGGCCAGCAGAGGGTATCGGAGGCGACCGCGCGCCAGCGATTTTCACCATGCTCGTCAAAGTTGGGCTGGCCGAGTACCGCGTCGGCAGGCGCATAGGCTCCGGTGCGTGGAGCGACGTTCCAGAGCAGCACACGGTTGTTGGCAGTATCAGCCACAGCGAGGCACTGACCTTCGAGGGCCAGGGCATAGGGGAAGCGCAGGCGTCGGGGACCCTGGGACACGTAGGCCAATTCGCCGGTGCTGGTAAAATCAGGCTGGCCGAGCACCAGATCGGCCGGGCGGTCCGTGTCGGGTGGTGGTGACCAGCCCAGTACGCGGTGGTTGCCCGCATCGGCGATGTAGAGCGAGCTAGCGTCACCGGCGATAGCGTGTGGCCAGCGGAAACTGGCCGGGCCAGGAGGGCCGCCACGGTTCTCGTCGTGGGAAGTGGGTAGGGGCTGGCCCAGGACGAGATCAGGCGCGCAACTGGGTTCGGGCAGGCCGCGCCAGCCCAGCACGCGCCGGTTGCCCGTGTCGGCGATGTAGAACCACCCGGCACACCAGCCGAGGCCGTAGGGCCAGTAGAGGCTCAGTGCATCGGGTGCTCTGCCGCGGTTCGGCTCGAATTCGTTGAGGTTCGCCTGGCCGAGGGCATAGTCCGGTGGTGTGTTGGAGCGTTGCGGTACGCGCTCCCACACCAGCACACGGTGGTGCCAGGAATCGGCCACGTAGAGCCGCCCGGCGACCACCAGCACCCCGGTAGGCAGGTGCATGCCATTGGCCGGGCCACGCCCACCTGCGGCGGGACCTTCGCTGGTAAAATCCGGCTGACCCAGCACCACATCAGCGGGTGCACCGTTGCGCGCGGGCAGCCCATGCCAGATCAGCACGCGATGGTTACCCGAATCGGCCACCACCAGCCACCGGTCATCGAGATAGACTCCCCGGGGTGCGTAGAGTTGCTCGGGCGTCGGCCGGGCCGCAGGTAGCGCCAGTCCTCCCGGTGACTCCGCCCCCAGCCGCAGGGCAACTTCACGGTTCCACACCTCCTCACCCCCTCATCCCGCCAGCCGTACCCAGATCACCCCCTCGTCGACCCGCAACGGAAAGCGTTCGAGTTGTGCCTGGGGTGCGGTGAGGCACTCGCCGCTGCCGGCGTCGAAGCAGAAGCCGTGCCACGGACAGGTGAGTGTGCCGGTGTCAGGGTCGAGCATTCCACCGTCGAGGGGCAGGCCCTGATGGGCACAGGCATTGCGGAAGGCGCTGAGGCGATTATCGAGGTTGACAATCAGCGCCTCGACCGTAGCAGCGCGCAGGGTGACCATTGTACCGGGAGGCACCTCTTCCACGCGAGGTCCGCGGGTCCAGCCGGTCGCAGAACCGGCGTCGCGCACACCGATCGCCTCGGGCAGTATCAACCCCGGCCCCGGTCCATTGGGCAACACCTCGACCCGATGGATCTCAGGGATCTGGGTTAGAATCGCCTCCTCGACCCCCTCCCGCAGTGTCACCGCCGACATCGAGCAGCCATTGCAGGCCCCGTGCAGGCGCACAACCACCGTCGCATCGCGCACCTCGACCAGCTCCACATCTCCACCATGTGATTGCATATAGGGGCGCACCATTTCCAGCACCCGTGTAATGCGGGTAGCCAGGTCGAGCCGTACCAGTCCGTGCATCGCAAAGAGGGCGTAGACCAGCGGATCATCGGCCAGTTCAAAGAGCAACTCCTTGCCACGCGGGTCGGCCTTGAGCCGCTGGACGATTGTCGTCAGGCCGGCCTTGTGGAAAGCTTCAACGGCCTGTTTGAGCGCAATGGCCCTGGAGCGGGCATCTTCGTCGAGCGCGCGCACCTCGGCCATCGCCCGGTCCACCCGTTCGGCGAGGGTTTCGAGCGTCGCAGGCTGCGTTGTGAGCGTCACGGAACCTCCCTGATACGTCTGGCTTGCCCAAACCCACGAGCCATACCACTGAACAACCCCTATGGTTGTTCCAGCATCTCGATGCTCTTCGCGGCGAGGAGATCGGCGAAAGCGCGGTGGGCCATCTGTTGCAACATCGTTTCAACGGCGCCGGCCTCAGGCGCGGCGAGGCGGCGACGTGCGAGGGCCTGGAGCACAAAACACGCCCCACCCGGCGTGTCGAGCAGGAAATCGCGAAAGATCGCCGCCACAAACTGGTCGAGCCAGACCCCCTCACCTTGCGGATCAGCGCGCAGGCGCGCGAGGGCAGGTCCCGCGCCCTGGTTGCGCTGCACCAGGCGCTCGACGAAACGCTCGACGGCAAGGGCGAGCAACAGATCAAACTGCTGGCGCTGATACGCCTCCATTATTGCGTTGCGCCTCCTTCTGCGCCAGCACGTGCTGCTCGATTGACTGCAGCATCTCGCGAACGGTCGCGGCTGACTCGTGGTCGCCTCCGGCAGCGAAGCGTCTGGCTGCCTCTTGAAGCTTCGGCCTGGCGTGGGTAAAGATGCCGAGATGGGCCAGGGCATTACCCTGATTGGCCAGCACACGCCCGTAGCCGAGCGGGTCAGCGTCGGGATCGCGGGTGGCCAGTACCTGCTCGTACAATTCGATCGCCTCGGCCAGATGTTCCTCGGGCCGGGCCGAAGGGAGGTATTGCAGGGCATTCGCCAGGTTCAGGCAGGTGCTGCTCCACAACTGCGGATGCCCTTCGCGGGTAAACACGGTAAGGGCCTCGCGCAGGGATTGCACGGCGATCGCCATACGCAACTGATCGCTGGCCTCGGTAAGGGGCATGGCCAGGTATGCCAGGGCCAGGTTATTCTGCGCCAGGGCGTACATTTCGGGATACATGGCACGGCTGAAGAACCGCAAGGCCTCCTGGTAGCACTTGACCGCCTCGAGCATGGGGGCGCGCTGGCCACCGGCACACTCCTGATAGAGCATCCCCAGGCTGAGCCAGGCGTGGGCGCGAACGTCATCCAGACCGCTGCCGGCCAGTAAGCTCAGAGCCTGGCGGTAGTGCTGAATCGCCAGTACCGCGGCATCAGGTCGCCTCAGCCGCGTCTCGGCAAGGGTAAGGTGCAACTGCGCCGCCAGCAGAGGCGAAACCGGCAGAGCGCTGGCGATGCCAGCCTCCAGATCCGACTCGGCCCTGACAGGTGCATCGTGCTCCAGGGCATACGCAGCACAAGCCATCAGCACAAAAGCGCGCACCTCACCGGTTGAATCTGCGGGATCAGGGGGACGATCGGCCAGACCGAGGGTGTAGGCAACCACGTCCAGGAGCAGTGCCAGGTCGCCCTGCGCCTCAGCGCGGAGCGCACGATACAATGTCGGGTCACCGCTGAGCACAAAGCGGTTGTAGCCGGCTTCGGGCGACAGATCGTCCGTCAGGGCAGCCAGGGCATCCGCCGCGTCGCCGGCGCAGGCGCACGCGAAGAAGCGCCAGGCGGGCGGCAGCGTTTCAGGAACACGGCCACGCAACAGGTCCGCAAGCGCCGGATCCGCATCGGCAACAGGCGGCAACACTAGATGTCCCGCTGGAAGCGGAAAAATGCCCAGGGGCTGAGGGCGAACACCAGGATCAATTGTACACATGACGAATCAGGCCATCCTTTGGTCAGCGGGGCAGGGCGTGCGGCAGCGGGGTTCCTCGGTGCACAAGTCGGAGGATTGCCCTACCGTGTTCCCCTGCGGACCGGGGCGTGAGATCTATCTTACAAAGCGATCCGCAGGGCGCCATCACGCTCATCCCAGAAGGCTGGCCGCGGCCCCGGCGGTGTGCCCGCAGGCAGCAGTTCCCAGATCAGCACGCTGCGGTCGCCGCGGGCGTTACGCTGCTTGAGCAGCAACCCGCCGGCGCCTGGCCCACACGTGGGCAATAGCCAGAGTTCACGACCCTTCGGCAGGGCCACCACCGTATTGTGTGGAAAGTAGCGTTCTGCCACATCTGCAGGTACATGTAGGTACCCCAGGGAGGTCAGTTCGATGCTGGCGGCTGACATACGCACCGTCCCGTTGTGGTCCCGAAACAAACCTGTGCCGCACTCGACCCGCGCCTCGCCACGGTCAACGATGCCAGATCTACAGCGGTGAGCAGCAACCGTGCGTGATCCACGAACACGCCCCTGTTCCTGCCCACCGCACGCCCACCGCGGTGCAAGGTTGTTGCACGTTGTTATAACTAGAAGCGCCCCTCCATTCTGCATCATCACCATGGTCACATACTGGCACCCGACTATGTTCTCTGCAGCGACGCATTCAGTTCAGTCAGCATCTGGTGTGCCAGGCTTTCCACACTCACAGTGACCGCCTGGCTGAGCGGCGCCCCCGGGTCGAAGCATGCTCCCTCGATCAGGTAGACCGTCACGTCACGTGGATACTCCTCCTTGAGCAACCAGCGCGCGAAGGCGAGGGCATAATCCCAGCGAAAGGCGTGCAGATTCATGCCCTGGGGCGGGGGAATCTGTTCCAGAGTCGCGCCGGGCACCCGGTAGAGACTGCCCGGTGCGGCGCCGGTTCGCGATGCATCTACGATGATTACGCGCGCGGCCCCGCGCATCTGAAAGGCCACATCCATCCCTGCGGTGCCGCCGTCCACCACTCGTACGCCTGGCGGCAAGCCTAGCTCCCAGAGCCGGCGGATCAGGATCGGGCCAACCCCATCGTCGCCCCGCAACAGGTTGCCGCAGCCGATGATGACCGTTTCCATGCCGCGCGCCCTATCCCCCATCCATAATCCGCAATTCTCCTATGCCCCTTCGCCGATCCGGAAGCGCGCCAGTTCCCTGCCACTCTTCTCATCATAGGCGTGAACAGTGCAGACCAGGCAGGAGTCGAAGCTGCGTGCAACGTGCCCCAGCTCGACCGGATCGCTCGGGTCAGCAATCGGTGCACCGACGAACGCCTGCTCCATCGGCCCGTTGACCTCCCGTCCATCGCGGGGGCCAATGTTCCAGGCAGTGGGCGTCACCACCTGGTAGTTCTCGATCTTCCCGTCCTTGAGCACGATCCAGTCGGAGAGGCTGCCCCGTGCCGCCTCGGTAGAGCCGAAGCCACGCCCATCGGGCAGTTCCTGTGGCTTGATGTAGAACTTCTCGTGCAGGTCAAGCTCATCGAGCCATTTGCGGGCCAGTTTGTAATACTTGGGCGCCTCGTGCATTCGTGCCAGAACACGCACCAGCACGCTGGGACCGACAGTCGTCACCGCGTCGTGGAAGAGCGGATCGTAGTCCTGCCAGGGCTCGGCGCCGGGCTTGCCGGCGATCACCTGCCGAGCCAGCGGGCCGGCCTCCAACGGCTTTGCACCAACACCGGGGATTTCGTAGCGCGGCGCCTTGGCCCAGGTGTACTTGCCCTGTTTGCGTCCGATCGCCGGGTCCACCGGTTCAGTGCGACCCTCAAACGGATGCAGGGCGTGATTGCCCTCATAGAAGGCGTGAGTCACATCCTCGCGCACATTGGCCTGGTCGAAGTCGCGGTAGGCCCCGTCTGCGAAGACTCCCGAGCGGTTGATCAGCGCGGCATTGCGGCCCTCGATCGTCGGGCGCGCGTACTTCTCGGGGTGGAAGTAGGTACCGGTCGCCAGGTAGTTGCCGAAGCCGGCACCAAACCTGTCCAGGCCAATCTGCTGGGCGAAGCGAATGAAGAAGCCACAGTCGGAGTTATAATGGCTCTCCTTCTCGTCCACCCAGGCCAGCACATCGGCCCAGGAGCGATTTTCGAGCCAGCGGTCGACCGAACAGCCCAGCCAGCGTTTCTCCAGCCACTCGTCCTTCCAGTATTCCAGAATGGCGATCGAGCGGGTCACATCGGCGAGCGTGGGGCCACACATGACCCCGCCGGGGATCATGAAGCTGGAGTGGGGCCACTGGCCACCGTAGATCGCGTAGACCTCGACCGGCTTGCCCGAGAGGGTCACGCCGGCTTCGTAGCTCGTGCCGACGAAAGGCGCAAAACGACGCACGGCCTCCTCATAGCCCTCGGCCTGGGAATAGTTCTTATTCACCAGGTCAATGGCGAAGAGGGCGTAAAACCAGCGCGGAATACTCTGCAGTGTTTCGCAGGCCTGGGCGATATTACGCACCAGCGTGGCGTTAGGAGGCAACTCGGTTTTCCAGGCAGTATCGAGGGCATAAGCGGCCTTGTAGAGATGGCTACCACCGCAGATGCCGCAGATACGCGGGGTCACGATCAGGCCAGCCTGAGGGTCCTTACCCCTGAGGATGATTTCAAAGCCACGGAACATGGCCGCCTCCGTCCAGGCGCCGGCTACCACACCATCACGGATGGATACACGCACATCGAGGTCACCCTCCACCCGCCCGAGGGGGCTGACGTGTAGATCGAGAGCGGTGGTACCCGCAGGGGAAAGATCGGTCACTGTAGCCATAACTCATCGCTCCTTGGGTCCCGCGTCGCGGGCTACACCACAAACATATCCTCTTTCGACCACTTCGGCGCTGCCACGCGGGCAGCCGCGGCCAGAGCCATGTAGCTGATTGGATCGGTGCCGCTAGGCACGTCTCTCGGAATGGTGCCGCTGACCTTCTGGGTCTTAAAGACCGTGCCGGGCGCCAGATCGAAGAACGGGAACTCCGGCTCGGTGCAGCCGGTGCAGGGCATCCCGGCGCGGGTCTTGGAGGACTGGCGGTTCCAGAGGATGCGATTGCATGGTGAGCGGGTCATGGGGCCACGGCAGCCAAACTCGTAGAACAGGCAGCCGGTGCGGGTCCCCTGTCCAAACTCCATTGTAGACTGCTTGTATTCGAAGAACTGCACACGGGTGCAGCCGGTCTGGGTAAAGCTCTTGAAGAAGGTCTGCGGGCGCTGCAACTCGTCCAGGGCCACATCGCCGGCGCGCCCGCTGGCCACGGCCACCAGGATCTGGGTGACCCAGTCGGGGTGGGCCGGACATCCAGGGATGTTGATTACCGGGAGGCCGGCCCTGGAGCGCCAGTCGCCGCCGAGGAAACCGCCTTTCGCCTTGCGGAGGTACTGTAGACCAACCGACTCGCTGGGATTGGGCGCCACGGCGGGGATGCCACCCCAGCAGGCGCAATCGCCGATTGCCACCACGATACTCGCCTGGTTGGCAAGTTCGTACACCCAATCCTTCATTGGTCGGTCGGCGAACATATCGTAGCGACCCGAGCCGTTTGGCCCGAGAATCACCGTTCCCTCAAACACGAAGATGTCGAGCGGGCGTTCGCCGCGGGCGCAGGCATAGAAAAGTTGCTGTGCGGCCTCACCCAGCTCCATCCCCAACGAGGGATGCCAGAGAATGTCGATCCCGAAGTCCGTAACCAGATCACAGGCGCTCGGCTCCTCAGCATTGAGAAAGGACATTGTATTGCCACTACATGCCCCTCCCTGGAACCATAACAGGGTTGCCATACCGATCTCCTCTAGAGCCTTCTAGAAATGTGAAGCTGTTACGTCCTGTGTCTCCACACTTCTACAGCTCATCTACCCACATCCCTTTTACCATCAGCCGTGCCAGGCCGGTCGTCCATCTCTGACCCGGAGCAAGCGGAGGTCTCAGCTTCCTCGACAGTCGGTTCTGAGTCGGGCACCTCGATTCCGCTCACCTCCAGCTCTCGACCCTGGCAGATCTGCGCACTCGGGGTGCCGCAGAATGGGCAACGAAAGCTGCCCTTCGCGGGCCGCACTTCGCGACCACAAGGTTCACAGGCCAGAACCAGCGGAACCATTTCGATTTCCAGGCGAGCATCGGCCAGCAGGGTATCCTGTGCGGCGAGCGGAAAGCAGAACTCCAGAGCCTCACGCACTACGCCAGACATCGCGCCCAGACGCAGGTGCACTGCGACCACACATTCGGCTCCGGCGCGGCGCGCGGCTTCTTCAACGATCTCCACCAGATTAAGGGCAATTGACAGTTCGTGCACGCTGCATCTCTTCACCGCTGCAGCGAATGCCCGAAACGTTTACCGAACGCGACGATGAGTGCCGCGGCTCGCTGCACATCCGGGTCACGCAGTGCGCCCAGCAGACTGAGCAGACCACGTTTCGGCGGAAGGCGGCGCTGTTCTTCATAGCTGGCGACAAAGGCATCGCCGGCCTGCCCGACCAGCTTCACTGTGGCCGAATGGAACACGCCGGAGCTGAGCAAGGTGTCAAACTCCTGTGAGGCAACGAAGGGCGCCAGCCGCTCGATGAGCTCGATAAACTTTGGCGCCACGGCAACAAGCCGGGGGAGATACGGCAACAGCACCGCCAGCGAGAGGATCTGGGCGATGACCTCATTACTTTCGCCAGGTATCGCGCCGCGCACATCGTCGAGGCTAGCGCGAACGTTATCGGTCAGTTCCTCGCCACGCTGCAGCAGACTCTTCAGTGCCGTGACAGTGAACGCGACCAGTTCGAGCTGGCCAAGAAGCTGGTTGAGGGCCTGCAGTGTGGCCGGCTGGCGCAGCGCGGCGAGAGTGGCCTGAAACTCCGGTTGCGCCGACAGTTGGGCCAGTTGCGTGGCCGTAGCCGTTATGGCAGGCAACTCCTTGCCCAGGGCTGCCAATTCGCGCAGGTAGGCGCCACTCTCCGCCGGCAAGGCCTGACGCACCTCGTTGAGACTGGTGGCGACATTGTCGGTGATCGTCTCACCACGGCGGATCAGTCCGTCAAGCGCTCCAGCCGAATAGGCCAGCAACTCGGCGTGATCGAGCAACTGGTGCAGCGCCGTAACTGTACCTGGCTCATTCAGTCGGTCGAGAAGCGCCTCAAGTGAGGCACTGTGGTGGGGAGTGGCGCCGTTGCTACTCGTCATGTGCTGCTCTTTACCAGTCTCTGAGGTGGAACCAGACCGGACTCAAGATAATAGGGGAGGGCGGAACTCTCCCACGCGGCATCCCTGGAGGGAAAGATACTTCGTTGCACCTTGCACATCGGAGATGGCCTTTGCCATGCAAGCCCGCAACCAGGGATGAAGTATGTATCACTATCGGAGCTGCGCATTATTCTAACTGAAGCAACTGGCCGTGTCAACCCCTTTGATAGTGAGCCCACCATCACCATACCCGAAAGATGTTCGTCGAGCCACTGTCTGGTGAAGTACACCCGTGTGCGACTTTGTCCGTTTTGTAGAACGCACTGGAGCGCGCGAGAAAGCCACCTGGCATGCAGTATGCCACAGGAGCGCCGCAACGTCCTCTTTGACTGGTATTGTTTCTGGTTCGCGGATCTCGCGATCGAGCTTCCCGGTAATCTGGAAATCAGTGTAAAAGAGTCTTCTCTCCAGGTACCCGGATCTTTCCGTCCCTCCCGGCTACTCTCCGCTATCATGAAGATCCAGGCGTCAGCTTTGCTCCCGTCTCAACGTCGAGAAAGGAGCAGCCATGGCTCAGCGTCGAGTCATTATCATGGGTGCGGCAGGGCGCGACTTTCACACCTTCAACACCCTGTTTCGCAACGATCCTGCGGTTGAGGTGGTCGCCTTTACGGCGGCACAGATCCCCAACATCGCCGACCGCCTGTATCCCTCGACGCTCGCAGGCCCGCGATACCCCGAAGGCATTCCGATTATCCCTGAGAGCGCGCTTGATGATACGGTGCGCCGTCTGCAGGTTGACGAGGTGGTCTTCGCCTACTCCGACGTGTCATTCACCTACGTGATGGAACGCGCGGTGCGGGTGGCAGCTGCCGGTGCCAACTTCTGCCTGGTGGCGCCGCACCGCGCGATGTTGCCTGCGCGCGTGCCGGTGATTGCCATTGTTGCCGTGCGCACCGGCTGCGGCAAAAGCCCGACCTCGCGGTATGTCTGCCGCGTGTTGCGCGACCGCAGTCTTGCCGTCGTTGCCGTGCGGCACCCGATGCCCTACGGCGTACTTGAGCGCCAGCGTGTCCAGCGTTTTGCGACCCTTGCTGATCTGCAAGGCGCGGAGTGTACGATTGAGGAACTGGAAGAGTATGAACCACACGTGATGAACGGGACGCCCGTATTTGCGGGTGTTGATTATTCCGCCATTCTGGAAGCCGCCGAGCGCGAAGCGGACGTGATCGTCTGGGATGGCGGCAATAATGACGCACCATTTTTTCGCCCCGATGTCATGATCACCCTCGTCGATCCTCACCGCGCTGGCGACGAATTGACCTCGTACCCCGGCGCGGTCAACCTGTACGGTGCCGACATCGTCCTGATCGCCAAAGTTGATACTGCGCCACCCGAGGGTATTGCGGCGGTGCGCACACACATTGCATCCCTCAACCCGCGCGCGGCGATTGTCGAGGCTGCCCTGCCGGTAACCGTTGATGACCCGCAGGCGATTCAGGGCCGGCGTGTGCTGGTTGTTGAGGATGGCCCGACCCTGACTCACGGTGGGATGCGCTTCGGCGCCGGGACGATTGCTGCACGCCAGCACGGTGCGTCGGCGATTGTCGATCCGCGCCCGTATGCCGCCGGCCTGATTGCAGCGGCGTACCGCGATTACCCACAGATTGGTGCGCTCTTGCCGGCCGTTGGTTACAGCGCGGCGCAGATTCACGACCTGGCTGAAACCATTCAGCGAACGCCGTGCGACGTGGTCGTGCTTGGCACTCCCATCGATCTGCGCCGGCTCTTCGCAATCGAACGACCGGTCGTGCGCGTGTGGTATGAACTGGAGGAACGAAGCAAACCGGGCCTTGTGGAACTACTCGATGCCGCGCTGGCGCGTATCGGGTGCGACCGCACCGGGCCGACGCGCTAGTGGCATACTGGCGCAAGGAGGTTGGCCATGCATATCCGGCATTTTCTTTCGATTCATGATCTTCCGCCAGATGGCTTCTGGCATCTGATTGATCTGGCTCGCGACATCAAGCTCAACCCGGCCTCCTATCTGCACACCCTGGACGGCAGGGCGCTGGCAATGGTGTTTGAGAAGGCCTCGCTGCGCACCCGTGTAACGTTCGAGGTCGGCATCCAGCAACTCGGCGGCTTTGCCGTCTACCTCGCTCCTGGCGACATCGGCCTGGGGAAACGTGAGGCGGTGATTGACGTGGCACGCAACCTCTCGCGCTGGGTGGACGGGATCATGGCGCGCACCTTTGATCACGCCACCATCGTGAACCTGGCCGAGCACGCGACGGTGCCAGTGATCAACGGCCTCACTGACCTGCTTCACCCATGCCAGGCAATGGCCGACTATCTCACCATGCTGGAACACAGGGGCCGGTTGCACGGGCTCTGTATCGCCTATGTTGGTGACGGCAACAATGTCGCCCACTCATTGATGTTCGGCGCGGCCCGCTGCGGCGCTCGGCTGAGCATTGCCACACCGCACGGCTATGAGCCGGACCGGCGAATCGTGCTGGCGGCGCGCGAGGATGCGCGTAGCTCCGGCGCGACCATTGAGCTTACCGATGATCCGCGTGAGGCACTGATTGACGCCGACGTCGTCTACACCGACACATGGGTCAGTATGGGGCACGAGGCCGAAACCGCCAGCCGGCGCGAGGCATTTGCCGCGTACCAGGTCAATGCACGCTTGATGGCATACGCCCGGCCCGATGCGATTTTCATGCACTGTCTGCCATGTCATCGCGGTGAGGAGGTCACCGACGATGTGATCGAGTCGCCGCAGTCGGTGGTGTACGATCAGGCGGAGAACCGGCTGCACATGCAGAAAGCGATCATGCTGGATCTGCTGGGGACGTCAGGAGAGCAGCATGCATAAACCGATCGTCGTCGCGATAGGCGGGAATTCGCTCATCCGTGCCGGCCAGCGCGGCACGATTGAGGAACAACGCGCGAACGCGCTGGTGACGGCGCGCGCGATTGTCGCCCTGGTACGTGCCGGGCGGACGATCGTCATCACCCACGGCAACGGGCCGCAGGTTGGTGCGCAGTTGCTCCGTTCGGAACTTGCCGCACCACAGGTGATGCCTGAACCGCTCGACGTCTGCGGCGCAGACACGCAGGGAGCGATCGGCTATGTGCTGGAACAGGCGCTGCGCCATGCACTGGCCGATGCCGGGTTACAGACGCCGGTGGCGACGGTGGTGACACAGGTGGTGGTGGATGCGCATGATCCGGCCTTCCAGCGGCCAACCAAGCCGGTCGGCCCGTTCTATAGCGAAGCGGAGGCCCGGCAACGCGCGCAGGCGTATGGCTGGACCATGGTCGAGGATGCCGGGCGCGGCTGGCGGCGGGTCGTTCCCTCGCCGGATCCACACGCGATCGTCGAGATTGATATCATCCGCAGGCTGGCCCGTGCCGGGTACATCGTGATTGCTGCCGGCGGTGGCGGTATTCCAGTGGTACAGCGCAACGGTGAATTACTCGGCGTTGAGGCGGTCATCGACAAGGACCTGGCCGCCGCCTTGCTTGCTGGCCTGTTAGGCGCCAGCATGCTTGTGATTTCGACCGACGTGGACCGGGTGTACCTGCATTATCGCCGTGCCGGTGAGCGCCCCCTGGGGCGTATACGCGCCGCCACGCTGCGCCGGTACGCAGCAGAGGGTCATTTCCCACCCGGCAACATGGGGCCGAAAATTGATGCAGCATTGCGGTTCCTGGCCACCGGCGGGCGGCGGGTGATCATTACTTCGCCCGAGTTGCTGCTGGAGGCAGTGAACGGGCGTGCCGGCACCCACGTCCTGCCCGACCGGGCGCCGGCATACTATGGCGGCGGGGCGCGACAGGCAGTAGCCGGGCGACTGCGGCGTCGAAATCCCGCGTAAATCTGACTAAAGACAGCGGTCCCCTGCGGAGGTTTTTATGGAAAACCCATGGATGATGGCACAGGAACAGTTTGATACAGCAGCGGACATGCTCGATCTGGAGCGCGACCTCCGGGCAGTCTTGCGCGTCCCGAAACGGGAGCTATCGGTCAACTTTCCGGTGCGCATGGATGATGGCAGCATTCGCATGTTCACAGGGTATCGCGTCCATCACAATCTGGCGCGCGGGCCGGCCAAAGGCGGGATCCGCTATCATCCCGATGTCACCCTCGATGATGTGCGCGCCCTGGCCATGTGGATGACCTGGAAGTGTGCCGTGGTGAACATCCCGTATGGCGGCGCGAAAGGGGGCGTCATCTGTAACCCCAAGGAGTTGTCGCGTGGCGAACTCGAGCGCCTGACGCGGCGGTATACCACCGAAATCGCGCCCATGCTGGGACCGGAGATCGATATTCCAGCGCCAGATGTGAATACGACGCCTCAGGTCATGGGCTGGATCATGGACACGATCTCGATGCATCGTGGGTACACCGTACCGGCGGTGGTCACCGGCAAGCCGGTGAACATTGGCGGATCGCTTGGCCGCAACGAGGCGACCGGTCGGGGGGTGGCGGTGATCGTCCGCGAGGCGGCGCACCGGCGCGGCATGAGCCTGCAACGGGCGCGTGTGGCCGTGCAGGGCTACGGTAATGTTGGCTCGGTGGCTGCCCTGCTGCTGGCCGAAGCAGGCGCCACGATCGTTGCCGTGAGCGACAGCCGCGGCGGGATCTATCATCGCGACGGCCTCGATCCAGCAGCAGTGCTGGCGCACAAACATGAGACCGGCTCCGTGGTAGGATTCCGTGGTGGCGGCCATGTGAGCAATGCTGAGTTGCTGGAAGTGCCATGCGACATCCTTGTTCCCGCTGCGCTGGAACACCAGATTACGGAAACGAACGCGCCGCGCATCAAGGCACAGATCATCGCCGAGGCCGCCAACGGTCCGACCACGCCGGCCGCCGATCGAATCCTGCATGAGCGTGGCGTACTGGTACTGCCCGACATTCTCGCAAATGCCGGCGGCGTGACAGTCAGCTATTTCGAGTGGGTACAGGACCTGCAATCATTCTTCTGGAGTGAACAGGAGGTCAACCAGCAACTCGAACAGGTGATGGTTGCGGCGTTCGAGAGCGTGGAACGAATTGCTGGTGAGCGGAAGATACCGCTACGTCTTGCCGCATATGTACTTGCGGTGCAACGTGTCGCCGATGCTGTGCGCGTCAGGGGGATATATCCTTAGCGCCAATACCTTTCAAATAAGGCGGTATGCACCGCACCGCCTCCCACCCGATCTCCCCCCGCCGGGGGGAGGAGTCGGACTCCCTCCCCCGCCGGGGGAGGGCCGGGGTGGGGG
>JACAEQ010000113.1 GCA_013388755.1 Chloroflexota bacterium
CTTATGATAGCCTGTACTAAGAGCCTATCCGAAAACCCATGGGCACGCTGTCATTGCGAGGAGCGCCAGCGACCGCGTGCAGCGAGCGACGCGTGGCTGAAGCAACCGACCGGCGCGAGCGGAGCTTGCTTCGCTCGCGCTCGCCATGACAGTGACCATCTGGTTTGCGGATAGGCTCCAGGCATAAACCTCGATAGCTATGAGCATCCTCGTCGTCGGCGATGCAAATCTTGATCTGGCCGGCATCCTGCCCGGTTTTCCCGCCGAAGGCGACGATGTCGCGCTGGCCGACCTGCGCTGGGTGAGTGGCGGCGCGGCAGCCAATGTTGCTACGGGCCTGGCACTTCTCGACGTATCTGCCCAGATCCTCGCGCGCGTCGGAAGCGACCCCGCGGCAGATGTCGCGCTGGCTGCGGCGCGCGCCGCCGGGGTGGCCCTGGCGCGGGGGCCGGGGGATGGCGACATGGCGCCCGGTCGCTGTTTTGCAGCGGTGTCACCCGGCGGCGCGCGCACGTTCTTCAGTTTCCGCGGCGCGAATGTTGCGCTCGCCGATCCGCCCGGTGATGCGCTCGATCAGGTGACCTGGCTGCATGTCGCCGGGCATGCGCTGCTCACGGGCCGCCAGCGTGAGACGACGCTGCACCTCCTGGAACAGGCGCACCGGCGCGCGATTCCTGTCTCGCTCGACCTTTGCCTGCCGCTGGTGCGCGCCCGGGCCGCCGACACGCTGGCACTGCTGCCGCACTGCACGATTGTATTCGGTAATGAAGCGGAGATCGCCGCCGCCGGCGCGGAAGGAGTCACCGGGTTGCTGGTCATCAAGCGCGGCGTGCATGGCTGCCGTGTGCTGTCTGCCGGGAACGGCTTCGATCACCCGGCCATCCCGGTGATCGCCGTTGACACAACCGGCTGCGGAGATGCGTTCGTCGCAGGGTTCCTGTCGGCCTACCGGCGCAATGAGCCACTGGAACGCTGCGCTGCACTCGCGAACGGCCTCGGCGCGCTGGTGGCAAGCAGCGTCGGCGCGGCGCTCCCGCCGCGCGAAACGATTCGTGCCTTCCTGGCGGCACATGGCCTGGATGATACCCTCAGCATATGAGGCTATTGACCGATCAGTGAGGCAATGCGATGACCCCATCCTGGAAACAGCGCCTCGATGCGCTCCAGATCCACGACCTTGGCGCCATCTTTCGCACGTCACGGCCGGTGATCGGCATGGTCCACCTGTGGCCCATGCCGGGTGCGCCCGGGTATACCGGCTACGGGTTGGAACCCATTATCGATCAGGCGCTACGTGACGCACACGCGCTCGCCGAGGGCGGCGTGGATGGCTTGATTGTCGAGAACATGTGGGATGTCCCGTTTCGTTCCGGGCCGCACGTGCAACCTGAGAGCATTGCGGCCCACGCGGTTGTTGCGCGCGCCGTGAAGCAGGCCGTGGACCTGCCGCTGGGTATCAATCTGGTCCACAACGGGGGCGTGGCGCTGCTGGGGATCGCGCTGGCAGCCGGGGCCAGTTTCATTCGGGTCTGTATGTTCACCGGTGCCGGTGTGTGGGACGCCGGCGCCTGGGACGAGGGATGCGCCGCCGATCTGATGCGCCGCCGGGCGGAACTGCACGCCGAACAGATCAAGATCCTGGCCGACGTTGACAAGAAACACTCGGTACGCTTCCCGGGCATCGATCTGGCGACACATATCGAATGGACACGCTTCTTCGGTGCTGACGCGCTGATCGTCTCGGGGCGCATGACTGGTGACGCCCCGGATATCGGCAAGGTGCGCGAGGCAAAGACGCTGGCAGGCGACCGGCCGCTGCTGATCGGCAGCGGCGCCGATGAACGGAACATTGCCGCATTCATGGCCGTCGCCGACGGCGTCATCGTTGGATCGAGCGTCAAACAGGATGGGCGCGTGGAATACCCGGTCGATGTCGAACGAGTGCGCCGGTTCGTTGCTGCGTCACGCAGTGCTTCCTGACACTGAACAGGCCGCTTCAGAGAACAGCATAGGGCGACGGTCGTCGCCGGCGAGCCGAAATGCGTGCGCCAGCCGGTGTCGGCCAGCGGTCGTGGACGGCAAATCCTCCTGCCAGCGAGGCACCTCGCCGGGCTGCATGCGCGAAGAGCGCTGGCGCCTCCCTTTCGACCATCAGAATGCCACGCTTGAGGAGCACATATGGAACCACAGGGACAGGCAGCACTGGTCACTGGCGGGGCGCGGCGGCTTGGCCGGGCGATCGCTCTGGCGCTGGGACGCGCCGGTATGCGTGTCGCCATCCACTATAACGCCTCGGCTGCCGCAGCCGAGGCAGTGCTGGCGGAGTTGCGCGCGCTTGGCGCGCCGTGTGTCGCGATTCCCGGCGACCTGGGTCGCACCGCTGAATGCGAGCGTGTCGTGGAGACGGCGCTGGCGGAGTGGGGCGGACTTGATCTGCTGGTGAACAATGCCGGGATCTGGGGGCCGACGCCGATCGGCAGCGTCACGGAAGCGCGCTGGGATGAACTGCTCAACACCAACCTGCGCAGCATGTTTTTCGTTGCCCAGCGCGCGGCGCCGGCCCTGCGCGCCGCGCACGGCGCAATCATCAATATTGCCGACGTCGGCGTGGAACGCCCATGGCACAACCACGTACCGTACCTGGTGAGTAAGGGGGGTGTTGTCACGCTGACCCGGGCGCTGGCGAAGGACCTGGCTCCTGAGGTGCGGGTCAATGCCATTGCGCCAGGGCCGGTGCTACTCCCCGACGACTGGACGGACGAGCAGAAAGAACAGGCGGCCCGTTCGACACTCTTGCAGCGGGTCGGCAGCGCCGACGATATTGCCCATGCCGCACTCTACCTGGCCCGGGCCGGGTACGTCACCGGCGTGGTGCTGCCAGTGGATGGAGGGCATCTTCTCCACTAGCTCACCCTGCAAACCGCATGCCCGCTCAAACCGAATCGCGCTGCACGATGCCGCTCAGGCATCCGATTGCCCCGGCGGCTTTCGCCAGTTCGTCCACTTCGACCGTCCGACACGTGATGCCGTGCGCCTCATAGAATGCCTGCGTCACCGGGTTGCCGGCGGCCATCAGGATTTCGCGCGGCCCCAGCGTGACGAAGTTGAAGGCAGCATTTTCACGCGCCTCGCGTTCGTCAGGCAGGTACACGACCCGGCAACCGCGTTCCTGGAGCGCTTCGACCGCACGATGCACCAGGCGCAACGGCCACGCGATCGCCAGATCGCGGTCAACAATCCGCAGCATCCCCATCAGGTGCATACTGCCGAACGGCATGTCCACCTGGATCACCGTAGCACCCATATCGCGCAGCACAGCAGCCACCTGGGCCACGCCTTCATCGTTCGTGCGCAACCCGCGCCCCAGGATGGCACACTGCGCATCGATCCACATGAGATCGGCGCCCTCGAAGGTTCCCCGCCCGCTGACACTGCGAATGATCGGGACGCCGAGCTCTGCCAGGCGCCGCGCAGCGATACGTTCCTCGCCGGCGCGCACCTCCGAGGCGGGACGACCAAGGATGGCGCCTTCCGGGGTCATCGCGAACAGGTCGGCCATGAACATCTGGTTCGGGCGCGGCAGATGATCCGGTTCAGCATAATGGACCACGACCCCTGCATCGCGATAGGCCCGAGCCATGGCGTCATGCTGCGCCTGTGCGCGCTCAAGGTCGAGCGGCGCAAGCATGTTGACGGTGTTGAAGTCAGCGGAAGCCGCGAGTTCATCTCCAGGGCGATGAAGCAGCACCGTGCGCAGGCGCCCCCATTCGTTCTGCAACCCGCACACTCCCCACAGGCTGCCAAGTTCATCGCGCATAGCACGGGCACGTGGGCGCCAGCCATCTCCGCCATAGGCCGAACGAGTATGCAGACTGGTTCGATCGACGGTCATGCAACGCCTCCTGTTCCCCACACGAACGAAAGGGTAGCGCGGCAACAGATTATACCATCCTGACGAGGAACGTGTTGCCGCGTCGTGCCTATCCGAATAACCGATGGTTGGATGGCATTGCGAGCGAAGCGATGCAATCGACCAGCGCGAGCGGAGAATGCTTTAGCCACATGTCGCTCGCCGCATGCTGCCGCTCACGCTCCTCCCAATGGCAGGAGGCGTATTGTCTTTCGGATAGGCACTTAGACGCAATACTTTTCAAACAAGGCGTTATGCACCGCACAGCCCCCCCACCCGACCTCCCCCCGCTGGGGGGAGGAGGCGGACTCCCTCCCCCGGCGGGGGAGGGCTGGGGTGGGGGTGACGGGCGTATTTGAAAGGTATTGCACTTAGACGCACCATGCTTGATTGTCCGTAGGGGCGATTCTATGTGGTTGCCTCGTTTATAACATCGTTTTTGGGTTTTCCCGATCAAGGCCCCATTGCAACGGGTTATTGGCTATGTATTCACGGATGCGGTTCAACGATTTATCGTCGCGGATGATATGTTCATAATAATTGCGCTGCCAGACTCGCACAGACGGGGTGTGTCGCATCGCGTTGATAGTTTTTGTCGTTTGATATTTGAAATAGGCCACCACATTCCCTAATGACGGTCGTCGTGAGGGCGCAGTATCCACGCCGCCCACCGCATCCGCGTCCGTCGCCATGTCTGTGCCCGGTGCGGTTTGTCGGGCAATCAGGCCGCCGTCGCCGGCAACGTGTTCGCCGCCGTCGCCGGCAACGTGTTCGCCACCGTCGCCGGCAACGTGTTCGCCACCGTCGCCGGCAACGTGTTCGCCACCGTCGCCGGCAACGTGTTCGCCGCCGTCGCCGGCAACGTGTTCGCCGCCGTCGCCGGCAACGTGTTCGCCGCCGTCGCCGGCAACGTGTTGGTGGGCGTAGGGGCGGGGTAACCC
>JACAEQ010000008.1 GCA_013388755.1 Chloroflexota bacterium
CCCCCCCCCCCCCACGGCAGCATTACAGAAATGACAGACAAGATGGCAGCACATTGCACGAATGATGTCGAACTGACCACGGCCCGGGCTGCGTCGCTCCTTCGCTACGACATAGATGAGCGCCTGACGCTGGCCGGGCAGCCGCAACCAGAGCACTGGGCAGCGCTTGCCGCCGAAGGATTCCAGGTTGTGATTAATATGCGCTCCGATCCGGACCGCGCCGCGATCCAGCAGCGCAACGCCGAAGCCGCCGGGCTGCGCTACATGCACCTGCCGTTGCCGGCCTACGAACTCGAGCCGGAGCACCTGGAAACGTATCGCCAGGTGATGCAGGCAGAACACGGGCGTGTGTTCCTGCACTGTCGTTCAGCGACGCGCGTGGCCTTGATGTGGCTGCTGGAGCGCGTGGTGTATGATGGCTGGCCTCGTGAGCAGGCGGAACAGGTACTCCGCGCCGCCGGTTATGGCGACGACTCGCTGGAGACATTTGCGTTCTGCGCCGACGATTACTTCGAGCGCGCCAGCGCCCTGCCAGATGGCGCAGTTACCCGTTGACTGGACCGTGTGCGGACACAGGGTGCGCTAACCTTGCGAAGCAGTACACATAACCGCATACCGTTGAGGAAGGGGATGGCGCCTCGAAGAGTGGCTTGCGAGTCACCTCTCCAGGTGTTGCCCGGTTGCCGGCGCGTGTAACCTTGTGCGCTACTGTACAATCAATCATATGAATGTATCGACGCCTCCAGTGAACATGGACCAGACTATGGCGGTATCTTCCTCGCTCCAGACATCGCTCGCCGAGCGCGGCGCGAACCGTGGTTTGCGCCGTTACCTGCCATTTCTGGGCTGGTTGTTGCACTACCGTCGTGTCGATTTGCCGAGTGATCTGGTAGCAGGGCTGGTCACTGCCATCATGCTCATCCCACAGAGCATGGCCTATGCCCAGCTGGCCGGCTTGCCGCCACAGGTCGGATTGTATGCCTCGGTGGCGCCGCTGGCGATCTATGCCTTGCTCGGCACTTCCGGCCAGCTCTCGGTCGGGCCGGTGGCGATCACCTCGCTGGCCGTGTTTGCCGGCGTCAGCGCGCTCGCCGAGCCAGGCAGCCCGCGCTATCTGGAACTGGTGCTTCTGCTGGCGCTGATCGTCGGCGTCGTGAAGCTTGGCCTCGGCATCCTGCGGCTCGGCTTCGTGATGAATTTTGTCTCGCACCCCGTTCTGGCCGGCTTTACCTCGGCATCGGCATTGATCATCGCAGCCGGGCAACTCAAGTATCTGCTCGGCTACCGGATTGAGGGAGAACGTTTCCACGAGGTGCTGATCCATGCGGCGGCCGGCATTGGCCAGACCAACCCGGTCACGCTGGCGATCGGGCTCGGCAGTGTCGTCCTGTTGCTGTTGTTTCGTTCCAGGCTGAAACCGTTCCTGCAGCAGCGTACCCGCCTGCCGGCAGCAGCGACCACCTTGATCGTCAGTGGCGCGCCGCTGGTGACGGTGCTGGCCGGCATCCTGGCCGCCTGGCTCTGGCGCCTGGATGAGACGGCGGGAGTGCGCGTGGTCGGTGCCATTCCGCAGGGATTCGCGCCCCTCACCTTACCGGCATTGAGCCTGGTTGATGCACAGGCACTCCTTCCCACCGCGCTGACGATCGTCTTCATCAGTGTGGTCGAATCGATCGCGGTGGCCAAGGCGCTCGCCAGCAAACGACGCAAGGCAATTGACGCCGACCAGGAACTGGTGGCACTTGGCGCAGCCAACCTCACTGCCAGCGTGACCGGTGGCTACCCGGTGACCGGCGGCTTTGCCCGTTCGGTGGTGAACGACCAGGCCGGTGCCGTCACCGGTCTCGCATCCCTGGTGACGGCGGCAAGCATTGGCGTGATTGTGCTCTGGTTTACGCCGCTCTTCTATTACCTGCCGCAGGCCGTCCTGGCAGCGACGGTCATCGTGGCGGTGTTGAGCCTGTTCAAGCCAGGCGAGGCGCGCCACATCTGGCGCATGAATCGCACGGATGCATTGACGTGGGGTGTGACGTTCGCGGCAGTATTGCTCCTCGGAATCGAGGCCGGTATTCTCGCCGGCGTGGCGCTGTCGCTGCTGTTGTTTCTCTGGCGTACCAGCCGGCCGCATATTGCCGTGGTCGGGCGCGTCGGGCAGACCGAGCATTTTCGCAACATCTTACGCCACCAGGTGCAGACCTGGCCGCACGTCGTGGCGGTGCGCGTGGACGAGAGCCTGTACTTCGCCAACACGCGCTACCTGGAAGATGCACTACTGCACATTGTTGCCGAACGCCCGGACGTGCGCCACCTGGTGCTGATCGGGTCGGCGATCAACTTCATTGACGCCAGCGCGCTGGAGACGCTGGAGGCGCTGGTGCGCGAATTGCGCGCGGCGGGAGTCGAACTCCACCTGGCCGAGATCAAAGGGCCGGTGATGGATCAGTTGCAGCGGGCAGGGTTCGTCGAGCATCTCGGCGCCGAGCACATTCACCTGAGCACGCACCAGGCGATGCTGGCGCTCGGATGCACGTAGGAACGCAGTGGCGCGCAGGCCGCACGTCGCGAATCAGATGCAGAGCATCCCGCGAATGATGGTATCAACCGCGGTATCTTCATCCAGTCCGCGTGCCATAAGTGTCTCGAGCTCCTTACGGTTCACCGTGCCGATGGCCGCCTCATGGGTGACGTGCGCTTCGTCGCTGCGCACGATCACCGTGGGCACGTTTTCGGCCACCGCCGCACCGCGCACAATCTCGGCGCAATCCATATGGCCGCGCGCTCCCGGCGCGTTGCCCTCGGCCGTCGTGAACACACGGCTGTGTGCGCGATCACGCACCGCGATGCGTGTTCTGGCCAGACCGCGTGCCCCATCGCCGTTCAGCCGCACCGCCTCATGGACCTCAATGTCATCGTCAGCGGAACCATACACCAGTGATGTGAGATCGGCCACGCCCGCTGCGCCGACGTCCGCATCGTAGTCGGTAATGAGGCGCCCGACGCGCCCATGTACCAGGCTGAAACTGCTGAGGTACTGCCCACCGGCGCCAACCCGGATACTGGCGCGCGCTTCGACCACCACACCACCGTGCGGGCCGTGGTAGTGCGCTTCGGTGTACCGCAGCACCGCGCCCGCGCCAACCTGCACCTTCGCATCCATGATGTGGCGCAGATCACGCGCGTTGGGGAAGCTGCAATGCGCCAGAAACGCAACCTGCGCCCCCTCGCCAACCTGATAATCGGCGATGATCCGTTGCACCCCCGTGGCCGGGATCATGCCAAAACAGAGATGGACAGGGTGATCCATGCGAACTCCCGGCGCGACAACAATGCGCGCCTGCACGCCGTCCGGCAATGGTTCGGCCTCGATGGTGACACCCGGCACCGTGACGGCGCCCAGCACACGGTTGGCGCTGACGATCAGCGCCGCGACACGGCCCGAGCGGAGTACGTCGGGTGGTCCACCGGCCTGGGCATAGGCCCGCAACAGAGCTTCGTATTCGCGTGCCCACGCCGGATCGTCGCGTTGCACCGCCGGGCGAAGTTGATCAAGCGTCGTCATAGATTTTTACCCTCGTGCGCCGGTTGGCGCCCACCACTGCGGCCCGGTGATTGCGGCATGTGGCCGGCAGCGCTCAGCAAAGGCGATCCGGGCTTCGGCAGGGGTACCGGTCAGGACAATCTGCCCGGCACACATAATGGATGCCCGATCAGCGATGGCGGCCATCTCGTCACGGTGCGTGATCAACAACACGGCGCTGCCTGCCTCGGCCATACGTCGCACCAGACGCTGGACATCGACCAGACTGAGCACATCAATGCCCGAGTCGGGTTCATCAAGAATGGCAAGGCGCGGATGCATGGCATAGACCGCTGCCAGCTCAATTCGTTTCCGCTCGCCACCGCTCAACGTGCGATCGATCGGGCGCAGGAGGTAGGCGCCTGGCGCAAGCGCCACCGCATGCAATGCCTCCCACAACTCATCGCGTTTCATCGCCGGCCTGCCGAGCACCAGGTAATCGCCAATCGGTAGCCCTTCGAAACGCGCCGGTTCCTGCCAGGCCAGGGTCAGGCCGAGGCGCGCGCGCTCGTGGATCGGTAGATCGACGATGTCGCGCCCGGCAAACACGATCTTGCCGGCATCGGGACGGTAGCCGTCGCACCCCATGATCGCATAGGCCAGGCTCGATTTGCCACTCCCATTGACTCCAAGCAGGGCGTGTATCTCGCCGGCGGTAACCTGGAGTATAACCTCGCGCAGGATCGTTCGCCCTGCGCGCACGATCGTCACGCCCTGCACATCCAGCAACACTGTAGTGTTGGGCATACCGATTGCTCCTTTGCAATCGCGGTTCAGCATGTTGTTCTGTAACGTACGTTGGCACCGTTCTTCGAGCCGTGGTGCTCTTCCGTCGGCGGGGCGACGTGCACCGGCTCGCGCGGGGGCCTCCCCGCCGCCGACCGGCTCGCGCGGGGGCCTCCCCCGCACCCCCGACCCGCCGAGCCGTGGTGCTCTTCCGTCGGCGGGGCGACGTGCACCGGCTCGCGTGGGGGCCTCCCCGCCGCCGACCGTCCCTCGCGGGGGCCTCCCCCGCACCTCCGACTATGACATACTCGACGCCTCATCGAGCCAGCGGCGCCAGGGGGCGGCATTACGCGGCGGCCAGGGCAGATTGACCAGCCGCACCGTCACCTCTCGAATGCCGGGCACACCGGCTACCGCCTCGTGTACCGCGTCCTGCAGCCAGCCCGCCAGTGGACAGACCGGCGTTGTCAATGCGAGTTCGATGACGGCGTGGCCGCTGGATACGCTCACGGACTGGATCAGGCCAAGATCCACCAGGCTGAAACCCAGTTCCGGGTCCATCACCGGCTGGAGCACGTCCCAGACGGCGGCCTCAAGGGCAGAATCTTGCGTATCGGCGGATGTCATCGTTACCCACCACCTTTCACGCCCCAGGGTAACTGTCTAGACTCAATACCCTGCAAATAAGGCTTTCCGCACCGCACACCCCCCCACCGAACCTCGCCCCGCCGAGGGGGGGGGAGGAACCGGACTCCCTCCCCCTGCGGGGGAAGGCCGGTGTGGGGGATGAAGGGCTCATGTGAAAAGTATCGTGTCCAGACTTCTCCTGGCAATGGTATTGTTCCGTCGGCCGGGCGACATGCACCGGCTCGCGCGGGGGCCTTCCCGCCACCGATCATGCATCGCCGGGGCCTCCTCTGAACCTCTGGCTGTGAACAGATACACGCCGGGTGGGTACAGATGTGGCATCGCTGGCATAGTACGCCCCGGCGGCGCACCAGAAGCGCGCGCCATAGCGCTCCACCACCTGCGCCGCCCCCTGCAACGCCAGTTCACTCAATGCGGCGCGCACCTGATCCGGCGACCAGTGCGCCAGCGCCCGCACCAGCTCTTTCTCACGCATCGGGTGGCGCGTGATAACGGCAAGTATCGCCTCAGCCGGCGTGGCGCAGCCACGCAGATCAATGTCGCCCTGCGCCGGGTGCACGACCCGCGCCACGGTGCCGAGGATCATCACCGCGCGCATCAGGCCCGCCTCATCCGGCGGTTCGACCCACGGTTCGGCCGGCGGGCGTTCCGGCAGCGTGACATGCACCGCGTCCGGCCGGATGCGGTGCAGCACTGCGGCAATGTCGCGCAGCGCAGCCTCGGTATCGTTCAACCCGCGCACAAGCATCACTTCGACCCATAGCCTGCCCTGGTACGCGGCGCGGAAGGCGATCAATCCATCAACCTGGCGCGCGAACGTCGCCGCCGGATGCGGCCGGTGCACGGCACGGTAAACTTCCGGCGACCCGGCGGAAAGCGTCGGCAACACGGCGTCGGCTGCCAGTAGATCGGCGCGAACCTCCGGCAGGTAGAGCAACGATCCGCTGGTAATCACCGCCAGCGGCGTTGTTGTCAGGCGTTTGATGGCATGGATGAGCGCGCCAATCTCGCTGTGAAGTGTCGGCTCACCCGAACCGACAATCGTCACCCAGTCGAGTTCTCCAGGAGCATACGCCGCCAGCGCCACCTCGAGTTCCGTCAGGATCACCGGCAGTGGTACGTAGGCCCGGCGCTCGTTCGTCAATGGACGCGTGCGGCCGAGCTGGCAATAGACGCAATTCCAGTTGCATGTCTTCAATGGCACAGGATCAACACCCAGCGACCGGCCGAGCCGTCGTGAGAGAACTGGCCCGAAGATGTATGCCATGATCATGCTCCTGAGCAAATGTACCGTGTTGCCGCACCCTTCCCGAATCATGGCGCGAGTTACACGGGTGCCTTCTATGAACATTCAGTATTCAAACCGGTAGACGCTCCGCCGTGACCCTGAAGGGCTCGGCTCGGAGGCGCAAAGGCCGCCTGCGCGGCCTTCTGGAGCCGGCGCAGGCCGGCTTCGACCCACGTAGCCGAGGGCTTTTAGCCCGACGGCGGGTGGGCGGTCTTCCGGATGTAATTCTTAACAATCATCAGCCCGACGGCGCGGGCGTCTGGTATAGCGGGTTCAGATGAGTGTGCGGCCCCACACGCATCAAGGTTGAGGGATGCCATGTCATGGCGCACGAAGCGAAGCAATCCACCGGTGCAGGCGCAGCGTGCTTCAGCCAGGCGTCGCTCGCTACATGCTGTCGCTCGCGCTCCGCGCAACGACAGGCGCCGTAGCGTTGTTCGGATAGGCACCAGGTCCACGACCTTGCACATAAGGCTCGTCGCACCGGACGGCCCTCCAACCCGGAGCCGGACGCCCTCCCCCAGCGGGTGAGAGCCAGCGTGGGGGGTGAAGGGCGTATTTGAAAACGACTGGCGCTAAGTTTAGTATCATGATAGACTGAACCGGGCGGAATTGTGATACGATGCACACATATTATCGTGGCATCCTGGCAACTGAACGCCGGGTGGATCGGCGTAACCAGGCAGGCGGTCGTCGCATCAAACAGGGTGATGAGACCTACCAATGCCTGACCATTTCGACATTCTCGCTCCAGTCTACGACCGGTTGATCGGGCCGCCTGATCCGGCACGGCTGCGCGCCCTGTTGCGTCTGCCTGTGAGTGGCTGGCTCCTCGACGCCGGCGGCGGCACCGGCCGGGTGGCCGCCGCGTTGCGCCCCTATGTCGGCGGCCTGGTCATCAGCGACCAGTCGCGCCCCATGTTACGCCGCGCCCGTGACAAACAGGCGTTACACCCGGTCCAGGCACAGGTGCACCGCCTGCCTTTTCCCGCTGGCTTCTTCGGGCGCATTCTGGTGGTGGATGCGCTGCACCACTTCCTGGATCAACCCGCAGCAGCACGTGAACTGGCGCGGGTACTGGCTCCTGGCGGGCGGCTGGTGGTCGAAGAGCCCGACATTGCCCGCCCGGCGGTGAAACTGGTGGCACTGGCCGAGCGTATGGCGCTGATGGGGAGCACCTTTCTGGCGCCGGATGTGGTGCGTGACCTTCTGGCGACACAGGGGCTTGTGGCGCATGTTGCCGAGCGCGACCGGTTCTCTGCGTGGATCATCGCTGACAAACCAGATGAGGGTGTCAGGTGAGCACATTGCCTGGTCGTACCTTTTCGCGCCGGCATTACGCAACCCTGCAGCAGTTGTGGGCCGATGTTGCCTGGCTGGCGCGCCATCGTCATCAGTTGCGCCAGGCCCGCCACACGCTCTCGCCGGCCTTTCGCGAACGCCTCATGCTGGCGGTGACGGCTGTCAATCGTTGTCGCTACTGCTCCTTCGCGCACACCTGCGCGGCACTCGCGGCAGGCGTACCGAAACACGAGATCACGCAGTTACTTGGCGGAACACCTGGCGCCGGCCCGGTGGACGAAGCGGTCGCGCTGGCGTACGCGCAGCACTGGGCCGAAACCAGCGGCTGGCCAGAGCCTGCCGCGCGGGCACGGCTCCAGGAGACATACGGCAGCGCCGCCGCCGATGCAGTTGATGCCATCCTGCACATGATTCACGTGGGAAACCTGCTGGGCAACACTGCCGACTATCTACTCTACCGGGTATCGGGTGGTCGCCTCGGACTGACCACGGATGACACGGGCCGGTGATGAATGCAACGATCCTGGTCATTGAAGATGAAGCAAGTATTCGGACGGTAACACGCGCCTATCTTGAGCAGGCAGGGTTCCGCGTGTTACTGGCGGTCAGCGGGCTGGAAGGGCTGGAGGTTGCACAGCGCGATCGGCCGGATCTGGTGGTACTCGATCTGAACCTGCCGGGCATGGATGGTATGGAGGTGGCAGCACGGCTGCGGCAGGAGTCGGACATATATATCCTCATGCTCACGGCGCGCAGCGACGAAAGCGATCGGGTCGCCGGGTTGCGGATCGGCGCGGATGATTACCTCTCCAAGCCGTTCAGCCCGCGAGAACTTGTCGCGCGCGTCCAGGCCATTCTGCGCCGGCGTCGCTCCGCTCCGCCGGTTGATGCCGTGCTGCGGTTCGCCCATGTGCGTATTGACCCGGACCGCCGCGAGGTGCGCGCCGCCGAGCGCCTGATTGACCTGACCACCACCGAGTTTGATGTCTTGCTGGCACTGGCGCGGCATCATGGCCGGGTGCTGAATCGGGAACAGATTCTCGACCTGGTCTGGGGTGACGATTTCTATGGCACCGACCGCGTGGTAGACGTGTACGTCGGGCAGGTGCGACGCAAACTTGAGGCTGCAACCGGCACACAACTCATCCAGACGGTGCGTGGCGTCGGCTACAAGTTTGTTGATGAGCGGTAACTGTTCACAATAGCAGACATGGGAGTATGGCGACAATTGCGCTGGCGGATCGTGGCAGCGCAGATGCTGGTTGTGCTGGCGGGCGTTGTGACCCTGATCGTCACTGCCGAAGCACTGGCGGCGCGCGCCGTGGCGCCGGAGCTGCTGCCGGCGTTCGAGGCGGCGGTCGTCAAGGCACTGGTCGTTGCGGCGCTGGCGGCGGCGGTTGTCGGCCTTGGCACCAGCATCGTGCTGGTGCGCGAGATCCTGCGCCCGCTGCGCCAGCTTGCCGCAAGCAGCCGGCGCATCGCCAGCGGCCACTATGGCGAACGCATCGCCGTGCCGATCAGTGATGAGCTACGCGACGTGGCGCAGAGCTTCAACCAGATGGCAGAGTCGCTGGCGCAGATTGAGCAGCAGCGAGTCACATTGATCGGCAACGTGGCACACGAGCTCCGCACGCCGCTGGCGGGGCTGGAAGGCTACCTGGAGGGTTTGCTTGACGGCGTGCTGCCGAATGATCCCGAAACGATCAGCGCCATGCAGCATGAAGTGCGGCGCCTGCGCCGCCTGGTGGATGACCTGCAACACCTCTCGCGTGTCGAAGCCGGTCAGATCATCCTGCAGCCGGAAGTCTTCGATATTGTGCCGCTGGCGCAGCGAATAGTCTCACAATTGCGCCCGCAACTGATCGAACAATGCCTGCAGGTGGCCGTTGCAGCGCCAGGCGAGCCATTGCTGGTGCGCGCCGATCCGGATCGTACCGCGCAGGTGCTGGTAAACCTGGTGGGCAATGCCATCCGGTATACCCCCGAAGACGGTTGTATCACGATCCGTATCCGGGGTGATGCGTCGCATGCGCAGATCGCCATCGAGGACACCGGGATCGGGATTCCGCCCGAGGCGTTGCCATACCTGTTCGAGCGTTTCTACCGCGTCGATCCGTCACGCAGCCGGGCAAGCGGCGGCAGCGGGATCGGCCTGACGATCGCCCGCCATCTGGCATGGGCGATGGGTGGGGACATTACCGCTGCCAGCCCCGGCATCGGCCAGGGTAGCACATTTACGCTAATTCTCCCACGTGCCGAACCAGTGTAACGATCCCCTCGCACTGTTCCTCATTTGAATCTATGCTATACTTTCGACGTTTCTTAGAGCCTCTCCGAATAACGGACTGGATGTCATTGCGAGCGAAGCGAAGCAATCTCCTCTCGGGCCGCTCGATTGCGTCAGCCACGCTGCGCGCGCTGCAGGCGGTCGCTGGCGCTCCGCGCAATGACCGCATGCCCATGGGTTTTCGGATAGGCACTTACTGTAGAAAGATCGCGCGACGCCATCATGCTCGCGGCCAGTGCATCGCTCCACGGGCCCGGAGCCATATCGTCGATCGCGTGCGTTGTGCGAGCGAAAGGAGGCTGGCGCTTCGCCCGGTTAAGCCCCACTATGAATGGCATACGCTGATGTTCTGAAAGGCAATGACGCTATGCAGATGACCAGATGGGTCAGATTCCTCGGATCATTCTCGATCGTCACGCTCATTCTGGCGGCCTGCGGCGGCGCTCCCGCTACGCCGGCCGCTCAGCCGACGACGGCACCTGCAGCGCCGACCGCTGCCCCCGCATCGACAGGTGGCGGCAAGCTCGAAATCTTCAGCTGGTGGACAAATGGTGGCGAAGCCGATGGGCTCAACGCCATGTTCGACATCTACAAGCAGCAGAACACTGGCATCGAAATCGTGAATGCGACCGTAGCTGGCGGTGCAGGAACCAATGCCAAGACGGTACTCAAGACGCGCCTGCAGGGCGGCCAGCCACCCGATAGCTGGCAGGTGCACGCCGGCAAGGAACTGACATCATACGTGGATGCGGGCCAGATGGAGCCGCTGACGCAGTTCTTCAAGGATCAGGGCTTCGACAAGGTGATGCCCCCCAGGTTGCTGGAGCAGATCACCTACAATGGCGAGATCTGGTCGGTGCCGGTGAACATCCACCGCTCGAATGTGCTCTGGTACAACATCAAGGTCTTCCAGGACAATGGGCTCCAGCCGCCGAAGACCATGGATGATTTCTTCACCGTGGCCGAGGCGCTGAAGTCCAAAGGCATCACGCCACTGGCCGTCGGCGGCAGCGACAAGTTTGAAACGCCGCACCTCTTCGAGAGCGTGCTGCTGGCGACCTTCGGCCCGGAGGATTACGCCAAGCTGTTCCAGCCCGGCGCCGACTGGAGCGATCCGCGCGTCAGGCAAGCGGCTGAGACGGCGGCAAAGATGCTGGAGTACTCCAACAGCGACCGCTCATCGCTCGGCTGGGCCGATGCGGCGCAACTGGTCCTTGATGGCAAGGCCGGCATGACGATTATGGGCGACTGGGCGCATGGCTACTTTATCAGCAAGGGCGCCAGAGTCGGCGTAGATTATGGTTATGCCGCCGCCCCCGGCACCGACGGTATCTTTATGTGGCTGTCGGATAGCTTTGGCCTGGCGAAGGGCGCACCGAACCCGGAGCAGGCCCGGGCATGGCTGGCGCTCTGCGGCTCACGTGAAGGGCAGGACGCCTTCAACCCCAAGAAGGGCTCCATCCCGGCACGGACCGATGCCGATGTCAGCCTGTATGACGAGTACCTGCAGTACTCGATCAAGGCCTTCGGCAGCGAACAACTGGCGCCCAGCGTGGTGCATGGCGCGGCGGCGCCCGAGGCGTATATGACCGAGTATGGCAATGCGCTGAACGTTTTCGCCAGCGACCTGGATGTTGATGCGGTCGTTCAGGCATTGCAGGACGCTGCCAGGGATCTCAAGTAGCGCGGTTGCCCTTCTGGAGGCCTCGCGCAACGATTGTGCCAGCCTTCGGTAGAGCGGTACTTCTCCTGATGTGGTGCGGTGCGGCAGGCGAAGCTGCTATACCACACCACATCAGGAACACCACACTGGTTTCTCCTCTTCCTTCTCCGAAAGCGCGGGAGCCTGGCGCTCCCGCGTGTAATTATCCGTCACCGCGCCCGTGAGGAACGTGCATGCAACAGGCAAAGACACTGAGTGCGCGACCCGCCCGCCCAGCCCGCTGGCTCAACCGCGATCGCGTGATTGCCCTCCTGATGATCAGCCCGTCGGCGCTGGCGATTGCCGTGTTTGTGTATGGCTTCATCGCCTGGACGGGGTATGTGTCGTTGACCAGCTGGAACAGCCTGGCGACGACATCAACCTTCGTCGGTTTTGACAACTACCTGTCGGTCTTTGCCACCGGGCGGTTTCAAACCAACATTCGTAACCTGATCGTCTTTACCGCCTTTTTTCTTCTCGCTTGCTTGCTGATTGGCTTGCTGCTGGCGGTGCTGGTCGATTCGCGCATTCGCTTTGAGGGTTTTTTCCGCTCGGCATATATCTTCCCAATGGCGTTGTCGTTCATCGTCACCGGTGTTGTCTGGCGGTGGCTGTTTGCGCCGGGCAACTGGCCGGACGATCCGACGGGGATTAACCTGCTGTTCAAACAACTTGGCCTGGGATTCTTCCAGTCGGCGTG
This sequence comes from Chloroflexota bacterium, assembly GCA_013388755.1. Lineage (GTDB taxonomy): Bacteria > Chloroflexota > Chloroflexia > Chloroflexales > Roseiflexaceae > JACAEQ01. Next base: position 12,231 of record JACAEQ010000008.1, read on the forward strand.
GATTACCGATACCGGCGTCGTGCCGGGCTGGCGCGTCGAGGGGCTGCGCACCCGCATTGGCGTGCCGATGGCGATGATTCCGGTGGTCGTTGCGGCTGTCTGGCAGATGTCGGGTTTTGTGATGGCTATGTACCTGGCAGGGTTACGCGGCATTCCGGACGAGATCAAAGAGGCGGCCCGGGTAGACGGCGCAAGCGAATGGCAGGTGTTTCGCACCATTACCCTGCCGTTGCTGCAACCGATCACACTCAGTGCGGTGATCATTCTGGGGCATATCTCGCTGAAAATCTTCGATCTGATTGTCACCATGACGGGCGGCGCGCCGGGGAACAATACCGAAGTGCCTGGCCTCTACATGTATGAGATTACCTTCAAAGCCAACAAGTTTGCCGAGGGCGCGGCGGTCGCCATGGTGATGCTGGTGGTGGTGGCGCTCCTGGTGGTGCCGTACCTGATCTATAGCCGCCAGACGGAGGTCGAACGATGAGCAGCGTGCCATTGCCCATGTCGCGCCAGTCGCGGATTTCCTGGTCGCGGGTCATTATCTATACGGTGATGATCCTGTTCCTGCTATTCTACCTGTTGCCAGTCTACCTGATCCTGATCACCAGTTTCAAAAGTTTCGACCAGGTGAGCCTGAGCCGCATGTGGGATCTGCCGAACGGGTTCTCGCTCGCGAGCTTCGATCGCGCCTGGAACGGCGGTGAAGGCGTCATCGGCATGCGCGGCAGCTTCTGGAACAGTATTCAACTTGTCGTCCCGGCGACGGTTATTTCGTGCCTGCTGGGATCGCTCAATGGGTATGTGCTCTCGAAATGGCGCTTCCCCGGCTCAGAAACGCTCTTCACCCTGATCCTGTTCGGCATGTTCATTCCCTATCAGAGCGTGCTGGTGCCGCTGGTTGAGGTGCTGCGCGAGATCCGGCTGTATGCCTCGATTCCGGGGCTCATCCTGGTACATGTGGTCTATGGCATTCCAATTACCACCTTGATCTTCCGCAACTATTACGCGACCGTGCCGAACGAGCTCCTGGAGGCGGGCAAGATCGACGGCGCTGACTTCTTCGGCATCTATCGCCACGTCATGTTACCGATCTCGGCGCCAGGATTTGTGGTCGTGGCCATCTGGCAGTTTACTTCGATCTGGAACGAGTTTCTGTTTGGCCTGATTATCACCAATGATCCACAACTCCGCCCGGTAACGGTGGCGCTCCAGAACCTGTCGGGCAGCCAGTTCACGCAATGGAACGTGCAAATGGCCGGAGCGCTGCTGGTGGCGCTGCCGACCTTGCTGGTGTATATCTTCCTCGGCAAGTATTTCCTGCGCGGCTTGCTGGCTGGTTCACTGAAGGGATGATGCAAGGCGCGCCGTCGTTGCGACGGCGCGCCCGGCTGGCCGTTATTGCCCCACCGGCACGCGGCGCGCCACGTCCGGATCCACCGTCAGCAGGGTGCGGTTCACCCATCCTGTCACACCCCGAATATTGGTGATCCGGTACCATGTGCCGTCTGGCGTCTTGGAGAGGAGTTCGACCGTCTCGCGCGCGTTGATCTGGTCGAGCACCTGCCCCTGCAGGTTGGGAGCAGCACGCACGTTGCCCCCATTGAAGACATTGGCCGTCAACCCGGTCGCCGGTGGCACGGTGGCGTTCGGTGTGGGCGGTGGCGGCAGGGCTGCGACAGTGGCGGGCAGCGGCGTCGGCGCGGTCGCCGTCGAGACCGGCAGCGTGCGCAGGTCTTCCAGGGCGATCGTCAGCAGCGTCCGGCTGACCCAGCCATTGATCTGGCGTTCGTTGATGATTCGGACCCACGTACCGCTCTCGTTTTTCGCCAGCAATTGCACCGTCTCGCCGGCATTCACCTGGTCGATCACCAGGCCACGCAGATCCGGGCTGGTGCGCACGTTGCCACCATTGAACACCGTTGCCGTGGGCAGGTTGTCGGGTGTGGCAATCGGCAACCGGGCAGCCAGTTCCTGGTCCACCGTCAACAGGGTCCGGCTCACCCAGCCGCTCAGGCCGGCATCGGTGGCAATGCGGTACCATTCGCCATCAATGCTGCGCTCGGCAAGCGTGACCGTTTCGCCGGGAGCAAGCTGGCCAAGCACGGCAGCCTCGCGACTCGGCTCACGCCGGATGTTCCCGCCCAGCGCTGCCGTACCGGTAAGCTCCAGGGTTGCAGTAATCTCCAGCGTCGGTGCCGGCTCCGGTGTGGCGCCTGGAGGCTCCGGCGTTGCCGCGACCGTGGGCATGCTGGTCGGCTCGACCGCTGTCGCAAAGAAATCGGCGGCAAACAGCGGCACGACATTGAGTGCAACGGGATCGGAGCGCGCAAGTTCGTCGCCGCCCGGGCCGGACGCAATCGCAACTACCGTGTATGGCTGCCCCTGCCGGGGGGTTGGCGCACCGGCGCGCCGGTCAAGCGTCACACGCGCCTGGCCGCTGAGCGGGTCGGGCTGGGCGATGGCGCCATCAGGGTTGAACCAGGGGAACTCCTGGTCGCCCTCACGCAGGACGGCGGTCACGATCGCACCGGACGGCAGGTTCTCGGTGCTGGCGACGACGACGATCTTTCCTTCACCAACGACTTCGGCGCGGGTGACGGCAATCCGGACGGGCGGGGGAGGCGGTGTGGCCGTCGGAGCCGGTGACCCTGGCGAGGCGAACGTCAGCACCAGCGCCGCAATCACGCCGATCAGGGCGATCGGTGCAAGAATCACCAGTAACTTCACGGCGGGAGGCGCGGCGCGAAACCGGTCCCCCAGGCTCTGTGGCTCTTCAATCGGCAGTGACGTGTAATCAATCGCCTCACCGAGTTCCGGCAGCGGCAAGGCTTCCTGGCTCGCAGCACGCCGGCGGCGCAGCAGAATGAAGACGACCACCACTATCACCAGCGCGCCGACCAGCAGCGCAATCAAGACCTCTTGCGGCATCGCGCGCGATGTCCTTTCGATCATTCTCGACGAGCAGCCATCAATGCCGGCTGCCGCGCTCGTTCGCGGCTATCATATGACAATTCTGCACAAGATGCAAGTGGCCCATGTGGCAGCGATGTAGAGAAATCGGTAAAACCCCGTGTGAAGTGTAAAATGCATTGTGTGCCTCGGCAGGCGACGAGGGCCATGGTTATGATCACCGCTGCGCCGTGAAGGATGTCCGGCAGTTGTCATGGTTCAGCCGGGTCGCGCGATTCTATGGTCTGTGACGCGCCGATTTCATCGCGCACGGCATAGATCGGCTTCTGCTGGGCCTCGAAGTAGACACGCACCACCAGTTCGGCCAGCAGGCCGAGCGCAAGAAACTGCACGCCGATCAGGCCAAGCAACGCAGCCAGGAGTAACAACGGCCGTTCGCCGATGTCAATCTGCAGCCAGAGGCGCACATACGCCAGGTAGGTACCCAGCGCCAGGCCGGCGCCGAGTAACGCCAGGCCCACGCGGCCAAAGCCCTGCATCGGTCGCGCCGCATACCCCCGTAAGAAACGAACCGTCAGCAGGTCAAGCAGCACCTGTAGCACGCGCATCAGCCCCGTGCCCGGGCCAATACCGGCGACGTGGCGCTCACGAACGTTAACCTCAACGATCGTTGCCCCATACCAGCCGGCAATCGCAGGCGCGAGACGGTACAGCGAGCCATAGAGACGCATCGAGCGCACCACGTCGGCACGATAGGCTTTGAGCGGGCACCCATAGTCATGCAGGCGAACGCCGGTCACTGCCGAAATCAGCAGGTTGCCCACGCGCGTGGGTAGCGAACGCGGGATCGTGCGATGACCAACTGCGACATCGGCGCCGGCAGCCAGGGCATCGAGCAAGGCAGGAATATCACCGGCCTCCATCTGGCCATCGCCGTCAATCATCACGACGATCGCGCCACGCGCGCGGTCAACGCCGGCGGCCTGGGCAGCGGTCAGGCCAAACGAGCGGCGCAGCCGGACGACACGCAAACACGCATGCGACGCCGCGATCGGGGCAAGGGCCGCGTACCCGCCGTCGATCGAACCATCGTCCACGGCGATCACCTCGAACGAGCGATCCCGGAGCGCGGTGGCAATGGCGGCATAGCGCGCGGCAATCGTTGCGCGCCGGTTGTGGAACGGGAGAACAACGCTGATGTCGGGCGAGGAAAGCTGCGTCTGGTTTTCCATCAGAGACAAACGTAACCATGCACAGCCGGTGACCTATTTTGGCAAGACCTGCGGCTGGACATCGGGCACGGCGTCGCCTGGCTGTTCCAGATGCAGATCGGCGCCGCCGAAGAGGATCACCAGGCCGCCAAGCAAGCTGACGAGTAACCGTACCGTGAAGATCATGAATGCCAGTGCGATCGCCGTGGCAGCCGCCACATCCGCCTGCGACAGGTACAGCGTAAACACGGCCTCGCGCGCGCCGAGGCTATTCATGAACACAGGTGCCAGGCCAACAATATCGGTGATCGGCGCAATCAACGCATAGATCAGGAATGGCGCATCAATACCGAGCGCCGCGCCGCATACCGCATGAATGGCGACCCAGAGCAATTGAAACGCAAATGAGAGTGCCATTACCCGCGCCAGCGCGCCTCCCTGCGGGAAATGATCGGCCAGCGCAGTGGCAACCTTGTGCATCGGCTGGCGGGCGATCGTAGGCAGGTACGCGCCGAAACGCTGCAACAGGCGTGGCGCCAGGAACGACGCCGTCATCGCCGCAATGGCAGCCGCCATGAACAGCAGCGTCAGCCAGCGGAGCGCCGGCATCGTCACCAGGGGGCGGCCGGTCTCCTCAAGATAGGCCCATACAATCGCGCCGTTGGCGATGATGCTGAGTGCGAGAAAACCGGTCAGGCGCTCGAGGAACACTGAGGCGCTGGCCTGGCTGTAGCTGCCGAGGCGCCGGCCAAGTTGCGTCACGCGTAACGCATCACCGCCAATCGTTGTCGGAAGGAAATTGTTGGCGAACTGGCCGGCAAGATAAGCGCCCAGCAACCAGCGGTACGGTTGCGGCTGGCCGCGCGCTTGCAGCAGAACGCCCCACTTCGCAGCGCTGAGCACGACCCCGGCGAACTGCAGCATGATCGCAACCCCGATCAACCACACATCAGCCTGTTGCCACGCCTGCCAGACCTGCGCCGGGTTGGCATGCCAGACCAGATACGCCAGAAGCCCACCGCTTATGAATAACCGTAGTGGGACAAGAAGACGCCGCCATTGCATAATCGCCTCAAATAACACGACTTACGCGGTCGCCCGAGTGAGCGACTCGCGTCACCGATTGTCGTGCCTTCGGCAGAGTGGACGTACCTTCTTTTGTGTGCGATGTGGCGGCTTCGCCGCCGCACCACCTTGATCGTGCATACCATGCTGCCGCAGGCTCTGGCGAAGCCAGGAATACGCCACCGCGTACGTCGTGTCGATGCGTGTTCGTCAAGTCTGCGCATTATAACACGCTGTTCAGCGTGCTTCTCAGTACACGACATCACGTAAAGGTCGCAGTGTTTCGGCGATGTCGGCGAGTTCAAAATCAAAATCATACATACGCGCCAGTTCCGCCGCCCGTGCAACCAGCGCCGCCGCCGGAGCGGGGGGACGGCCGGCGCCGAACAACACAAGCGAATGTCGCAGTGGCGCGGCCAGCGTCGAACGAAACGCGGCGCGAAAAATCCCGATCTTGGCGTCAAAATGCGGATCAGTACGCAGCATGTTGACGCCAATAACGCCGGCTGGCGTCAATCGCTGCCGGCATAGCGCATAGAACTCCGCCGTCGCCAGGTGATCAAGATTATCACGTGCGTCGCTGAATGCATCCATCAGGATAATATCGTAGCGATCCGTCGAAGACATCAGGAAGTCGTAGGCATCGGCGGTATGCAGACGCTGCCGTTCGTCAAATGTTACGCCGAAGAAACGCGCGGCGACGGTCTCGAACGCCGCATCAATATCCACATTGTCGATCGTCACTTGCGGCAGATGCGTGTAGAGCGCCAGGGAGATGCGCCCGCCGCCGAAGCCGAGCATACAGACGCGACGCGGCGCCGGCCGCCAGAGCAACGTTAACAGGAGCGCGCGCGTATAAGGCGCGAGCAGGTGCAGAGGCCGCGCGATGTCGATGCGCGACATCGGCCCATCGAGCGCGCCGCTTGCCGGATTGAGGAAGTAGAGCCCTAGCTGTGTTTCCTGTTTGATGACCCAGATATGGTGGGTTGCCAACGACATATCGCAGACGATACCGTCAGGTGCATCGTGCAACCAGGCCAGACGTGCGGTGATAGACGTATGACGGATCATTGTGCGTTCCAGGCCATCAGGAGCTCCTCGCACATCCCACCTTCCCACCTTCAACGTTCATTACGCGGCCAGATGCTCCATAACGCTGCGGCTGCCGCAATCCCCCAGGCCCAGAATGCCTCGTCGGCAAAGCCATTGATCCGCAGCAACACCCCGCCGACGAAGAGCGCCGCGGCGAGAATGCCACCGGAGAGGCGGTTCGTCGCTCGCTCAACGCGGCGCATGCCGCGCTCCAGGCGGGTCAGATCAACCCGCATCTGCAGATCGCCACGATTGGCCGCTTTGTAATACGCATCCATCTGGCGCGGCAGCGTCGCAGCGACCTGGCCCAGCGCCGTTACCTCGCGCCGGATCCCCTCCAGCCAGTCGCCATCATGTCGCTCGCGATCCAGCATCGCCTGCGCAAATGGTTGCGTTTCCTCAAACAGGTTGATATCCGGGTTGAGGCCCGTGACGATACCGCTCACCAGGCTGATCGCCCGCCCCAGGTAGATCAGGTCCTGCGGGATCTGGAACGGCAGATCGCGCACCAGGTGTTCGGTCTCATCGAATATCTTTTCCACGTCAAGATTCGTCAGTTCGCGCTGGGTGCGCGCGTAGGTATGGCGCAACACAATCTGTAATGCCTGTACGATCGGGCGGCGATCGGCGCCCGGCAGGATGATCCCCAGCCGGTCGAGCGTGTCAATAATTCGTTCGGCATCGTTGGTTGCAATGCCAATCACGGCATTGCGCATAACTGCCATCGTGGCGGGCGGCAGGTGACCGACCATGCCGCAGTCAAGCAGGATCAGCGTAAACGGTGCGCCGGGCTTGACCCCATTAGTCTGGGGCGGCGGCGGCCCTTCGATCCGCACAAACAGGTTGCCAGGATGCGGATCGGCATGAAAGAAGCCATCGAGGAAGAATTGCTTGAGATAGGTACGATTGAGGCGCGTCGCGATCTCGGCGCGATCGGCGCCGGCACGTTGTAAGGCGGCATAATCACTGATTTTGACGCCGCTGATACGCTCCATAATCAGGACGCGGCGCGTCGAAAGTTCCGGGTATGGTTCGGGAAAATGAACGCCCGGCGTGCCGGCGAAGTTGGCGCGGAAACGCAACGCGTTCTGCGCTTCCTTGATGTAGTCGAGTTCCTCGCGCAGCACACGGGCAAACTCTTCAAACAGGAGTTCCAGATCGGCACGGCGGCGGATCAGCGGGTAGTTCTTCACCACGCGCACCGCCCAGAGCACTGCGCTGAGGTCAATCTCGACGATCTCGTCAATGCGTGGGCGCTGGATCTTGACGGCCACACTGCGCCCGTCGCGCAGTTCACCATAGTACACCTGCCCGAGCGATGCGGCTGCCACCGGCGTCGGGTCGAGATAGGCGAAGATGCGCTCCGGCGGGGCTTCCAGCTCGGCAATGAGCGTCTTCAGAACGTACGGCAACGGTGCGGGCGGCACTTCATCCTGCAGGCCGGCCAGTTCGTCGGTAATCGCTGCCGGCAGGATATCGGCCCGCGCGCTGAGAAACTGGCCCAGTTTGATCAACACACCACCCATCCGCGCCGCCAGGCGGCGGAAATCGCGCGCGATGCGCTGGTAGCGGACGATGCCACTACGTTGCGCGTACCAGCGTGTCAGACGATAACGGTTGCACAGAATGTCAAAAACGAAGACATGAACAATGACACGGAAGAAGAACCAGGAAACACGCAAAAACCGCCGCCGCCGTGGTACCGGAAACGGCCGGAGGTCGGGCGGCGGCGGCGGCAACGAATATGATAGTGCGGGGCCGGCCTCGGGCTGGCCTGGCGTTGTAGGCGTTGTGAGCGCTTGCACATGAGCCATTATAGCATCATGGGACGCCAATGGTGCGCCTCGACAACCTGTTCTTCGCCGGGAACCGGCTCCGCGAATACATGGTTCGTTGCGCCTCGATGAGCGCCTGTGACCGCTCTCAGCATCAAAACATGGTATACTGTCGCCCAATCATGGATGCTCCGCGAAAGGGCCACCAATGAACCTGCGTGCCGCCTTGTGTGTCGCTCTTACGGTATTGCTGGCCGCCTGCGGCAGTTCGTCCGCGCAGACGGCGCCAACCCCGACGCCACGCCCGGTCCAGACCGCACTGGAGAAACCAACCTATACCGTTGCCCGTGGCGTGGTCGTTGATGAGATCAAAGTCAGCGGCTTCGTTGCTGCGACCCGGCAGCAAGAACTCTCCTTCACGCAGAACGGGTTCCTCAAGGTCCTGTATGTCAATCGCAACGACCCGGTCAGCAAGGGGCAGTTGATCGCCGAACTCGATCTCGGCGAACTACCGAACCAGTTGCGCCAGGCAGAGGTGGCGCTGGAACAGGCGGAGCTGGCGTTGAACCGCACGCAGGCTCAGCGTGAGGTGGCCATTCGCCGCGCCGAACTCGACCTTGAAGAAGCCCGGGCCAGATTGCGCCGCCTGGAGGCGCCGCCCGAACCCGTCGTGCTGGCCCAGGCACGAGCGAGCCTTGCCCAGGCACAGGCGGCACTCGAAGAGACGCGCACCAACGCCTCGGCTGAGAAGACGCGCGCCGAACTGGCGCTGGCGCAGGCGTCAAATACGTTGCCGGCCATCCAGACGGCTTACCTGCGCACACTGGAAGAATGGAACGATATTAAGGACAAGCCGCTCGACTGGCGTTACAAAGCCGTAAAAGAGGCGTTCGAGCGTGCCGAGGCGGAGCTGCGCAACGCCGAGACGGCCGTGGCGCAGGCGCAACTCGCCTATGACCAGGCGCGCCAGAATGAAGGCCCGGCGATCGCCCGCGCCGAGGCGCAACTCGCCGAGGCGCAGGCACGCTACGACGACCTGACCCGCGGCCCAAGGGCGGAGGACCTGGACCAGGCGCGCCGCGATATTGAACGCGCCGAACTGGCCGTGAGCGAGGCGCAGCGGGTCGGCGACAATGAACTCGAAGGGCGTGTCGCCACCGCGAAACTGGAGGTCGAGCGGCTTACCGCGCAGATTGAAGCGCTGCGTCTGTACGCCCCCTTCGACGGCAAAGTCGCTGCGGTCGGCAATAAACCCGGCGACCAGATCGCCGCCTATAAGGCGGTCATTACCATTATGGACGATACCGAGAAGGAGTTGCTGGTTGAGAATGTCCTGTCGCAGGATGCATCGCGCATCGGCCTGGGCCAGCAAGTGCAGATCAGCTTCTCACGGGCGCCGGGGAAGGTGTTCGACGGCATCGTCAATAAGCTACCCACGACCGTAACCAGCAGTGCGGCGACGATCAATCCCGACCGGGCGTACCATATCGAGTTCGAGGCGCCTGGTATGGAACTTGAAGTGGGCGACCTGGCGCAGGTGGTCATCACACTGAAGCGGGTCGAGGACGCGCTCTGGTTGCCGCCGCAGGCGGTGCGCGCCTTCGAAGGCCGCCGGTTTGTCGTCGTGAAGGACGGTGATCGCCAGCGCCGCCAGGATGTGCGCGTTGGTATTGTCAGCCTCGAACGTGTTGAGATCCTCGAAGGCCTGAACGAAGGCGACGTCGTCGTCGGGCAATGAAACATTGAATGTGGGAACGTTGAGCGTCGGGCGAGATCGTTATGGCAACGACATCCGCACCAGGGCCACAACCGCAATCAGCCACATCCGGTGCCGCCTTCGGCCAGCGAGGTATCTGGTGGTCGCCCGGATCACTGGTTGGCGTGCTGCGCGTCGTCGGGCGGCGGCTGTGGAGCCACCTGGCGCTGATGCTGGCGATCGCCGTCGGGTTTGTCGTCGCCATCGGCCTGACGGTCAGTATCCCGGTGTATGCCGAAGCCACCGGGTACCGCATCCTGCGCGATGAACTGGCGCAGGGCGAGGCAGGCGCCAAACGCCCGCCGTTCGCCTTCATGTTCCGCTACCTGGGCTCGCAGTCGGGAGCGATCGACTGGCGTGATTATCTGCCGCTTGATGAGTATATGCGCACGCAACTGGTGGAGCGAATCGGCCTGCCGGTGACTGGCGAGGTGCGCTATGTCTCCACCGACAAGGCGCCGCTCATGGCCAGGAGTGGCGTGGGCAAGCCGCTGATCTATGTCAACACTGCCTTCGCGACCGACTTTGAGCAGCATGTCGAGATCGTTGACGGCGCGTTTCCCCGGGCGGCAGTCGCCGACGCGCCGATCGAGGTGTTGATCTCGGAGGATCTGTCGGGGCGGCTCGGCTTTCAGGTAGGCGAGGAGTACCTCATCCTGGGCCAGGCGAACCAGAAGGCGGCGCAGAGTTACCCGGTGCGTATCGCCGGAATCTGGCGCGCGCGCGATCCGGGCAGCGAGTACTGGTTCTACGAGCCGGTCACGCTCTATGATACGCTGTTTATCAGCGAAGAAAGCTTCCGCACGCGCATCACTGCCGTGAACCCGACGGCGGTCTATGTCGCGATGTGGTACGTGGTTGCCGACGGTAGCAGCGTGCGTTCAGCCGACGTGCCCGGCGTGCGCGCGCGTATCAGTCGCATCGGCACAGAGATTACCACCCTCCTGCCCGGCGCGCGCATTGATATTTCCCCGGCGCAGGCCCTCGCCGAGCACCAGCGCCAGGTCCGCCGGTTGACCCTGATCCTGACGATCTTCAGCATTCCGGTGCTCAGCCTGATCGCGTACTTTATTCTGCTGGTCGCCGGGCTGGTCGTGCAACGCCAGAGTAATGAGATCGCCGTATTGCGCAGCCGGGGTGCCTCGCGCATTCAGGTGCTCGCCATCTACCTGCTCGAAGGTCTGCTCCTTGGCGCAGTCGCACTCGGCCTGGGCATGGGGCTGGGGCAGGCTGCCGGCCTCGTGATGACGTGGACGCGCTCGTTCCTCGATATGCAGCCGGGCGAAATCCTGCCGATCGGGCTGACGCCCGATGCCTGGCAGCGCGCCTGGCAGATGCTGGCGTTGCTGGTGACGGCCAGCCTGTTGCCGGCCCTGGGTGTGGCTCGTTACACGATCGTCTCGTTCAAGAGTGAACGCGCGCGCGCGACACGTAAGCCGTTCTGGCAGCGTATGTACCTCGATCTGTTGCTGCTGGTGCCGGTCTATTACGGGTATACGCTGCTGCAGCAACGCGGCACCGTTGCGTTCCTTGGCGCCGGTGCCGCCGACGATCCATTTGGTAATCCCCTGCTGCTGCTGGCACCGACATTATATGTCTTCACACTGGCGCTGGTGGCAACGCGCCTCTTTCCCTTGCTGATGACCGGCCTGGAATGGCTGGTGCGCCATATGGGCGGCGTGGCGACGGTGACGGCGCTCCGCTACCTGGCACGCACGCCAAGCGCCTATACCGGGCCGGTGCTGCTGCTGGTGTTGACCCTCAGCCTGGCAACATTCACCGCCTCGATGGCGCAAACCCTCGACCGCCACCTGGTTGACCAGGTGTACTACGATACGGGCGGTGATCTCCGCCTGTACGACATGGGCCAGGGCAGCGGGATCACCGGGCCGATGGCCGGGCAACCCGCACAGACGGCTGTCAATCCGGACAAACTCGACGAAGCGCGCTTCCTGTTCCTGCCAATCACCGACTATCTCACCGTCCCCGGCGTCGAGGCCGCAACACGCGTAGCGATCAGCAATGTTGATGTGGCACTCGCCAATAATCGTACACCGGCGCGGTTCATCGGCGTCGATCGCGCCGACCTGCCCGGGGTGGTGGTATGGCGCAGCGACTATGCCTCCGAGTCGCTTGGCGCGTTGATGAATCATCTGGCCGACGACCCCTCGGCGGTGCTGGTGCAAACCGCATTTGCCGCGCAAAACCGCCTGCGTATCGGTGACCGCTTCGAGCTCGTGATGAATGATCTGGACAAGAGTGTGCGTGTGCCGGTCACGGTGGCCGGGTACCTGAACCTGTTTCCGGCCATCTATCCGGGCGATGGCCCGTTCCTGGTCGGTAACCTCGACTATGCCTTCGACATGCAGGGCGGGCAGTATCCCTACGATGTCTGGTTGCGCCTCGCGCCGGGGGCCGACCGCGAGGAAATAGATCGCGGCATTCGCGAACTGGGGTTGCGCACCTTTGAACGTGGCTATGCGCCAGCAATCATTGTCACCGAACACGCGCGCCCTGAACGGCAGGGTTTCTATGGCTTGCTGTCGGTCGGGTTCATCGCCTCCGCGTTTCTGACAGTGCTGGGCTTCCTGTTCTATTCGGTGCTATCGTTCCAGCGACGCTTCGTCGAGCTTGGCATGTTGCGCGCCATTGGCCTCTCAGCCGGGCAACTCGGCGCGCTGCTCGCCTGGGAGCAGGCGTTGATTATCGGCGCCGGCATGCTCGGCGGCACGCTGATCGGTGTCACCGGCAGCCAGCTCTTCATCCCGTTCCTGCAGGTTCGGCGTGGGGCGCATGCTCAGATACCGCCATTCGTCGTGCAGATTGCGTGGGAGCAGATCACAATCATCTATGCCGTCTTCGGCGCCATGCTGCTGGCAGCAGTGCTGCTCACGCTGGTGCTGCTGCGGCGTATGAAGCTGTTCCAGGCAGTGAAACTTGGTGAAGCCATATAACGTTCAGCTGCAACGGGTTCGTGATGGAAGAACCACTCATACTGTGCGACAATCTGGTGAAGATCTATAAACTCGACGAGATCGAGGTCGTCGCGTTGCAAGGGCTTGACCTCAAGGTCCAGGCCGGCGAAGTAATGGCGCTGGTGGGCGCAAGCGGCAGCGGTAAGACGACACTGCTCAATGTGCTCGGCGGACTCGATCGCATCTCGGCGGGGAAGGTCATCGTCGCCGGTAATGACCTGCTGAAGTTGAGCGATGCACAACTCGACCGCTACCGCCGTCGCTATGTCGGCTTTGTCTGGCAGCAAAAGGCGCGCAATCTGATCCCCTACCTGAATGTGGAACAGAATGTCGAACTGCCAATGATTATGGCTGGCGTCGCTTCGCGCGAACGGCGCGAATGGGCCGGCGAGTTGATCAACGCGGTTGGCCTGACGCCACGCCGGAACCATCGCCTGGCGCAACTATCCGGCGGCGAACAACAGCGCGTGGCGATCGCGATCGCACTGGCCAACCGCCCCGCGTTGCTGCTTGGTGATGAACCGACCGGCGAACTCGACTCGCATACGGCCGAGGTCATCTTCGAGATCTTCCATACGCTGAACCGCCTGTACGGCCTGACGGTGGTGATCGTCTCGCACGATCCGCAGATTGCTCGCTTCGTTGACCGCGTGGTGGCAATCCGCGATGGCAAGACCAGCAGCGAAACCAAGCGTGTCTCTGCCGAGATGCAGGGGCCGGCAAATGGCGATGGCCGGCAGCATGCCGAGCATGTGTTTGAAGAACTCGTGATGCTTGACTCGGCGGGCCGGCTGCAGATCCCGAAGGAAGTGCGCGAGCGATACAATATCGGCGACCGTATCCGCATGGAAGAAACGCCTGAAGGGCTGGTGCTGCGCCCGGTCGCCGGTGCGGCGCCACCGGTCCGGCGGCTCACCGAGCCGGACGAGCCGCCGGAGGAAAAACCGCGCGGTATCAAGAAGCTCATTGCCCGCCTGCAGCGCCGCAAACTGTGAGGGTGGCGCGTCAGCCATCCCGATGCGCATCGAACCGCGTACATATGCGACATCAAGGATTGACCTATGACCGCCACCTCCGCCGTTCGGGTCACGAATGTCAGCCGTTCGTATGTTGTCAACAGCGAGCGGGTGCTTGCGTTGCGCAACGTCAACCTGCATGTGGCGGAAGGTTCGTTTGTTGCCCTCATGGGCCGATCCGGGTCGGGGAAAACCACGCTGCTCAACATGATCGGTGGCCTTGACCAGCCGAGCGAAGGTGATGTTGCACTCTACGGTCAATCACTCAACGGTATGAACCAGGATCAGTTGACGCTGTTACGGCGTGAAACTATCGGGTTCATCTTCCAGTCATTCGCGCTGCTGCCGATCCTGTCGGCATGGGAAAACGTCGAGATGCCGTTGCGCATCTCCGGCGTGCGCTCCGGGCGCGAACGACGCGAGCGCGCTGAAGCTGCGCTTGCGCTGGTCGGCCTCGAAAAATGGGCCACGCACCGCCCTGCAGAAATGTCAGGCGGGCAGCAACAACGTGTCGCCATCGCGCGGGCGCTTGTCTCGCGCCCACGCCTGCTACTGGCCGATGAACCAACCGGCGAACTCGACTCGACCACCGGGCGCAACCTGCTCACCCTGCTGCGCGATATCGTACGTACCGAGGGGGTCACCCTCATCATGGCCACCCACGACCGGACGATCTTCGATTTTGCTGATGTTGTCTACCAGTTGCGTGATGGCCAGATCGTTGAGTAACATGCCGGCGCCTGGTTAACCAATCACAACGCTTTGTAAACTCCTCTTTACTTTGTGAAGTTTGACACAGCTTATTCATTGTGGTAGACTGCGCCGTGCCGCTACCTCACGGTAGAGAGCACTCCCTGATTATCCTGCTTCTGGCTACCCCGGCCTCAGGAGGACCAGCACGTATGCGCAGTGAAATCGCGCGGATGACCCTGTCGTTTCGCCCCTACTGGTGGTTACTTGCTCTGGCGCTGGTTGCTTACGTCGCCGTTATGACCGCCGGCACGCTGACCGATCTGCATGGCGCGGTGATCAGCGGCGGCGCCACTGCGGCGCTTGGTGCGGCGCTTGCCGCGTATACCAGCATGCGCTGGGGTGTTGCGCCTGGCCGGCTGGGTGGCCGCGCCGCCAGCGCACGGCGCAATTATCTTGCCCTGGCATTCGGCACCGTCGGCGTGCTGTACCTGACACTGGTCGTCGGCGCGATCAACACCAGCGCCGGGGTGCTCTGGGCCTGTGGCACCTGGCCAGGGTGTGACGTCGCCAGCGGCGCCGCGGCGCTCGGCATGGCGCACCGTGGCATGGCCGGCGTTGCCACACTACTGATCGCGGCCCTTGCCGTGCAAACATGGCGCATCGGTCATGAGCGAACGCTGCGGATCATCGCGAACGGGGCGCTGGGCTTGATGCTGGCGCAGAACCTCGTCGGCCTGGTGCAGGTGGTGCTGGCGCAGGCAGGCGAATCGCTGCCGGTCGGCGTGGCGCGGCTGGCACACCTCGGCCTGAGTTCGGCAGCCTGGGGCGCCCTGGTGGTCCTGGCGACGCTGGCGTTGCGCCGGCCGTTCCCTGCCGCGCTCCCGGCAACATCGCCGCGCACGGCAGACGTCGCGCGCCCCGGCGCAACCGATACGGTGCTGCTCGATGGGAAGCCTTCGCTGCTGAAGGATTATGTCAGCCTGACCAAGCCGGGAGTGATCTCGCTGCTCATCCTGACGACGATTACCAGCATGTATATCACGCCCGCCGGCGCGCCGGAGTTGTCGCTGGTGCTGTGGACGGCGCTGGGCGGCTGGTTGATGGCCTCCGGGTCACATGCGATCAACTGCTATCTCGACAAAGATATTGATATCAACATGGGGCGCACCAGTCGCCGCCCGATCCCGAGCGGGCGCATTCCGGCCTGGCATGCGCTTGTCCTTGGTATTGCGCTTGGGGTGGTTGCATTCGCCATCCTGACCGTGTTCGTCAACTGGCTCGCTGCACTACTGGCGCTCGCTGGCTTCCTCTACTACGTCTTCATCTATACCATCTGGTTGAAGCGCCATTCGAAGCACAATATCGTGATCGGCGGCGGCGCTGGCGCCTTTCCGCCACTCGTCGGCTGGGCAGCGGTCACCGGCACGATCGCGCCACTGGCGTTGCTCCTGTGGCTGATTGTGTTCTCCTGGACACCACCCCATTTCTGGGCGCTGGCGCTGATCCGGCAGAAGGACTATGCGCGCGCCGGTGTGCCGATGCTGCCAGTGGTGGCCGGCGATGACGAGACGAAGCGCCAGATTGTGGTGTATACGCTGGTCATGCTGGTGCTGACAGTATTGCCGGCGCCACTGGGGATGCTGGGCACGCCATACCTGGTGATGGCAGCACTCTTCGGCGGGTTGTTCTGGTACTATGCCGCACGGCTGCGTCGCGAGGGAACGACAACGGCCGCATGGGCGCTCTACAAGTATTCGCTCCTCTACCTCGCGCTGCTGTTTGTGGCGATGGTGGTAGATAGGGTTGTGTCGTTCGTTTTGTAGACCTGTCGGGTCTTGTGAGACAATACATCAGAATAAGGGGATGACCTCTGGCGACAGGAAATCATCCTGAAGAACCGACAGGTCCCGTGCGTAACCCCTACGACAACCCTACCGTGTTCCCCGCTTCGTCAATATCAATCCGTTCTGCGGCGGGATGCGCCGGTAGACCCGGCATGGTGCGCATCTCGCCGGCCAGCGGGTAGATGAACCCTGCGCCGGCCGCCAGGCGTACCTCACGGATCGGGAAGACGTAGTCGGCCGGCGCGCCGCGCAACTTCGGGTCGTGACTGAGCGACAGGTGGCTCTTGGCCATACAAATGGGCAATTGACCATACCCCTGCTGCTCAAAACGTTGTAACTGGCGCGCCGCTTCCGGCGTGTATTCGACCCGCGCCGCGCCGTATACCTTCGTCGCCAGCGTCTCGATCTTGTCGCGCAGGCTCATGTCGAGCGGGTAGAGTGGCGCAAATTCGCCAGGCTCATCACACGCTGCCATGACGGCCTCGGCCAGCGCCTGCCCACCGGCGGCACCTTCGCCAAACACGAAACTCTCGACCGTGTCGAATGCGCCTGCCTCGCCGGCCACCTGGCGCACTACATCCAGCTCTGACGGAAAATCGCCGGGGAAGCGGTTGATCGCGACCACGACCGGCCGGCCAAACAACCGGACATTGCGAATCTGCGCCGCCAGGTTCGCCGCACCCGCAGCAACATCCAGCGGGTTCTCGTCGGCCAGGCGCGGGTCGAGTGGTTTTCCCGCCACTACCGTGTACCGCCCACTATGCGCCTTGAGCGCCCGTACCGTCGCCACCAGCACAACGGCGTCGGGCGCCAGCCCCGAGACGCGGCACTTGATGTCGCAGAACTTCTCGAAACCGATGTCGGCGCCGAAACCACTTTCGGTCACGACATACTCAGCGCAACGGATGCCGATCAGGTCGGCCAGCACCGACGAATTGCCATGGGCGATATTGGCGAATGGCCCGCAATGCACCAGCGCCGGCGAACCTTCGAGCGTCTGGAGCAGGTTGGGCTTGATCGCCTCTTTCAGCAGCACCGTCATCGCGCCAGCCGCTCTGAGATCCTCGGCGGTCACCGGCTCGCCGGTGCGTGTCTGCGCCACCACCATCCGCCCCAGGCGCCGGCGGAGATCGTGCAGGCTGGTGGTGAGCGCCAGCGCCGCCATGACCTCCGACGCGACCGTAATGTCGAATTGCGCCTGGCGCGGGCGCCCATCTTCTTTCTTCCCCAGGCCCACAATAATGTTGCGCAGCGCGCGGTCGCTTATATCAACCACGCGCGGCCAGGAGATGGTGTACGGGTCAATGTCGAGCTGGTTGCCATGAAACAGGTGATTGTCAATGATCGCCGCCAGCAGGTTGTGCGCGGCGCCAATCGCATGGATGTCGCCCGTCAGGTGCAGGTTGAATTGCTCCATCGGCACGACCTGGCTGTACCCACCGCCGGCCGCGCCACCTTTGATACCGAAGGTGGGGCCCATCGAGGGCTGGCGGATGGTGACCAGTGAACGCTTCCCCAGGCGGGCCAGCGCCTGCCCGATGCCGATGGTCGTCGTCGTTTTGCCCTCGCCCAGCGGCGTGGGGGTGATGGCCGTCACGACGACATAGCGCCCGCGTGGACGGTCCGCCAGACGCGCCAGCGCCGCCAGGTCAACCTTCGCAATACTGCGACCGTATGGTTCAATGTCATCATCGGTCAGCTCAAGATCGGCGGCGACGTCACGGATCGGGCGCAACCGCGCCGACCGGGCGATGTCAAGATCGGAAAGCATACATGCCTCTATGTTGCTGATGCGGCGGATACGCCATTGTGCCGCGCTCTGTAGTATAGCAGACGGCGTGGCCGCCCCTGTCACCATCCTGTAATCGCTCCTGTCACCGTGCTGTAACCACCTGCTGCTGACGTTGCCCGGTGCGCGCGCTACGCTGCATGCAGGAGGAATCCTATGCGTGCGCATCATGTTCGTTCGCTGGTTGTCGTACTACTGGTTGTGGCCGTGGGTACGCTGGCGCTTGCCCCCTACCCGCGCAACGCGCCACCCGCCAGCGCGCTCGATAATGGCCTGGCGCTTACCCCGCCGATGGGCTGGAATCCGTGGAATCGCTTCGGTTGCAGCATCAATGCCCAGCTCATCCGCGAGACAGCCGACGCGCTCGTCGCAAGCGGTATGCGTGACGCCGGCTACCAGTACGTCGTGATTGACGACTGCTGGCAGGTCGCCCGCGATGGCAACGGCAATCTCTATGCCGATCCGGAACGCTTTCCCGGCGGTATCCAGCCGCTCGCCGCATACGTGCATGAGCGCGGGCTGAAGCTCGGCATCTACACCGATGCCGGGCGCCTGACATGCGAACGACGCCTCGGCAGCCTCGGCTACGAACAGCAGGATGCTGCCGCCTTCGCCGCATGGGGCGTTGACTACGTCAAAGTGGACTGGTGCCACTCGCAGGGTCTTGATGCGCCGCGCCAGTACGCGATCTGGCGTGACGCCATCGCGCGCACAGGGCGACCGATGGTGTTGAGCGTATGTGAATGGGGTGTCACTGCACCATGGGAATGGGCACCGGGGGTTGGCCATTTGTGGCGCACGACTGGCGACATCCAGCCACGCTGGTCGTCGGTGACACGCATTATAGACCGTAACGCGCGCCACGCTGCCGTTGCCGGGCCAGGGCGCTGGAACGACCCGGATATGCTGCAGGTCGGCAATGCGGGCATGACATATGAAGAACAGCGCACCCATTTCAGTCTGTGGGCTATGATGGCTGCGCCATTGATCGCCGGCAATGACGTTCGCGCCATGTCACCCGAGACAATGAGCATCCTGTTGAATACCGAAGTGATCGCCGTGGATCAGGATCCCCTGGGTATCCAGGGCACCCCGGTGTGGGACAGCGGCAGCCGCCAGCAGGTCTGGCTCAAGCCGCTTGCCGACGGCTCGCGCGCCGTTGCACTGTTCAACCGTGGCAGCGAAAGCGCCGAGATCCGTGTGACCTGGGAGATGATCGGCCTGCTACCGGGCGCTGCAGTGGTGCGCGACCTGTGGGCACATGCCGATGCCGGCGTCATCGAGGGTGGTTATGCCGCCACCGTGCCGGCGCACGGCGTAGTCATGCTGCGCATCCGCAGCGCTGCGCATCCGCCTCCACCGCCGGCTTCAGGCGCCGTCGTGTTCCTCAGCGACCTGCCGTGGCTCATGGCCGATAACGGCTTCGGTCCGATCGAACGTGACACCAGTAATGGCGAGGCGCAGGCTGGCGATGGGCGCCAGATCACCCTGAATGGAACCGGGTATGGCAAAGGGCTTGGCGTTCATGCGCCCTCGGAGGTGCGGCTCGACGCGGGTGGCGCCTGCTCGATGTTTGCCGCCGATGTGGGAATTGATGATGAGGCCGGAACGTATGGCGCCGTGAGTTTTGAGGTCTGGGGCGACGGCGTGCTGCTGTTCGACAGTGGCCCGCTGACCGGCGATTCCCCCACCCTGCCGGTCGTCGTCGGCATCGCGGGGGTGCGCGAACTGCGCCTGGTCGTCACCGACGGCGGCGACTGGACCGACTATGATCATGCCGACTGGGCCGATGCGCGGGTAATGTGCCCATAACCGGGTCCGGATGAGGGGCGCTACGCTGTCTGGTACTCAAGAGTCGGCAATCCGCAAGTGCACGGAGCTCCCTCCGCTTCCTCCTCTGCTCTGTGCCGGAGGATCGGCACATCTATCGCCAGCGCGCGCTGTCTGCTATAATATGCGCGTAACGTCACGAAAATCGCGTCCACCGGCAGGTATCTATGTATGGTGCGCAGACTTCTTTCTTTCCGATGCTTGTAGAGGAATTACGAGCATCGCTGCCGAACGTTGCCGAAACGATCGACCAGCTCACCGCCTGCCAGTCGAACGAGCAGCGGCGTTTGTTGCTGCGCCAGCTTGGGGCGCTCTGGTATCGCCAGGATGGGGAACCCGAAGTTCTGGCGGAACTTGGTCTGGCGCTCGCCGAATTACACGGCGTTGAGCCGGGTGTGGCGCTCTCGGAACTGTTGCTGGCCTATGGTGCCGCGCGTGAGGAACAACGCACCCGTGAGTGGGAAAACCACCTGGTACGTCGCATGGCGGAACTCAAGGGGTTGCACCGGATTATCTCGGCGGCCAATTCCACCCTCGACCTCGACACGTCCATGCAACTGGTGGTTGAGACCGTGGCCGAAGTCATCGGTGTCGAGGCATGCTCGGTTTACCTCTATGACAAAAATAGCGATGATCTGACGTTGCGCGCAACACACGGCCTGAATAGCGCCGCTGTCGGGCAGATACGTATCCGCATGGGCGAAGGGATCACTGGCTGGGCCGCGCGCGAAGGCCGCCCGATTGCGGTGCGTGATGTGCGCCGCGAGTCGCGTTTCCATCTGGAACCCGGGCTGGGCGAAGAACCGTTTCGCGCCATGCTGGCAGTTCCGATCGTGCTATTCAGTATCGAGCGCTTTCACCTTGGTGCCGCAAAACTTCAGGGCGCCATTACTATCCAGACCTACGGCCCGCGCGATTTTACTGCCGAAGAGATCAATTTTGTCGAAACTGTTGCCGGTGAACTGGCGTTCTTTATTGTGAACGCACAACTCTACCAGCAGACGGACGAGCAGTTGCACCAGAAGGTGCGTGAGTTGACGACACTGCAGCAAGTGTCGAAGAGTATTGCTGAACAACTCAACCTCGAAGAAGTGCTGAAACTGATCGTTGCCAAAGCTGTGGAATTATCGCATGCGGAACGGGCCGATATCTTTCGCGTCAACAATGATGGGCGCCTGGCACTGGCGGCAACTCACGGCAGCAGTCACCGGGAGGAGGTGCCACCCTTCATTGCGCAGGCGGTCAGCGAGGCGCGGCCACTTGCCGTGCATAATGCGTTCAATGACTCGCGCTTCCCCGAACTGGCCGCCGTGGCGACTGCGGAAAACTTCTATTCGCTGTTCTGCATGCCACTACGCGTCCAGCAGGGGCGAACAATCGGCGCGATCTGCCTCTATACGCGCGAACCACGGCATTTTGATTATGAGCAGGTGCGGTTGCTGTCAACCTTCGCTGATGAGGCGGCGATTGCAATCGAGAACGCCCGGCTCTATGATGAGAGTCTGCGCGCCCTGGCAGTGAAGTCGGCGTTGCTGCAGGAGATGCATCACCGGGTGCGCAATAACCTGCAAACGATCTCGGCCCTGCTCACCATGCAGCAACGCCGCCTTGAGCCGACCAATCGCGGTGCGCTGGCTTTGCGCGATAGCGTGGCGCGTATTCAGGCGATCGCCGGGGTGCATAACCTGCTCTGCCGTGAAGATATCGGCGTGACGACCGTTGATGCGGTTGCACGCCAGATTGTTGACAGCGCCCGGCTCAGCCTCGCAGTGCCGGATCGTCCGATCCGGTTTGAAATCTGCGGCGACCAGGCGCGTGTGGATTCACGTGAGGCGACGGTCCTCGCGATCGTGCTGAACGAACTGGTGGTCAATGCGATGACCCACGGACTGGCCGCTGAGGGTGGCACCGTCGTGATTGAAACGGCACAGCAGGATGGGAAGATTACCGTCGAGTTGCGTGATGATGGCCCGCTGCATCCCCCTCCGCCGGAATCAGGCGGTGGTAGCGGATTGGGCCTGCATATCATCCGTACCCTGGTCACCGAGGATCTCCAGGGCGAGTTCTCGCTCGCTACCGGCGACCAGTGGACAATCGCGCGGGTCTCGTTTCCGCAACGTGAGATCGAGCCATGACTGAACGCCTGACTTGTGCGCGGGCGGTAATGCGCCATCATGGGTTGGATGCGCTGGCCGTCGTTCCAGGAAGTAATCTGCGCTATCTGGCCGGCCTGGAACTCCAGACCAGACTGCGGTTGACCCTGATGCTGGTGCCGCTTGATGGCCAGCCGGCGCTGGTGCTCCCGGCAATGGAGCAGGCGCGCGCCATGGCAGCTTCGCCGATCGATCTTCGTTACTACCCATGGAGCGATGCTGATGGCCCTGATGGCGCGCTGGCGCGTGCCGTGAACGATGCCGGCCTGGCCGGGAGTACAATCGGGATCGAGCATACGACGATGCGCGTCTTCGAGTTACGCGCCCTCGAGCAGGTCGCCGTAGAAGCGCGCTTTGCCGACGCCACTCCCTTACTTGCCGGTATGCGCGCCGTCAAGGATGCTGAGGAACTGGCGGCGATGCGAGAGGCGGTACGTGTTATCGAGATGACACTCCACGAGACGCTGGCTCAGGTTCGTATCGGTATGCTCGAACGCGAGATCGCCGAGATCTGGGATCGCGCGATCCGTGCTCACGGGTGCCTGCCGGCCTTTGAGACCACCGTCGCCAGCGGGCCGAATGGCGCCAATCCACATCATACCAGCGGCGATCGCGCGTTGCAGGACGGCGACCTGGTGGTCTTTGACGGTGGCGCCGTCTACCAGGGGTATGTCTCCGACATCACACGCACATGCGCCGTTGGCAGGCTGGCCGATGATATGCGCCAGGTCTATGACCTGGTCCTCGCAGCCAACGCTGCCGGAAGGGCGGCAGCCGGTACGCCGGGCGCCACCGGCGAGTCGATCGATGCTGCCGCTCGCCGGGTGATCGAGACCGGCGGCTACGGGCCGCATTTCATCCATCGCACGGGCCATGGGATCGGTCTCGATATCCACGAACCGCCTTTCATCGTGGCCGGTAATCGTGTGCCCCTGCCTGCCGGCACAACGTTCACCGTTGAACCCGGTATCTATCTTCGCGGAGTCTGCGGGGTGCGCATCGAGGATGATGTGGTTATCACGACGAATGGCGCCGAGTCGTTGACGACATTTCCACGCGAATTACTCAGTATTGGCCATTGAATCAGTGGCGCCCCGGGTGACATGGAACAATCACCTCTGCCTGGCTCCTCGGACCTTCCCGCGCCAACGCCGGTCCAGCTGATCGAAGCGATCCTGTTTGTCGCCGGTGAACCCGTAACGGTGACCGAACTGGCGCGTGCGCTGGAATTGCCAGCCGATGCGATCGAACAGGCGCTCGATCAGTTTGCGGCAGCATGCAGCGGGCGCGGTGTGCGCCTGCAGCGCGATGCGGATCGCGTGCAACTTGTCTCCGCGCCTGAAGCGAGCCGGGTGGTTGAGCATTTCCTGGGTGTGCAGGCACCGGCACGCCTTTCAGCCGCCGCCCTCGAGGTGCTGGCGATCGTCGCATACCGCCAACCCGTGACACGGGCGCAGATCGAGGCTGTTCGCGGCGTTGATAGCGGGAGCGTCCTGCGCGCGTTGCTCGCGCGGGATCTCCTGGCCGAGGGAGGGCGTCTGGAGACCGTGGGACGCCCGATCCTGTATGTCACCACGGTGGAATTCCTGCGCCAGTTCGGCCTCGGCAGCCTGGCCGAACTGCCGGCGCTCGATCTACCCGCGATCCTTACTGGCGAAGGCGCCCCGCCTTTCAGCAATCAGCCCGATGCTGACTGCGCCTGATGGCAATGCTGGTTGCATCGCATGCCGGTGGAGAGCGGGGGCCTGACGCCGACCTGTCGGCCCTCAGCTCACGGTGCTGTGTCTTGCCGCAACCGATAGACATCCGCGTATGGCTCGTCATACACCAGGTCAACCGGCATACCCGCAACACTCGCCGGCTGGCCGATCACGTAGACTGCGCGCCCGGCATAGCGCCGCTGTGCTCGCTCAAGCCACGGGTCATCACCCGGTTCGACCACATCCACCCACACATCCGGGCGCACATCTTCGACCAGCCGCATGTAGTGCAGCGTCATCCCCTGCTCCCAGTGTGTGATGACAACTGCACCTGGTGGCACTCGCGCCAGCGCGGCCACAGCAAACTCCCGGTAGAGCCAGAGATGCTGCTTGGCTGAAACGCGATAACGGGTCGCGCCCCAGCCAACTGTCAGAACAACCAGCAGAATCAGCAGCAAGCTCCTGGCCCGCGCGATAGTTCTGGCGTCCCCGGCTTGCCGCCGCGCCACAAGTGCGCGGAGAGCAGGTTCGGTAACAGCTTCCGTCCCGGCGGCGATCCACAGCGCCCACGGCAACAGCATCGGTAGCGTAAAGACCGGCGCATCGCCGACTGCCGCGCCGAGCAGGAGCAGGTATGCCAGCGTTGCGAAAAAGACCCACGCTGCGGCGCGCCAGACCCACGGCATTCGGCGCGCCATGGCGGTTGCACCCGCCAGGCCCAGCACCACCCCCACCGGCCCAAACTCGAACCACAGGCGCTGCCCGACCATCTGCACCGTTGCCAGCGCCGAGTCGATGCCGGGCAGGTGAAAGATACCGCGACGCACGGTTCCGCCTGTCAGCAGATCGATCACATCTTGCCACGATTGCGGCGCGCCCCAGAAATAATGGCGCGGCAGTCCGTAGTCGATCCCGTCGAATGGGCCAAGGCGCGCAAACTGGATCAGCGGGTACAGCCATGGTGTCATACCGACGAGGAAGGCAAGAATCGCGACGACGAACGGCCTCCGGTTTGTCTGCCGCAGGGCGATGATCATCGCGACGGCAAAGAGCGGCAGTACCGTGATACTGAAAAGCCCGTGATGCGTAAAGCCGAGACCCGCCAGCAGCGCCGCGGGCCACACAGACGCCGGATCAGCAGGGTCATTCCTGCCGTCCATGCGCATGAGCGCCATCCCTGATGCAACTATCAGTAGCGCGAGCAAAGCATAGACTTCGGCAAGTGTCGCGGCGTTCCAGAGCCCCGGAGCGAAACCCAGCGCAAGCGCGCCAGTCAGCGCCGGCCACGGCCTGCCGGTGATGCGCCGCGCCAGCGCCGCGAAGAGCCCCACGGCCAGTGCTGCGCACAACGACGAAACGAAAGTCACCCGCCAGGCAATCGTGCCAGACGGCAGCATGCGTATCGCCAGGTGACCAAGCAGCGTATAAACCGGGTACGTGGTCGGATGAGGCACACCCAGGGTCGCAGCCGCGAGCTGGAACTCCGCCGAGTCGCCCGAGAGCACCGACGGCGCAGCAGTACAACCATAGAGAACGAGAAAGACGATGAAGAGCACCAGGGGGAAGAGCATGAAGGCGCGATTCTTCATCTGTCCGGCTACTACGTCATTTCAGCGACCCGTTCCCCGGGGCAAGACCGGTGACATCTGCATGGCACGAGTCTACCAGATCACCTGAACCGTGTCGAGACAGCCGGATCAGCCATTCATTTCGATTCCGCTTGATATTCCGGAGGTGCGCGTCCTCCAGACTGAGATCACGCCGGCCGGCGAGCTCATTCTGACCGTGGAAAGTACGCGCACCAGCACCCGCTGCCGCCGTCGGTTGTGCACTATCGGGCGATGATTGACAAGATCCTGGGAAAGCCGTCATGAGCCCCCGTCCGGTGCAGCGCCTGGTTCGGTCTGCTGGCTCAGTGCAACCTGAAGCTGCCCGCCCGACAGAACGCAATGAACTCCCGGAGCGTCTCGTTGTCCTCTGCGGGGCACTCGGCGATGGCCCGCTCCAAGGCATCGGCCAACCGTTTGGCGTCACGGGCATAAACGAGCTGCCCGTCATTGGAGAAATAGGTGCCCGACCAGTCAGCCTTCAGAACCCCTCGCGGCGGTCCTGTCCCGACCGGCTCCCACCCGGCCGACCGGGCGAGCGACAACACTTCACTCCACCCCAGGTTCGTCCAGCGGAAGTAGCCGCCTGCCCCACTGATGTCCATGCCCATAGCTGTGCCCTCCCCGCATATCAATCTGTTCGATAGTCTTCAGGGTCGTCTCATCGTAGTTGAGCGGGAGGATGTCGATCAGGGCGGCCTGATGGGCTTATCGCCGACCTTGATTCGATTGGCCGTTTTCTGCTGGCGGATGCGGAAGCCGGACACCGTGCGAACGGAGCGCGGAAAGGCTTCATAGGTTGCGGGTGAGAACAGGTCGAGGTAGTGTGCCATAGCTGTGCCTCACTGCGGTGCTGAAGGGATGTACAGGTATTCTATTGTGATCGGAAAAAGGTTTGATCGGCTCCCATCTCCGTATTCCTGATGTGGAAGTCCTAAAGCCTTCAACGTCCTGACCAGACCTGTTTCCGCCAACTATATCACGGCAAATAAGGCGCTGCTGAATTGGAACCGTGTTGATAGGACGCCCAACGCCAGGCTTCACCTGCCGCGATGAGTTGCCACGGGCTATTCCCAGTTGGCACGGATTTCGATCGCGACAATCGCTGAAGATCGCCCCGAACCAGGCGCGTCAGGTGCATCCCACCATCCCGCTTGGCGGGACTCCCCCACCAGCGAAACTCGCCGGCATCCACCATGCCCTGCGCATAGTATGATAGCGCTGCGACCAGTAGTCAAGACCCGAACATCGACTGGAGCCGTCAAGCCCTGGCTGCATCCTGGTTCTCTCGTATCGGTGACTCCATCACTGGTAGCGACTACGACACTGTCATAGCCGACCCCGCTCAGGAAGCTACGCACCCGTGATGCGAGAGCTGGTCGTTTGCATTACTCGTGCTTGTGTGAGGTTGTCATGTCTGCATCAGTTCGCCGCATCCCGCAAACCCTAACGACCGGATAGACACGGTCGCCCTTGAATCAACTGGGGTGTACTGGATCCCAATCTACGAACTACTGGAGCAGCATGGCATTGTGCCCTACCTCGTCAAAGGCCGGCATGGCAAGATGGTTCCCGGGCGTACGACTGACTGGAATGATGCCCAGTGGCTTCAGAAGCTGCACGCCCGCGGCTTGCGCCAGTCATCATTTCGTCCCGATGCCGAAATGACCGGCCTCCGCACCCTTGTTCGCTATCGCGCTGCACTGGTCCCACATCGCGCGCCACATATCCTGCATATGCAACGAGCCTTACAGCAGATGAA
>JACAEQ010000095.1 GCA_013388755.1 Chloroflexota bacterium
AGTCGACGGCCTTCTGGTAGTCACCAAGATCGGCATAGATGATCCCCAAATTTCCGAGCACATGCGCTTCGGCGCGCCGATCATCCAGTTCGCGCGCGATCGCCAATTGCTGTTCACAATAGGTAATGGCTTGCGGGTAGCTGCTCAGATGACGATAAACAAGCCCCAGATTGCCTAAATCCTGTCCTTCGCCGCGGCGATCACCAACTTCGCGACGAATATGGAGTGCTTGTTCATAGTACGCAATGGCCCGAGGATAATCGGCAAGATCGTTATAGACAACGCCAAGATTGCCCAGCGTCGCTCCTTCTGCAAACCTATCGTTCAACCTCCGTGCCGCTGCCAGAAGGGCTTCCAGTTGAGGAATGTGCTCGCGGCGCGGGTCCTGCCGGAGCGAACTGATGAAAATCAGGGCATTGACCAGGTGGAGCAAGAGCGTATCGGTAGTGTCGGTGGGGCGTTGCTGCTGCAACCATTGCCATCCGCGATCGATCTGTTCTCGATCCTGATCGAACAGCGCAAGCCCTTCGGGCTGTTTGCCGCTAGAGAAGCGCTCCCCAGCCTGCCGGGCACGTTCCGTATAATGCCGGATGTGCCGCAGCCCAGCTTCCCGTAGCGATGGCATTGCTCACTCCTCGGTCAGGAATGACTTTGCGTGCAAGACGAGAATCGCGTGCATCCAGAAACGGCTCTGGCCTGAGGGCTCCAGCAGGCCGCGGTCAACCAGGGTGCGGATTGTTGGCCTGGGGTCGTCAACCTCCCAGACGGCTTGCATTGCCGCAGCGTCGAAGGTGGCCGGTTTCGGCGCAAAGGCGCCCAGGTAGGCGAAGCAGTCGAGCGTATGCGCATCCAGCAGGTCGGTGCTTTTCTTTAGCAGCGCCGCGAGGGTCGGCGTCGTTTCGTTGGCTACCTCGGCGCGATCCGCCGGTGCCTGCGACTCGATCAGCTTTGCGCCCGCGCGGATATCGGCGAGCAATTGATCCACGCCAAAGCCATAGCTGGCCTCAGTATGGAGCAGCCGGCCGGCCACTTGAATCGCCAGCGGCAGACCTTCCAGATCGTTCACCAGTTCGCGGCTGGTCGCCTCGTTCTCGGCTACCACTGTGGGTGCTAAGGTACGCAGCAGAGTCAGCGCATCGGCCTCACTCAACACGCCCAGGATGTAGACATCATCAGGCGCCGGGGCGATGGCGCGGGCGACCTCTGGCAGGCGGGTGGTGATGAGCAACGCGCAACCGCTACCACCGACATTGAAGGGGACAACGTGCTCAGCCTGCCAGGCGTCATCCACGATCAGGAGGTAGCGCTTGTTGCGCAGCAGGCCGCGCAGGAGGTTGGATGCTTCTTCAACGGTACGGGCCTGATTGAGATCCGGCACACCTAAAGCTCTTCCCCAGGCGGCCAGTTCACCGAAGAGACTCGGCTGTTGGCCAAGCGAGGCCCACAGCACGCCATCGGGGAAGCGCGCGTTGATATCCGGGTCGTGCGCGAGCGCAGCTGCCAGGGTGGTCTTGCCGACGCCCGGCCAACCGCGCATTGCGGTCAGCACCTTCAGCGAAGTTGGGCTTTCGCCTTCGGCCGGAATACCCACCCGCTGCTTCAGCACCTGGAGATCCCTGTCGCGCCCGATGATCAGCGCCGGCTTCAGTGGGGCGCTGCCGGGAGCGGGGGGCGGCGGCAGGTTCGTGCCGATGTACACATTTCCACCTGCCTGGATGGTGTCGCGACCCGACTGAATAACCATGTTGTTGTCGCCGGTAGTAATTGGGCTATTCGTCGCATCACCGCCCACGCCAGCAGCGCCTGCGCCGCTGATATCCTGGTTCTGCTGTGGCTGATCACTGTCCATTGGTTTCTCCAGGTGTCGTCCACGGCCGTCTGGACGTTAGCTTAGCTTACCCGGTAGCTCACATTATAGCCAGCAAACTCCGCATGTGCCATAGCAAGCAACATGCGCATGGAGCGTATATAATTGCTCCATTGCCCGATCTGTTCAGCATACGCAATCAACCGTGAGGAAGCACGATGCCTTTCACCCACGGCCACGCCCTCATCATCGGTATCGGCAGCTACCAGCACGAGCCAGGGCTGAACGTGCCGATCACCGCCGCTGATGCGCAGGCGGTCGCGACTGTCTTGCGTGATCCGCAGTACTGCGGCTACCCTGAGGCGCAGGTTACCCAGCTCTCCAATACCGGCGCGACCCGCGATGGCATCCTCGCGGTGCTCACTGACCTTGCCACGCGCACGAAGCCCGACGATACGGTGCTGCTCTTCTACAGCGGCCACGGCGAGTACAGCGCCGACGGCGTTTACCAGTTAACGACCCACGATACCCGGCTGGCGCAGCGCAAGGTCGTGGCCGGCACAGGTATCAGCCAGCCCGAGCTGCTCGACAAGCTGCGTGCGATTCCTGCCAGACGGCTCATCCTGCTGATTAACGCCTGCCACGCCGGCGAGCTCTCACCTGTCCTTGGTGACAGCGACCAGCGCTTCACTGGGCAGCCGCTTCCGCAGCAGGCCGCCGATGCCGTGCTCGCCACTGGCAGCGGGCGGATCATCATGACCGCCTGCCGCGAGAACCAGGTCTCGTATATTGGCCCCGGCCAGATCACCATCTTCGCCCAGGCCCTGACCGATGGGCTGCGCGGGCAGGGTCTGAGCGGGCGGGCCGGGTATATCAGCGCCTTCGACCTTTACACGCACCTCTACTTCGCCGTCGGTGAAGCGGTTGAAAAACGGGTATCCGCCGCACTGCGGCAGCGCTACGGCAACACCCAGGAGCCGGAGCTTACGGTGCTGAAAGGCGTTGGCCCATTCGCGATGGCGCTCTACCGAGGGGCCACGACGCTCGGCGACTTCCCGACCGACCACACGCCGCCGGACGACACCGCACTGCGCGAGGTGAGCCCGGCCCGCAGCCAGTGGGCCTTTCAGCAGTCGATCAGCGGCGCCGGGGCAGTCGGCATCGGTGGGTCAGCCACCAACAGCCCGATCACCACCGGCAGCAACAACACGGTAATCCAGTCGGGGCGCGACACCATCCAGGCCGGCGGCAACGTCACGCAGTCCGGCGGCGATTACGTCGGCGGCGACAAGATCAGCGTTGGCGATGTCAGCGGTACGGGGATCGCCATCGGACGCAATGCCCAGGCCCACGTGCAGCAGGGCGGCGGCGATCAGGAAGCGTTCGCCCGTGCGTTTGCGCAGATCTACGCCGCTATCAAGGCGCGCCCAGAAGACCCGGATGTCGACA
This sequence comes from Chloroflexota bacterium, assembly GCA_013388755.1. GTDB lineage: Bacteria > Chloroflexota > Chloroflexia > Chloroflexales > Roseiflexaceae > JACAEQ01. The sequence goes on from JACAEQ010000095.1 coordinate 3,257, forward strand.
AGGCCGAAGTGACCAACACCGTGAGAAGCATCCAGCAGGAGGCGCAGAAGGGCGAGCAGGCCAATGAGAACAAACTGACTCGCTGGCTGCGCAACCTCGCTGGCATGGCCGAGGACATCTTCGAGGTCACCGTAGCCGCGCTGACCGGGCCGCAGGCCGCCTTTGCGACCGTCGCACGCAAGGTGGCGGCGAAGGCGAAGCAGGAGCGCGAGCAGGGGTAGTGGGATGAGCGACGAACCTCGCATCAAATCTGGGCGTGACACTATCCAGGCGGGCGGGGATGTCTTTCAAATTGCTGGCGATTATGTAGCGGGCGATAAGATTACATATATCGTACAGCGCTCGCTGCCAGTGAACCTCAGAACGCTCGTGCAGCCGCTCATTGAGCACTATGCGGCCGATGTTTTCGGCGGACGCGACGCTGAATTGGCGCAACTCGATACTTTTCTGGCCGACCCGACGCATCCCTTCGGCCTGATGGTCGCGCCGACCGGTCTGGGCAAAACGGCGCTGCTCGTTCACTGGATCGCACAGGTGCAGCAACAGCATCCGGAATGGCGCATCATCTTCGCACCAGTCAGTATTCGCTTCCAGACGGCAAATGAGCAGGTGGCACTGAGCATCCTGGCCCATTCTCTGGCCGACATTCACAGTGACCTCGAACAGTACCGTAGCTACGATCAGTCACCCAGCAACTTGCGCGCATTGATCGCCGACTACCTGCGCCGTCCGCTCCCTTCTGCCACGCAGTTGCTGCTTGTGCTCGACGGAATTGACGAGGCCACCGGCTGGGAAGTTGGCCCACTTTGCGCCGTCCCTCCGCAGGCAGGCCTGAAGATAGTCGTCGCGGCACGGCAGCGGGCCAATGCCACCCGCGACGACTTGCAGCATCAACTCGGCTGGACAACGGCACCGGTGGCGGCGCTTGACCTCGGCGCACTGGAGCGCCCAGCGATCACAGCGCTGCTCCGGCAGAGTGATCCGGCGCTCGCTGCCGATCCTGCCTTTGTTGAGCAGCTCTTCCGCGTTAGCGAGGGCGATCCGCTGACCTGTAATTTGCTCATCAAAGCCCTGAGCGGCGGCAAGATAGCGCCAGAATCGTTAACCCAACGACCGCCCGGGCTTGAAGCCTTCCTCAAAGATTGGGTAGAGATGCTACGCAAACGGCGGCAAGCAAGCCGGCCGATCCGCGAGTTGCTGGCGCTCTGCGCAGCAGCCTATGGTCCCCTGACCAGCGATGATCTGCAGGCGCTGGCCCCGGATGCATTTGTCGAGCAGGCCGACATCGTTGACGCGGTAAGCGACGACGATGTGGCGCGCTTTATCATCACCGTCGGGGAGGCGCAGCACACCTACGTTTTCAGCCACCAGCGACTGCGCGAAGTGTTCCTCGAGCAGATCTATCCGCCGAAGGATCGTGAGCGGCTGCAGCAACGCCTGATCGCCTACGGCGAGAGTTGGTTCGCTGATCGCAGCCAGCCCCTGCCCGACTACCTGCGCCAGTTCTGGATCGCGCATCTCAAATCGGCAGGAGAGTGGGAGCGCATGCGCCGGGTGTTGACCGAGATCGTACCGAGCGCCGATGGACAGCGTTACCTCCAACCCTGGCAAACAGCGTGCTACGCTGCCGAGGGAAGTGATACCGGTTATCTGACTGACCTTGACATTCTCTGGAGTTGGGCAGAGCAGCAGTGCGACCTTGAGCTGACGCTGCGCTGTGCGCTGATCGCGGCGAGCCTGCGCAGCCGCAGTGGTAACCTGACGCCGGAGTTGCTGGTGCAGCTGCTGACATTGGGAATGTCGGAAGGGCGCTGGAGTGTCGAAGCCGTGCTTGGACATGTGTCTCAAATGTCCGACGAAACACAACAGACGTATACGCTTGCAGGACTTCCAGGTACTGGGATAGATCTCCCATGGGAGCGAATATTGAGCTTTGTAGAGTCATTCAAAAACTCGTACAACCAGGCTATCGTACTTATGGCGCTAGCTCACCGTCTCCCCAGTTCACAATTGGGCAGAGTTTTGACATTAGTTGCCGGATTCGATGACCCATACAATTGTGCCCGTGTTTTGATGTCATACGCTCCATATCTACCAGAGCCGCTATTAGCCAGGGCTTTGGAGATTACCGGCCAAATTGACAATCCTTTCAATCGCGTACAAGTCTTGAAAGAGCTGATTCCCTATTTATCCGGAACACTGTTAGCTCAAGCCCAAGGTATGGCCGCCCAGATTGATGTTGGAACCTATAATCAACCTGGTAGGCTACGCGTACCAGACCCGCCAGACTCATTTGCAACCGACACAAGACCGACACTCCAGAAAGATGATGTATATGATCATGACAAAGACGAACTACACATAGCATACAATCTCAAAACCTCCCTTCGAATCGATGATGCCTCATGGCAAATTGAGTCGCTCATCGCTCTCAGCCCGTATCTGCCATTTCAGCAACGTTCTGCAGCAGTGGGATATGCTTTGCATGCTGCTACACAGATTGATCCATTCCTGTTGGGAGGCTACAGCAGAGCCGAAGCACTCATTGCCCTTGCTCCGCACCTGCCAGAGTCGTTGTTACCTGACGCTCTGACAGCGGCGTCTCAGATTGAAGATCAATACTATCGTGTGAGGGCGCTGATCAGACTGGCTTTACGTTTGCCACTTGAGCAACAAGCATCTGTCTGGACACAAGCTTTCGCCGCAGCAACTCAAATCACTAATGTATACAATCGTGTCGAGGTACTAACCTCAATCATTCCTCACCTACCCAATGAGCAACAAGCTACGGTATGGGCGCAGACTTTGACAGCGGTTGACAGTATAGACAGCGCCTTGTATCGTGCTAAGGCATTGATTGCCTTAGCGCCGTACCTACCCAATGAGCAACAAGCTGTGGTGTGGGCGCAGGCCAGATCAGAAGTTGACAACATTCATAGAGTTTGTGATCGCGCCAGTACTCTAATTGATCTCGATCGGCATTTTGAGGAACCTTTTCTACCTGGGGCTGTAACAACCGTTTCGCAGAGTGTAGGACAAGACCGCCCCAACTTGTCGCCCCAAATGCTCACAGATGCCCTCGCCGCCGCCCGAGCCATCACCCGTAAAGTGGCGCGTGCCAGGGCGCTGGCCGCCCTCGCCCCGCACCTCGCCGGCACTCCGGCCTGCGACGCGAACCTGACCCCAACGCTGCGTACCTGTGCACGGCGCGGCCGTCCTGACTTGCTTGGCGATATCACTGCGCTGATGCCCTGGCTTCTAGCACTTGCAGAGCGTTCAGATCAGCCTTCGATGCTCACAGATCTCGGTACTGCAATCATTGAGATGGCGCGCTGCTGGCCTTAATGAAGTTGTATACTGCCCCCCTGGACGGTCAGACCACCACTATGACATACTGACCAGTAGTCAGACAACGAGGTGGAGCTGATGAGCAACGAGCAGACAACGAACGACGAGACCCTCAAGCGCTGGACAGCCAAGCGCCGGGTCGCCCTCGTGCTGGAGATTCTCCGGGGTGAGACCACCGCGGCCGAGGCCGCCCGTAGGC
>JACAEQ010000086.1 GCA_013388755.1 Chloroflexota bacterium
AAACTGATGATGCCATGCTGGCGGCGCTTATGACGACGGGTTTAATCGCATTCGGCTCGCAGAAGAGCACTGAAACCAGACGTATAGCTCATCATCGTCTCCTAGCTCAGGTGTTTAATCGCATTCGGCTCGCAGAAGAGCACTGAAACTTTGAACTCGTCTACGTCGCGCTGGCGGTTCTCAGTTTAATCGCATTCGGCTCGCAGAAGAGCACTGAAACATAGCTCTTTTGACGCGGCGGTATAGCCGGTTAGGTTTAATCTCATTCGGCTCGCAGAAGAGCACTGAAACGTAAGTGGTCAATAATGTCTGCGGTGGTCAAGCCGAGTTTAATCGCATTCGGCTCGCAGAAGAGCACTGAAACTGATGATGCCATGCTGGCGGCGCTTATGACGACGGGTTTAATCGCATTCGGCTCGCAGAAGAGCACTGAAACGTCCAAACTCATACGTTTTAATCGTGGTCATGACCGTTTAATCGCATTCGGCTCGCAGAAGAGCACTGAAACGATATGATTATGTAGATTACCGGAGATTTTGTGAATGTTATCGCGCTTAACTTGCAGATGAACAGCAACAACTGAAGAGAGGAGAGAGGAGAGAGGAGAGAGGGATTTACCGCATACAGCGTGCAGCAGAGCAGCGAATACAGCGTGCACCACACAATCAACGCAATCAACACAATCAATAGACCTTATATCGATTTATGATATACTTCCTGGCGTTATGACCAGGAGGAGCCAATGCCAGTACGCTATGCCGATGAACGTGCCAAAGCTGGGGTGATCCAGCAGTTAACCAGCCTGACGGTCGCTGAATTTGAAACCCTGGCGCCGCTGGTGCAAGACGCCTTTCTCGCCCATATGGCGGAATGGACGTTGGAAGGCAAACCGCGCGGCGGACGACGCTACAGCCAGTACGCCAACTGCCCATTGCCGACACCCGAGGATCGGTTATTGTTCGTCTTAATGTATCTCAAAGGCGCGCCCTTGCAGACCGCCCATGCCACCGCGTTTGGGTTGACCCAACCGAAAGCCAATCTCTGGTTGCATGTCTTGTTGACGGCACTCCCGACCGCGCTCGCGACCAGCGGTGATCTGCCGACCCGTACCGCAGCCACGCTCCAGGAGCGACTGGATGCCTTGATCAGTGCGCGAGCCGATGGGGATGCGCCAGGAGCGTCCCCCTTGTTCACGACGGTACCGAACGCGCCATCCCGCGCCCCGCGGACGCAGGTGATCAGGCCGACTATTACAGCGGCAAGAAAAAGCGCCACACGATCAAAAACCTGATCCTGGCGACCGCTGATGGGTTGGTGCAGTTTCTGAGCGATACGTACGAAGGCAGCGTGCATGATAAAGCGATAGCCGATGATGTTCCCTACCCGTTGCCCCCAGGCAGCGAGTTGGTGGATGACCTGGGTTTTGTGGGTTATGCCCTGCCGGATGTCATCCATACCCGTCCCACCCGCAAGCCGAAAGGCGGGACATTGACCGATGCGCAGCAAACCGCCAATCAGGCGATTGCCCGGCGACGGATCACGATCGAACACGTGATCAGCGGCATCAAACGCTGCCGGATCGTCAAAGATACCATCCGGCTGTGGAAAGACGGCGTGCGTGATCTGGTGATGGAAATCTGTTGCGCGTTGCATAATCTTTGCGTTCGTTCACGGGCATAACCGGCGATACGATAGTATAAATCGGTATTAAGTCTATTTACCGCATACAGCGTGCAGCAGAGCAGCGAATACAGCGTGCACCACACAATCAACACAATCAACACAACTCACAGGCAAGCACTGAAACGACATGCAACGTGCAATCTACAACGCTCAACGTTCCACGTCCGCGACCCGCATGTTCATGCCGCGCACGACCAGAATACGTCGTTCGCCGTCGCGTAATTCCTGTATGAGGTAACCGCCGGCGGAAAAGCGGTCAACGACAGCATGCAGGGTAGGCAGGTCGTAGGGCAGCATGTCCAGGTTGGCAAAGCGGTACGGCCCGATCGCATCCACGAAGTTTGGTTCCGGTGGCTCACGCCGTACCACCAGTTGCGCCTGGGCCTCGGCCGCTGGCAGTGGGCGCGCCGCCAGCAGGTAGATATAGGGCCTCCCGATCGAGTCGGTATCGAACCAGGCTTCATCGAATGCCGGTGCCTCGGCAATCGCCAGGCGCATGGCATCGTCAATGGCGCGCTCGGCGAAAAACCAGGTCGGCGCAACGATCCGTGGGTAGGTCGTGAGCAGTTCGCGGTACCAGCTCCCGCACTGCCAGGCCATGGCGCCGGCCAGTGCCGCCACCGCTGCGCCGCGCGCCAGTGTGCGCCAGCGCGCGTGCCCGATGCGCCCGAGCGCGTTCCATGCAACGGCTGCGCCCGCTGCGATAACGACGGCATACATGAAGGCAAGCGGGGCCGCGCGATAGGCGTTCGGATGGCGCTCGGTCAGGCTGCCGGGAAATGGCGCGATCAGAAGCGCGAGCAGCGCCAGTAACCAGGTAGCATGTGTTCCGTTGCTGGTGACGCCGCTCTTCCGGTGCGACCATGCAGCCTGAAGGGCAAGCGCCGCCAATCCGGGTAGCGCCAGTGCTGCCTCGACCGGCAGCGCCAGCGGCCGGCCAGGGATCCCCTGGATCGCCTTCGTCAGCCCGCCGCTGAGATACCAGAAGTCTGCGCCGAAATAGACGCGATAGTTCCCCCACCAGGCGGCCAGCCACGCTGCCGGCGAATCGGCGCGCAACGCGATCTGCGCCAGCCGCCGCCCGCTATCGGTGTTGAAGAGTGTATCGGCGATGAACGGTAACCAGAGTGCGCCGAGTAAGACCCCCGCTGGCCACCAGGCCGCGATGGTGGCACGTACCGATCGCTGCGTGCATGCCAGCAGTGCCGTGGCCACCACAAGCAATGGCACGCCAAGTTTCAGCGGCGGGTACGCGTACAATGCCACCCCCGCCGCCAGCGCCAGCACAAGGGCGTCACGCCGGGCGCCACCGGCAACCAGGCGCAACCCGGCAAGCAGGCACACGCCCCAGCACGTCGGTGCCAGCGAGGGTGGCATGGCGATCCGGCCCAGGAAGATCTGCCATGGTGAGAGCGCCGCGACCAGGGCGCCGGTAAACGCCGCCGCGCGCGGCAAGTGCAATTCACGCGCGACCGCATACACAACCGGCACTGCCAGCGCGCTGATCACGGCCGTCGTACCACGCGCGGCGCCGGGTTCCGGCCCGAGGATCGCAACTGCCGGGATTTCCAGGTAGGTCAGGAGCGGCGCGATCCAGTCACCGAAGGCTTCAAAGGCAGCCAGGGGCAGGATGTGGCCGTAGTGATCACGCCCGGTTGTCAGAACATGCCAGGCGTCTACCAGGCTCACAACCTCGTCGCGGTGCAGCCCGGGCGGCGAGTCGCCCATCCATGCGAGGCGCAACGCCAGCGCAATGCCGAAGAGTGTCACCGGCGCAGCGTGGCCGCGCGCCGCGAACCATGCGGCCGCGCCCATCAGCGGCGCACTGGCCAGCGCCAGGAGCAGTGCCTGCCACACCAGGTGCAGCGGCAGACCCGATGCGTGCGCCTCGGCGGCGTACAGTTGCACCCCCAGCCAGCGCCAGTCGCCGGCCGGGCGCGCAACCGGCGCCTGGATGACCACCTCGCCGGCGCCGGGCGGCAGCAGGAGCACGTACCGTCGCGGCTGCGGGCCAACCATGGCCGGGATGCGCCAGCCGCCACCGCCAAGGCGCACATCAAGCGCCTGGACGCCATCCCATGGTACGCGCCCGAGGGTCAGCCGTACCTCGGTTGGCCCGTCGCGCGACGCCAGCGGCAATCGCGCCTCGCTGTCCGTCCAGCGGAAGGCGCGCGCGCCGCCTTCGGCGGCATACAACCCGCGTGCCTGTGGCACGTCAATCGCAGGCCGGGTCAGCAGCCAGATCACGACCCCGGCCCATGTGCCCAGCGTCGCCAGCGCCGCCAGCACAGACCAGGCGCGTGCGGCAGGCGCACGTCTCATGCTCTGCTTGTTCTGGATTGGCCGGGAGATATCATCGCGCATTCCGGTTCTTCACGAGTCTTCCAGCGCCCTGAGCCGTGCCATCACTGCCCCGGCAAGCCCGGCCAGCACCGGCGGGTCGGCGCTGGCCAGCGCATCAGCGACATCGCACAGCAGGCGTAGCCGGTTGATGCGCTCGTGCTGCGCGGCGGTGAGCGCGCCGGCCATCTCGTATCCCTCCAGGATGCCCTGGCGAAACGCAGAAGGCCACCGCGACGCAAGCCCATGCGCCAGGTCGAACATCGGGTCGCCGCCCACCGGTGGTTCCGGGCGTATCAGCGCCTCCAGGTAGACCGATTCGCCCGACGTGACGAGTATGTGCGCAGGATCGGGCGCGCCGTGCAAGACGCGCGGCTGCGGGCATGCACACGCAGGGTGATCGAGCGTTGCGGCGCGCAGGGCCGTCGCAACCTCTGCCCCCAGCGCCTCCTCGGCACGATCGGCGACACCGCGCGATTCAAGCCAGGCGGCCAGCGCCTCGGGCCACGTTCGTACTGGCCAGCGACCGGATGGCGTCGGCGCGCCATACCCTGGCGCTTCGATCTGGTGCACGCGCCTGAGCGTTCTCCCTGCCTGGCGCGCCGCAACCCGCAAGAGCGCAGCATCAGGCACGCGGTCGAGCGTGACGCCTCCCAGCGAAGACAGGATGGCATAGGTGAAAGGAACCGTGGTACAGCTCAGATCGTGCGCGATCAGGCGCGGAGCCGGCAGCGCTTTGTGTGCCATGGCACGGAGAACAAAGACTTCGTGCGCGAGATCGGACTCGGGCGCAATCACCAGCAGGATGTTACTCGTCTGCGTGGCGATGCGCACCTCGATCCGTTGATTGGTTGCTGTGACCAGTGCCGCACCAATTGGCAGCGCTTTAAGCGGTTCGATCAACAATGCAGCATAGTCGCCTAATCGCGCCATCACGCGTCGCAGCGCATCGGAGCATGATGGATCGTCCGGGTCAGGGTTCTGGCTCAAGTGCGACCACATAGGCGCAAGATACCACGGCACCGGCTATGATGCAACCTATCGGCAGGCACACAACCTGCTCGAAGTCAGCTTCAGCCCAGACGGTACACGCGCCGCGCATTCTCCACCCAGAAGCCGCGTTGCGCATCCGGCCCCATGTCCGCCGTCAGTGTGGCGAGTGTCTCAACCCAGCGGCGATAGCTCGTCGCCAGCAACGCCACTGGCCAGTCGCCGCCAAACATCACCCGATCGGAGCCGAATACATCGAGCGCGTGCTGGATATACGGCGCAATCTGCTCCGGCGTCCAGTGTGCATGGTCGGCTTCGGTGACAACACCGCTGATTTTGCATGCGACGTTCGGCAGGCGCGCGAGGGCCTCCAGGTTGGCGCGCCAGGGATCGAGCGCGCTGCCGCGAATGTCCGGCTTGGCAATATGATCAAGAATGAACCTCGTTCCGGTGCAGCGCCGCACCAGCTCGATGATCGCCGGCAACTGATGGTGAACGATGCAGATATCGAACGAGAGACCATACTCCGGTAAGAGTTCGACACCCCGCACGAATGACGGGTGCAGGCAGAACGCCGGGTCAGGCTCACCCTGGAGCAGACGCCGCACGCCTTTGACGAGCGGGCCGATCGCAACCAGCGACTCAAGGATCGAGCGTACACACTCGCCGTCTTCAAGTGGCGCGTAGGCAACGATTCCCTGGATGCGTGGATCGTCGGCTGCCAGCCGGGCGACGTGCTGCGCCTCGAGCAATCCATACGCCGGTGCGACATCAACCTGCAGGTAGACCATCGCCGTGATGTTCAACCCGGCCGTATGCTCGCGATACTCGGTAAGGCCGAATGGCCGGTTGAGGAGATCATTGCCGTCGAGCCACGGCATGCGCATGCGCCGCGGATCCCAAAGATGCAGGTGCGCATCCACAATCTCGCGGCTGCCGGTTGTCGTCGTCACAGGTCGCTCCAGTCTGTAGTTGCCGATCGGGCGGGTGTGCCCTATTATAATCCAGGGCAAACAACACGAAATTGCAGAACCTTTGGTTATCATTATAGCGAGGCATGCCCATGTCGTGTCCAGACATTCCCCCCATCACCGGCGAACGTTTTCGCTCGCGGCGTTCGGTCGTCGTCACAACGCGCGGTGTCGTCGCGACCAGCCAGCCGCTGGCGGCGCAGGCTGGTCTGCGCATGTTGCTGGCGGGGGGTAGCGCCGCCGACGCGGTGATTGCAGCCGCCGCTGCGTTGAACGTTGTTGAACCCATGAGCACCGGTATTGGCGGTGATGCCTTTGCGCTGGTGTATGATGCGCCGACGCGCACGGTACGCGCATTGAACGGCAGTGGCCGCGCACCGGCAGTTCTCTCGCGCGAAACGTTTGCCGCGCGCGGGTTGACCGCGATCCCGACGACCGGCATGCTGCCGGTGACGGTCCCTGGCGCGGTGGATGCATGGATCGAACTGCTGGCGGCGCACGGGCGCCTGCCGCTGGCAGAGGTACTGGCACCGGCGATCGAGTACGCCGAGCAGGGCTTTCCGGTCAGCGAAATCATCGCGCGTGGCTGGAAGCTGGCCGAGCCGAAACTGGCGGCGCACCCGGATGCCGCACGCACCTATCTGCCGGAAGGGCGCGCGCCGCGCGCCGGCGAACGCTTCCGCCAGCCGGGGCTGGCCCGGTCGCTACGGCAGATTGCCGCCGGTGGGCGCGATGCATTCTACCAGGGGCCAATCGCCGCGGCGATCGTCGCAACCTCGGCGCGCGACGGCGGCGTGCTCACCGCCGCAGACCTGGCGGCGCATCGCTCGACGTGGGAAACGCCCATCAACGTCGCGTATCGTGGCTATACCGTGTACGAGATCCCGCCCAACGGCCAGGGAATTACGGCGCTGATGGCGCTCAATATCCTTAACGGCTTCGACCTCGCCGGCCTGGCGCCGGCTTCGCCGCAGGCGCTCCACCTGCAGATCGAGGCGCTGCGCCTGGCCTTCGCCGATGCCGCAGCCTACGTCGCCGACCCGGCGCATGTCGCCGTGCCAACCGGATGGCTCCTCTCACCGGAACGCGCCGCTGCACGCCGCGCCCTGATCGATCCGGAACGGGCGCTGCCCGTGGTTCGCTCGATGCCACTCCCCGGTGGCCACGATACCGTCTACGTCACGGCCGTTGATGCCGAGGGGAACGCCGTGTCATTCATCAATAGCCTGTACATGGGGTTCGGCTCGGGGGTGGTGGCGGGCGATACTGGTATCTGCCTGCAGAACCGCGGCGCGGGATTCGTGCTCGACCCGGCGCACCCGAATTGTGTTGCGCCCGGGAAGCGACCGTACCATACGATTATTCCGTGCATGGTGACGCGCGGCGACCGGCTGTGGGCCAGTTTTGGCGTGATGGGCGGCTTTATGCAACCGCAGGGGCACGTACAGGTGCTGGTCAATATGATCGACCACGGCATGAACCCGCAGGAGGCGCTCGACGCGCCGCGGTTCGAACTGATCGACCCGTATCTGCGGCAGGAGGCGGTTGCGCTGGAGCACGATCCGGCGGTGGCGGCCGCGCTGGCGGCACGTGGCCACGTCATCGCCGCACAGCAGGGCATGTTCGGCTTTGGCGGTGGCCAGGTGATTGTGGTGGACGAGGCAGGCGTGCGCCACGCCGGTTCCGATCCGCGAAAGGATGGCTGCGCCGTCGCGTATTGATCGCGCAGCGTAGGGACGCCCCGGCGGGACGCCTCCGGAGACTCTCACGCCAGGCGGCGCAATCCCGGCACGGCGACAAACACCAGCAGCGCGGCGAACAGGCAGACCAGCGCCCCGCTGAGCACCGCCGCCGGCTCGCCGGCAGCCTCGGCGATCAATCCGACCCACAGTGCGCCAACCGGCATCATGCCGAAAAAGATCATACTGTAGACGGCCATAACCCGCCCGCGCAATGCATCGGGAACCAGCGTCTGCACCAGGGCGTTGGCCAGGTTCATGATCATGATCACCGCCAGGCCGGCGCCGACCAGGATCGCCAGCGTGAGCGGCAGCCAGTCGGTAAACGTCAGCAGGATCAGCAGCGCCGGGAACGCAAAGGTGCCGGCGGTCAGCAACCGCCCTTTGAACTCGAACCGCCCAAGCGAAGCAATGACCAGCGCGCCGCACAGCGCCCCCAGGCCGCGCGCCGATTGCAGCAGGCCGGTCGTGGCGGCGTCGCCGCCCAGGATCCGCACCGCCCACGCAGGGAAGAGCGTCGCAAACGAGATGCCGAAACAACTCGTCACGCCGACCAGCGCGATCAGCGTGCGCACCGACGGCTCGCGCACGATATAGCCGAACCCTTCCTTGATATCGTTCCACGCCGACGCGCCGCGTGGCGCCGGTGGCCGGGACGCGATCCGCATCTGCAGCAGCGCGCCGATCACGGCGAGAAACGAGATGCCATTTAGCGTAAAGCACCATGCCGGCCCGATCAGGTTATAGGTCAGCCCGGCAACTGCCGGGCCGGTGGTTGTGGCCAGGTTGAACATCGTGGCATTCAACGCGATGCCATTCGTCAGATCGTCTTTGTCCACCAGTTCGCGTACAAACGCCAGGCGTGCCGGCGCATCAAACGCATTGGCGACTCCCAGCAACAGCGACAGGCCGACAATGTGCCATGGTTGCACCAGGCCAGTAAAGACCAGCGCCGCAAGCGCGAAGGCCAGCAGCATCTGGACCGTCTGTGTCACCAACAACAGGATGCGGCGCGGAACGCGATCGGCAACCACCCCGCCATAGAGGGTCAGCATCCAGGTCGGTAGACCCGCAGCAAAACCGACGTAGCCGAGGTAGGCCGGCGAACCGGTTAACTGGAAGACGAGGAATCCCTGAGCTGTAGCCTGCATCCAGGTGCCGAACAACGACACCATCTGGCCAGCGAACCAGAGACGGTAATTGCGATACCGCAATGCCGCGAACGTGCGGGAGGCGAAGGTGCCGCGTTGTGATGATGTCGCAGCCATCTATTGCGGGAACAGACTCAAATCGTTCTTCAGCACAAGCCCATACCGATAAGGATCGATCATGTCGGCGGTGACCCCCAGACCTTCAACGATGGCGCGATAGCGATCGTGCGACTCTGGCCGTTCGCCAGCAGAAAGCACGGCATCCAGCAGGTTGAGCGCCAGGCAGCGCAGTTGATCACGATTGAGCAGCGCCCGCGCTTCGGCAAGAAACGCGTCGAACGGCACATCGGTGAGATATCGTTCCGCCCGGTCGAGCAGGTCGCGATCTGGCACGAGACCGCGACCGGGATGCGGCACGAAGCGTGCGAGCGCGCCATTGTCGTCATAGAGGCGGGTAACGCGGTGCAGGTGCGCATGCGCAATCACAAACGCCGCGCCGGGGGTCAGCGCACCCGGTGGATAGACCGCGTCCAGTTCGATCCATGAGCCCATGGTATGCTCCTTCGACAGCGTGAGGTTGGCGATGACGGATCGCCGCCGCGATACCTGTAAACGGAAACGGTATGCCGCATAGCCACGGATTATACCACCGGCGCAGGGGGGCTTTCGTCGCGCACGCGATCGTCGCTGCCGAACAGCAGACTCTGCCCGATCCAGCCGGCAACCGGTGGGCCCGGCGCGCGGCGCATCGTCGCGCGATACCAGGCGTCGTGTTCGGCGGAGGTGCGAAAGACCGGGCAGTAATTGCGCGAACTCCAGAGGCGCAGAAATTCGTGCCGGCTCAGGGTGCGATTGCCGGGGTAGCGTTCCGGCACCCCATCCCCGTCTCGGTCAACATCATTGAACGCCAGATCGAAGCGCCCGAGTTCGGGCCACTGGGCATCCACCAGATAATACTCCTCGTGGAACGCGCCGGTGGCGTCGCGAAACGGCAGACTATACCCGACCAGCACCGTGGCATGCTGGCCCCAGAGGCGCAATCCGCCGATCTGCAATGCCGCGTAGATATCTACAATGGTCGGGACACCGCGATCGACCAGGCCCTTCAGTACCCGTTCGGCATCGGTGTGCGACAGGTTGCCGAAGTGTGTGCCATAGCCGCGCCGGCGCAACTGGACCGCCTTGAGCGGTGGAAAGGTTCCACCCAGTTTCGGCTGGAACAGCGGCCCCAGTTCGCGGATGAACGCTTCTCTGGTGTACCGCGCTTCGCCATGCAGCAGGTTGAGCGCATTGGCAAGCGACGTAAAACTGCACTCATTGAACCCCTGGCCGCTCACCGGCCATGCTGCGGGATCGGCGCTCGTAACGACGCTACGGACATATGGAGGGAATCGGTTCATGTTGCGTTCCCTGGAATCAGGAGTTGAGAACTGGAAGTTGGAACGTTAAAGCCTTTTGCCCGAGCAAATGTACCATTCATCGTTTCCTTTGCCACACCCGCCACAACGCGCCGATCTCAACCGGGCCGGTAAAAAGGTACGCCAGCCACACCGCCCACAGCGCCGGCCAGGGAACGACCAGCGCGAGCGCAAGACCAACCGCAGTCCAGCCAAGGATACCAGAAATGATCATCGGCGTGTGCGTATCGCCCACACCGCGCAGCGCGCCGCCAATCACGAACGTGCCAGCCCACAACGGTTGCGCCAGGGCCACCACCTGCACCGCCGCCGCACCGATGGCGATCAATTCCGGGTCACTGCTGAACACGCCGACCAGATGCGGCGCAAACAGGATGAAGAGCGCCCCCAGGCCACCCATCCAGAACACTGACCAGCGCAGTGCTACGTTCGTTGTCGCACGCGCCTCGTCCATCCTGCCGGCCCCGACCGACTGGCCGACCAGCGCCGTTGTTGCCAGACTGAACCCGATCCCCGGCATGAACGAAAGCGAGAGCACATTGAGCGCCACGCGGTGAGCCGCGAGCGCCACGGTGCCGAGGCCGGCAACGATGGGCGTGAGTGCGGCGAACGATGCAATGATGATGATCTCTTCCAGCGCGGCGGGTGAACCGATCTGCAGCACCTCGCGCGCCGTACGCCAGCGCGGGCGCCAGGTTCCCGGCCCGCCGACCCGTAACGCACCATTACCGCGCAGGAGTACGCCGGCCAGCAGCGCCGCGCCCATGACACGTGCCATCACCGTGCCCCAGGCGCTGCCCGCCACGCCGAGCGCCGGGAACCCCAGGTGGCCATAGATCAGCGCCCAGGAGAGTGCCAGGTTCAGCAGATTGGCAAGCGCCGTCACCAGCATTGGTGTCCGGCTGTCCCCCGCGCCGCGCAGCACCCCGCCGCCAATCAACATGACCGCCAGCATCGGGATGCCGGCGGCGCTGATCACCAGGTACTCGGCGGCAACCGCCGTTGCATCCGCGTCCATGCCATACAGCGCAACGGTCGGCCCGGCCAGCGCCAGGCCAGCAAGCGTGATCGGCAACGAAAGCGCGATGCTCCAGAGCAGCGACTGCCCGGCGACATGGCTGGCCCGCTCCATGTCGCGCGCGCCGATCGCGTGCGCCACCAGCACCGATGCCCCGACCGACAGCGAACTCAACGCCGCCATGATCAGAAACAGTACATTGAGCGCCGCACCAACCCCCGCCAGCGCAACAATCCCGATCCCGGCGACAAGCAGGGTATCGGCGATGCCGAGCGCCGTCTGCAACAGGTTTTCGCCAATCGCTGGTAGCGCCAGGCCCATAACGCGGCGGCGCAACGACTTCGGGCTGCGCGCTTCAGCCGATAGGGATGCCGGCGTTGCCGTGGCGGTTTCTGCCGCAGCCGACATAGTTTCCATCGTCATGACATTATCCTCTGCACCCACAACACAACAGCGCGCCGCCGTACAACGGCATCGGTACAGCTGGAAGCATACCACACTTTGCGATGCTGCTGCTCCATCGCTCTGCGTAGTACGCCCCTCGATGCTACGCACAGCACGGCGTCATGGTTTTGTTCCTCTGGCGATCGCCCTGTGGCGCAACACGCCGGGTAGGGTGCAGCCGATCAGCCGCCGGATCGAAGCCGACTCGGAAGGAGTGGTGCGATACGATGTGCTGACCGCCGGATGACGCCCCGGTGCGTACAGCCCTGGTGCTCTCCGGCATCAACAGTAGCCTGGTCGGCGCTGGCGGGTTCCTGGTAACATAGGGGCGCCGAACCGTCATGTCGGCATCCTGTGCGGCACGCGCGCCACCCCTTGACAAAGAAAGGTTTCTTTGCGACAATCATCATAACGTTTCCGGTAATGTTACCGGGAACGTTATCTCCGAGAACGCTCCATGAAAAGACGCCCAAAAACCATCACCATCCAGGATGTGGCCAGGAAGGCTGGCGTCTCGGTCTCGACTGTCTCACGGGTGTTGAACTGGAAAAGCGACGTCTCTGAGGAGACCATCGAAAAAGTACGCGCCATTGTCCGCGAACTGGGCTATGCCTCCAGCCTGGCCGCGCGCGGGATGCGCAGCCACCGTACCAACGTCATTGGTCTCATCATGCCCGATGTGGCGTCTCCCTATGG
Organism: Chloroflexota bacterium; assembly: GCA_013388755.1. GTDB lineage: Bacteria > Chloroflexota > Chloroflexia > Chloroflexales > Roseiflexaceae > JACAEQ01. Next base: position 12,451 of record JACAEQ010000086.1, read on the forward strand.
GCATGAGGTGATGCGTGGCGTGAATCGAGCAATCGCCAACCTTGACAAAGACTTGCTGATCTACACCAGTGGGAGCTGGGAAAAAGAAGACATTGATTACTATGAGCGTTCGTATGTCATGCTGCTGAATGGCGGGATTACTGATGGCGCGATTGTGGTCACGCCAACATCCACGCATTTCAGGACGCACGCTCCACTGGTCATTATTGACCCGAATACTGAGACTCCCGATTTTCCGGCGGTCATCTCCACCAATCGCGAGGGCGCGTTCGCAGCGATGAACTATCTCACTGGTCTCGGTCATCGCCGCATTGGCTTTATCACCGGGCGGTTGATCCTTGCCAGCGCCAACCAGCGCTTGCAGGGTTACAAGGATGGCCTGGCAGCAGCCGGCATTCCCCTCGATGAGGAATTGATTGCGATTGGCGACTATAGCACGGAAGTCGGCATCACATGCGCCCGCCGTCTGTTATCGCTTGCTGATCGCCCGACGGCGATTTTTGCAGCCAATGATATGTCGGCGATGGGTGTGTATCAGGCCGCCAGAGAGTTGGGTTTACACATCCCACGGGATGTTTCGGTCATCGGGTTTGACAATCTGCGCGAGGCAGTGTACCTCAACCCGCCGCTGACGACCGTCGATCAGTTCCTGGAGAAGACTGGTATGGTGGCAACGGAAATGCTGGTGAAATTGGCGGCAGGAGAGCCCCTTTCGCTGGAGAATAATCTGTATACCATTCCTACGCAGCTTGTCATCCGGGATTCCTGTGCACGCCCCTTGCCATGCGCCGGATGAATCACCTGGTCATTCCTGGCGACCAGAGAGCGATGAAACGTTGTAAAGGGTAGGAGGTTGCCTATTGCGAATGAATGACATCATGTTTCTCCCCAGATCTGGTTAGCTAGGTCAGACAGCAAATCATAAAGAGACTCAGGAGGACGCAATGTCGCGCATACTCAGTCGCCGTGATTTCTTGAAAGCACTGGCTGCCAGTGCCAGTGGAGCCTTGCTCGCAGCGTGCGGTGCAACGTCAACCACGCAACCGACCGCGCAACCCGTGGAGATCGAGGTCACCCGTGTCGTAGCGGGCACCCCCGTGGTAGAAAGGATCGTGGTCACCGCCGTCCCCGAACCTACACGGGTGCCTGAAGCGGTGGCTGATGTTCTGGGCACGTTCCCCCGCCGGGAGACGCTGATCGTCAGGCAGCTCACCGGTCGTGTCGGTACACCCGACAACATGAATCTGTGGGTTGGCTGGAAGTGGCAAGATCGTGGCCTGCAGAACCTGGCTGACGAACCGTTATGGTCGGTCGACTTTGCCACAGGCAACATTATCAATGGCCTTGCGGAAGGTGATCCGAAATATAGCCCGGATTTCACGAGCCTCACGATTCCACTGCGCAAGGGGGTCGCCTGGAACGACGGCACGCCATTTACTGCTGCCGATGTGGTCTATACGATCGAAACCCATATCAAACATAGCGGTCTCAACGGTCATACCTTCTTCGTTGACAATGTGGATACCGTCACGGCTCCTGATGACCACACGGTCGTTTTCAAATTGAAGCAGCCCAACTCTCGTTTCCATACCACCTTCCTCGATCGCTGGGGCTGCACCCGGATCATGCCCAGACACATTTTCGAGAAGGAAGCGGATCCGGTCCAGTTTACCTTCAATCCGTATGTGGGGTGTGGACCGTACAAACTGCACAGCTATGATCCGCAGGGGTTCTGGACCGCCTGGGTGAAGCGCGACGACTGGGACAAGAGCCCGACCGGCATGATGTATGGTGAGCCACAGCCCAGGTACATCATCATCCAGGCGTTTGACAACGAAGGTGCACAGATTCTGGCGCAATTGACGCACCAGCTGGATGTGGCCGAACTCTCGGCCGACGGTCTCAAAGCGCTGTTGGCCCAGTCGAAGACGTCCCGCGCCTACCAGCCGACCTTCCCCTTCGTGGTCAACAACGATCCGTGTATCACCGGCATCCTCTTCAACACCGCGCGGCCTCCGTTTGACAATGTGGATGTCCGCTGGGCCCTGACGCTGGCGATCGATATCGTTGAATATACCAGCATTGCCGTCGATTCCTCAGGCACGCTGAGCCCGGTGCACGTCCCGCATCTTGGCCCGTATCCCAAGGATTACATCGCGCCAATGCAGGATTGGCTGAAGGAATTCACCATTGATATTGGCAATGGCGAGACCTTTGCAGTGTATGATCCAGACGCGCCGAAGCGTGTTGCGGAATACGCCAGGAGCCGCGGCTATGTCTTCCCCGACACGCCGGAGTTCCAGGCTCAGGCATTTGGGCTGGGCTGGTACAAGTACGCGCCCGATGTCGCCGCCAGGCTGCTCGAAAAGAATGGCTTTAAGCGCGATGCCAACGGCAAGTGGCTGTTGCCTGACGGGAAGCCCTGGAAGATTGGTTTCGTCTGCGGCACAACGCTCACCAACCATGATGCCCGCAATGCCGCAGCGGCGGTACAGCAGTGGAAGAAATTCGGCATTGATGCCGAAGTACTGGCGATTGCCGATAATGATGGCCTGCAGGCCACCGGCGACTTTGATGTGAGCGGCAACTGGCCGGCGCAGGAGCCGTGGGGTGCGGGTCCGGATCTGTATCGCGTGCTCGACCGGTGGAACTCCGCGTACAAGCGGCCTGTCGGCGAGCGCACCCAGGGTATCTACTCGCGCTGGTCGAGTGATGAGATGGATGCGATCATTAAGGACCTGCGCGAGACGGATCCCTTCAATGCCGAGAAGACCATCGAGATTGGCATCGCGGGCCTGAAGGAAGCGGTCAAGAACATGCCCGGCATCCCAACCTACGGCTATATCGGCTTTGTCGGCTGGGACGAGTATTACTGGACCAACTGGCCTGGCAGCGAAAATGCGTATTGCCAGCCGTATACGCACTGGCCCAACTTCAAGTACTTTACGCCGTTCCTGAAGTCCACTGGCGCATAAGCTAGCCTGAAGCCGATCGCACCAATGTGATACCATGCTCCGGGCGGGCGTTCCGCAGTCCGCCCGGGGAACATTGCATGTCATTGTGCTGGAGCAATGAGCAACAACCTGGCGCCCCGGTGAGGCGCGCGGTGAGCAGAAACGGCAGCGCGTTCGCGGATGACGGTTTCTGCTCGTGGCTGTAAAAACATGCGAGGGTGCAATCGTGGCATTTCTGAAACGCTATCTCATCCCCCGTCTGATCCAGTACGTGCTCGTCGTGTGGCTGGGCATTACCGTTGTGTTTCTCATCCCCAGACTCACTCCCAATGATCCGGTCATGGCGATGATCGGGATGATACGAGCGCGTGGTTCAACACTCGAACCTGGCTCGATGGATGGCATCATTGCTGACCTGACCGAGATGTATGGCCTGCAAGGGTCCTGGCTCGATCAGTACTGGGCGTTCTGGGGCCGGTTGTTCCGCGGCGATTTCGGCGTATCCTTCTTCCAATTCCCGGCCCGCGTCAGCGACCTGATTGCCAATGCGATGCCCTGGACGCTGGGGCTCCTGCTGACGACCACCGCCATCTCATGGGTCGTCGGGAATATCATCGGCGGATTGGCGGGCTACTATACGCGCAAGGGCTGGTCGCGAACCCTCGACGCTATTGCCATGGTAGTTCGCCCCCTGCCCTATTACATCTTCGCTTTTGCCTTGCTCCTGCTTCTTGCCGGGTTCATGCGCTGGTTCCCGATTACGGGCGGGGCGTCGTTAGGCGCCATACCCAGCTTCACCTGGGCCTATATCAAAGATGTGCTCTGGCATGCGTTTTTACCCGCGCTCTCCCTTGTCGTGCTGGGAGGGGCCGTCAATTTCCAGATCATGAAATTGCTGGTGCAGAACGTCAATGCCGAGAGTTTCGTCCAGTACGCCAAGCTGGGTGGCGTTACCGAAGGGCGCATTGTACGTAAGTATGTCATTCGTAACGCCCTGCTGCCACAAATCACCGGCCTGGCGCTTTCGCTTGGGCAAATCTTCAGCGGGGCACTGATTACCGAGATCGTGTATGGCTACCCCGGCCTGGGGATGCTGCTGTACAACTCGATTGTCCGGGCCGACTACAACCTGATTATGGGGATCACCATCTTTTCAATTGTCGGTATTACCACGGCGATCCTGATCGTTGATCTGGCATATCCCTTGTTTGATCCACGAGTGAGATACTACTAGTACACTGGCAACTACGTTTTCTTGCCAATCGCCGGGGCGAGGGCGTCGCGCCCGCGCACGCTGCTGAGGGCGTCCCGCCCTCACTCCCGGCGTGACGGCATAAGGAGATTGCGTCGCTTCGCAATGCCATCCAACCATCCGTTGTTCGGACAGGCTGTGGGCTCTGGCTCGCCAGAATGCGACGCGCGACAGCGCAACGTCTACGCTTGAGCGTACCAGAGAGGCTGGTTCCCCATGAACGTGCTCCGAGATCTGTTCAGAGACTATCGCTTCTTCTTCAGTTTCATCGTCCTGATGCTCGTTCTGATCCTGGCCTTCATGTCGATCTTTTCGCCGTACGATCCAACGTTATGGAATGTCGTCCCGCGCGATATGAAACCATCGGCGGAATACTGGTTCGGCACCGATTCGAACGGGCAGGATATCTTCTGGCAGGCTACCTTTGCGGTGCGCAATTCCCTGATTATCTCCACTATCGCCGCACTGGTGTCGCGGGTGATCGCCATCCTGGTCGGCATGGTTGCTGGATACACCGGGGGAACGACCGACCGGGTATTGATGTTTATCAGCGACAGCCTGCTGGTCATTCCGCTCTTCCTGATCATGGTGATGTTGGCCATGCTGGTGCGACAGTATATGAATCTGGTTGTTTTAGGATTGCTGTTGTCGTTCTTCGGCTGGGCCTGGGACGCGCGCCTCATCCGCTCGACCATTCTGAGCCTGCGCGAGCGTGAGTTTACCAGGACCGCCGTCCTTTCAGGAACCGGGACGGTCCGGCTGGTGCTGAATGAGTACATTCCCTTTACGATGCCGTTGATCTTCTCGACATTGATCAATAACATCTCCTGGGCAATCGGGTTGGAGATCACGCTGGCATTCCTCGGACTGGTCAATCTCAATATTCCCACCCTGGGCACGATGCTGAATTGGGCGATCACATACCAGGCGATGTTTCTTGGCCGCTGGTGGTGGATTCTGACACCGGTGTTCTTGTCATTGTTCCTGTTTATCGCACTCTACTGGCTCTCGGTCAGTATCAGCGAATACCTCGATCCTCGAACACGCATCCAGCGGGTCGGCGCATAGCGGAGAAGCGATCATGACCGCAATGAAACAGACCATCCTGCGAACCGACCAGCTCCAGGCGTTCTACGTTCTGGATATGCAGGGTGCGCAGAAGATCGTAAAAGCCGTCAATAACGTGGAAATGCGGATTTACGAAAATGAAATCTACGGCATTGCCGGGGAGAGTGGTTGCGGCAAAACCACGCTACTGAAAACACTGTTCAATGACATTGTGCCGCCGTTGCGCCTGGTTGGCGGGAAGATTTATTACCGCATCGGCTCGGAGGAAGTGGATGTCACCACGTTGAGCCCGGAAGAAAAGCGTAAACTGCGCATGGAGTACATCTCCTATATTCCGCAAGGCTCGATGAGTGTGTTCAATCCGGTGCTCAAGCTGAAAGAAACCTATGAGGACTTTGTACGCAGCCATGTCAGCGGGCAAAGTCGAGAAGCGATCTTCGAACTGGCCTACAAGCAGATCCTGACGCTGGGTTTACCCAGAAATATCCTTGAGGTCTACCCGCACCAGCTCTCGGGTGGAATGCGCCAGCGCGTGACGATTGCGCTCGCCTCGCTGTTACAGCCACGCATCATGATTGGCGATGAGCCTACCACGGCGCTGGATGTCGTGGTGCAGCGTGGCGTGATCCAGATGCTGAAAGATATCCAGCAGAATCTCCAGAACACGATCATTCTGGTCACACACGATATGGGTGTGCACGCCAATATCGCCGACCGGATTGGCATTATGTATGCCGGGAAGATCGTCGAAGAGGGAACCACCGGGCAGATCTTTAGCCGGCCACAGCATCCCTACACCCGCTTCTTGATCGACTCACTCCCCCGGTTTGGCGATAAGAATATGCGCAGCAGCGTGCCCGGCAGCCCTCCCTCCCTGGCGGACCTGCCGACAGGATGCCCCTTTCACCCGCGTTGCCCGCATGCTCAGGACATCTGCACTCGTCAGATGCCGGACTTCTCGCATATCGATGAGAACCATAAAGTTGCCTGCTGGTTCGTTGGAGAAGGACACCATGGACAGGTTGCTTGAGGTAAACCAGCTGACTAAACGGTACGCTCAGGGCAACGTGCTTGCCAGAATTGTCATTACCGCTGTGGACAATATCAGCTTTGATATTAAACCGGCCGAAATCTTTACCCTGGCCGGTGAAAGCGGTTGTGGCAAGACCACGACGGCCAGGATGGTCCTGGGGTTTGAGGAAGCCACCTCCGGGACGATCCTCCATAACGGAAAGCCGCACACACGCAAGGAGAAGGTCTGGATCACCGAAGGCGTGCAAGCCATATTCCAGGACCCGTTCAGCACGTTCAACCCGCTGCGCACCGTCGATTCGTATTTCCACGAAACGGTGCAGAACTACCGGCTGGCCAGGAGAAAAGAAGAAGCGATAGCATTGATCGATCAAAAATTACGCCTGGTGGGCCTGACCTACCAGGAGTTTGCCGGCAAATACCCGAATGAGTTTTCCGGCGGGCAGTTACAGCGTATCTCGATCGCCCGGGCGCTGGTCACCGACCCCAGACTGATCATTGCTGATGAACCGGTTTCGATGGTCGACGCCTCCCTGCGTATGTCAATTGTCAATCTGTTCAAAAAGCTCAGGGATGAACTGGGGGTGAGTATTCTCTATATCACGCATGACCTGGCAACGGCGTATTATGTCAGTGATCGTATCGCTATCATGTTCCGCGGTAACATTGTTGAAATGGGACCGGTGGAACAGGTGTTGATGAACCCCAGGCATCCATACTCGCGGCTGCTGCGCGATTCCATTCCTCAGGCGGACCCCAGGCTACGCTGGCGCGATACCGTGACCCTGGCCGAACTGGAACAGGAGGAATATCTGCGCAAGGGATGTAAGTTTGCCGGGAGATGCCCGAAGGTGATGGAGATCTGCAAGCGCGATGTCCCCGCCGATATTGTCATCGACGATGTACTGGTCAAGTGCCATCTGTACAACGAATCAGGGGGTGGCTCGTAGGCAGGTGTTTCGGTTGGAGGTGGCGCGAACGCGTGGGAGTCGAACCCACCGGCGAAGCTCGTCACCCCGCCCACTCGTTTTGAAGACGAGAACGGCCACCGGGCCGCATCCGTTCGCGGCGGCATTGTAGCGTGCAGATGCACGGGTGTCAACGAGCGAGCCGTTGCGGGTACGCCCTGCCACGGCATTCTGCACATGCGCAAGGCGTGCTGTGGCGAAGGGCAGAATCATTGAACCATGGGCGTGCTGGGAGCGTGGGCGTCATGCGCGCAAGATGGGCACGATCCCGGCGATCAACGCGACGTTGTTCCACCCGACTGATCCGGGGCGCTACGGCTGGCGAGCATTGCAAGAAACGTCTCAACGATCTGTGGGTCAAAGTGTGTACCGGCAAGTGAACTCAAATAGGCGATCGTCTGTTCTTCCGACCAGGCCGCGCGATATGGCCGGCTCGAACGCAGGGCATCCCAGACGTCAACGACCGCAAAGATCCGCGCTGCAAGCGGTATCTGGTCACCATGCAGGCCACGCGGGTAGCCACTGCCATCCCAGCGTTCATGATGCGCATAGGGAATAGCCAGTGCCGGCCGGAGGAACGGGATTGGTGCCAGCCAGCGAAACGCGTGAACCGGGTGCTCACGCATGATCGCCCATTCATCAACGCTGAGCGGACCAGGTTTGAGGAGAATATGGTCCGGAATGCCCATCTTGCCGATGTCGTGCAGCAAGGCGCCGCGCCGGATATGATCAAGCTCCTCGGCAGGAACCTGGAGACGCCGGGCAAGCTGCAGGGTGAGTTCGGTGACGCGCTCACTGTGGCCTTCCGTTGAGCATATCAAGGCTGGCCTCGTACCGATCAAGCATCATGGGCTGGATGTATGCCACCAGGCTCTGGCCCACCAGGCCTGCAGCATCGTCGACGTCGAGTAGCCTGCCGAGCGCCGGGTTCACCAGCAACAGGGTGCTCGCCGCGTTGACGATCGCGACGCCTTCCGGCGAAAGTTCGATCAGGCGCTGGAAACGCTCGCGCTCGGATAACAGGCGCCGGTAGCGGTTCAGGCGCATGATTGTGCGAACATGCGCCAGCAGTTCGGCACTGTCGCATGGTTTGCTGATAAATCCATCAGCACCAACGCTCAGCCCGCGAACACGTGACTCCTGGTCGTCAAGCGATGTGATCATGATGATCGGGATCTCGCGCAACCGGGAATGTTCACGCAACCGCAGGCAGACTTCAAAGCCGTCGAGTTCGGGCATCAGTACATCAAATGGGTCAGCCTGCTCAAACCGGTGCCGCCGGAAATAGTGACGCCTGTCCCGATCCCTTAGTGCCTATCCGAAGCACGAATGGTTGGATGTCATTGCGAGCGAAGCGAAGCAATCGACCGGCGCGAATGGTAGCATATAGTCTGACGATTGGATTGTGAGTGCTGTGCTTGAACAGATTACTGCCGAATATGGCCTCGCCTACATAATCGTTGATCGCTCCTATCGTGTGCGCCAGGTAGGTGGCCATACGGCAGTGCTTCGTACCGGTTCGCCCTCGCCGGGCGACATGCTCTTTGAGTTCCTGCCCGAACTGCTGGGCAACGAAACGCTCCTGGAAGAGATTCTCACGGGAAGGCGCGCTCGTTTGCGCCTTCCAAACATCAACCGGGATGATCGTGAACGATGATTGTGGACTTGCGCCTGCGTGGTATGGATGGCCTGGAGGTCATCAGGCACATGCGTGCCGACATCCCTACGCGCACCACGCCGATTATTGCACTGACGGCACTGGCGATGCCTGGCGATCGTGAACGATGCCTCGAAGCAGGCGCAAATGTTTACCTCAGCAAACCGGTACGGCTACGGCAACTGGCAGGCACCATTGCCGTGTTGCTTGATCAACAGTAACCGGCAGCCTGCAACGACATGCCAGGAACAGTGAGACCCATGCGCAGGATCGTTGATCGATATCTGGCGCTTCCCGCATTTCCGAACGATGAAGCGCGTTCCCATGCGCGCCTGCTGCAAACGCTCTGGCTGCATACCCTGCCATTGCTGTTGATTACGCTGGTCGTTCTACCGTTTATCAGCGAACGTACGACAGCCACTTTCGTTGTGGTATTCGTCATACTCGCCGCGCTGCTGCCGGTGCCTGCCCTGTTGCGGCGCGGTAATGTGCTCGCGGCAAGTATCCTGTATGTTGGAACGTTGTGGCTGGCAGCCGCGTTCATGCTGGTGCTGTCCAGCCCTGTCACCAGTGCCGAGGCAGTCGTGCTCGCAATGATCACTATCATTTCGGGGCTGCTACTCGGCCGCCGCGTGTCTATCGGGCTGGCCATTCTCAGCAGCGTGCTGGTACTCGGCATCGCCATCCTGGATAGCGCCGGCTACCCGTTGCCGCGCTATTTCTCGGCGTCACCGCTGGTCTATGCAATCATTCTCGTTCTCGGATTGTACCTGACACTCGTTGCCGTCAACCAGGCACTACGCGTGGTCAGCGACGCGCTGCACACTGCGCGCCGCGAACTGCTCGATCGCCGGCACGCCGAGAGCACGTTGCGCCTGACGATCCAGCAGATGGGCGCGATTGTGTGGACCACCGATACGCACATGTGTTTCACTTCGTTCCAGGGCGCTGCACTCGCCGATCTACGTCTTCAGCAAGATGAGACGATCGGGCTCAGGATGGACGAATACTGGCGCGATGACGCGCCGCAACTGATCCATGCCGTGGACAGGGCGCTCCATGGCGATTCGGCAACGGTCGAGCATACCTGGGCCGGGCGTTACTATACGACCCGTATCGAGCCATTGCGCGCCACCAGCGGGCAGATTGCGGGATCCGTCGCAGTAATGCTGGATACCACGGTGAGCAAGCGTGCCGAAGAGGCGCTCCGCGAGAGCCGCGCCAAATATGATCAGCTGGTTGAGCTGGGGATGGAGGCGATCGTGCTGATTGACAACGAGACCGGACGCATCCTGGAAGCCAACGGCGCGACCACGGAAATGTACGGTTACAGCCACGATGAATTACTGGCACTCCGGAACGTTGATCTCTCCGCAGAGCCTGAAGCGACACAACAGGTGACGAGGACAACACCGGTCGGCACCAGCCGAATCGTCCTGCTCCGCTACCATCGGCGCAAGAACGGCGAGGTCTTTCCCGTTGAGATTACCGGGCGATTCTTTGAATGGCAGGGGCGCGGCGTGCACGTTGCCGCGATCCGTGACATTACGGAACGCCGGCGCGCCGAGGCTGAACGCGAAGCAATGATCACGGAACTCCAGCGAAAAAACGATGAACTCGAACGCTTCACCTATACCGTTTCGCACGATCTCAAGAGCCCGCTGATTACCATCCGTGGCTTCCTCGGCTTCCTCAAACAGGATGTGCTACGCGGCAACACTGAGCGGCTGATCCAGGACATCGAGCGCATTCATGATGCCACCAGCCGCATGGAGCGTATGCTGACCGATCTGCTGCACCTCTCACGCGCGGGGCGGCTTGTCAATCAGCCGGAACGAGTTGCGTTTGCCACGATCGTTCGCGATGCCCTGACGCTGGTTCATGGTCAACTGGCCGAACGCGGCGTCCGCGTCGAGGTTGCGCCAGATCTTCCCGAGGTCTTCGGCGACCGCACCCGCCTGGTGCAGGTTGTGGCGAATCTCGTCACCAATGCGGTCAGGTTCATGGGTGACCAGCCCGCGCCCTGCATCACGATTGGCGTGTGCCAGCGGAACGGTGAACGTGTCTTTTTTGTTGCCGATAATGGGATCGGGATTGCGCCGCAATATTTCGAGACGATCTTCGGCCTGTTCGAAAAGCTTGACCGCCAGAGTGAAGGAACCGGCATCGGTCTGGCACTGGTCAGGCGCATTATCGAGGTGCATGGCGGGCGGGTGTGGGTCGAGTCGCAGGGCCCGGGTACCGGCAGTTGCTTCTACTTTACACTGCCAGATGCCCCGTCTCAGCCATATTTGTAGGCGACACCATACCCGCCACGCGGCAGCTGCCACTCCACATTGTGAAACGGGCACGCAATCCGGCAACTACCACACTCGATACACGCCTGGTAGCTGACCATGATGTGACCGTGCCGATCCACTTCGAAAACATGTGCCGGGCAGAACGCCAGACATGGCTTCGGATCACACTCGGCGCAGATGTGCTGATCCTTGATACCGATATGGGCCTGTGTCTCGTCAACGTAATACTTGAGACAGACGATCAGGTCATCTACATTGACGTGCGGCAGGCTGGCCTCGATGGCGGGATCGAGCGGTTGATGCTGGCGTTCGCTCATTGGACACTATCCTCTCATCGCACGCATCAGTTTGAGCATGTCCCACGCGATACCGGTAAACGAACGGCGTTCACGCAGCAAGCTGACGATCTCTCGTTCCATGCTGCGCTTGGGGATCCCGTGCGCCGTAAAATACCGGAGCGCTGCATCATTCAACAGGTTGGCATACGTGCCCATAAAGCCGGGAGTGCTGTCGAGGAAATCGGTCATGTGCCGGTATTGCTTCATGTCTTTGAGAACGAAGCTCGCCTCCAGGTCGCGACGGTAGCGGCTGAGAAAGGCGGCGGAGAAGTCACCCTGCTCATGGGCCGCCAGCGCGGTCTCGGCCGCGGCCTTGCCAGCAATGATTGCGAGGTTCGTCCCTTCACGGTGCAGTGCATCAACCATGCCGGCAGCATCACCCGCCACCATGACACCGTTGCCAGCAAGTCGTGGCATGCGGTCGTACCCCATTTCCGGGATGAGATGCGCGCCATACTCACGCGACTCGCTGCCCTCCAGGTATGGCCGGATGACAGGGTGATTCTTGAAGCGTGCCAGGACATCATACGGCCGTAACCGGTGACAAACGAATTCCTCCAGCAACATGCCGACACCGATCGAGATACCGGCCTGGTCGGTGTACAGGAACGCGGTACCGGGAAGCCCCAGGGTCGCGTCGCCAAAGATGTCAATGGCCACACCTTCGCGTGGCCCGGCGAGCCCAAAACGCGCCTGTAACTCCTTCGGCGGCATACTGAGATATTCCTTGACCGACAGGGCCACGTACCGCGGCGGTAGATCCGACGCGATCAACCCTGCCTGACGGGTCAGCAGATTGTTGACGCCCTCAGCAATGATGACGATCGGTGCATACACCTGGCCATCCGGGCGATCGGTGTCGACACCGATGACAAACCCGCGCGCATCCTTCAACAGCCGGGTCACCGTGGTACGTGTAATCAGCAGGGCGCCAGCCTCCACGGCCTGTGCGGCGAACCAGGGGTCGAAGCGCGCGCGCAGCACGGTGTATGCGCCGGCCGGTTCCTGACGATACTGCTCACTCTTGTGCATGATGCGCAATGCGCTGTCGGGCGAGAGCATCCAGTACCCCTGCTCGGTGACCGGGCGTTCAAACGGTGGCTTACGCTCCCAGTAATCGGGCAGCACGTCCGCCAGGGCATGGGTGTAGAACACGCCACCGAAGATATTCTTGGCGCCGGCGAACCGGCCACGCTCAATCTGTATGACGCTCAGGCCACCGCGCGCCATGACCAGCGCCGCTGCGGTACCGGCAGGTCCACCGCCAACCACGATCGCATCATAGCTGAGCCTGTCGGGCATCGGAGTATCCTTTCACCTGGCGGATCATTTCGGGAATGACATCGAACAGGTCGCCGACAATGCCCAGGTCGGCAATCTGGAAGATTGGCGCATGGGGATCACTATTGATCGCCAGGATGACACCTGCGCCGCTCATACCCACCCGGTGCTGCACTGCCCCGGAGATGCCCGCGGCAATATACAGCTTTGGCCGCACCGTTTTGCCGGTCTGGCCGATCTGGTGGCCAGGATCGATCCAGCCGGCATCGACCACTGGCCGGCTGGCGCCTACCATGCCTCCCAGCGCCAGTGCCAGCTCCTCCAGCAGCACGAACCCTTCCGGCCCGCCGACGCCACGCCCGCCGGCCACGATGACATCGGCATACTCGATGTTGGGGCGCTCTTCGGCGCGAATGAGCCGTAGCCGCTTCACCGGCACATCATCTTCGCACATGGCGAACGGCACACGAACCAGATCGCCCGGTCCTGTATCCAGCGGTGCGGGCATCGGCAGCACGCGTGGCCGCACCGTCGCCATCTGTGGCCGGTGGCGGCGACAGAGGATGGTTGCCATCAGGTTGCCGCCAAAGGTCGGGCGCGTGGCTGCAAGAATCTTACCGGCCGGATCGATCGCCAGTTCCGTACAGTCGGCGGTCAATCCCGTGCCGACCCGTGTGGCGATGGCACCTGCCAGGTCACGACCACGCGTGGTCGCACCGATCAGAAATATCTCTGGCTGATATGTTATGACGAGTTGACTGACCGCCACAGCATACGGCAGGTTGCGATACGGCGCCAGCACCGATTCGTCAATCAGATAGACACGTTCGGCGCCATAGCGAAACACCTGTGCTGCAAGCGATTCCACCTGGTAGCCAGGCAGTACTGCCTCAACGATACTTCCCGGCAGATCCGCGGCGAGGCGGCGCGCTGCGCCGAGCAGCTCCCAGGAGACAGGATGCACCTGTTGTTCCTGCTGCTCAATCAATACCCAGATACGCGGGATGGCGGGTTGATCGCCGTTGTTCATGACTTCCTCGCTCACAAGGTGGCTACGGACAACAGAGCGTCATGCTACTTCGACCCCGGCAGAAGCAGCCACGGAAGACCGGACTGTATCGAGTATTCCCATCACCTCCAGCGCCCGCGCCACCGCCGCCTCCACCCCACAATCTGCCACCGTCACAATGGCGCCACCGGCGCGCGGTGCCGGTGTGTAGGCCTTGCCAACAACCGTCGGCGAGCCTTTCAGGCCAATCTGGCGCGGATCGAAGGCCACCGGTGTCTCGGCGGTCCATACCTCGGGTTGATAGCGTGCCGCGGTGATCATGCGCGGCAGCGGCGCCCGCCGTACCGGCGCAATCTCCTTCTCGACGGTTAACAGCACGGGGAGCCGGGTCTGCAGCACTTCGACCCCCTGTTCGATGCGGCGATGCACGACCGCAGTTCGCGCCACCGGGTCAAACGACTCGATCGCAATCGCATAGGTAATCAGCGGAATCTGCAGGCGCACCGCCACCCCTGGCCCGACTTGCGCCGTGTCGCCATCAATCGCCTGCTTGCCGAACAGAATGATGTCGGCCGGCCATTCCGCATTCAGCGCCTCAATGGCATGCGCCAGGACATAGGATGTCGCCAGCGTGTCGGCGCCGCCGAATTTGCGATCGGTGAGCAGAATTGCGCGATCCGCGCCCTGCTCGATGCACTCGATCAATGCCTCAGCCGCCTTCGGCGGCCCCATGGTGATCACAGTGACTCGCCCGCCAAACTGTTCTTTGAGCTGCACCGCCGCTTCCACAGCGTGAATGTCGTATGGATTGATGATGGCGGGGACGCCCTCCCGAATCAACGTACCGGTTTCCGGGTCGATCCGCACGTTTGATGTGTCGGGGACCTGTTTGATGGCCACTATCGCGTGCATGGCGCGTTTCTTTCACTCGTTACTATGCACACGCGACATACGCTTTCACACTATGGTGCTTCTCCACGCTGCGCAGGGGCACCGTGCGTACAATCGCTCACATCGTGCTGCGGAGTAGAGGTCTATCGCGCCTATCATAGCAGTCTTGCAGGCGCACATGCGGATCGAAATCTCAACCTGTGGTGTTATGGTCGCACCCATAATCACCGCTGCAGGGAACCATCGCTCGGTACGCTGAAGCCGGTGGCGCCATCCTGCACGATGAACCCTCACGGTTCATCATACATTGCATCACGTGGCAGTGCTGTACCGAAGTGTGTCCGGCGGGGGGATCAATTTCCTTCCAGGGGGTGACACGTCCGAATCAAGGTGGTGCGACACGGCAGCCAGGCCACCGCACCGCACCACGTAACACATACCACCCCGGAGGATGCCGGAGCTATGGAGAGCCTGTCCGAAAAACGATACGCCTCCCGTCATTGCCACGACGTACAGGGTCAATCATCCGGCGGCGGGAAGGCGGTCGCAACGCGGAAAAGAACGCCGTCCCGCCGGTGGGTGGGCCCTGGCATGCGCCCGGCTGGCCGATGGTGCGCGATCAGGAGATTGCTGCGCTTCACGCACACTGAGATTCAGCCATCCGTTTTCGGATAGAAACTGAGAGCCTCTCCGAACACCAGATGGTCACTGTCATGGCGAGCGCGCGCGAAGCACTCTCCGCTCGCACCGGTAGAGTGCGTCAGCCACGCTGCGCTCGCTGCACGCGGTCGCTGGCGCTCCGCGCAATGACCGCATGCCCATGGGTTTTCGGAGAGGCACTCAGTGTACACCCTCAGGCAAAGGCGCCACGCCGATCCATTGGAACGCGGGCAACTCCGGATCATGCTCGATGAACGGGGATTCAGGCGTGCTGCGTTCAATCTCAATCGTGCAATCGGCCAGAGCGATTGCCAGTGCGCCGATTGCAGATTGAACCGCCGCCGAGAGGACGCCTCCAATTGCCGGAAACGCCGCGATAGGTCGCAGCCCCTGTTTGATGACAACCTGCTGGACATTGCTTTCCCTGATGCGCCGGCGCAGTTGTTCGACGATGGCGCCCCCATCAACGGTGATGGTCTCGGTTGCTGACTGCAGTGTCATGAACGGCCTCCTGATCCTTGTGATGAGGTCCAGTTACGAAATGGCGCACTCGATAACGCGCTGCGCCATGGTATTATTATACTCCCGCCAGTTACGACAGTGTGTGTGCATTGGCTGTGCAACCATAGACAATCGTGCGTGTGGAGCGTCTACCGGTTTTCATACCTGAGAGCTGGTGTGTTCACCGGCGGTGCGCTTACCCGGGGGCGCACCTGAACCTCTGACGGCACGTGGTTACTCCGTCGCGGGTTGTACCGCGTCTTCGAGGCCGTAGGCCATGGCCCGGATATAGGCTGCATTGCAGCCACAACATCCCCCCAGGTAACCGATCCCCTCGGCACGGGTCTGCTGTGCAAAAGTGGTGAAATCAGCGCGCGCGATCTGAATCGTCTCAAGTGCATCGGGGAACTGCGGCAGTCGGGTGAAGCACGGAATCTCATCTGTTGTGCGGAAGGCGGCCGGCTGAGCGGCGATCGGTACATCAACCGCCGCGCGCATCTCGCGCAGGATGGGCAGCATACGTGCTGGTTCCTGCTCGCAATTCGCGCCCACGGCGCATGCGCCAGCATCCACCATGGCGCGCGCACAGGCTGCCGGTGCGTACCCATCATGACTCTCGGTTGTTTTCGGGCGGAAGCTGAGCGTTGCAATAACCGGCAGGCCGCTGGCACGCGCACAATCCAGGGCGATCAGCATCTCGTCAAGGCGGAAGAAGGTTTCGCAGATCAAGAAATCAACGCCAGCACTCTGCAGCAGGCGGATCTGCTCGGTGAACAGGTCACGCACATGGCCTGCCGCCGATGGCCCTTCGCGCTCGAAGAGTTGCGTGCGCGACACGGACCCGGCCACCAGTGTGCGATCATCGGCAACCTGGCGTGCAATCTTCACCGCCGCCTCATTGATCGCTTCCGTCTGCGCGCCATACCCGGCACGCGTCAGTTTTTCGCGTGTGCCGAAGAAGGTCAACGCCTGCAACACCTGCGAACCAGCATGGAGGAATTCGCGATGCAATTCGCGTAATGCGTCGGGATTTTCGATCGCCACTTCGGGCGTATACTGGCCGCTGCCGCGCCCGGTGCCAACCTTTTCGCGTCGCGAACCGCTATCAACATAGCCACGGCGCTCCAGTTCAATCAGATAGCCGCCATCACCCAGTACAACGCCCTGTTCTTTCATGCGCGCGACAATGTCACGACTCATGGTGCACGGTTCCTTTCAGTTTGCATGCGGTGCAATGATTCGTCTGATCGACGCCGATGCCATCACTGTCACGCGCCCGGCACGAATGTGCTGCGTAGTTCCTGCGTCTGCCCGGTACGCGCGGCGACACGGGCCGCCTCAATGATTTCCACCACGTGGCGCGCCTGCTCGCCACTGGCACGCGGCGGGCGATCCGCCACAATTGCGTCAGCCAGGTCCATGATGTCGGCATAGACATGTGGTTCTTCGATAACCAGGTGTTCGTGGCGCAGGTACGGCTGGTGCGCCAGGGTCAGCGATACGTCGCGATGTTCGCGCCCGCGCACCGAAAACTGGAGCGGATACCCGCTTGCCGGATCAACATCGGTCACCTCCAGGACGCCATGGGTACCATAAAGGTCGAGGGCTCCCCAGGGCGCGCGTGAACCGCCGCGCACATCGGCGCCGATCACCGTCGCCAGCGTACCGCATGCGAATTCAAGTAGCACCAGGTTGTTGTCTTCGATCTCAATGTGGATCTGCCGGTCACGCCAGGCGCGTAGCGGCATCAGGCGGTTCGCCAGCGCCGTCACGCGGCATACCGGGCCGAGAACGCTGGTGGCAAGTTGCAACGCATACACCGAGACATCGGGTAACGGGCCAGCGCCTGGCCGGTAGTACCAGCCTGGATCGATGGCGGCAAGCGCGCCCTCGCCGGCACGGATTGGTTCATGCTCATGACCAAAACCCATGGTGTAGGTATAGGCCACGCCAACCGCACCAAGCGCGCCACCTGCCACAATCTCGCGCATCTGCGCCGTCGCGGGAAATAACTCATACCCCGGCGCAGCCGCCAGCTTCACACCGGCGCGATCGCGCGCCGCCAGCAATGCGTCGGCCTCATCCAGCGTGACGGTCATGGCCTTCTGCACATAGACGTGCTTACCGGCGGCAATGGCTTTCATCGCCTGCTCGAAGTGTTGCGCGATCGGCGTAATCACCAGGACCATGTCAGGGTCGGTGGCGGCCAGCATGGCGTCAATATCGGTGAACCACGCCGGCACGCCATAGCGCAGGGCAGTGAGCCGCGCGCGCTCTTCCACGACATCGACGACCGCAGCAAGATGGATGCGCTCGCGCGCATCAGGTTCGTTCAGGTGCGGTAGAATGCCGCGTTGTGAAAGGCTGCCGCAGCCCACCAGGCCGGCGCGCAGGATCGTGCTCACTGGTTGTTCCTTTCATCCAGCCATGAGTACCTCGGCTCATAGCCGATGGCTGCACGGGCCGCCGCACTACTGAACACCGACTCGCGCCCGCGCATGTTGATTGCCTTGCCGGCCAGCATGGGGTAGTAACGCACCAGGAGATCGGCTGTTGGCTCGGCAGCCATGGTGTCGGCAGCATTGATATAGAGGGGAACACACGCCGGCACGGCCATCGGCGGCGCATGCAACGCCTTGCGAAATGCCTGGGCGACGTCGCGCATATCAACATAGGCCCAGAAGCCGCCGGCGTGCGCCGCAGCATCGAATGGCTTCTCGAAGCGCCAGCGGTACTCTTCTGGCCCCCAGCACCATGCCAGGCGCAGGGCATAACTCTCGATGCCATAGCCACGTGCGAAGGCGGCGAGCGTCTCTTCGTTCACCAGTTTCGACAGACCATAGTTGTCTTCACAGCGGCTCGGGTGCGTCTCGTCAATCGGCACATCATCCGGGATAAAGGGCCCGCTGATGCGCGCACAATGGCCCAGGGCGCAATTGCTCGACGCGAACACCATGCGCTTCACGCCAGCCTCACGCATTGCCTCAAGCAGGTAGTACGTACCGAGCGTATTGTTACGGAACGTATCCGGGCCGATCCAGTTATTGGCGCCGATGTGCAGCACGGCATCCACACCTTCAACAGCGCGGCGCGCGTCATCGGGGTTCGTCAGGTCACCACGCACGAAGGGTGCCGTGACGTTTCGACCGCGCGGTACCTCGCTCGGGTGACGGCGACTGAACAGTACCAGATCGTGATCCGGCGCCAGATCCTCGATGACGAACATACTGACATAGCCGCTTGCGCCGGTAATCAGAATCTTCACGCCCGTGCACCTTTCTATCACGTCGCAAAGTCGCATCGGATGGCATGAGTGCGCGCCTGATAAGTTTCAGTCTCCCCACGCGGCGCGATCTGCCAGCACCGTCACATGCGGTGCGGTTTGCAGATAGGACGCGGGGATGTCAGGCGTCACTGGCCCGCGCACGACGCGATACAGAATATCACGCTTATGTGCCCCGGAAACGACCAGTAACGTGCGGCGCGCCGCAAGCAACAGGTCCATACCACAGGTGAGCGCACGGCGCGGTACCTGGTCCGTGCCACCCCAGTAGCGCGCATTGCTCGCGATACTTTCCGGCGTCAGGTCAACGATCCGCGTAGGCGCATCAGGCGGCGACGGTGGCTCATTGAACCCCAGGTGACCGTTGGGGCCAAGGCCAAGGATCGACAGGTCGAACCCGCCGGCACAGCGCACCGCCGAGTCATATGCGGCACACACGGCCCCGGGATCAGACGCGTCTCCCGGTAGACGGACGACATTCACCTCTGGAATGCCGAGCGGCTCAATAAACGACCGGTACATCCAGCCATACAGCGAACGGCGATCGTCCGGCGCGAGGCCAAGATATGCGTCGAGCTGGAAGACACGCAGGTGAGTCGTCTCAAGCAACCCGCGCGCCCGGCGCGCCGCCAGTTCACGGTACACGCCCATCGGGGTGTCACCAGTTGCAACGACGATGGTCGCGTCCGGTTTTGCTGCAAGCGCCGCGGCCATCCAGTCGGCGCCAGCGCGACCCAGCGCTTCATAGTCATCAACAATCAGCAGTTCCACGATTCGCCTTTATCATCTCAAGAGCCGTTCAGGCAGATACTGCCGGCGCGCTGGCGCCATCAGCACGGATGGCTGGATGTCAGTGTGCGCTAATCTATCCTCCCCGATGTCCGGTCGTGCACGAGGTGGGCAGCGCGTTGTTCACCCTCCTGAAAGAATGTCGGCGGCGTGAACGTGCTCTCAATCGTCTGGGCCTGGCCGGTACGGCCGGCGTCCATCGCCTTGAGCATGATTTCGAGCACGTGAAACCCATGTTCCGGCGTAATGATCGGGCGCGTGCCGGCCTGAACGCACGCAACCAGGTGACGCAACCCGTCGGTCCAGGGCCAGTCGGGATCGGTTTCATCATAGATCTGCCAGGCGCCGGTGCTATTCTGCCAGAGCTCATAGCCATCCGGATCCCAGTCGTCGCCAAGCATCTGGATCGTTCCTTCGCTACCATAGACCTCGATTGCCGGTACACGATAGCGCTGGTAGGTAAAGCCGGTCGAGACAACCGACAGGACGCCGCCATCGTGCTCCATGAGCACATGCGCCGAGTCTTCGGTCTCGATCCGGATCATTTCGCCATCAACAATCCGCTCGGGCCGGGCCTGTGCCGTCATGGCCGTCACGCGCCGTGCCGGGCCGAGCAATCCGGTCAGGCTGGTAACGTTATAAACGCCAAGGTCAAACAGCGGGCCACCGCCTTTGCGGTAGAACCACTGGCCCCAGGATGGGCCGTTCCAGCCGTAGAAGGCGCGCGCCTGCAGCACCTGGCCGATATCGCCGCGATGGATACGCCGCCAGATCGTCTGGTAGGTCGGGCTGAGGAGCACATGCGGCGCCGGATGCAGAATGGCCTGGCTCTGCCGCGCCAGCGCCAGCAACTCGGCGCCTTCTTCGAGGGTCGGTGCCATCGGCTTTTCGACAAGGCAATGCTTGCCGGCGCGAAGCGCCGCCTTTGCGATCTCGCCATGCGATTGCATGGCCGTCAATACCAGCACGAGGTCAACGTCGCCTGCCTCGACCACCTGACGATAGTCGGTACTGAACGGAATGTCGCCAAACCGCTCGCGCACCGCCTGCGCGCGGTCAGCCATGGCATCGCAGGCGCGGGTCACCTCGACCTGCATACCGGCGGCTTTCATGCGCCGAATCTGGTTGGTATACGGCCCGCGCATCACACTGCCGCAACCAACGATACCGATCCGGACCGGGACAGTTGTCATGATCACTGGCCTTCTGCTAAAAGAGTACACAGACGAACGCACGACTTCAGCGTGTCACGATCGATGGCTCAGGCGCCTTTCAGCCCGGTGAGCGTCACACCTTCGACGAAATAGCGCTGCGCCACGAAAAAGAGCACGATAATCGGCGCAATCACCGCCATCGAAGCAGCCATCATCAAGTTCCACTCTACCGAGCCGCCGAAGCGACCACGGAAGGTATATAACCCCAGCACCAGCGGGAACTGCGCCGAGTCGCTGAGATAGATCAACGGACCCATGAAATCGTTCCACGACCAGAGGAACTGGAACAGCGCCACCACCATCAGCGCCGGTTTCATCAGCGGAACCATAATGCGCCATAGAATCACCGCGTCGCTCGCCCCGTCCACCCGTGCGGCATCGGTCAGGTCCAGCGGAATGGTCATCATGAACTGGCGCAACAGGAAGATATTGAATGCCGTGCCGAACCAGAGCGGCACGATCAGCGGGGCATAGCTCCCGATCAAGCCCATGGTGCGGAACAGAACATAGGTCGGAATCAACGTGACGATGCCCGGCAGCATCATGGTGGCGAGTGTGATGCTGAACAGCAGGTCACGGCCACGAAACTCCATCCGGCCGAACGCATATGCCACAATCGTGCAGGAGATCACCGTCCCGGCAGTCGAGAGCACAGCATAGAAGAGGGTATTGCCGAGCAAGACGGGGTAGTTGAAGCCTGGACTGGTAAGTGCGCGCGCATAATTCTCCCACATCACCGGGTCGGGGATCCAGATCAGCGGATCGGTAAAAATCTGGTTTTTGACCTTGAGCGACGTTATTACCAGCCAGATGAAAGGAACCACAAAGATGACGCCTACGATGATCAGTAACGCGTGACTGACACTGGCGCCCATGATGCGTCGTAGGCGCGCCATCGTGCGGCGACGGGGAGTAGCAACGCTTTGCCGGGCAAGCGAATGATCCATGGCGTGCTCTCTTCGATCAGGTGCTGTTACTTCCGCGCCCCCACTTCATAGTAGACCCAGTAGTTCGAGGTTCTCACCACCAGCAACGTCAGCAATACCAGCACCAGGAACAGTACCAGCGCAAGCGCCGAGGCGTATCCCATGTTGAAGAAACGGAACGCATTGCGGTAGATCAGCACCAGGTACATCAGCAGCGAGTTCAGCGGGCCGACCTGGCCACCGCTACCACCGCTGACCAGCACCTGGCCGAACACCTGGAACGATCCGATGATACCCATGATCAGATTGAAGAAAATCGTCGGTGTGATGAGCGGCAGTGTGATGTGGCGAAAACGCTCCCAGCCATTTGCACCATCAATCATCGCTGCATCGACCAGCGATTGCGGCACGTCCTGTAGCCCGGCGAGAAAAATCAGCATCGCGCCGCCAACGCCGGTCCAGAGCGACATGAGAATCAGGCCAGGCTTTGACCAGTCCGCACTCTGCAGCCAGCCAGGGCGCGGCAGCCCTATCGCTTCGAGACCGGCATTGACCAGGCCCAGGCGTGGATTGAGCAGCACCAGCCAGATGAGCGTACTGGCCACCACGGGAACCAGGCTTGGCAGATAGAAGATCGTACGATAGATGCCGATACCGCGGACGCTGAAATTGAGCAGGATGGCAAGGCCCAGCGACACCGCCAGGCCCAGGGGCACCGAGATCAGCGTATAGTAGATTGTGTTGTATACGGCGATCCAGAAGAGTGGATCGCCCCGCAGCATCTCATCGAAGTTTGCCAATCCGACAAATTCGGGCGGGTTGAGGATATTGTAGCGCGTCAGCGCAAAATAGAACGACGCCAGCATCGGGTAGGCAGTAAACACCAGCAATGAGACCAGCCAGGGTGAGAGGAACAGGTACGCCCGCAGATCCTGGCGTAACTGCCTGCTCAACACAGGCCGGCGCGATGGTCCGGCCTGTGATCCTGACGATGGAACAGCATTCGACATGACATCCTCGGCATGACGATCGGGTGCTAAGTGCCAATACGTTTCAACTACGCCCGTCACCACCCTGGCCCTCCCCCGCTGGGAGAGGGAGTCCGACTCCGCTGGGGACTAACCCTGACCTTTCAACGTTTCATCCAGCTTGGCCTGACAGAGTGCCTGTGCCTCCGCTAACGCCTCCTTCGGCGACTTGCGCTTCGCCAGGACTTCCCCGACGGCAGAACCCAGCGTGTCGTTGGCGAATGTTTCGATCGGCGAGGTCCACATCTCGACTGCATCGTTCAGATAGTTTGCGAAGAAGTCATTATAATCCTGCGCCTTCTCCTGGCCGACGGCATTGACCAGTCTGGTCGTCAGAACCGTCGGTGGAAACGCCTTCCAGGACGGCGTATCCATAATGTATTCATACCAGATCTGCCAGCCCGTGGTTGCGATGTACTCGACGAGCTGAAAGGCCGCCTCGGGGTTCGTTGTTCCTTTTGGAACGACCCACCAGTTTGGCCAGAAAGCAGTCAGCGAGCGGTTCCCGCCCGGCCCGAATGGAAGTTTCGCCACATCGAACTCAAACGGAATTTCGGCATCGGTCGTTGACCAGCTTCCCTCGGTTGCCATCGACGCCCGGCCGAGGTTGAACGCTGTCTCAGGGTAGGTACCGGCCCAGTTGCCGGCAACATTCAGTTGTTCAATATCGCCGCCAAAGTCCTCATTGAGCCACCTGACCCAGTAATCAAGCCAGGCGACATTCGCATCGCTGTCGAGGGTATAGCGTGTCCCGGCGCTGTCGTACAGCTGACCGCCATTCATTGCGCTCCATGCCGGGTAGATCCAGCTGTTGCCAAACGGTACGAACCCGGCCTGCTGGAGCTGGCCGTTGTCGATAACGACGAACTCACGAGAGAGGGCCCGGATCTCATCCCAGGTTTTCGGGAACGTGTCGCGGCTGAATGAGATACCTTTCTCACGGAACATCTCCGTATTGACATACACCGCAGCAGCACCCGCCGACGAGGGCAGACCGTAGGTCTTCCCCTGCCACTGGCATGACTTCAGCGGTGCCTCATAGATCGCGTCAGGCCTCGCCGTCCTGGCCGATTGCAGATAGTCGTCAATCGCAAGCAGCGAACCGCGCGCAGCAAACTCGACTGGCGGCTCATACAGTGTGGCGACATCGGGCGGGTTACCACCGGCGATCCGCGACAGTAAGGTCTCAATGTACCCTTCGCCGTTGCCGGGATTCTGATACTGAACCTTGATCGTGGGGTTCTGCTTTTCAAACTCGCCAATCATCAACGGCAGGACTTCCTGGGTCGTCGGTGTGGTATAGCGATTGAACCACTCAATGGTCACCTGTTTCGTCGACTCGACCTGCGCGGGCGCTGTTGTGGGCGCAGCAACGCCGGGCGCCGCCGTGGGCGGCGGCGCAGGTTGCCGGGTGGTGGGGGCGCCGCCGCACGCGGCAATCACTGCCGCACTGGCGGAGATGGCTGTCGCGCGCAAGAACGCGCGGCGGCTGACAACGGTTCGACGCACTTCGCTGTCCTCGGTTCGCATAGTCAGCTCCTTGATACTCATTGAGCAACAAACGACTCTGTCGCTGTCGGGCAACCTTGCTACACCTGCGTCGCGGCGGCGGCGCCAATCAATCCGGCATCCGATCCAAGTGCAGCTGTGATAACTGGCAGATCGCGCCCGCCATCTGCCCAGATATGCGCCCTGGCAGATGCAACCATGCAGTCCTGGTAGAGGCCGCTGGCTGTCCCCAACCCACCACCGACAATCACGGCCTCCGGGTCGAGCACATTCACCAGCCAGCCGATGCTGACGCCAAGCGCCTCACCGGCGCTCCGCACAACATCGGTCGCGATCACGTCGCCGGCATGCGCCGCCGCCAGCACCTCTTCACCACGTGTCAGAGAGGCAGATGCCAGCGCATTGTACCGCGCGACAAGCGCCGGCCCCGACGCATAATCTTCAAGAACGAAGTGCTGACGCGCACCACACTGCGCGCAGGTGAATGTGTAGGGACTGCTGGCAAGCACCAGGGCGTTGCCGCGCGCCCCGGCAAGGGGACGGCCACCCTGGACCAGACAGGAACTGATGCCCGTGCCGACAGTGACAAACACGAAGAGTTGAAACGGGCGGCCTGCACCGTAACGTGCCTCGGCCAGTGCATGCACACGCACATCGGCATCGACAACCGCCGGCGCCAGACGCGCCAGGCGCTCGCGTACCGGCAGGCCGTGCCAGGCAACGGTATGGGCGCTGGTCACGTTACCCTGCTGATCGACCAGTTCGCAGACGCCAATGCCGATGCCGCAGACACTGATGCCGGATACCGCCGCCTCAAGCTGGAGATCCGTCGCCAGGCGCACCGTATCTTCCAGAATGGCACCACCGCCGCGCGTCGCCACGGTCAGTTGCTCGCGCCGGGCCAGCACCCGGCCAGATGCAAGCGCAACCAGGCCAGCGGCGATTTTGGTGCCGCCAACATCAATGCCAATCGCGTGCTCCCCGGCGACAACGACTGAACCTGGATCAGTCATTGCCTGTCCTCTCGCTTCATTGCGCTGAACCGGCGCTGCCCTGTGGCCAGGGGCCAGCGCTGTTCGCACGATAGAGGTCTATACCAGTGCGTCAATCCTAGGCGATCATGCGTGGTTTGTCAATTGCCGGAGAACAGGGCGAAAGTACTGGCCAGAGCGACCGTGGAACCTGTCTGAATTGCCGCCTGGCGGTGGGGATGCTAGACGGCCGGCAGGACGAAACTGAACGTACTGCCTTCGTTGATCTGGCTTTCGACCCAGATGCGCCCGCCGAGCAGTTTGATGAGCGGCCTGACCAGCGACAGCCCCAGGCCGGTGCCGCCGGCTTCGACTTTAAGAGGGTTTTCGGTGCGGTAGAAGCGTTCGAAGATTCGCTCGATTTCTTCCGGTGCAATACCAACGCCGGTATCGCGCACCTCGATCTGTACATAGCGTCCCGGGCGCAGGCCATCGCGCAACGTTTCCGGCACCGCATCAGCACCCACTTCGCGCGCTTCAATCGCGATCTTGCCGCTGCGCGGCGTATACTTGACCGCATTGGAGACCAGGTTGAACAGAATCTGGTTGAAGCGCCGTGCATCCGCGCGCACCAGCGGCAGACCGGCAGGAATGCTCAACGAGAGCGCCTGTTGTCGTTCGATCACTTTTGGCTGCAATTCAAGCATGACCCCACTCAGTGTCTCGGCCACGTGCAACGGCCGCAGCTCCAGTTCGACACTGCCGGTCTCGATCTTGGTAATATCCAGCAGGTCATTGATAATTGCAATCATGCGCTCGGCGTTCGTCTGAATGATCTCGAGAAACTCCTTCTGCGTCTCGTTGACCGGCCCCAGGCTTCCCATAGCCAGCAACTGCGTGAACCCCTTGATCGAGGTCATGGGTGTGCGTAACTCGTGCGAGACCGTGCCGATGAACTCGGTTTTCAATCGATCAGACTCGATCTCGCGCGTGCGATCGCGAAACACCGCCACCGCGCCCATCAAGGTATCCTTGCTCGAGATCACCGGGTCCAATGTGATACTGATCGTCCGCGTGCTGTACTCGAACGTTGTTGACAGTGTCCGTGGCTGGTTGCGCTCGTCCCATGGATTGGCGAGCAGATCGTCAAGGGCCAGTTCACCGGCGCGCTGCCCCAGCAGCCGCTTCAACAACTCGCCCAGGTGCCAGATCACCAGTTCTTCGATCGGCCGGTCAAGAATGCGCTCAACTGCCAGGTTGGCGGTCAGGACGCTGCCGAACTGATCGCACACAATCACGCCATCGGAGAGGCTCTGGAGGATGGCGGTGCTCTGGCTGACTGCCGCTTCCTGGCGTTGCTGCATTTCGTAGCGATGCATCAACTGTTGTTCGACCTCGCGATAGATCTGGGCATTGTGAATACCAATGGCGATCTGGCTGGCCGAGGCATTGAGCAGCCGCATATGCTCATCGCGAAAGTACCCGGTCGCTTCGTGCGATAGCACCAGGACGCCCTGTACTTCGTGGTGAGCGATCAAGGGGACGGCGATCATCGAACCATGCCGCTTGGACGACGGATCATCCAGCGGCGGCGGCACCCAGCGCGGATCGGCGGCGACATCAGGGACATTCAGCGGTTTGCGGTGCTGCGCCACCCAGCCGACCACCCCATGACCTACCGGGAAACGCACGAACCCGACATCGTGATGACTGCCCAGCATCGCGCGATCAACCAGTTGATCCGTCTCGCGATCAATCAGCATGATGGACCCGTGTTCAACCCCAATCAGTTGTGCAAGCGTACTGAGCGAGTTCTGCATGATCACATCTTCGTCAAGCGTACTGCTGACTTCGAGTGCGATTGCATTGAGGGTTTCGAGCGTATCGCGTTCGATCTGCAACTCGCGCGTGCGTTCAGCAATACGCTCCTCGAGCATGGCGTTGAATTCGCGAACCTCGGCGTAGAGACGGGCATTCTCCAGTGCAATCGCCGCCTGGCCGGCAACCGAACGAACAAACTCCTGCTCGGAACGATCGCTGAGCATAGTCCCACTGCCCTGGCACACGATCACGCCAGCATTGCCAGCCTGGGTCACCAGCGGCACAGCAAGCGCCGCACTGCCAGGCAGCGACCAGCCACTCTGCCTATCATCGGCGAGGTCCAGCTCAAGCATCGGCTCAGCCTGCCGCAGCGCGCGCACAACCAGATCGTCAGGGCACGCGGACGGGACGATCTGTTGCACGGCTGGTTCGGCGCCAAGCCGTAACGCCAGGTTCAACTGGCCGGTCGTCGAGTCGATCAGCCAGATATCAACAATAACCGCTGCCAGCGCCTCGGACAGCGCTGCACCAACCCGGGCCAGGTGCCGTTCGCGATCAAACGTTGCTGAAAGCTCACGAGCCAGCAGATTGAGGCGCGACACGTGCAACGTGGTCCGGTCGGTCACCTCGGCGTCACGGTAGAGACTTTCGACCAGCAGGCGCGTTTCATTGAGCTCATGCGCCACTTTGTGAGCCGCAGCCACCCAGCGTTCCGCCGAGGTTACAATGACATGCTCCATCAGCTCATCAAGCGCGCCAACCAGCACGCGACGGCTATCAGCCTCAGGCGCATGCCCATTGCTTGTGGCGCCATCCTCAGACAGAGCATCCACGGCCAGGCGACGCAGGCGATAGAGCAGCGCAAGGTAGTGCGGCAGATCGTCGTCGCCGGCACTGCTGCGCAATGCGCGCAACATGCTCAGGCATTCGTCCAGTGGTGCGCCATCACCTTCAGAAGCAGCGATCAGGCCATCGTAAATCGAGGTCAGCAGCACGCGCCGCTCATCGGGATGGACGATGACCTCTGCACCTTGCTCGCCGCCCGGGCCGGCGCCGTTTCGTGCAGTGAATACCTCGTCACCAGCGGCGATCCAGCGTGGCAAGAGCACCGTACGGTTGGCGTTCAACCATTGTGTGAGCTGTGTTGGCATCGTCTGTTGCATACCGGTGCCTGCCCTGTTCCTGACTACGACCTGCTACGTCTGCACGACGACAACGGTTGCATCGTCGGAATGCTTGCCGTAGTGTTCCAGGATCTGCTCCGCCAGCGTCTGGGGGGGCTGGCGGATGTCAAGACGCAAATCCTGGGCGAAGTGTGATGAAACGCCATCGCTATACAACACGAAGAGATCGCCCGGATCGTAGGTGTAGTGGAGCTCCAGCAAGTTCGGCAGGCGATAGCCAAGAATACCATTCTTGGAGATCGGCTTGATTGGTTTGCGGCTATAGACATAGATACCAATATTGCCGACCCCGATGTATGATGCGCTGTTTTGCGACGGGTCGATCCGCAGCAATCCTGCCACCGCACCACGCGTCGTATGTAACGCCTCGTGCGACAGGCGGATCAACTCGGGCAGCGGGCGCCCGGCACGTTCACGGAACACCCCTT
Organism: Chloroflexota bacterium; assembly: GCA_013388755.1. Taxonomy (GTDB): domain Bacteria; phylum Chloroflexota; class Chloroflexia; order Chloroflexales; family Roseiflexaceae; genus JACAEQ01. The sequence continues at coordinate 41,515 of JACAEQ010000086.1, forward strand.
CGGCGAGGCGCGCAGCACGCGCAGCTTCTTCACCGCCACCCAGACCATCGACAACGGCCACAAGCATGCCGCTGCCGTTCACTGTCTCCACCATCCAGACATCGCCCGAGACATGCTGGCCCTGTTTGGCGCGATTGACGGCTCCCCAGAGCATATTCATCGGCGGACCTTTCCAGGCCAGCCGTCGCCGTAGCGCTTGCTCGGCCATTTCACCGCGCGAACCCGCGTGCCTGTACCGACTGTGGAGTCAATGTGAAAATCATCCATCAGGCGCTGAACGCCAGGGAGGCCGGCGCCAAGCGTATGAGCCGTACTGTACCCATCACGCATCGCCAGCGCGATATCGGCAATGCCCGGCCCACGGTCACGCGCCTCGACAGCAATACCGCGCCGTCCGCCATCCTCCACCAGCTCAACAATCAATTCACCACTGCCGGCGTGTACAAGGATGTTGCGTGTCAGCTCCAGCACCGCGATCTCGATGCGTGTACGATCGATCTCATCGAACCCCACCAGCGTCGCCAGGTCACGCGCTCGCCCCATGGCGACATAGACATCAACATCGCGTGCGACGGGACAGACCACCGACTGCATCAGAGTGTACTCCTGTGCGTGCATGGCGGCTAGCGCGCAGTGTTACAGTTCGCTGACACGGCAGCAGGCGCGAGGTATGCGGGTAGAGGTGATTACCGTGTCATATCCATGCAACAACGCGCGCTATGGGAACACCTGCGCCCGGGTCAAGTATAGTTGAGGTGCTGCGCGCAAGTTGGATCGAAATGCGCTCAATATCGGTGCGGTTTGATCAGCTACGACCGAGGCGCCAGGCGGCAAGCGAGCGCCGGAGTTGTTCAGCGTCACGGCTCGAGGGCAGCATGGTACCGTCGGCCATGAACACGACCGCGCGCACATTCCGCGGCACACGACCAAAGGAGGCGCTGATACGCGCATCAAGCGCCGGACGGTAGTAGAGGATCGCCATCACCCCGGCGCAATGCACCGAGAGATCATCATAGCCGAGCCAGAGCTGATCCATGAGCGGACCAGAGCAAACGGGTCACGCAGGTAGCGGCCTGCCGCTCCCGTGACCCGTTCAGCCATTCGATACCCAGCCAGTTATCGCCCGATACGCTTCTTGAGTTCCTCCGTCAGCAGGGGAACGATTTCATTGGCATCGCCGACAACGCCGTAACTTGCCACGCGAAAGATGGGGGCCTCTGGATCCTTGTTGATCGCCACAATGGTGCGCGACGAGCGCATACCCGCAAGATGCTGGATGGCGCCAGAAATGCCAACCGCCATGTACAACCTGGGGCTGACCGTCTTGCCGGTCTGGCCGACCTGGTGCTCATACGGCACCCAGCCAGCGTCCACGATCGCGCGCGATGCGCCGTAGGCGCCGCCAATCGCTTCGGCAAGAGCCGGGATGAGCTTGTAGTAGTTCTCCTGCGAGCCAAGGCCGCGCCCACCCGACACAATGATCGCCGCATCGGCCAGGTTGACAGCGCCCTGCTTCGGAGCGACACTCACCACCTTCGCGCGCATCGGCACCGGTGGCACGGCCTCGGCCACTACCGTGCCGGCACGCGCCGGGTCGGCTTTCGGCTCGGGGAAGCTCTGTTTGCGCACGGAGACCACCGCCGGCTTACCGGCGGCGAAGGTCAGCGTGTTGATGACATTGCCGCCGTGCGAACTGCGCACGGCGCTCACGACGCCACCCGTGATCGACACACTCGTGGCGTCGGCCACGACGCCGGTATCGAGTTCTGCCGCCAGCGCCGCGCTGAAATCGCGCATCTGAAAACTCGCGCCGGTAAGGATCAGCATCGGCTGGTACTTCTTCGCCAGCGCTGCGGCCGTTCCCACATAGCCATCGGTGGTATAATGCGTGAGCGCGCCATCATCCACAAGATACGCTTTATCCGCCCCATAGCTGAAGGCCGCGGCCGGCACATCGCCAACGCTACCGCCCAGGATCAGCGCGCCAACGCTACCGCCGCTGGCATCAGCCAGTTCACGCGCCTTGCCAAGCAGTTCCCTCGACACACCGACGATTTCGCCCTGCGCTGTGCGCTCAATATATACCCAGATTTCGTTCGACATATGCATGCTCTCCTGATCAGATAACCTGCGCTTCCATAAGTTTGTCGACCAGTCTGGCGGCTTTCTCGGCAGCACTCGCGCCGTCGATCATCTCGCCCTTCGGGCGTGGCGGCGGCGGCACGCGCCCGGCCAGATTCAACACCGGCGCCAGATCAGCGGATGTGAGACCAAGATCGGCTGCTGACCAGGCCGGGATTTCTACTTTGGCGACCTTGCGGATGCGCAGGAGGGATGGGTAGCGTGGCTCGTTGATACCCTTGATCACCGAGGCGACGGCGGGCAGGCTGGCCTCAACCGTTTCGATGACCTCCTCCAGGTGGCGCTCGGCAACGATCTTGCCGGCTTCGAGCGCCGGAATCTTGCCGACATATGTCAGCTGCGGCCAGCCGAGAAGGCGGGCCAGCGCGGGCGCAAACGCGGCACTTTCATCATCGGTCGAGTTGCGACCGCATAGCACCAGATCAACATCGCCCAGCTTCTTGATCGCGGCGGCAGCGACACGCGCCGCGCCCAGCACGTCCAGCGCAGCAAAGGCCGGGTCGCTGAGCAGGAGCGAATCGGTGGCGCCCATCGCCAGGGCGCGGCGCACCTGCTCCTTCCAGTCGTCGGGGCCGATGGAAAGCACAGTGACCTTTCCACCCAGCTTTTCGTTCCATTGCAGCGCCTCTTCGACGGCGTACTCGTCGAACAGGTTCATGATCTGCTCGATCCCGTCGGCATTGATCGTCAGATCGGCATTGATCTTGACCGAGTTATCACGCGGGACCTGCTTCATACAAACGACGATGTGCATGGCGCCTCCCTCTGGAGCCGTCTGTCTGTGAGCGGCTCAACCTTTCGTCCGTGTACCACGATGATACCACAGCGCGCCTGGTAGCGCGCAACATGACACGCCGCATTATAGCATGACCACCAGCCGGAGCCGTTCCGGGCGCGCATGCGAGGCACCGGGCAACCGGTTGCCGCTCCAGAACCTCCTACGCGAAGCAGGTGTTCCAGCGCGGCGGCGCGGCCCCGCATCATCCGGCCAGCACGCGGAACATCACGTCCACGCCTCGGGATCATACGCCGGCAACTCGCGCCGCAACGGGCGATTCTCACGATTACCGAGCGCGAAGTCGGCCTGGAGCAATTCCTGCAACTCGCGGGTGCCTTCGTAGATGATGGCGCCGCGCGCGTTGCGCAGGTAGCGTTCCACCGGGTATTCATCGCTATAGCCATAGGCGCCATGGATCTGGATGGCATCGTCAGCGGCCTCAAAGCTGTTGACGGTTGCATGCCACTTGGCCAGCGTCGTCTCGCGGGTGTTCCGGCGGCCCTGATTTTTCATCCAGCCGGCGCGGTACACCAGGAGCCGGCTGGTGTCGAGCTTCCGTACCATGTGACTGATCATGCGCTTGACCAGCTGATGCTCGGCGATCGGCACCCCAAATGTCTGGCGTTCGCGCGCGTACCGAAGGCTCGCTTCAAGGCTGGCCTGAATCAGGCCGGTAGCACCGGCGGCGACGGTATAGCGCCCATTGTCGAGCGCCGCCATAGCGATCTTGAACCCTTCGCCTTCCTCACCAACGCGATTGGCGGCGGGCACGCGCACATCCTGCAGTACCACCGAGCCAGTGTTGCCGGCGCGTACCCCGAGTTTGCCATGGATCGGATGGCTGCTGAACCCGGGCATGCTCCGCTCAACGATAAAGCATGAGATGCCGCGGTTGCCCTTCGACGGGTCAGTTTTGGCAAACACGAGAAAGTTGTCGGCAACATCTGCCAGGCTGATCCAGGTCTTTTCGCCATTGAGGATGTACGAGTCGCCGTCGCGCCGCGCGGTGGAAAGCATCGCGCCGGCATCGGTGCCGCTGTTGGGTTCGGTCAGGCAGTAGGCAGCCAGTTGCTCGCCCTTTGCCTGCGGCACGAGATACTTCTGCTGTTGTTCCTCGCTCCCCCACTGGAACAGCGTCAGCGAGTTCAGCCCGGTATGCACGCTCATAACCACACGCAGGAAACTATCCACCCGTTCCAGTTCTTCACATACCACTGCCAGCGCCAGGTAGTCCATCCCCGCGCCGCCAAGCCGTGCCGGCAGACAGATCCCCAGCAGGCCCAGCGCACCCATGCGCTTGAGCACAGGCAGAATATGCTGCCGGGTTTCGGGGCCATCCAGCGCTGCACCGCTCCGATCCCACGCGCGAATATGCGGCGCGACTTCTTTCTCGGCGAAGTCGCGCACAGTGCGGCGCAAGATGTCATGTTCCGCAGTGAGAAACATATCGTAGTTTGCAGTGAAATCCATTATGCGTCTCCTTTGACTTCATACTCTTGCCGGGGGCGTATTGCCGGCCTCCAGAATGGCGCGGCGTGCATCTACACGCACAAGCAGCGCGATGCCGGCAATGAAGAAGACCAGCAACAGCAAAATCGCCACGCGATAACTGCCAGTGAACTGGAGCGCCAGGCCAAACACCAGTGGCCCGAGCCAGCTGGTGCCGCGCTCGCTGACTTCATACAGGCTGAAATATTCCGATTCCTGCCCCGGCGGAATCATCTGTGAAAAGAGCGAACGGCTGATTGCCTGGCTCCCACCCAGTACCAGCGCAATGACCGCGGCCATCAGGTAGAACTGGGCCGGGCTCCCCGGCTGCACCAGCGCATACGCCCCGATAATCACCGTCGTCCAGATGACCAGGCTGGCCAGGATAGCGCGTCTGGCGCCCAGCCAGCCGGCAATGCGACCAAAGGCCAGCGCGCCGGCAAATGCGACGAACTGCACCATCAGGATGGCCGTGATCAGGGTTGACTGTTCGAGCTTCAATTCCTCGGCACCGAACTGCGACGCAAGCGCGATGACCGTCTGGATGCCGTCGTTATAGAGCAGGTATGCGCCGAGGAACAGCAACGTCTGCGGATAATGGCGCGCCTTACGCAACGTCTCCCATAGTTGCCGGAAGCCAATCGTCAGATAATGCTCACCCGCAGGAATGCGCTTCACCGGGTCGCGCCGTTGCAGCGCCAGCAGCGGGATCACGGTGAAGATCGCCCACCACATGCCGGCAGAAATCAGGCTGATACGCACCGCATCATCGGATGATACGCCAAATGACCCGGCATTCTGAAAGAACAACAGATTGGCGACGAGCAGCAAGCCGCCGCCGAGGTACCCGAGCGCCCATCCCTGTGACGAGACCGCGTCGCGCCGGTCAGGGCTGGCGATCTCCGGCAGAAACGCATTGTAAAAGACAATCGAGGCACCAAAACTCAGATTCGCGACCAGGAACAGGATCCCGCCAAACAGATAGTTCACGCCGTCAAGGAAATAGAGCCCGATGGTCGCGATCGCACCCACGTAGGCAAAGATGCCGAGGAGATTCTTTTTCAGGTGGGTATAGTCGGCAATCGCGCCCAGCACCGGCAGGAAGAGCACCTGAAGCAACACCGAAAGGGAGACCATGTAGGGGAAGAATGCGCCTGCTGCAACTGGAATCCCCAGCGGATAGACAAACCCGGCGGCATCTGCGGCGCGACGCGTGACCGAGGTGAGGTATGGCCCGAGAAACACCGTCACAACGGTGGTGGAGAACGCGGAGTTGGCCCAGTCGTAGAAATACCAGCCGATCTGTTCACGCCGGTTGTTGGTCGTGGCGACGTTGCGCCCACTCACAATCTCGACACTCATGCGTTGCCGTGCTTTCAGTAACTGGAATTGCGCGGTCACACACGCAATCGGCCAGCCGGGCGAATGCCAGGGCCCGCCCGCCGGCGGGACGGCGTTCCTTTCCACGTTGCGACCGCCTTCCCGGCGCCGGATGATGGACTCTGGAGGGCGTGCCGCCCGCCAGGCCGCCCTGCTGGTACACCACCGCGTACGTTGTGTCAGTAATACGAGTTACGCGGTCGTCTTGCAGACGACCCGCGTAACAGCTTTTCTAGCCTTCGGCAGAGCGGTATTTCTCTCTTATTATGATGGTGTTTGCCGGCTGCGCCGGCAAACACCACCATCTTGATCGTGCATACCATGCTGCCGCAGGCTATAACCAATACCTTTCACATACGCCCGTCACCCCCACCCCGGCCCTCCCCCGGGGGGGGTGGGAGTCCGACCCCCCCCCGCGGGGGGAGGTTGGGTGCGGGGCTGTGCGGTACAGAACGCCTTATTTGAAAGGTATTGAGGCTAGAACCGGCGGAGTTCGCGCCAGCTATCGCCCCTGCCACGTGGGCTGGCGTTTCTCGAGGAACGCCGCCGTGCCTTCTTTTGCGTCGTCGGTCGCGGCAATTGCGCCGAAGAGTGCCGCTTCGTACATGCACCCTTCCACCAGCGGCATATCCAGGCCGCGGTTGATCGCCTGTTTGATCGCGGCAATGGCCAGCGGTGCCCTGGTGGCGATCTGCAGCGCCAGGGTCCGCGCCGCATCCATCAACTCGGCAGCCGGCGTCACCCGCTCCACCAGGCCGAGCCGCAGCGCCTCATCAGCCGTAATCATGTCGCCGGTCATGCAGAGCAAACGTGCCGCTGCCGGCCCGACCAGGCGTGGCAGGCGTTGTGTGCCGCCCCATCCCGGAATGATGCCAAGATTGATCTCGGGCTGGCCGAACTTGGCCGTATCGGCGGCAATGCGAATATCACAATTCATGGCAAGCTCCAGCCCGCCGCCGAGCGCAAAGCCGTTGATCGCGGCGATCACCGGCTTGCCCATCTGGCGCATGAACAGGCCAAGTTCATGGGCGGCCTCGCTGAAACGCCGCGCCGCATCCGCGCCCGGCAGAACGTTTAACTCACTGATGTCGGCGCCGGCGGCAAAGGCGCGGTCACCGGCACCGGTGATCATCGCCACACGTTGCGCTGCATCGGCTTCGAATGCCTGTAACGCGGCGCGGATCTCGGCGATCGTGGCCTGATTGAGCGCATTGCGCACGCGCTCACGGTTGATCGTGATTGTCGTCAGCGGCCCATCAACGGCCACGACAATGTGCTCGTGTGACATGGCGTACTCCTTCTCACCTGGGCGCGGCTATTGTACCATGTGTTGATGTCCCGGCCACGGTGTATAATGACACGCGTTACTCGGATAGGCACATAGAAATGCGCTACCACTCGATGGCAGGCACCCCCTGATCGTAGTACAGGGTCGTGCCGGGAACTGATGGCAGCGGAGCGATACAGGACTGGTGCAGCATGCAGATCGCAGGATGTGGCGCGCTCGTCACGGGCGGCGCGTCGGGACTGGGCGCAGGAACGGTGCGGCGCCTGGCCGCACTTGGCGCGACCGTGACCATCGCCGATGTGAACCAGGAAGCCGGAGCCGCGCTGGCTGCCGAACTCGGCGAGCGGGTGCACTTCATCGCCACCGACGTGACCAGCGCCGAGCAGATGCAGGCCGCGGTTGCACATGCAACTGCGGTGGCCGGCGCACTGCATGTCCTCGTCTGTTGTGCCGGGGTGGCAACGGCTGAACGCACGCTGGGGAAGGAAGGGCCGTTACCACTGGAGCGCTTTGCGCGGGTCATCGCCGTCAACCTGACGGGCACGTACAATGCGGTTCGCCTCGCGGCGGCTGCGATGGCGCGCAACATGGCGAATGACGAGGGCGAACGCGGCGTCATCGTCTGTACTGCCTCGATCGCAGCATTCGACGGGCAGGTCGGTCAGGCAGCCTACAGTGCCTCAAAGGCCGGTGTTGTGGGGATGATGTTGCCCCTGGCGCGTGAACTGGCGCGGCACGGCATCCGCATCGCCAGTATCGCGCCCGGCATGTTCGACACGCCGATGCTTGCCAGTTTGCCGGAAGCGGCGATTGCGGCGCTGGCGGCGCAGGTGCCGTTTCCGCCGCGTCCTGGCCGCCCGGCGGAGTATGCCGCGCTGGCGCAGCATATGATCGAGAACCCGATGCTGAACGGCGAAACCATCCGCCTTGACGGCGCATTGCGGATGGCGCCGCGCTGATCACCGGTCGTTCAGAAAACCACGCTCCTGCAGCAGCGACACGATCCGCCACGCACATTCCTCCGGCGTCGTGGTTGTCGTCGTCAGGTGCACATCTGGCATCTCCGGCGGCTCGTACGGGTCATCAATGCCGGTGAAACCGGTGATCTCGCCACGGCGCGCGCGGGCATACATCCCTTTCGTATCACGCTGTTCGCATACTTCGAGCGGCGTATCAACAAATACTTCAAAAAAGCGATCCTCGCCCACCAGTTTGCGACACGCATTGCGCGCAGCGCGGTACGGGCTGATTGCGGCACAGATAACCGCGCCACCATGGCGCGCAATCTCACTTGCCACAAAGCCGATCCGCAGAATATTCGTGTCGCGATCCTCACGACTGAAGCCCAGACCTTTCGAGAGATGGGTGCGTACCACGTCGCCATCAAGCAGCGTACTCTGGCGCCCGCGTTCCAGCAATAGCGTGACCAGAACCTCGGCGATCGTTGACTTGCCGGCGCCGCTCAGCCCGGTGAACCAGACGCAAAACCCCTGGCGATGGCGCGGCGGGTAGCTCTGCGCCAGGATACTCGCCGTCTCAGGCCGGGTGAACCACGCCGGCAGCATCGTGCCGCGCGCCAGGTACTCATCGCGCACCTGCGTCCCCGAAATGCTCAGGGTGCGGGCGCCGGGCGGAATGGCTGTTTCTTCGACATAGGCATCGGCATCTGGCAGATAGACGTATTCGCGGAAGGGCACCATGGCAACGCCGATTTCGGCCGCATGGCGCGCAACCAGTTCCTGCGCATCGTACGGCCCATAAAACGGCTTCCCACGGCTGTTGAGCCCTGGCCCGGCATGGTCGCGGCCGACGATGAAGTGGGTTGCGCCGTAGTTGCGGCGAATGATGGCATGCCACAACGCCTCGCGCGGTCCGGCCATCCGCATCGCCAGCGGCAGCAGGCTCAAGAGTGTGCGCTGTGGGTCGTAATACCGCTCGACCAGTGTACGGTAGATGCGTACCCGGCTGTAATGGTCCACGTCGCCTGGACGAGTCAGCCCGACGACCGGGTGGATCAGCAGGGCGCCCTGCACCTCGGCGGCGGCGCGGCGCGTCAACTCTTCATGGACGCGGTGGAGCGGGTTGCGCGTCTGAAACGCCACCACCCGCTCGGCGCCCATTTCATATAGAATCGAGCGCACTTCGGCAGGGGTGCGGCGCAGGTCAACGAAATCATGGTAACGCGGCAGCCGCAAGACGCGCACGGCACCGGAAACGCAGGTGTCACCCCACGAAATCATCTCGGAGACGAGTGGGTGGCGTGGATCGGTCGTGCCGAGCGCCAGATGCGCCTCTTCATCGGCGTCCCAGCCGAAGGTCTCCTCGACATCCATGACGGCAAGCAATTCGTTACGCGCATCCCGCAAGGCAATCCGGTCCCCGGCGCGCACAAGCGCTTTGCCATCTACCGGCAGCGTGATCGGCAAGGGAAACAGTGTGCCGTCGGCCAGGCGCATGTCGTGCAGCACTCGCTGATAGTCGGCGCGGCCCATGAAACGGTTGAGCGGCGAGAAGGCGCCGGTTGCCAGCAATTCCAGGTCACACAACGCGCGCGACGAGATCTGGATGGACGGCAGGTGGGCAGCTTCTTCGAGCAATGCACGCCGCTCATCACCCGTCACCAGCAGATTGACCAGGTAGCCGCCATAGGGTCGGATCAGTGGCATGGTGCAGCTCCGTTACAGGCTCAGGTCCTTGCCGCGCAACCCATCAGGAACGGGCAGACCGAACCGTCGCAACAATGTCGGCAGGAGATCATAGATCCGGGCGCCATCATACCGCCGGCCACCAGCCGGTCGCTCCGGATCGTGCCAGATCCAGAGCCCGTGTTGCGCGTGGTTGGCGTCGTCGGGGCCGGTGTCATTTTCCTGGGTGAAGATGCCCGCCCCACCGACCGTGCCCACCGAGCGCCAGCCAAGATCGCCAAAGTAGACGATCAGGTCCGGCGCGATGCCGCGCACGGCACGATAGAGGTGCTGTGGCGTGAAAACCCGGTTGCCAAGCGGCGTGCCATCCGGGCCGGGCATCTCCTCCAGGCGCGCGGCCAGGTCAGCGCGTACGGTTTCATACTGCGCCGGCGCGATGGTCCCCTGTGGTTCACGGCCGCGCACGTTCAGAAAGATGCGCCCATAATACCCGCCGGCACCCCAGGCGCGCGTGCGCGGCCAGTCTATTTCGATCTGGTCCAGGGCGGTCGGTTCACCGGGCATGGTCGCAAGCACCAGATCTCCCTGCTCCGCCAGCCACTGATTGAGACGCACCCCGCCCAGCAATGGGCGCGCGCCATGATCCGAAACCACCAGCACCGCTGTATCCGGCCCACAGCGCACCAGCAACTCGCCGATTCGCGCGTCCACATAACGATAGTACTCCTGGATGGCGCCAGCCAGCGGCGAGCCGGGCACATACGCAGGATGGCGTGGATCCATGTGCTTCCACAAGGCATGCTGGATGCGATCAACGCCCATATCCACCAGCATCAACAAATCTGGCCGTTCCTCGTCGAGGATGCCATGCGCGACCGCAAAATGCTGATCGCACATGGCATAGATATCGCGCACGATACGTTGCTTATCTGCGGAACGAAACTCCGGCACATCGAGCAGAAAGGGCCGTCCCGGCGTGGCGGCGGCCGTCCAGGCGGCCACACGATCCGCCAGTGCCGCGGGGTAGGTATACCCGGCATCAATCGCCGGCGCGAGAAAACAGGAGACGAGCGCGCCATTGACCTGCGCTGGGGGGAACGTTCCCGGCACGCCAATCACGGCCACGCGCCAGCCAGCATCGCCCAGCAAGTTCCACAACCGTGGGAAACGGATAGCTCGACTATCAGCGACCACCATGCGGCCGTAGGTACGGTCGGCGCGGTTGCGAAAACCGTAGACACCAAGCTCGCCAGGATCGCGGCCGGTCATCATGCAGCTCCATGCCGGCACCGTGATCGCGGGAACACAACTCTCGAGACGGCCGTAGACGCCGTGCGCCATCAGACGCGCCAGCGTCGGTAGCTCCGAGCGCCAACGGTCGAACACCAGCGACGGCTCCGCGCAATCCAGGCCGATGATCACGAGCCGCAGGTTCAACGTTCAACCTCCGCATCTTCAACGTTCAACCCGGAGTTGTGCCGGCGCCGGAGATACAGGAGCGTGGCTGCACCTGCAACCGCAATCAGGGACAGGACATGGACCACGTTGAATGGTGTGCCGGGGAAAAACCACGAGTCAGTACGCAGAAACTCGATAAAGAATCGACCCGCTGGATACCAGATGAGGTACATCAACAGCACATCGCCATCGCGTAGCCGGTCACCGTAACGGCGCCAGATCGCATAGATCAGCGCGAAACCGACAGCGTTCCAGAGCGACTCATAGAGAAACAACGGGTGAAACCGCGTCGTCTCCGGAAACACCAGCAAATCGCGGTACGGCCCGATCCGGTGCTCCGCGTCAATACGTAGCCCCCAGGGCAATGTTGTTGGCGGGCCGTAGAGTTCCTGGTTGATAAAGTTCGCCAGGCGCCCGATCGCCTGACCCGGCGGCAGGCCAAGCGCGATCGCGTCAGCGTACACCAGCAAGGGCACCCTGCGCACGCGTGCAAACGCCCACAGGCCGAGCGCGCCAGCAAGGAACGCGCCGAAGATATGCAATCCGCCTTCCCAGACGGCCAGAATGCTGAGCGGGTTGTCGAGGAAGCGCCCCAGACCATCCGGGCCGCGTGGCGACTGAATGAACACATAGTAGAGACGGGCGCCAATCAGGCCCGGCACAAGCACCCAGATGAGCAGATCCCACAGCGACTCGCGATCCATCCCGCGCCGCTCGACGTGACGCGCGCCAATCCACGCCGCCAGGATCACGCCGGTCATAATAAGCACACCATACCAGCGCAGCGTCAGCGGCCCGAGCTGAACAATCACCGGATCAACAGGAGGATACATAGCGCTATTCCAGGTACCCCAGCTCTTTGAGCCGGCGCTGAACGATCGGGTCATCGGTATCGGCAGCGGGCCGCAAGGATGGGGGAGGCATGTCCGCAGCGTGTGTCACCATGCTGATGCGCTCCTGCAGTTCCTCAACTCGCTCCGGCAACAATGCCACCAGGTTCGTCAACTCATGCGGATCGTTGTCGAGATCATAGAGTTCTACGTCATCGGCGCCGGTCTGGATCAGTTTGTACGCACCGCTGACCACCGCGCGACGCGGCTGATCGAACCGGCGCGCGCGCGCCAGATCCGGCCGGCGGCGCAGCATAATGCCCAGCACATTCTGCAACGGCTCAGCCTCGACAAAAACCGTGCCGCCGTCGGGATCGGCAGCAGGCGACTGCGCCAGCGACAGATCGCGCTCTCCCGAGGTCGCGAGGCCGGCGGCGCTCAGCAGGGTATGAAACACCCGGCGCAACGAGACCGTATGATCGAGTGTCGCGCCGCGTGCGAAGTCACCGCGTGGATCACGCACGAGCAACGGCACATGCACCAGTTCGTTATATGCGGAGACCGTATGCCCGACCAGACCTTTTTCACCAAGATGATCGCCGTGATCGGCGCAGATCAGCAGGAACGTGTGGTCCAGCGCGCCACTGCGGCGCAGGCGATCGATGAACGCGCCGACGTGCGCATCCTGGGTCGCCACCTCGGCGTCATACACATCGCTGAGGACGTGGTGATAGCGCTCGCCAGCAGCGGAGAATGGCGCGAGCCAGCCGAACACATCGCCATTGAAACGACGCAGATAGCGCGCCGCCTCGCGATCGCGCAGCACATCCGGCGCAAACCGCTCGAGCGCCCGGCGCGCAGGATGGTACGGGGTATGCACCCCCATCACATTGATGAACGCGAAGACGGGCTGGTCACGTGCCACGCCACGACGTTCGATAAGGAGCCGCGCCGCATCGTTGAGCGATCGCGGTGTATTCCCCTTAAAACTGAGCGCTGTTTGCCACAGCGGCACCATCAACGGCGTGAAGGCAAACTCCAGCATCGCCTCTGAACGCGCAAAGGAGTTCTGCACCTGATTGAGTGCCTCGGCAAGGCGCCCCTTGAACCACTGGCGATACCGCCCGATCGGGCCAGGACGGGCTCCCGCCTGGTTTGGACGGGACGTCAAGAGGCCGCTGTAGTTAAGGAAACTCTCAAACCCGCGGCGCAGCCCGTTATTCACCACGCCAACCAGCGGATTGTTGCAGAACGCCGCCGTCATATAGCCACCGGCGGCCAGGCGCTCCGCCAGGGTCGGGATACTCACCGGCAGTGCCGCCGACGACTGGCGCGTTGCGTGCGCCGAGGGATAGAGCCCGGTAAATAGCGACGCATGCGATGGAATGGTCCACTGTGCCGTAGCAAATGCACGCCGGAACATGGTCGACTCCGCCGCCAGCGCGTCGAGGTGCGGCGAGGTTGGGCGCGCATACCCATAACACGAAAGCCGATCGCGCCGCTGGGTATCCAGTACCAGAAGCACAATGTCAGGACGCCGGCTCACACCTGATCCTCCTTGCAGCGCGCGACACGCAACAACATGCCTGTGCATCACACAACACACCCGAGTAAGTGTTCACACCTGGGGTAACACACGCGCCTGGGAGCGCGAGCGTCCTGCCCTCGGTGCATCTATGCGGGCAAGATGCCCGCGCTCCCGGGAGACATGTGAACACTTACCACACCCGGTTGTCGCGCCTGCTCCAGCATTGGAAGGCGCACCGCCTCGCGCAAGGAGGTAACGGCGCACATCTCGTCGTGACTCAGTGGCGCTGCGCATGATAGTGCAAAACACGACGCACGTCCAGTGATACCTTGCAGCCAGCGACTGATTTCATGCTACCATAGCGCGACGGTTGATCCCCGAAGGAGAGGAGCAAGCCCATGCCACAGAGCTTTCGTATCGAGAAGGACTCGCTTGGCGAGATGCAGGTGCCAGCGACCGCGCTGTATGGCGCACAGACCCAGCGTGCCGTGCTCAATTTCCCGGTGAGCGGCATGCGCCCGTACCCGGCGTTCGTCTGGGCGCAGGCCATGATCAAACGCGCCGCCGCCGAAGTGAACCGCGATCTTGGTCTGTTCAATGATGTCACGATCGGCGAGCGCACCATCAGCGGCCACCAGATCGCTGACGCCATCATCCAGGCCGCCGATGAGGTACTCGACGGCAAGCATGCAGACCAGTTCGTCGTTGACCCGTTTCAGGCCGGCGCCGGCACCAGCCACAACATGAATGTCAATGAGGTGATTGCCAGCCGCGCCAATCAGATCCTGGGGTTCACGCTCGACGACCCCAAAAAGCCGGTCAATCCGAACGATCACGTAAACATGGCGCAGAGCACCAACGACACCATTCCGACCGCCATCCGGCTCGGATGCCTCTGGCGGCTCGACGAACTGCTGGGCGCCATCGACGGCCTGGCCGACGCGCTTGATGACAGGGCCACCGAGTTCGATCCGATCGTCAAGTCGGGCCGTACGCACCTGCAGGACGCAGTGCCGGTACGCCTGGGGCAGGAGTTTGGCGCCTACGCACTGGCAGTGCGGTACGATCGTGAGCGCATCGCCACGGCCGCCAGCCGGTTGCGCCGCCTGGGTATCGGCGGCACGGCGACCGGTAGCGGGCTGAATGCCCACCCGGAGTACCATGGGCGCATGGTACGGCGGCTCGCGGAACTGACCGGGCAGGAGCTCCGCTCTTCCGGCAACCTGTTTGAGTCGATGCAGAGCATGGCCGACCCGGCGGACTTCTCGGCGGCATTGCGCACCCTGTGTATCACGCTGACGCGCATCGCCAACGACCTGCGCCTCCTGGCATCCGGCCCGACGACTGGCCTGGACGAGATCCGCCTGCCGGCAGTGCAGCCTGGTTCCAGTATCATGCCCGGGAAGATCAACCCGGTTCTGGCCGAGATGTTGAACATGACCTGCTTCCATGTGCAGGGGTGCGACCTGACCGTCTCGCTTGCGGCGCAGGCCGGCCAGCTCGAACTCAATGTGATGATGCCGATCATCGCGCACAATCTGTTTGAAATGATGCACGTATTGATTGGCGCGATCAAGGCGTTTACCGAGAAGTGCGTGGTGGGCATTACCGCCAACCCTGAGAAGGCCACCGGCTGGCTGGCGAAGAACCCGATCCTGGTGACCGCGCTCAACCCGGAGATCGGCTATCTGAACGGCGCCGCCGTTGCCAAAGAGGCGCTGGCCAGCGGCAGGACGATTAAAGAGGTGGTGGTGGAGAAAGGGCTGCTGGCGGCGCAGCGGGTTGATGAGCTCCTCGACGTGCGCGCAATGACCGAAGGCGGTATCATGGGCATCGGTGGCGGCGGGTAAGCGCTGCCGGCATCACAGCATGCCCGGGCTCGTCGGGCAAGGCGCCGGTCCCCGCCATCATGTTCTCGCGCACGTGATCAACGCGTGTGGTGGCGGGAATTGCGCACGTAACAACCGGATGAGAGATAATGAACTTGAGTAGGAACTGCGCCCAGCTCGAAGCCTCCATCTCGGAGGCCCAGCCG